>NZ_PDJB01000001.1:107500-727914 GCF_002563895.1 Pseudomonas lurida | reverse complement strand
CGGTTACCGACTGGCCCTGGAGGCCGCCCTGGAACAGCTTGAAGAACAGGCCAAGCGCCCCTGACCGACCCTTGGGAGTTGATGATTCATGGATATCCGTAAAGTTAAGAAACTGATCGAACTGCTGGAAGAATCCGGTATCGACGAGCTGGAAATCAAGGAAGGCGAAGAGTCCGTACGGATCAGCCGTCACAGCAAGACCCCGGCCCAACAGTTCTACGCGCCACAGATGCAAGCACCGGCCCCGGCTGCTGCACCTGCCGCCGCGCCTGCTGCCGCCGCCGCACCTGCCGCCCCAGCCGCGCCTGCGCTGAACGGCTTCGTGGTCAAGTCGCCAATGGTCGGTACCTTCTACCGCACCCCGGCACCGACCTCGCCAGCCTTCGTTGAAGTCGGCGCAACCGTGAAAGTGGGCGACACCATCTGCATCGTGGAAGCGATGAAGATGATGAACCACATCACGGCTGAAAAAGCCGGCGTCATCGAATCCATCCTGGTAGAAAACGGTCAGCCGGTTGAGTACGACCAGCCGCTGTTCACCATCGTTTGAACCGCGGAGCGCCTTCGATGTTGAAACCTGCGAAGAAACTGCAAAAAGTCCTGATCGCCAACCGCGGCGAGATCGCGCTGCGTATCCTGCGCGCCTGTAAGGAAGAGGGCATCAAGACCGTCGCTGTTTACTCGACGGCCGATACCGAATTGATGCACGTGAAACTGGCGGACGAAAGCATCTGCATTGGCCCGCCACTCGCCACGAACTCGTACCTGAAAGTCTCGAACATCATCGCCGCCGCAGAAGTGACCGGCGCTGATGGCATCCACCCGGGCTACGGCTTCCTCGCGGAAAACGCCGATTTCGCCGAACAGGTGGAAAAATCCGGGTTTGCCTTCATTGGCCCTAAAGCCGAAACCATTCGCCTGATGGGCGACAAGGTCTCGGCCAAGGACGCCATGATCGCCGCCGGCGTGCCAACCGTTCCTGGCTCCGATGGCCCGCTGCCTGAAGACGAGGCAACTGCCCTGCGCATTGGTCGCGAAGTCGGTTACCCGGTGATCATCAAGGCCGCCGGTGGCGGTGGTGGTCGCGGCATGCGCGTGGTGCACAAGGAAGAAGACCTGATCGAAGCCGCCAAGCAGACTCGCTCCGAAGCGGGCGCCTGGTTCGGCAACCCGATGGTCTACCTGGAGAAGTACCTGACCAACCCACGTCACGTGGAAGTGCAGGTATTGTCCGACGGCCAGGGCCACGCCATCCACCTGGGCGACCGCGATTGCTCGCTGCAGCGCCGTCACCAGAAGGTACTGGAAGAAGCTCCGGCACCGGGCCTGGATGAAAAAGCCCGCCAGGAAGTCCTGGCGCGCTGCGTCAAGGCGTGCATCGACATCAACTACCGTGGCGCCGGTACTTTCGAGTTCCTCTACGAGAACGGTCGTTTCTACTTCATCGAGATGAACACTCGTGTGCAGGTAGAGCACCCGGTTTCGGAGATGGTCACCGGTATCGACATCGTCAAGGAGATGCTGAGCATCGCCGCCGGCAACCCGTTGTCCTTCACCCAGGACGACGTGAAGATGCACGGCCACTCCCTGGAGTGCCGCATCAACGCCGAAGACCCGAAAACCTTTATCCCAAGCCCTGGCCTGGTCAAGCATTTCCACGCGCCCGGCGGCAACGGCGTACGTGTGGATTCGCACCTGTACAGCGGCTACAAGGTTCCGTCCAACTACGACTCGTTGATCGGTAAGCTGATCACCTGGGGCGCCACCCGCGACGAGGCCATGGCCCGCATGCGTAACGCCCTGGACGAAATCGTGGTCGACGGCATCAAGACCAACATCCCGCTGCACCGGGACCTGGTCCGTGATGAAGGCTTCTGCGAAGGTGGTGTGAACATTCACTACCTGGAACACAAGCTGGCCAACCAGTAAGTGCTCCACCCAACACAGCCGCCTTCGGGCGGCTTTGTTGTTTCTGACCGCCCGACTTTCCTGGATAGATGCATTCCCCCTGGGGAAGCGGGCTTGCTCGCGAAGGCGGTGTGTCAGCAATGGAGGCGTCGATTGGCACACCGTATTCGCGGGCAAGCCCCCTCCCACATTTGGTCCGTGTTCACTCAGCACAGTCGTCTTCTGCTGTTCGCTCGCGTAAACTTGCGCGCTTTCGCGACCCAGCAGTCGCACACTCATTTTTTCAAAGGTGCCCGCCATGCCTTGGCTGCAAGTCCGTCTCGCCATCAGCCCAGAACAAGCCGAAACCTATGAAGACGCTTTCCTCGAAGTAGGCGCCGTCTCGGTAACGTTCATGGACGCCGAAGACCAACCGATCTTCGAACCGGAACTCAACACCACGCCGTTGTGGTCCCACACCCACCTGCTGGCCCTGTTCGAAGACGGCACCGATGCCGCCGCCGTACTGGCCCACATGGAGTTGCTCACCGGCAGCCCGCTGCCAGAGCATCACAGCGAAATCATCGAAGACCAGGACTGGGAACGCAGCTGGATGGACAATTTCCAGCCGATGCGTTTTGGCCAGCGCCTGTGGATCGTGCCGAGCTGGCACGCCGCGCCTGAGCCGGAGGCCGTCAACCTGCTGCTGGACCCGGGCCTGGCGTTCGGCACCGGCACCCACCCGACCACCGCGCTGTGCCTGGAATGGCTGGACGGCCAGGACCTGACCGACAGCCACGTGCTGGACTTCGGCTGCGGTTCGGGGATCCTGGCGATTGCCGCCCTGTTGCTGGGCGCCAAGGAAGCCGTGGGCACCGACATCGACGTGCAGGCGCTGGAAGCCTCCCGCGACAACGCCGGGCGCAACAACATCCCTGAAGGCAAATTCCCACTCTACCTGCCGGAGCAATTGCCCCAGGTGCAGGCCGACGTGCTGGTGGCCAACATCCTCGCCGGCCCGCTGGTGTCACTGGCACCGCAGCTGTCGAGCCTGGTCAAGCCGGGCGGCCGCCTGGCGCTCTCGGGCATCCTTGCCGAACAGGGTGAAGACGTCGCTGCCGCCTACGCGAAGGATTTCGAGCTGGATCCGATCGCCAACCGCGATGGCTGGGTACGCATCAGCGGTCGTCGGCGCTAGAATGAGCGCTTGCCTGAATCGGATGGCCGCATGACCGACAGTTTCGTCACCCAGTGCCCGCATTGCCAATCGCGCTTTCGCGTCAGCCATGCTCAATTGAGCGTGGCCCGTGGCGTGGTTCGCTGCGGTTCGTGCCTGCAAGTGTTCAATGCCGCTCGCCAGTTGCTCGATCAGCGCGCGGCGGGCTCAGCGCCGCCTGAGCTGCCGGCCGCGGTTGAACCAGAGCCGCCACGGGCAATCAGTCAGAAACAGTGGACGGCCGAAGAGCTGGACCTGGACAACCTGGACCTGGACGAAGAGCTGGCCAAGCTGGAACGCCGCGAGATTCAGCACACGCTGCCTGTCAGTGCAGAACGCCGCCAGGCGGGACATGACCGTCGCCAGAAGGAAGAGGCCCTCAGCGCCAGCCGTGACACGCTCAAGGCCGAAGAGGAAAAATGGGCCGCCAGCCTGTTCAGCGAACCGCCTGAAGAGCGCCCCCTTGCCACTGAAGACGAACCCGAACCGACCATTGCACCTGCGACCCGGCAGCGCACAGAGCCATCCATGTCGTTCCACACCGACGACATAGACGACGAACCGCCACTGCGCTCCACCCCGGACGAAGACGACGTCGATCCGCCCTTCACGCCGCTGACCAAAGCCGCCGAAGCAGCCGATCCCAATGAGCGCCCCCCACTGCGTCGCAAGCGCCCGCGCCCTGAAGCCAGCGTCCACGACGATCTGCTCCAGGACCTGGAAGACGACCCGCTGCACCTCTACGCGCAAAAACGCCCGTCGGGCTGGGGCCGCCGCCTGATCTGGCTGTTGCTGGTGCTGATCGCCGCCGCCGGCCTGGCAGGGCAGTACATCGCCTACCAATTTGACGACCTGGCTCGCCAGGACGCTTATCGCCCATGGTTCCAGCAACTGTGCCCCACGCTGGGCTGCACGGTGCCGTCACGGGTGGATATCGCCCACATCAAGAGCAGCAACCTGGTGGTGCGCAGCCACCCGGACTTCGCCGGGGCGCTGGTAGTGGACGCGATCATCTATAACCGCGCGACTTTCTCCCAGCCCTTCCCGCTGCTGGAACTGCGTTTTGCCGACCTGAACGGCGGCCTGATTGCCAGTCGTCGCTTCAAACCCGCCGAATACCTCAGCGGTGAGTTGGCCGGTGTTAGCGAAATGCCATCGCAAACCCCTATCCACATCTCCCTGGACATCCTTGATCCGGGCAACAAAGCCGTGAATTACAGCCTGAGCTTTCACTCACCCGAGTGAATCCGGTCAACCCTTGAGGTTTGACGGCGGGTTATTGACTAAGCCCGGCGCAACCAAACCGGCGGCGATAAAGAAATAACTGTTCAGATTTTATCCAATTCAGCCTTTATCCAGTCATCGAGAGCGGGTATCATGCCAACCCTTTTTCGAACTCTAATGATCCGGCCCCACAACAGGGAAGTCCTATGTCGGCGGTACGCATCGGCCCATACATATTGCAGAACGGCTTGATTCTCGCCCCGATGGCGGGCGTCACCGACCAGCCCTTTCGTCAGCTGTGCAAGCGTTTGGGCGCGGGTCTAGTAGTCTCGGAAATGGTCACCAGCGACATGAGCTTGTGGAACACCCGCAAATCGCGGATGCGCATGATCCACGAAGGTGATCCCGAGCCCCGCTCGGTACAGATCGCCGGTGGGGATGCACAGATGCTGGCGGATGCGGCCCGGGCCAACGTGGAGTTGGGGGCGCAGATCATCGACATCAACATGGGCTGCCCGGCCAAGAAGGTCTGCAACAAGGCCGCCGGTTCTGCGCTGTTGAAAGATGAGCAGTTGGTTGCCGAGATCCTGCAGGCCGTTGTCGCCGCAGTGGATGTGCCGGTCACCCTGAAGATTCGTACCGGCTGGGACCGGGACAACAAGAACGGCCTGACGGTGGCGAAGATCGCCGAACAGGCTGGAATTACAGCGCTGGCGGTGCATGGCCGCACCCGCGCCGACCTTTACACCGGTGAAGCCGAGTACGACACCATCGCTGCGATCAAGCAGGCGGTGTCGATGCCGGTGTTTGCCAATGGCGACATCGATTCGGCCGAGAAAGCCCGGCGCGTACTGCACGCCACCGGCGCCGATGGCCTGTTGATTGGCCGGGCTGCCCAGGGGCGGCCGTGGATTTTCCGTGAAATCGAGCATTTTCTGCGTACCGGTGAAGTGTTGCCGGCACCGGAGTTGATCGAGGTGGAACGTATTCTGCTAGAGCATCTGGCCGCCCTGCACGCCTTCTATGGGGACGTGATGGGAGTACGCATTGCTCGCAAGCATGTCGGCTGGTATCTCGCAACCCTGCCGGGCGCCAGGGAGTTTCGCGCCCACTTCAATCGTTTGGATGATACGGAAGCACAGTGCGCCAACGTTCGTGAGTTCTTCAGCGAGCGTTACAAGAGCCTGAGGACAGGGGACGGAGAGGGGGTGGCCGCATGACGATGATGACCGAGACTTTAGTGAGTGGAACAACACCCGTGAGCGACAACGTCAATTTGAAACAGCACCTCAACACGCCGAGCGAAGAAGGCCAGACCCTTCGCGGGAGTGTCGAGAAGGCGCTGCACAATTATTTCGCCCACCTTGAGGGCGCTTCCGTCACGGACGTGTACAACCTGGTGCTCTCCGAAGTCGAGGCGCCCTTGCTCGAAAGCGTGATGAACTACGTCAAGGGCAACCAGACCAAAGCCAGTGAGCTGCTGGGCCTCAACCGTGGCACCTTGCGCAAAAAGCTCAAGCAATACGATTTGCTGTAAGCATTCAATCAAACCAGAAAGGCGCCCGCGTAAAAACGGTCGCCTTTTTTGCTGACTCCTTTGCTTTTGATGGAAATTGAAATGACCGACCAGACTACCCGCCTGCCGATCCGCCGCGCCTTGATCAGTGTTTCCGACAAGACCGGGATCCTCGAATTTGCCCGGGAGCTGGAAGCCCTGGGCGTGGAAATCCTCTCCACGGGCGGGACCTTCAAACTGCTGCAGGACAACGGCGTGGCCGCAGTGGAAGTGGCGGACTACACCGGCTTCGCAGAAATGATGGACGGTCGGGTCAAGACCCTGCACCCGAAAATCCACGGCGGCATCCTCGGCCGTCGCGGTGTCGACGATGCCATCATGACCGAGCACGGCATCATGCCGATCGACCTGGTGGCCGTTAACCTCTACCCGTTCGAAGCCACCATCAACAAGCCAGGCTGCGACCTGCCGACCGCCATCGAAAACATCGATATCGGTGGCCCGACCATGGTTCGCTCGGCCGCCAAGAACCACAAGGACGTGGCCATCGTGGTCAACGCCAGCGACTACGCCCACGTGCTCGAAAACCTGAAGGCCGGTGGCCTGACCTACGCCCAGCGTTTCGACCTGATGCTCAAGGCGTTCGAACACACCGCCGCCTACGACGGCATGATTGCCAACTACATGGGCACCGTGAACCAGGCCGCCGAAACCCTGAGCACCGAAGGCCGCAGCCAGTTCCCGCGCACCTTCAACAGCCAGTTCATCAAGGCCCAGGAAATGCGCTACGGCGAGAACCCGCACCAGAGCGCGGCGTTCTACGTTGAGGCCAAGCCAGCCGAAGTCGGCATTGCCACCGCGACCCAACTGCAAGGCAAGGAACTGTCGTACAACAACGTGGCCGACACCGATGCCGCGCTGGAATGCGTGAAGAGCTTCGTCAAGCCAGCCTGCGTGATCGTCAAGCATGCCAACCCCTGCGGCGTGGCCGTGAGCCCGGACGCGGAAGGCGGTATCCGCCAGGCCTATGAACTGGCCTATGCCACCGACACCGAGTCGGCCTTTGGCGGCATCATCGCCTTCAACCGTGAACTGGATGCCGAGACCGCCAAGGCGATCGTTGAGCGTCAGTTCGTTGAAGTGATCATTGCACCCTCCGTCAGCGAGGAAGCCCGCGCCATCGTGGCGGCCAAAGCCAACGTACGCCTGCTGGCGTGCGGCGAGTGGTCGGCCGACCGCGCGGCGGCCTGGGACTACAAGCGCGTCAACGGCGGCTTGCTGGTACAGAGCCGTGACATTGGCATGATCGGCAGCGAAGACCTGAAAGTGGTGACCAAGCGCGCGCCGACCGAGCAAGAGATCAACGACCTGATCTTCGCCTGGAAAGTGGCCAAGTACGTTAAGTCCAACGCCATTGTCTACGCCAAGAACCGCCAGACCATTGGTGTCGGCGCCGGCCAGATGAGCCGCGTGAACTCGGCGCGTATCGCCGCGATCAAGGCTGAGCACGCCGGTTTGCAGGTAGTAGGTTCGGTGATGGCTTCCGATGCATTCTTCCCATTCCGTGATGGCCTGGACAATGCCGCGAAAGCTGGCGTGACCGCCGTGATCCAACCGGGTGGCTCGATGCGTGATGCTGAAGTGATCGCCGCCGCTGACGAAGCCGGCATCGCCATGGTCTTCACCGGCATGCGCCACTTCCGTCACTGATCCAACATTGCCCAGTGGGCACTGGCTTCTGTGGGAGCCGGCGTGCCTGCGATCGCATCACCTCGGTGCACTTGATACACCGAGGCGCCAGCATCGCAGGCAAGCCAGCGCCGACAGAAACGCGGCCCACCGTGTTCCCAAGAATGTGCGTCATCCGAGGTTTTTGAAATGAATTTTTTGATCATTGGCAGCGGTGGCCGTGAACACGCCCTGGCCTGGAAAGTAGCCCAGGACCCGCGCGTCCAAAAAGTTTTCGTAGCACCCGGCAACGCCGGTACCGCCATTGAAGCCAAGTGCGAGAACGTCGCCATCGACGTGCTGGCCCTTGAGCAACTGGCAGACTTTGCTGAAAAGAACGTCGCCCTGACCATCGTCGGCCCGGAAGTCCCGCTGGTTGCCGGTGTCGTAGACCTGTTCCGCAGCCGTGGCCTGGACTGCTTTGGCCCAACCGCCGGCGCTGCCCAGCTGGAAGGCTCCAAGGCGTTCACCAAGGACTTCCTGGCCCGCCACAAGATCCCGACGGCCGACTACCAGAACTTCACCGAGATCGAGCCGGCCCTGGCTTACCTGCGTGAAAAAGGTGCGCCGATCGTGATCAAGGCCGACGGCCTGGCCGCCGGTAAAGGCGTGATCGTGGCGATGACCCTGCAGGAAGCCGAAGACGCTGTGCGCGACATGCTCGCCGGCAACGCCTTTGGTGACGCCGGTTCACGCGTCGTGATCGAGGAGTTCCTCGACGGCGAAGAAGCCAGCTTCATCGTGATGGTCGACGGCAAGAACGTCTTGCCAATGGCCACCAGCCAGGACCACAAACGCGTCGGCGACGGCGACACCGGCCCGAACACCGGCGGCATGGGCGCTTACTCCCCTGCCCCGGTAGTCACCGCCGATGTGCACCAGCGCGTCATGGACCTGGTCATCTGGCCCACCGTGCGCGGCATGGCTGACGAAGGCAATGTCTACACCGGGTTCCTGTATGCGGGCCTGATGATCGACAAGGCCGGCAACCCGAAAGTCATCGAGTTCAACTGCCGTTTCGGCGACCCGGAAACCCAGCCGGTGATGCTGCGCCTGCAATCGAGCCTGGTACTGCTGGTGGAAGCCGCCCTGGCCCAGGCCTTGGACAAGGTCGAAGCGCAGTGGGACCCACGTCCGAGCGTCGGCATTGTGCTGGCGGCCGGTGGTTACCCTGCCGACTACGCCAAGGGCGACGTCATCGAGGGCCTCGACGCTGCGGCTACGCTGGAGGGCAAAGTGTTCCATGCGGGCACCGCGCTCAAGGATGGCAAGGTCGTGACTGCCGGTGGCCGCGTACTGTGCGCTACTGCCATGGGCGCCAGTGTCGACGCCGCGCAGCAACAGGCGTACAAGCTGGCCGCGAAGATCGATTGGAAAGGCTGCTTCTACCGCAAGGATATCGGCTACCGCGCCATCGCCCGTGAACGGGGCGAGAACAGCTAAGCAGCCGCCGTCAGTAGCTATCCGTTCGGCTAGGCAAGGGCCCCAGGCCCTTGCCGTATGCAGCCCGACCCGCGCATAGTTAACCCGTGCATCAACCTACGAAGGGATTTCGCCGTGCGCTGGCTCAGGATCGCCATAGGTTTTACTGTCAGCCTGCTGACACTGCTCTGCTTGCTCCCGGCCCAGGCCGCCGCGCAAGGCAGTGGCTGGGCAGTATTGCTTGATGAACAGGCCGACCTGCAGCTGAGCGACATCCGTTCCTCGCGCTACACCAATCAATTCAGCCCCATCGAACTGGACCGCATTACCGCTGCGGAACCCGACGGTGCGTTGTGGGTACGTTTCAAGCTGCAACCCGGCAAGCACGAGCAAGTGCTGCGGGTGTTCGCCCCGGATCTGTCGCACCTGAGCCTCTATGTGCTGGACGGTGACACCCTGGTGGAACAACAGAGCACCGGCACACGCCAGCCCCAGGCTGAACGGCCGCTGCCCAGCAGCGATTTCATGTTGCCGATGCCCCAGAGCCAGAAGCCCCTCGAGGTCTACCTGCGCCTGGTCTCGGAGCACGAACTGCGCCCCTACATCACCCTGGAACCGGCCGTACTCGCCGCCGCCGACCAGACCCAGACGCTGATCTACGGCCTGCTGTTCGGCTGCCTGCTGATGCTGATCCTGCACAACCTGACCCGCTTCGCCTACCACCGCTCGCGCAGCAGCCTGTGGCTGGCGGCCTGCGAAGTGCTGTTGATGCTCAGCCTGGCACTGCTGCTCAACCTGGTGGGCCCATGGCTGCCGAACTGGCACGCGATCCAGACGCCCGGCGCCTACCTGGCGCTGCTGCTGACCGCACCGTGCGGGCTGATGTTTGCCTACCGTTTCTTCATGCCCCTGGGCCCGCACCCGCTGAACAAACTGTTGATGGCCGATATCCTGTTCATCGTGCTGTGCGGCCTGCTGCTGTTATTCGTCAACACCCTGCCGCTGAACATCATCACCTACGCCCTCGTGGCCCTGGCCGGTTTGAGCATGCTGTTTGTCTCGGCCTATCACTGGCAGAAAGGCTACCGTCCTGCGCGCCTGTTCGTGGCGGCGATGGTGGTGTTCAACATCGGTACGCTGATCATCCTGCCCGCGTTGCTGGGCCTGACGATGGTGTCGCCCCAGGGCCTGATCGTCACGCTGCTGGCCTTTATCTGCCTCAGCGGCCTGTTGATGAGCCTGGCGCTGGGCGAACGCCAGCGCGCGATTGTCGAGGCGCGCTTCAGCCTCAGCCGGGACCTGGCGGCGAGCAATGCCGAGATCGCCGCCAAGGCCGAGTTCCTGGCCAAGATCAGCCATGAGATCCGCACGCCCATGAACGGCGTGCTGGGCATGACTGAGCTGCTGCTCGGCACGCCGCTGTCGGTGAAACAGCGCGACTATGTGCAGACCATTCACAGCGCCGGCAACGAACTGCTCACGCTGATCAACGAAATCCTGGATATCTCCAAGCTGGAGTCCGGCCAGATCGAACTGGATGACGTGCAGTTCGACCTCAATGCGCTGATCGAAGACTGCCTGAGTATTTTCCGCGCCAAGGCCGAGCAGCAGAACGTTGAACTGATCAGCTTTATCCAGCCACAGGTGCCCCGCGTGATCAGCGGCGACCCAACGCGACTGCGCCAGGCGATGTTGAGCCTGCTGGAAAACGCCCTGCAAAAAACCGATGAAGGCGAAGTGCTGATCGTCGTCGCCTTGGACGACCGCAGCACCAAGCCGCGCTTGCGCATTGCCGTACAAGACAGCGGCCTGCCGATGGAAGCGGCCGAGCGCGACGCCCTGCTGCACAGCGAACTGCACAGCAAGAACTTCTTCTCGGCCACTCGCTTGAACGGCCACCTGGGCCTGGTCATCGCCCGCCAACTGATCCTGTTGATGAACGGTGAATTCGGCATCAAGAGCGGCAGTCATCAAGGCAGCACCCTGTGGCTGACCCTGCCGCTGGACCCGGAACGCCTGGAACACCCGACCTCCGACCTCGACGGCCCACTCAAAGGCGCACGGGTGCTGGTAGTGGACGACAACGACACCTGCCGCAAGGTATTGGTGCAGCAATGCTCGGCCTGGGGTCTCAACGTCAGCGCGGTGCCATCGGGCAAGGAAGCCCTGGCGTTGCTGCGCACCAAGGCGCACCTGCGTGATTACTTCGACGTGGTGCTGCTGGACCAGAACATGCCCGGCATGACCGGCATGCAACTGGCGGCGAAGATCAAGGAAGACCCGAGCCTGAACCACGACATCCTGCTGATCATGCTCACCGGCATCAGCAACGCGCCGAGCAAGATCATCGCGCGCAATTGCGGGATCAAGCGCATCCTCGCCAAGCCGGTGGCCGGCTACACGCTCAAGACCACGTTGGCCGACGAACTGACCCAGCGCAGCAAAGGCACGCTGCAACCGCGCCCGGTGCTGCCCGTGCCAGCAGCTGTCACGGTGCCCGCTGACTTCCGCATCCTGGTGGCGGAAGACAACAGCATCTCCACCAAGGTCATTCGCGGCATGCTCGGCAAGCTCAACCTCAACCCGGACACCGCCAGCAATGGCGAGGAAGCCCTGGAAGCAATGAAAGCCCAGCGCTATGACCTGGTGTTGATGGATTGTGAAATGCCGATCCTCGATGGTTTCTCCGCGACCCAGCAATTGCGCGCGTGGGAAGTCAGCCACCAGCGCATTCGCACACCGGTGGTGGCGCTGACAGCGCATATTCTGTCGGAACACAAGGAACGCGCACGCCAGGCCGGGATGGATGGGCACATGGCCAAGCCGGTGGAATTGTCGCAGTTGCGCGAGCTGGTGGAATTCTGGGTCGCGCAACGCCAACAGCGCCCCGAGCACGCCCCTTCATAACCTGAAATACGTTCCCCTTGTGGGAGCTGGCTTGCCTGCGATAGCGGTGTACCAGTTACAAAGCTGTTGCCCTACACACCGCTATCGCGGGCAAGCCAGCGCCCACATTTGCACCGTGTCGCCTGATAGACTTCCCCCACTCTTTCCCTGCCGCGAGCCGCCCCTCATGCTCCACGTGTTATTCAGCGTCTACCTGAAAATGCTGGTGCTCTACAGCCCGTTCTTCGTGCTGTCCTGCTTCATCAGCCTGACCCGTGGCTATTCCAGCAAGGAACGCCGGCGACTGGCGTGGAAAGTGGCGCTGGCAACCCTGGTATCGAGCGTATTGCTCTACCTGTTCGGCCGGGTGATTTTCAGTGTGTTCGGCATCACCGTAGACGCCTTCCGCATCGGCGCCGGCAGCGTACTGTTCATCTCTGCCCTGGGCATGGCCCAAGGCAAGTCGGCGGTGCAGACCGACAATGTGCAGCAGGACGTGACCATCGTGCCGCTGACCATCCCCCTCACCGTCGGCCCGGGTACCATTGGTGCACTGTTGGTGATGGGTGTGAGCCAACCGCACTGGGATGACAAGATCACCGCTATCCTCAGCATTGCCCTGGCCAGCCTCACGGTGGGCGTGGTGCTGTACCTGTCCAACCGTATCGAACGCATCCTCGGCGACCAGGGCTTGCAGATTGTCAGTCGGTTGATGGGATTGTTTGTGTGTGCCCTGGCCGCGCAAATCATTTTCACCGGGGTGCGCGGCTACCTGGTGCCCTAGATCCGGTACTTGGCAATCGCCAGTTGCACCTTGTCTCCCGCGCTCTCGCGCATCAGCTGGATCGTTTTTTCGTTGACCACCGAGGTATTCAACACCAGGCACGTCTGCCCGCTGAAGGCCTCGAAGGACGAGCTGTCCCATTCAAGGAAAGGCAACCCCAGCTGTTTGCTCACACCGTGGGTGCTGTAGGTCACCAGCACCATCATCAGCTCACCGTCTGTTTCAGCACACGAGGCCAGGCCGAAATCACCGCCCTGGTGCACGGAGCTGTTGCGCTTGAACAGCTCGAACGACGCTGGCGTCTGCTTCAATGCCTCCAATGCGTCCGCCGCCAGCTTGGGCAACAAGGCAAGCAGCGGCGCAGACAACGACGTCGACGCCAGCAGGGTGGCGATGATATTCAGCGCTGCCACTTGCACGGTCAGGCCTTTGCCCGAGCGTGAGACTCGCTCGAAGCGACTGCGTACCGGCAGCCATCCCAGGCTGATCATCACCTTGATGAATTCGTCATACCAATCCTCGGTACCACGGTGCATTTTCAACACGTCGCTGACGTAGCTGCTGGCCAGTAAATAGCTTTTACGGATGTATTCGCGGTTCAGGCCGGACAGGCCTTCGGCAAACGAAATCACGCTGTTGTTGACCACGGCTGCGTTGAAGTCGTCCTCCGTGTCCAGCGGCAAGGCCTTCTGTGCGCCGGGCGCCCCCGGCAACTTGTAGGCGGCAATCAACTTGCGCCGTTTTGTATTGTTGATCCGTCTGTGATGTCGCTCCATTTTGACTCTCCACAAGCACCCCAACTCGAGGCTTATGTCCACCCTAGTCCACTGGCCGGCGGGTTTTCCAGGCGACAAAAATCCCTTGGCGCCGCACGTCAAACCCTTGCGCCCAGCAATAACGCAGCGTGCCTGGCAGGCTTCCGGATTTCATCGCGCAAAAAAGAAAAAGCTCCGGACAACGCCAGGAAAATCCCTGGGTCATTCGGAGCTTTCAGGCGGCCAACAGGCCGTTTTCAGGACGCGGGTTTCTCGCCATACCAACGTGGCGTGTACACCCACTCACCGCCACCGGCACGGGGGAATGTGCAGGTGGTGGAGGAGCCGATCAGCACCATGGTGCGCATGTCCACCTGCTCCGGCGTCAGCTGCCCAAGCGTGGTCACCCGCAGGGTCTGCCCCGGGCGACCGATATCGCGACCCAACACCACCGGCGTTTGCGGCGTGCGATGCAGGGCGACGATTTCCAGTGCACGCCCCAATTGCCACGGTCGCGAACGCGAGATCGGGTTGTAGAACGCCAAGGCCAGGTCAGCCTGGGACGCGAGGTCCAGGCGCTTTTCGATGATCGACCAGGGCTTGAGGTTGTCCGACAGCGACATCACGCAGAAGTCATGCCCCAACGGCGCGCCCGCCTGGGCGGCGGTAGCGAGGGACGCCGAAACGCCCGGTAGAATTTCCAGGTCGACCTGATGCCAGGCCGGGTCGTCGGACTCGTGCAAGGCCTCGATCACTGCGGCAGCCATGGCAAACACGCCCGGGTCGCCGGACGACACCACCACCACCGAGCGACCTTGGGCCGCCAGCTCGAAGGCGTGCCGCGCGCGCTGCATTTCTTCACGGTTGTCGGTGCAGTGCTGTACCTGGTCGTCGCGGAACGGCCCGGCCATGCGCACATAGGTTTCGTAGCCGAGCACGTCGGTGCAGCGCGCCAGTTCGGCCTTGACCGCCGGCACCATCAGTTCGGCGGCACCCGGGCCCAGGCCGATCACGGCGAGTCGACCACGGGGGCGACCCACGTGAGACAGGTCCAGGGGCTCGTCAGCAACGTTGATGACGATATCGGCGTCCTGGGCAACGCGGCCAAAACGCAGTGGTACGCCGAGTGCCAGTGCAGCTTCGTGCAACGACGCGTCCGCCATCTGCGTGTCGCTGGCCAGCAGGCAGGCCAGGGACTGCACGGCGATGCTCGCCTCATGCAGTGCCGTGCGCACACGCTCGGGCAGTTGCGCACCTGGCTTGCACACCACGCACACATTCTTGGGATAGATCAGCAACTCATTGGCTGCGGGTGTGCGCTCGGCACTGCCCACGTGGATCGCCAGGCGTGCCTGTTGATCCTGGGGCAGATTGGCCTGGTCGAGCCACGGCGCCGCGCCTTCGATACGCACGCTTTCGCCGGCCAGCAGGTCCGAGACAAAGCGCTTGCCCAGCTCCAGATCAGCCAACTCGTAACCCGTCGGCGGGTTGAGCAGGCAGGTGCCGAAACGCAGCTCGCCACTGGTGGTAATCGCCGCCGCCACGTCCAGCGCAGCGGCAATGTCCCGCGCCATGATATTCACACCGCCCAGGCCACCGAGCAGTGGCACCACCGCGCTGCCATCTTCGGCCACGGCCAGCACGGCGGGCTCTTCGCCTTTTTCCAGCAGCAGCGGCGCCAGGGTGCGGATGACAATGCCGGCGGCGCACAGGGCGATCAGCGGCGTGCCTTGTTGATAGAGCTGGCGCAGGGTCGTGCCGAACTCGCTGTAGGTCTGGTCCGCACCTTCAACACGCCCGGCCAGGCCGTGGATCAGCGCGTCGGGGTACACCTGCTGGATCCTGCGCGCAGTCGCCAGGCTGCCCTGGCCGAGGATAACAATCGCCGGGCTCATCAACCTTGCCACCGTTCACCCGGCACGATGATCAGCGAGAAGTACGGTGAGGACATCGGCTCCACCTCATCGAGCGGCACAATCTTCTGGTTGGCCATGGTCGCGCGCTCCACATACAGCGCGCGCTCGGCCAAGCCAAGTTCTGCCAACACCTGGCGCACTTTCGGGAAGTTGCGCCCCAGCTTCATGATCACCGCCGCATCAGCGTCAGCCAGGCGGCGCTTCAGGTCCTCATGGGGCAGCACGCCCGAGAGCACCGACAGGCTCTGGTTGCGATACACCAACGGCGCGCCGAGCACCGAGGCGCCGCCAAGCATCGAGCACACTCCCGGGATGACCTGGGCTTCGTAGCGCTCAGCCAGGCGGTCATGCAGGTACATGTAGGAACCGTAGAAGAACGGGTCACCTTCACAGATCACCGCCACATCGCGGCCGGCATCCAGATGCGCTGCGACGTCAACGCTGGCGGCGTCGTAGAAATCGCTGATCACTTGCTCGTAGGACATCGGGGCCGGCAATACCTCGGTGGTCACCGGGTACACCAGCGGCATCAGGGTCTGTTGCGGCACCAGGTGGTCTTCAATGATGCCGAAAGCGTTGCCTTTCTTGCCCTTGGCCACGAAGTACGCCACCACCGGCGATTCGCGCAGCAGGCGCAAGGCCTTGAGGGTGATCAGTTCCGGGTCACCGGGGCCTACGCCCAGGCCGATCAGACGTCCGCGTGCCTGCATTATTCGACCTCCGTGGCCAGGGCATTCACCGCTGCGGCGGCCATGGCGCTGCCGCCCAGGCGGCCTTGCATGATCACGAACGGCACGCCACGGCTATCGGCCGCAAGCATCGCCTTGGATTCGGCAGCGCCTACGAACCCAACCGGAAAACCGAGGATCAAGGCGGGTTTCGGCGCGCCGGCGTCGAGCATTTCCAGCAGGTAGAACAGGGCGGTCGGCGCGTTGCCGATCACCACTACGCTGCCTTCCAGGTGCGGGCGCCACAGCTCCAGGGCGGCAGCGGAACGGGTGTTGCCCAACTCACGCGCCAACGCCGGTACGCTATCGTCGCGCAGGGTGCAGATCACTTCGTTGTTGGCCGGCAGGCGCGCGCGGGTCACGCCTTCGGAGACCATCCGCGCATCGCACAGAATTGGCGCGCCGGCGGCCAGCGCATCACGCCCGGCCTTTCCCGCACCTTCGGAGAACTGCAGGCCGTCGATGGCCTCGACCATGCCGCAGGCATGAATCACGCGCACCGCGAGTTTTTCCAGGTCGGCCGGGATGCGGTCCAACTTGGCTTCCGCGCGAATAATAGCGAAGGAGTTGCGATAGATCTCCTGACCGTCGCGGATGTAATCAATCATCGGTGTAGCTCCGTGGACGAGCGCGCAACAGGGCGCCCGCCGCTTCAATGGAAAGAGTGCGCGCGTGCAGCCGGCCGAAACCCGGGTGGGCGGCATCGCGAAAATAGAGGTCGTAGTGGCCGGGACTCACCGCCAACAGGGTGACCGGTGCTGTGTGCGCGGCGGCACAGGAACGGGGGCAGCCAGACAGGTGCACCTCGACGCCTGGGTCCAGGGCGGCAAGTTGCAGGGCGTCGGCCTTGGTATCGGCCAGGCCTTTGCCACAGCCGCTGGAGCCGGTGCAGGCGATCATGCGTGCCAGGGGCTGGTCGACTGAGCAGAGAAAGCCCAGTTGCGCCAGGCGCTCGGTCACGGCGTGAGGCTTTTCGACGTTGGGCAGAAGCAGCCCCTGCCAAGGGGTGAAACGCAAGGTGCCGTCGCCGTACTGGCTGGCGAGTTGTGCCGCGCCCTTGAGCATCGTCGAATCCAGGCGACCCAAGGGTGCGATGGCCGCGACGTAGAACTGATTGTTTTGCGACTGTGGATAAGTCCCGAGGTGCAACAGAGCACCACTGGGCGGGCGATTGAAGCCGTCGACGGGCAGCAGTTCCAGGTGCAGGCGGCTCAACACGTTATCCACAGGCAGATGACGCATGCGGGTTTGTTCGGGAGTGGCGAGGTCAAGGAACGCCTCCAGCACCGCCACCACCAGCGCATGCCCCTGCTCCAACGGCACGGCCGCCAACGGCGCATCTAACCCTGGGCAACCCGCCAGGCCGAACGCCAGGAGCGTCTCGCCATTGCGTACGAAGGCCGACAGCCAGAGGTCATGATGATGTTCAAGCATCGCCAGGGCTTCACCGCCATCCAGTTGCACGGCGAACTTGGCCGACAACTCTTGGAAACGCGGATGGGTTTGCAAGGTGGCGAGGATTGCATCGGCCAGCGGGCGGGTGTCGAACAGCATCTGCGGGTCGATGCCGGCGCTGGGGCTGAGCATCAGGTTGCGTACATCGTCACCGGCGGCATTGCTGGGCCCGAGGTCAGCGGCCAGCAACAGGGCGATCAATGCGTTCTCTTCGGCGCCGATCCCGCGAATCTGCAGGTTGGCGCGGTTGGTCGCCTCGATCACCCCACCCGCATGGGCCTGGGCGGCATCTGCCACCGCTTGGGCTTGCGCGGCGGTGATCGAACCACCGGCCAATTTGATCCGGCAGATACCACCATCCAACGCCTGGACGATACGCAGCAACCCCGGACAAGCCGAGGGGCGCAAGGTATTCACAGCGGGCGTTGGGTTCACGGGGCTACCGGTTCACAGGTAAAGGCGCGGTATTATGCCTGCTTTGTCCGGCGGCATGAAAAGCCTGCCCGTCGGATGTCGTTCAAGGAATCCATATGTCGCCCTGGCTGACGGTTGTAGGCATCGGTGAAGACGGCTTCAAGGGGCTGGGCAGGAATGCCCGGCATGCCCTGTTGCGTGCCACTCGGATTATAGGAGGTCAGCGTCAGTTGGACCTGTTGCCGGTGTGTATTCGTGGCGAGCGCCAGCTGTGGCCGAGCCCGTTCTCCCTGGAGCCGGTACTGGCGCGACGCGGGGAGCCGGTGTGCGTGCTGGCCAGCGGCGATCCGATGTTCTATGGCGTGGGCGCCAGCCTGGCGCGACAAGTGGCGGCGCAAGAGCTGCTGGTTTTGCCGGCACCTTCCTCGGTGTCCCTGGCGGCAGCGCGGTTGGGCTGGCCTTTGCAGGAGGTGATGACGGTATCCGTGGTGGCCCGGCCATTGGCGGCGCTGAATGCGCATCTGGCCAGTGGCGTGCGATTGCTGGTGTTGAGTAATGATGGTCGCAGTCCGGCGTTGATTGCCTCGCTGTTGGCTGAATCCGGGTTTGGGCCCAGCCGGTTGAGCGTGTTTGAACACCTGGGTGGTGCGAATGAACTGCGCATCGACGGGCTGGCTGCGGATTGGCAACACGCCTCGGTCGCCGATTTGAACCTGGTCGCCATCGAGTGCCTGGCCTCCAGCGAAACACTGCGTCTGTCGCGTCTGGCTGGCCTGCCCGACTCTGCCTTCAAACACGACGGTCAACTGACCAAGCGCGATGTACGTGCCATGACACTCGCCCGCCTCGCGCCGATGCCCGGCGAATTGTTGTGGGACGTGGGCGCGGGCAGTGGCTCCATCGGCATCGAATGGATGCGTGCGCACCCAAGTTGCCGCGCGTTGGCAATTGAAGCTGACGCAGGTCGCCAAGGCCTGATCGAACATAACCGCGATGCCCTCGGCGTGCCCGGCCTGCAACTGGTCCGTGGCAAGGCTCCGGATGTGTTGCACGGGTTGGAAGCACCGGACGCCATCTTCATCGGCGGCGGCGTTACCCGCGAGGGTGTGCTCGATACCTGCTGGCAGCACCTGCGACCCGGTGGCCGCCTGGTCGCCAATGCCGTGACCCTGCAAAGCGAAATGACCCTGATGAACTGGCGTGCCCAATACGGTGGCGAGCTGACACGCATCCATGTGGCCCAGGCGCAGCCGCTGGGCGACTTCGACACCTGGCGCCAGGCGTTGCCGATTACCTTGCTGGAAGTGATCAAGCCGTTATGAAACGCATCCTGTTGCTGGGCGGAGTGACCGAAGCGCTGGCCGTCGCGCGCACCTTGGGGCCGCAGCATATCTACAGTTTGGCCGGGGTTGGCCGTGTGCCTACCGACCTCACGTGCCAGGTGCGGGTCGGCGGTTACGGCGGGGCCGAAGGCTTGGCGGCGTTTGTTCGGAACGAGGGGATTGGCCTGATCCTCGACGCGACCCACCCCTACGCCGCACAGATCAGCCGCAATGCCGCCCAGGCTGCACAGTTGAGTGGCATTCCTTGCTGGGCACTGCGGCGTCCCGCGTGGCAGCCGCAGGCCGGGGATGATTGGCGCGAGGTCAACGATTGGGCCGACTTGACCCAAGCCCTGAAACCCTTCAAGCGCCCCTTGTTCACGTTGGGCCGCGAACCGTTGCAGCACCTCGATGAAATCCCCGCTGACCAGTTCTGGACGCTGCGCGCGCTGGATGTGTACCCCGCAAATGAGCGGTGCGAAGTGATCGGCGCACGTGGACCGTTTTTGATCGAAGCCGAACGCGAGCTGTTTGAACGGCGCGCGATTGATGTGCTGATCAGCAAGAACAGCGGCAGTACGGCCACCGAGCCGAAGCTGGAAGTGGCGAGGGAGCGAGGCGTGCCGGTGCTGGTGCTGAAGCGGCCGGTGTTGGCGCCAGTCGACCGGGAGTTCACCCGCATGGAAACGCTTTTGAAGTCACTGCAATCCCTGTAGGCGCTGGCAATCCCGAATTTGCGACTATCATGAACGTCATGAAAGCTTTAGGTCTCAAGCGTCACGCCACAGCAACCTGGTAGCACTGCGACACCAAACCACACCGCCGCTTTTTACTTATCCCCCCCGATCAGGCTAAATACCCACCTGATCGTTTAACCCTACGGATTGTCCGCCATGGCCCGTCAACGCTTTGCAATTGCCTGGATCGCCTGCCTTGCAGTGCTGTTCAACGCCTTTGCCATGCCGATGGCCACCGCGATGCAACCGTCCCAGGACCCGGTTCAGCAGTTGCTCTGGGGCAGTTTCTGCTCGTCCAATGGCGCGAGTCTTAAGACCATCGCCCTGGGCAAGCTGGAAATTCCGGCGCCGCAGCAGGATGATCACTCCACCATGCAGCATTGCTGGTGCTGCTCGGGTTCGGCGCCGCTGGTGGCGTTGCCGGGGCATGTGCCGCAGTTGTATGTCACGCGGTTCGATGCATTCCAGAACCTGACGCTGTCTTCGCTCCAGCAACCCACTCCGCGCCAGCAATGGCCGAGCCTTAACCCCCGCGCCTCTCCAGCGGCCTGATTTTCTTCGCAAGTGAACTGTGTTTAGAACCGTTCTGGAGAACTGCCATGCTCAAATCTTCCCTGCTTCTGGCTGCGTTGCTGCTGCCGGTGTTCAGTGCTGCCAATGCCGACGACTACAAGGTCGGCGAACTGGAAATCCGTGGCCCCTGGTCCCAGGAGCTGCCGCCGAACGCGCCCACCGTCGCGGCGTATTTCGTGATTCACAACACCGGTGAAACGTCGGACCGCCTGCTCGGCGTCGACACGCCGGTGGCGGACAAGGCCGAACTGCACGAGCACGTGATGCAGGGCGACTTGATGAAGATGCAACAAGTGCCCAGCGTTGCCGTGCCGGCCAAGGGTGACCTGACGTTCGCGCCCATGGCGTATCACGTGATGCTGCTGGGCCTCAAGGACCGCAGCCTGTTGGCCGACGGCAAGCAGTTCCCGCTGACCCTGACCTTTGAAAAAGCCGGCAAGGTCGAGGTGGAAGTGTCGGTACAGAAAGTACCGCCCATGGCCGGCCACGAGCACAAGCACCCTCAATAGACTGACTCCAGATGGGCGCCCCTCGCGCCAGGCTATCCCCACACCACCGCGTGAAGCGCGGCAGTTGGATCAGCCTGTTTGCCATGCTGATGATTTTTATCGGTCCGCTGATTTCCCAAGCGATGCCGATGGATCATCACGCCGGTATGCCGGCCAATGGCGCCAGCATGAGCATGTCCATGGACATGCCTGGCGACCATGGCGAAGGCCATCACCCTAAAGCCCCCGACGAACACCACGCCCTCTGGTCCAAGTGCGGCTATTGCGACCTGCTCTACAGTTGCCCCGCCCTGCCCGGCGGCATTTCAACGTTTACCCTGAGCAGCCCGCCACCGGCCAACGCCCTCACCCCCGCCACGCGCCTGGGCCATGCCCGGCAGAGCATCTTCCCCGGCGCCCGCAGCCGCGCCCCGCCAATCGCCTCGTAAGCACTTAACACCATTACTTCACACCGGCCGACTTTAGACAGACAGCCGCAGGCTGCTGGCCGTGTTGTTTACGATTGATTGATGGAATTTGTCATGTCCAGGTTTTCTGCTGACACCCGTTTGGGATATACCCCCGTGCTCGCTGCCCTGTGCGGCGCGTTGCTCGCCCCCCACGCTCAGGCCGATGAGCATGCCGAGCACGAGCTCAGCCCCACCGTGATCACGGCCATCGCGCCCAGCTCGCCGCTGACCGTGGTCACCAACCCGAAAGACCCACGCCAACCCGTACCCGCCAGCGACGGCGGCGATTACCTCAAGACCATCCCCGGCTTCGCCCTGGTGCGTAACGGCGGCACCAATGGCGACCCGGTGCTGCGCGGCATGTTCGGCTCACGCCTGAACATCCTCACCAACGGCAGCATGATGCTGGGCGCTTGCCCCGGCCGTATGGACGCCCCCACCTCGTACATCTCGCCGGAAACCTACGACAAACTCACCGTGATCAAAGGCCCGCAAACCGTACTGTGGGGCCCTGGCGCTTCGGCCGGCACCATCCTGTTCGACCGTGAGCCGGAGCAGTTCGGCGAGCTGGGCACGCGGGTCAACGCCAGCGTGCTGGCCGGCTCCAACGGGCGCTTCGACAAAGTCATCGATGCCGCCGCCGGCGGGCCGCTGGGCTATGTGCGGGTGATCGGCAACCAGGCGCATGCCGATGACTACAAGGACGGCAACAACGACACCGTCGCCTCGCGCTACGACAAGTGGAATGGTGATGTGGCGGTCGGCTTCACCCCCGATGCCGACACCTTGCTGGAACTCACCGCTGGCCGTGGCGATGGCGAAGCGCGTTACGCCGGGCGCGGCATGGATGGCTCGCAGTTTTTGCGCGAAAGCCTGGGCCTGCGTTTCGAAAAGTCCAACCTCGGCGAGGTGCTGGATAAGGTCGAGGCCCAGGTCTACTACAACTACGCCGACCATGTGATGGACAACTACAGCCTGCGCACGCCCTCGGGCACCGGGATGATGGCCGGCCCCATGGCCTCCAACGTCGACCGCCGCACCCTCGGCGCGCGTATCAAGGCCACTTGGCGCTGGGCCGATGTGCAGCTGATCAGCGGCCTGGACGCGCAGACCAACGAACACCGCCAGCGCAGCAGCATGGGCATCGACACTTACAAGGACCTGCCACGCAACAAGGACGCCAACTTCCACAACTACGGCGTGTTCGGCGAACTCACCTGGTACGCCGCCGACCGCGACCGCCTGATCACCGGCGCGCGCCTGGACCGCGCCTCGGCCAAGGACTTCCGGCAAACCACCGGCTCGGGCATGAGCACCCGCGCCAACCCGACCGCCGACGACACGCGCGCCGACACCTTGCCCTCGGGCTTCATGCGCTATGAGCACGACCTGGCCGACAGCCCCACCACCCTCTACGCAGGCCTGGGCCACTCGGAGCGTTTCCCGGATTACTGGGAGCTGTTTTCGCCCAACACTGGCGCGGTCGGCTCGGTGAATGCCTTCGATGGCGTGAAGCCGGAGAAAACCACCCAACTCGACTTTGGCGCGCAATACAAAGCCGAGAACCTTGAAGCCTGGGCCTCCGGCTACATCGGCCGGGTGCAGGACTTCATCCTGTTCGACTACAGGCCCGGCATGATGGGCACGACCTCCCAGGCCCGTAACGTCGATGCCCGCATCATGGGCGGCGAATTGGGCGCGGCGTACAAGCTGACGCACAACTGGAAGGCCGACGCCACCCTCGCCTACGCCTGGGGCAAGAACAGCAGCGACGGCAAGGCCTTGCCGCAGATGCCGCCGCTGGATGCACGCCTGGGCCTTACCTACAGCGAAGACAATTGGAGTGCCGGTGCCTTGTGGCGTGTGGTCGCGGCGCAAAACCGCATCGACCAGAACAAGGGCAACGTGGTCGGCAAGGACTTCGACAAGAGCGGTGGTTTTGGCGTGTTCTCGCTGAATGCGGCGTATCGCGTCAATAAACACTTCAAGGTCAGTACCGGCGTCGACAACCTGTTCGGCAAGGCCTATGCCGAACACCTGAACCTCGCCGGCAACGCTGGCTTCGGCTACCCGGCCAATGACCCGCAGGCCATCAAGGAGCCAGGGCGAACCCTTTGGACCAAGGTGGACATGAGCTTCTAAAAAGCATCGCGGGCAATCCCGCTCCCACAGTTCAACTGCCTCCCTGTGGGAGCGGGCTTGCCTGCGACAGCGGCGTCACCCACACAAAAAATTCAAAGCCTTGCGGAGCCCAATGATGACCACTCAAAAAATGTCCTTCTACAACCTGGCCTGGCGTTGGCACTTCTATGCCGGCCTCTTCGTCGCCCCTTTCATGGTCCTGCTGGCCCTGACCGGTATCATCTACCTGTTCAAACCCCAGCTCGACCCGCTGATGTACGGCGACCTGCTCAAGGTTCAAGCCGCCGAGCACGCCCTGAGCGCCGACGAGCAACTGCAACGCGCCCAGGCGGCCTACCCCAAGGCCGCGGTCAGCAAGTACCTGCCACCGGCCGACGCTACCAGTAGCGCGCAGTTCGTGATGCACAACGACGGGCGCGAAGTGACCGTGTTCGTTGATCCGTATCGCGGCACGGTATTGGGCGAGCAGGACTCGAAATACAACCTGCAGGCCATTGCCCGTGCGCTGCATGGGGAGCTGATGATCGGCACCGTCGGCGATCGCCTGGTGGAACTCGCCGCCGGTTGGGGCGTGATGCTGGTGGTGTCGGGCCTGTACCTGTGGTGGCCGCGCGGCAAATTCTCGGCGGGCATTCTATGGCCAAGATTCAGCAGTCGCGGCCGGGTGTTCTGGCGCGACATGCATGCGGTGACTGGCTTCTGGGGCGCGTCGCTGCTGCTGGTGATGCTGCTCAGCGGCATGACCTGGACCGGCTTCTGGGGCAAGCAATACGCCGACTTGTGGAACACGTTCCCGGCAGCGATGTGGAACCAGGTGCCGCAGTCGGACCAACAGGCGCGCGTGCTCAATACCGCTGCCCAGCAGACGGTGCCATGGGCCATGGAAAACACGCCAATGCCGATGTCTGGCGACCATGCCGAGCACATGAATCACGGTGCGATGCACGCGGCCCCCGCAGCACCCGCAGTGCGCCTGCAAGAGGTGGTCGACCTGGCCACTGCACGCAAGGTCGAGCCCGGCTACAGCATCACCTTCCCCACCACCGCAGAGGGTGTATTCACCGTTGCGGTGTTTGCCAACGACCCACGCAACGACGCCACCCTGCACGTGGACCAGTACACCGGCAAGGTCCTGGCGGATGTACGCTGGGAGCACTACAACCTCGTTGCACGCGCCACCGAAACCGGCGTGATGCTGCACGAAGGCAAGATGTTCGGCTGGGTCAATCAACTGCTCGTGCTGCTGATCTGCCTGATGATTCTGCTGAGTGCGGTCAGCGGCGTGGTGATCTGGTGGAAGCGTCGGCCCCAGGGCGGCCTGGGTGTTCCGCCATTGCGCCATGACCTGCCGAAGTGGAAAACCGCCATGCTGGTCATGCTCGGACTGGCGATCATTTTTCCTCTCGTGGGCGCTTCCTTGATCCTCGTCTGGGCGTTGGACCGCCTGGTGCTGTCGCGCTTTTTTGGCCAACATGAATCTGCCTCAGGTTCGGCGTGAAACCAGTGAGATGCCCGACACAGAGCCTTTCTGTAGCCTTGCGCGGACTTTTGTCCCGCAGCCGATAAGTGTTAACTTATAACACTTTCTGCGTTATCGTTGCTCGCCGTGCCCCTCGCGGCGAGCACCTCTCCAAGAAGCGATCGATCGACCGATGAACAAGTACCTTGCGTCTGGCCTGTGCCTGCTCGCCCTGCATAACCATGCCCAGGCCCTGACCCTGCCCGCCAGCCCCGTCACCGCTAGCGCCGTTGACGATGAACGCGTCGACCTCAAGACCCCGACCACCGCCGGTTCGCGCCTGAACCTCACGGCCTTGCAAACCCCAGGCAGTGTCGAAAGCCAGACCGGCGCGCAGATCCGCGAGCGTGGCGATGCCAGCGTGCAAGACGCGATTTCCCGCGCCACCGGCATCAGCAGGACCGGTTCGCCGGGCGACGGTGGTACTTCGCTGTCGGCCCGTGGGTTTACCGGCCAGGGCTCGGTGATGCAGCTGTACGACGGCAACCGCATGTACATGGGCATGGGCACCTCGACCTTTCCCGTCGACACCTGGTCGGTGGAACGCGTGGACGTCCTGCGCGGCCCAGCCTCAGTGCTGTACGGCGAAGGCGCCACCGGCGCGGTGATCAATACCGTGCCGAAAAAGCCGTTTGAAGGCGAGATCGAAAACCACATCCGCCTGGGCTATGGCGCCTATGACCGCCAGCAAGAAGCCCTGGACAGCGGCGGCTCGCTGACCGACACCCTGAGCTATCGCCTCAACGTCAATCGCCTGCGCAGCAACGGCTTCATCGACCGTGGCGACTCGAGCAGCGACTTTGTCAGCGGAGCCCTGCGCTGGCAGGCGGCGGACAACCTGAGCTTTACCCTGGCCAGCGACTACGGTGACCAGCGCCCGCAAAACTACTTCGGTACGCCGCTGATCAACGGCCAGTTGCACAAAGGCCTGCGCGACAAGAACTACAACGTCAGCAACGATACCCAGCACTACAACGACCAGTGGACGCGCCTGACCAGCGAGTGGCAGATCAACGACAGCGTCAGTGCCACCAACGAATTGTTCTACCTGAAAAACCAGCGCCGCTGGCAGAACGCCGAGAACTACAACTTCACCGACGGCCAACTGACCCGCAGCGGCAACTTCGGCATCAAGCACAATCAAGAACAAGTGGGCGACCGCCAGACCTTCACCTTCAAGCACACGCTGTTCGGCCTCGACAGCCAGACCGTGGCCGGGGTGGAATACAACCGTATCCGCTTCCGCCTGGCCAGCAACTCGCCGTTCGGGGACACCTTTACCGGTGGCCAACCCATCGACATCCACCACCCGGCGCCCGGCCAGTTCGCCAGTAATGACCCGTTCAAGCCGCTGTTCGCCACCACCACCAAAACCGTCGCCGGCTTCGCGGAAAACCGCCTGCAACTTACCGACCAGTTGTCGCTGATCACCGGCATCCGCCGTGACTATGCCCAGGTCGAGCGGGATGATTTGCGCAATGGCAGCCGAACCGGCAAGACCCTCACCGGCAACAACTGGAAGGCCGGCCTGGTCTACGCCATCACACCGGACACGTCGGTTTACGGCCAGTATTCCACTAGCACCGACGGCGTCGGCGGCCTGATTTCCCTGAGCCCGAGCCAGCAACAGTTTGACCTGTCCACTGCCAAGCAGACCGAAATCGGCATCAAGCAGGCGTTCTGGGACCAACGCGGTGAGTGGACGTTGGCGGCCTACCACATCGTCAAGAAGAAACTGCTCACCGATGTGCCGGGCGACCCGGAACTCAAGCAGCAAGTCGGCCAGCAATCCTCGCGTGGCCTGGAGGCCAGCCTTGATCTGCAACTGCCGAATGCCTGGCAGTTGCAAGCCAACGCGGCGTGGGTGCACGCGCAGTACGACGACTTCAAGCAGGACGTCGGCGGCGTGCAGGTGTCCCGTGACGGTAACCGCCCGGTGGACGTACCACGCCGCACCGCCAACCTGTGGTTGAGCAAGGCCGTGACCGACGACATCCGCGCCGGTGCCGGCGTGCGTTATGTCGATGCACGTTATGCCGACATGGCCAACCAGAACGAGCTGCCAAGCTACACCGTGGTCGACGCCAACGTGTCATGGAAGGCCCTGCGCAACACCACCCTGGGCCTGCAACTGAACAACCTGTTCGACCGCACGTACGCCGTCAGCCAGTACAACGACGGCCAGCAATGGATCCTCGGTGAGCCGCGCTCGTTCTTCGTCACGGCGGACTACACCTTCTGATGACCTCACTCACCCTCAACGACCTGGCCTGGAGCCCATCGGGTCACGGCCACTGCCATCACCAGTTCCAACTGCGTGACGCCAGCCTGCAGGTCGGCGCAGGAGAGTTTGTCGGGCTGATCGGCCCCAATGGCAGCGGCAAGACCAGCCTGTTGCGCTGTGCCTACCGGTTCAGCAAACCCGCTCAGGGAACCGTGCAACTGGCGCATCAGAACGTGTGGAAACACAGCGCGAAATGGTGCGCACAACGCATTGCCGTGGTGCTGCAGGAGTTCCCCGATGCGTTCGGACTGCGCGTGGATGAAGTGGTCGCCATGGGCCGCACGCCCCACAAGGGTTTGTTCGATGGCGACACACTGCAGGACCAGCAGCTCGTTCACAACATGCTGGCGGCGGTCGGCATGCAGGGCTTCGAAGACCATGCGTTCGCGACCCTGTCCGGCGGTGAAAAACAGCGCGTGATTCTTGCCCGTGCACTGGCCCAGGAACCGCAACTGCTGATCCTCGACGAGCCGACCAACCACCTCGACCCGCGCTATCAGCTGGAGCTGTTGCGGCTGGTCAAGCGCCTGAACATCGGCACCCTGGCCAGTATTCATGACCTGAACCTGGCTGCCGCCTTTTGTGATCGTCTCTATGTGATCGACCACGGCCGCATCGTTGCCAGCGGCACGCCCCATGAAGTACTGACCGCCGAGCTGCTGCGCGACGTCTTTGGCGTCGACGCCTTGATCGACACCCATCCCCTGTCCGGCTACCCTCGAATCACTTGGATAACCCAACCATGATCCTGCGCGCCTGCTCCGCTGTTGCTCTGCTCCTCGCTGCGACGTCTGCGTTCGCCGAAGCGACCCATTACCCGGTGACCGTCAAAAGCTGCAACCGCGACGTGACCTTCCAGCAAGCCCCGCAACACGCGGTCAGCCATGACATCAACATGACGCAGATGATGCTCGCGCTGGGGCTCAAGTCACGCATGGCCGGCTACAGCGGCGTCACCGGGTGGAAGTCCGTGACGCCTGAGATGGCGCACCTGCTCGACGGCCTGCCGGAGCTGGCAAGCAAGTACCCGTCGGTGGAAACCCTGTTGAACGCCAACGTCGACTTTTTCTTTGCCGGCTGGGACTACGGCATGCGCGTGGGCGGCGACCTCACGCCGAACACCCTGCAGCCGCTGGGTATCAACGTGTATGAGCTGACCGAGTCGTGCGCATTCGTGATGAAACGCCCCGCCGCCACCCTGGAAGACACCTACAACGACCTGCGCAACCTGGGCAGGATCTTCGACGTGCAGGACCGCGCCAATGCGTTGATCGCACAGATGCGGGCCCAGGTTGCCGAGGTGCAGAAAGACCTGCCCGCCGACAAACCACGGGTATTTCTCTACGACAGCGGCGAAGACCGCGCCATGACTTCTGGCCGGCTGGGCATGCCGCAGGCGCTGATCGATGCCGCCGGCGGGCGCAATATTCTCGATGACATCGATGCCAGCTGGACCCGGGTCAATTGGGAGACCGTGGTGGAGCGCAACCCCCAGGTGATCGTGATCGTCGACTACAGCGAAATCACTGCCGATCAAAAAGTGCAATTCCTGCTCGACAACCCGGCCCTGCAATCGGTAGACGCCATCAAGAACCAGCGCTTTATCGTGATTCCCTACGTGCAGGCGACGCCGGGCATCGATAACGTGCTCGCGGTGGAAACGTTGGCCAAAGGATTCCACGGCGAATGATCACCCGTCGCTACGCCTTGCTGCTGGTCGCCCTTGGCGCGCTGTTGCTGGTCTCCTGCGTGCTCTCGCTGGGGTTCGGCTCGGCGCGGGTGCCGGTGGACGTGGTGTGGCGGATCTTGCTGAACAAGGTGTTCGGCCTGGGTGAGGTGAACTGGAGCACCGGGCAGGCACACATTGTGTGGCTGATCCGTGTGCCGCGCATGCTGCTCGGTGCATTGGTAGGCGCCGGGCTGGCCCTGATCGGCGCGGTATTGCAAGCGGTGACGCGCAACCCGCTGGCCGACCCGCACCTGCTCGGCGTGACCTCCGGTGCGACACTCGGCGCAGTCATCGTGGTGCTGCACGTTGGTGAGATCGTCGGCCTGCTCACGCTGCCCGCCGCCGCGTTCATCGGCGCGTTGCTGAGCATGTTGGTGGTGCTGGCAGTGGCCAGCCGCAACGGCCGGCTGGAGAGTGATCGCCTGCTGCTGTGCGGGGTAGCCGTGTCGTTTGTGATGATGGCGGCGGCCAACCTGTTGCTGTTCATGGGCGACCATCGCGCGGCCTCGGCGGTGATGTTCTGGATGCTCGGCGGGCTGGGGCTCGCGCGCTGGGAGTTGTTGGCCATCCCCGCCGCCACGGTACTGTTGGGGTTGGTCTTGCTATTGGGCCTGGCGCGCCCGCTCAACGCCTTGATGGCCGGCGAGCAGACCGCCGTGACCTTGGGCCTGAATGCGCGCAACGTGCGGCTGAAGGTGTTCCTGGTCGCGTCCCTGATGACCGGCGTACTGGTGTCCATCAGCGGCTCCATCGGTTTTGTCGGGCTGATGGTGCCGCACATTGCCCGGCGCCTGGTGGGCGCCGAGCACCGACGGTTACTGCCGGTGTGCGTGCTGCTGGGCAGCCTGTTCCTGGTGTGGGTAGATGTTGCTGCACGCACCCTGATCGCCCCCGAAGACTTGCCCATAGGCGTGGCAACGGCGGCAATTGGCGGGGTGTTTTTTATCGGCCTGATGCGCAAGCGCTGACCACCAGCAGATTACAGTTCGTCCTTGTCTCGACCGTACTGTACGGCCTGCGGATCGGGTGCGGCCTGCACATCCTTGACTTCCCACTCGTTACCCAGTAGCCCCAGGCGCGTCCAGAAGGCATCGGTTTGCAGCACAGACAATTGGCCGTTCTCCCGCAAGCGGCTGACCAGCACGCTGGGCGTAAGCACAGGGCCGATACTCAGCAGTCGTACCTCCTCTGCCGAGAAACTGGGCACATACTTGAGCAACGCGCCGCCTCGACAGGTCAAGTACACACTCTGGGCGGTCGGGCGGTTGATTTTCACAATGTCCTGATACAGGCTCAAATCGTCCCTCGATACAAAATTTTCCAGTAGCGCTCGGTCCAGTGGCCGCGAGCTAATGGTCGAGGCGATGACTTTGTAAAAAGCCTGGACCGCGTGAATGGTGTAGAGGAACAGGGGATGGTCAGGTTTGATGTCGAAGCCGAAATGCTCAAACTGAAACAGTTGCGCAATCGTGTCCTGCAACCAGGCGTGGTGGTCTTCCACAGGGTCCAGTGACACAAATCCCACATTACCCGGAGCGGCCAACACCGCCCCGAGGTATTCACGGCCCTTGTAGCCGGCCAACTGCGCGCCGGCCCACAGCGCGGCATCATCGGCATGACTGAACAGCGGCCCGCAAAAGGAAAGAAAGTGCGGGTTGTCTTCCACCGGCCAGCCAGCAGCATGAGGCAACCATTGCGCAGTCACGACTTGTTCCCTTCCCCACACCGTGCTCCTCACGCGCACATACAGCTCGCCCTGGGTCGCGAGCCCGCGCACATAGTCGACGACACGCAAGGTGCCTTCCAGCAATTGCCGTTCGGCGACAGAGGCCTGGGAGATCAGCGCATACAGGGCCTCAGGCCCGTTTTTCCTGAATGAATACCTGAGCAGGGCACCGTCGGCACACAGCAGGTAAAGCGGCAGAACGCCGTTTTTGGCCAGGTTGCTGACAAACGCGACACCATTGGCCAATGCCCCGGGCGCGAAGAAGCTGGTCGCCATGCTATCGCGCGTGGGCGCAATCACCTGTGTGGAGGCGCACAAGTACAAGGCCGCCAACGTATAGCCCTGAGGCAACTGGCCATCGAGAAAGACCTGCCTGAAGTCGGAATAATTGGCACGTACCAACGGTAAGGTCGTCATGTACAGCGTCTTTTTTACGGACTTGAGCACATAACCGAATTGCACCTGCGCTTGTGGCGATGAGCGCAGCTGTGCATAACGCACAGCATCGTAGGCTTGGGTAAAGAGAGGGCTGCACGGCGCATCGGCAAACACCTGCTTGATCTCCAGAGGTGCCGGCGACACCATGTTCGCAACGAAAGGTCCACGCAGGGGGCGCGCGCCCCCCCACAGTAAATTGCCTTGGACCACCTGCAGATTACCGGCCTTGGCCACCTGCGTGACAAAGTCACCGGGGAGCAGGGTTCCGTTGCGTAACTGGCGCTCGATGTCATTGTCCCAAAGGTCGCCCTTGCGCGAATCCAACGGCTGCAGGTTCTGCTTGAGCGCCTCCTCGTCCGTAGAGCCCGTCAGTTGGTAACTCAGGACCGAGCCTTGGGGCCCGATCAGGTATTCACGCAAAATGTTGACCTCGCGCTGCAACAGGCTCGCCATTACTCCGGTGGGCAGCATGCTTTGGTATATCGCTTTTTGAGTGGCCGACAACAGCATCCGTACTTCATGCCCGACCACCGAACGATAACGCGCGACGATCGTGGCCCCCTGCGGGTATAACCCCCGCGCAATCACCGAATTGGGGTAAATCCAGTCAATGGTAAAGCCTCGAGGAGGCACCACCAGCGGCAGAGTCGCCACGAACCTGTCATCGGTCATCCTGAGCACCACACCGCCGTAGGCCCGTTGACGCCCCTTGCCCACTATCGCAGCGACGTAGCGCGCCGCATCGTCCGGGTTGGCAAACACCGGGCTGAGGCGTCGCCGGGTAGGGTGCTCGTAGCCGGACCAGGTGCGCGGCACACCCCCTTGCTTGTCCCAGCACTGGCTGGTACGCACGACATAGAGCCCGCCCCGGTTGGCGCACTCACCGACAAAGGTCTGCGGCGTCTTTTTACCGGACACCACTGCCTCATCGTCGGCTGCCAACAGCCTGTCCAGCGGGCCGCCACTTTCCACGTTGTAAGGCAGCGATACATACCTCAACAGAGCGCCGTCTTCAGTTGAAAAATAAACCGGGAGGTACTTGCCGTTAGCGTATTTGTCACCGCCACGCTTGCTGTCGTAAATCGCGCCATATAGCAACGCAGGCCGCACGAAATAGCGGGTTAACCAGGCACTTTGCGTCGCCAGCCCCATGGGCTGCCATTGCTGTGAACGGAACAGCCCACAGGGCACGAACCCCGCAGGAAAACGATAATCACGGTCGTCCGTCGCTTCGAACAAACTGCTCAGGCTGAACAGAGCGTTGCGTTCATCAACGCCCACTACTTCGGTGGCGAGGTAATGCGGCTTGTCCTTGTGCCGGAGAATAAAACCGAAGTACGCCTGCTCAGCAAGGTTGCGTCCATGAACCCGAGCATGAAGGTCGCGGGCGGCGTCATCGGCACTGTAGTACACGGCGCCGTAGGTGACATAGTTGGGCGGCCCAAACCTCGGCGCGTAGTCAAAGTTGGGTGTCCAATCGGTATAGATTGGCGAGCGCGGCCCCCACAGTGGATTACCCTGGATAACCTGCAAGTCACCGGCCTCGGCCAACCTGACCACCCACTGCGCTGGCTTCCTCTGCCCGCTGCCCAGTTGCTTCTGCGCCTCACTGCCACCCGCCTGCGGCGCGGTGAGGCGCAAAAGCCGCGTCTGCGAATCGGACTCGCTCGGTGTGTAGACCAGTAGACAGTCTTCGCTCCCCGACAAATAAGCCGGGCGCTTGTGCAGGATCACGTCATGGATTTCCTCGGCAGAGAACACCTGCAGATTGATTTCTGCCTCTTCCCGCGTCCAGCGCCGCTGCTCGACCCAACTCGGGTCAACCATCGACAAGGCCACGTGAGAACCGTAGCGCGCATGTATCTGGTACGGCTCGGGCGGAATCGACGGGCCCTTTCCATCTGCAGGCATGAACAGCAGATGGGCGAACGGGTTGGCGTTGCTCGCCTGCGGCTCGGTGATCAAGAAGCCTCCTTCGTCGTCCTTGAGCACGTACCCGCCGTAGGCATGCTGGCGCTTGCGGCCAATTTGCTCGTGGGCATAAACGGCCGCGTCGTGGGCAGAAATGAAGAAACGACTCAATACTGCCCGCGAGGGACCGCCCAACACCGTCGAACGTTCATCCACCGGGCCGACGTCTCGCCACAGCAAGCCCGCCTCCACCACCGACACGCTCGTCGAGGCGATGACCCGGCGCACATAGTTGCGCGGGCTCAGGGTACCGGCCAGCAGTGCGGCCTGGGCGCCATTATCCTCAATGGTGCCCGCCGCGGGCTCACTGGCCAGGGCGGTCGTGGCGCCCGGCACATCAAGTTCGAGCAACGCACCATCCGATGCCTGCAGGTACAAGCGGAGTCCACGGGCCTTGTCCTGCAGTGACGCGGTGGTCCTGGCTTGAGCGATGGCCGCCGCCACTTCAGTCGGCGTAAAGAATGTGGAATACAGCCAGGGTTCGTGCGCAGGCAGGTCGAGGGCCGCGGGCGAGGAGCGGTAGTAGATCGCCTCCAGCCGAACATTCGACGGCAGCCGTAACTGGCCGTCGGCGCGCGTAGGGAACCGTGCCACTGGAGAGAACAACGGCGCGCTCAGCGCTTCGGGGTAGATCGCCACATAGCTTTCGTCCCGCGTGTGCTTGAGCACAAAACCCTGGGCCGCGCCTGCCGGGAACAACGCCCGCGCCGCCAGCACCGCCGCATCAGCCTGCTCGAAGATCTGTGTGAAGAACGGCTGCTCCTCTGTCACCTGAGCGACGGCCGTATTGATGCGCCAGCCTTGCTTGACCCGACCGCGCACGCCGCCCCAGTGAGCGTTGGCCACCACCACCCGCAAGTCACCGGCCTGCACGGCCTGCCAGATCAATGATTCGAAATCGGAGGAAGGCGCAAATGGCTCTTCGCCGAGAATGCGTTTTCTAAGCAGGCTCTCCAGCGCCGAGCCACTGCTCGTGTACTTGAGCAAGGAGCCCTCTGGGCCGCACAAATAATGGGCCTTCACCGAACGCCGGTGCTCAATGATGAAACTCAGGTCGGCGGGGGAAAAAAAACTGACGAATACCGAAGCCTGCTCATCGCTCATGCCTGGGTTGTGGGCTTTCACCTGGGCCGTGTTCAGCGGGTGCGAATGGTAGAGCGCCTCGCAGATATAGCCACGGGGGGCAATGAAATTATCGTCGGCGTCGGTCGCCAGCAGGATTCGATGATCGAACGAGACCTGTTGGTCCGCAAGGGGCGTCGTAGCAAAGTAGCGATTGCCCTGTTTGAGAATAGCCCCGCCGTATTCCTTGTCAGCCACGGGGTGATCGATTTGGTCGTGAGCCCAACGGGCAGCATCGTCGGCGGTGATAAAGGGCGGGCTCAAGGCCGGCAGGATGGGCGTGGCGTTAGCGGCTCGTGGCGTGCGAGACATACAGGGACTCCTGGAAAAGTGGGGAATGCCTACTGTCACGTCAACCCGGCACGCACGGGCGCTAGATAGTTGTCGGCCAGGCACCACTTCAGCGCAGCCGATGCACCGACGCCCCGTCAACGCGCCGATCTGGTGCGCAACCGTTTACGCCAGCCCCCCGCCTGCACCGCAGACAAGCGCCGCCGCGCACCTCGGCACAGCCTTTGCAAAAGCCAGTGCAACGTCCACATAACAACATCGAGTTCCTGGAGACCGCACCATGAAGCGTCGCAGCTTGATCAAGGCTTTCACTCTCTCGGCATCCATTGCCGCCATGGGTCTGACCTGGACCGTGCAGGCCGCCGAGACCATCAAGGTCGGCATCCTGCACTCGTTGTCCGGGACCATGGCGATCTCCGAGACCTCGCTCAAAGACATGGCGCTGATGACCATCGACGAGATCAACGCCAAAGGCGGTGTGAACGGCAAGATGCTTGAGCCGGTGGTGGTTGACCCCGCATCGAACTGGCCGCTGTTCGCTGAAAAAGGCCGCCAGTTGCTGACCCAGGACAAGGTCGCAGTCGTGTTCGGCTGCTGGACCTCGGTGTCGCGTAAATCGGTGCTGCCGGTGTTCGAAGAGCTCAACGGCCTGCTGTTCTACCCGGTGCAATACGAAGGCGAAGAGATGTCACCTAACGTGTTCTATACCGGTGCAGCGCCGAACCAGCAGGCGATCCCGGCGGTGGAATACCTGATGAGCGAAGAAGGCGGCAGTGCCAAGCGCTTCTTCCTGCTCGGCACCGACTATGTGTACCCGCGCACCACCAACAAGATCCTGCGTTCGTTCCTGCACTCCAAAGGCGTCGCGGACAAAGACATCGAAGAGGTCTATACCCCGTTCGGCCACGCCGACTACCAGACCATCGTCGCCAACATCAAGAAGTTCTCCGCGGGCGGCAAGACTGCAGTGATCTCCACCGTGAACGGCGACTCCAACGTGCCGTTCTACAAGGAGCTGGCCAACCAGGGCCTGAAAGCCACCGACGTACCGGTGGTGGCGTTCTCGGTGGGTGAAGAAGAATTGCGCGGCATCGACACCAAGCCGTTGGTGGGCAACCTCGCGGCCTGGAACTACTTCCAGTCGGTGGAGAACCCGGTGAACCAGAAGTTCGTCGCGGACTGGAAAGCCTACGCCAAGAAACACAACCTGCCGGGCGCGGATAAAGCCGTGACCAACGACCCGATGGAAGCCACCTACGTGGGCATCCATATGTGGGCCCAGGCGGCGGAAAAAGCCAAGTCCACGGACGTCGACAAAGTGCGCGAAGCACTGGCCGGCCAGACCTTCGCTGCACCGTCGGGCTTCACCCTGACCATGGACAAGACCAACCACCACCTGCACAAGCCGGTGATGATCGGCGAGATCCAGGCCGACGGGCAGTTCTCGGTGGTGTGGCAGACCCAGGAACCGATCCGCGCCCAGCCATGGAGCCCGTACATTCCTGGCAATGACAAGAAGCCGGACTATGCGGTGAAGAGCAACTGATCCGAGGGGTGTCGGCACTTGAGTGCCGACACACACCCTGTGGGAGCTGGCTTGCCTGCGATGCAGACGACTCGGTGTGTCTGATGCACCGCTATCGCAGGCAAGCCAGCTCCCACATTAGTTCGAGCAAGGCCCACGAATATGCCCACTGCCTTCTACCGCTTCATCCTGGCTACGCTGCTGTTGCTGCCTTTCGCTGCACACGCCAGCGACGCCGAAGACTTCCTGTCTGCCAACCCGACCCAACAAGCCAAGCTCCTGCAGGACTGGGCTGCCCAGCCCGACCCGGCGCGCATCGAGCTGGTAGACGCCCTGCAACAAGGCCAACTCACCGTCAACGGTGAGACCAAGACCGTACGCTTGAACAACCGTCTGCGTGGCCTGATCGACAACGTGCAGGCCAGCCAGCAACTGCTCGCCGCCGACCCCAAGGTACGCCTGGCCGCCGCGCAGACCCTGCAAAAAACCGCACAACCTGCGCAGCTCGCATTCCTCGACCAGCGGGTCGCCGCCGAGACCAACGAGGACGTGCACACCGCCCTCAGCCTGGCCCTGGCCAACCTGCAGCTGGTCGATAACGATCCGGTGGTGCGCCTGGCCGCCGTGCGTTTGCTCGGCAGCACCGGCGACCCGCTGGCCCGCACGCGCCTAGAAGCCCTGCTCGCGCCCGGCGTCGAAACCGACGCTGCCGTGCACACCGCCGCCGAGACAAGCCTGGCCCAGGTCAAACGCAAATTGATGGTTGGCGAGGTCCTCGGCCAGGCGTTCAGCGGCATGTCCCTTGGGTCGATCCTGCTGCTCGCAGCCCTGGGCCTGGCGATCACTTTCGGCCTGCTCGGCGTGATCAACATGGCCCACGGCGAGATGCTGATGCTCGGCGCGTACTCCACCTACGTGGTGCAACTGCTGATGCAGCGCTACGTGCCCGCGGCCATCGAGTTCTACCCGCTGATCGCGCTGCCGGTGGCATTTTTTGTCACCGCCGCCATCGGCATGGCCCTTGAGCGTACGGTGATTCGTCACCTGTACGGCCGGCCGCTGGAGACCCTGCTCGCCACCTGGGGCATCAGCCTGATGCTGATCCAGTTGGTGCGCCTGGTGTTCGGCGCGCAGAACGTCGAGGTGTCCAACCCCGCCTGGCTGTCCGGCGGCATCCAGGTGCTGCCCAACCTGGTACTGCCCTACAACCGCATTGTCATCATCGCCTTCGCACTGTTCGTGGTGGTGCTGACCTGGCTGCTGCTGAACAAGACGCGCCTGGGCCTCAACGTGCGCGCGGTCACCCAGAACCGCAACATGGCCGCCTGCTGCGGCGTGCCTACCGGCCGCGTGGACATGCTCGCGTTCGGCCTCGGCTCAGGCATCGCTGGCCTTGGCGGCGTGGCGTTGAGCCAGATCGGCAACGTCGGCCCGGACTTGGGCCAGAGCTACATCATCGACTCGTTCCTGGTGGTGGTACTCGGCGGCGTCGGCCAGTTGGCCGGTAGCGTCATGGCCGCCTTCGGGCTGGGTATCGCCAACAAGATCCTGGAGCCCCAGATCGGCGCCGTGCTCGGCAAGATCCTGATCCTCGCGCTGATCATTCTGTTTATCCAGAAACGCCCGCAGGGACTCTTCGCACTGAAAGGACGGGTGATCGACTGATGAACCAACCATTGATGCTCACGGCCGCGCAAAAGGCCGGCCCCAAGGTGACGATTGCCGTCGGCGCGCTGATCCTTGTCGTGTTGCTGGCGCTGCCGTTGCTGTCGCTGCTGCCGCCGGAAAACACCTTTCATGTATCGGCCTACACCCTGACGCTGGTGGGCAAGATCCTCTGCTACGCCATCGTCGCCCTGGCACTGGACCTGGTGTGGGGCTACGCCGGGATGTTGTCCCTAGGCCACGGCCTGTTCTTCGCCCTCGGGGGCTATGCGATGGGCATGTACCTGATGCGCCAGGCCTCGGGGGATGAACTGCCAGCGTTCATGACATTCCTGTCGTGGACCGAACTGCCGTGGTACTGGGTGGGCACCGACCACTTCCTCTGGGCCCTGTGCCTGGTGGTATTGGCGCCAGGCCTGCTGGCGTTGGTGTTTGGGTTCTTCGCCTTCCGCTCGCGGATCAAGGGCGTGTATTTCTCGATCATGACCCAGGCCCTGACGTTTGCGGGGATGCTGTTGTTTTTCCGCAACGAGACCGGATTCGGCGGCAATAACGGTTTCACCAATTTTCGCAGCATCCTGGGCTTTGGCATTACCGAGCCGGGCACGCGCGCGGTGTTGTTCGTGGCCACGGTGCTGTTGCTGGTCGCCAGCCTCTACATCGGCTGGCGCCTGGCGCAAAGCAAGTTCGGCCGCGTGCTCACGGCGCTGCGTGATGCCGAGAACCGCCTGATGTTCTGCGGCTACGACCCGCGCGGCTTCAAGCTCTTCGTTTGGGTCTTGAGCGCCGTGTTGTGCGGGCTGGCAGGAGCGTTGTATGTGCCGCAGGTGGGCATTATCAACCCCAGCGAAATGTCGCCGACCAACTCCATCGAGGCCGCCGTATGGGTAGCCCTGGGTGGGCGCGGCACGCTGATCGGCCCGCTGCTGGGCGCTGGCGTGGTCAATGGCATGAAGAGCTGGTTCACCGTGGCCTTCCCGGAATACTGGCTGTTCTTCCTCGGGGCGCTGTTCATCATCGTCACCCTGTACCTGCCCAAGGGCGTCATCGGCCTGCTGAAGAAATGAGGAACGTCATGCTTGAACCTATTTTCGATGCAGGCAGCGGCCGTGATGCGATCGGCATTGGCCAAGCCGCGGGCAAGGGCCTGAATACTCGCCACGGCACCATCCTGACCCTGGAAGACATCAGCGTCAGCTTCGATGGTTTCAAGGCCCTCAACAACCTGAACCTCTACATCGGCGTCGGCGAACTGCGTTGCATCATCGGCCCCAATGGCGCGGGCAAGACCACCTTGATGGACGTGATCACCGGCAAGACCCGGCCCAGTCACGGCAAGGCCTGGTTCGGCGAAACCCTGGACCTGACCAGCATGAGCGAAGTGCAGATCGCCCAGGCCGGCATCGGCCGCAAATTCCAGAAACCCACGGTGTTCGAAGCCTTGAGCGTATTCGAAAACCTGGAACTGGCGCAGAAGACCGACAGGTCGGTGTGGGCCAGCCTGCGCGCACGCTTGAGCGGCGAGCAGAAGGACCGAATCGATGAAGTGCTCGATACCATCCGCCTCACCGCCTCGGAGCATCGCCAGGCAGGACTGCTGTCCCACGGCCAGAAGCAGTTCCTGGAGATCGGCATGCTGCTGATGCAGGACCCGCAACTGTTGCTGCTGGACGAACCGGTGGCGGGCATGACCGACGCCGAAACCGAGTTCACCGCCGAACTGTTCAAGCGCCTGGCGGGCAAGCACTCGCTGATGGTGGTGGAACACGACATGGGGTTTGTCGGTTCTATTGCCGACCACGTGACGGTGTTGCACCAGGGCAGCGTACTGGCCGAAGGCTCACTGGAACAGGTGCAGGAAAATGAGCGGGTGATCGAGGTTTACCTCGGTCGCTGAGCCTGACAAGGACTGCTTCATGTGGGCGCTGGCTTGCCGGCGATGCAGGCAACTCGGTGTAGCGGGTACAGCGCTATCGCAGGCACGCCAGTGCCCACATTTGATCCGGTTCCCACAGGGGAATCGTGGAGGTTTTGAGAATGCTGCAAGTCGACAAGCTGCACCAGTACTACGGCGGTAGCCATATCCTGCGCGGGCTGTCCTTTGACGTGAAGATCGGTGAGGTCACCTGCCTGCTCGGCCGTAACGGCGTGGGCAAGACCACCCTGCTCAAATGCCTGATGGGCCTGCTGCCGGCCAAAGAGGGCGCGGTGAATTGGGAAGGCAAGGCGATCACCGGGTTCAAGCCGCACCAGCGTGTGCATGCGGGGATTGCCTATGTGCCGCAGGGCCGGGAGATTTTTGGACGGCTGACGGTGGAAGAAAACCTGTTGATGGGGCTTTCGCGCTTTCCGGGTTCCGAGGCCAAGGAAGTGCCCGCCTTCATCTACGAACTGTTCCCGGTGTTGCTGCAAATGAAACACCGGCGTGGCGGCGATTTGTCCGGCGGCCAGCAGCAGCAACTGGCGATTGGTCGTGCGCTGGCCAGCCGCCCGCGCCTGCTGATCCTCGACGAGCCCACCGAAGGCATCCAGCCCTCGGTCATCAAGGAGATCGGCGCGGTGATCAAGAAACTCGCGGCACGCGGTGATATGGCGATCCTGCTGGTGGAGCAGTTCTACGACTTCGCGGCCGAGTTGGCCGACCAATACCTGGTGATGTCCCGTGGTGAAATCGTGCAGCAAGGCCGAGGTGAAAATATGGAAAGTGAAGGTGTGCGTGGTCTCGTAACCATCTAATCTGTAGCCTCCTAACGATAAGCACACGCCATGAACCTGCCCGTTTCCCCCGCCTTGTTCACCCCCAGCTGGCACGCCGAGCTGGAACTCGGCTATGCGCGTTTCGGTGACACCACGCGCCCGGTGATGCGCCGCCACCTTGGCCCGCTGCGGGTGCAAAAGCACCTGTACGCCGAAGGCCCCGAGGTGTGCCAGCACATTATCGTGCACCCGCCCGGCGGGATTGCCGGTGGTGATCGCCTGGACATCAGCGCCCATGTCGGCGCGGGTGCCTGGGCGCAATTGACCAGCCCCGGCGCGGCCAAATGGTATCGCGCCAGCGGCCCCGCCTTTCAGCAGGTGGACCTCACCGTGGAAGCCGGCGCCACCCTGGAATGGCTGCCCCAGGAAACCATCGTATTCAGTGCCGCCCAGGCCGAGCTCACTACGCGCATCGCGCTGCAAGGCGATGCGCGGCTGTTCTACTGGGATGTGGTCGCCCTGGGTCGCCCGGCCAGCGCTGAACGTTTCGACCTCGGCCACTTTCAGTCACACCTGGACATTCGCCGCGACGGCCAGTTGCTCTGGCACGAGCGCCAACGCATTGTCGGCGCCGACGGCTTGCTGGACTCGCCCATAGGCCTGGACGGTCAGCCGGTGTTTGCGACGTTGCTGCTGACCGCCGACATCGCCCCTGAATTACTCGAAACCTGCCGTGCCCTGCCCCACGCGGTGCGCGGCGACCTGACTCAACTGCCTGGCCTGCTGGTCGCGCGCTGCCTGGCCAGCGAAGCGCTGCTGGCGCGGGCATGGTTGATTGATTTATGGCGGTTGCTGCGCCCGGCGGTGCTGGGCCGTGAAGCCGTTTCACCGCGAATCTGGAGCACCTGAACCATGGATCTGACCCCACGGGAAAAAGACAAACTGCTGATCTTCACTGCAGGCCTGGTGGCCGAGCGGCGCCTGGCGCGCGGCGTGAAGCTCAACTACCCGGAAACCATCGCCTACATCTCCGCCGCACTGATGGAAGGGGCCCGCGATGGCCGCACGGTCGCCGACCTGATGCACTACGGCACCACCCTGCTCAGCCGGGAACAGGTGATGGAAGGCATCCCGGAGATGATCCCGGACATCCAGGTGGAAGCCACCTTCCCCGACGGCACCAAGCTGGTCACCGTCCACCAACCCATCGCCTGAGGCCCGGCCATGATTCGTGACGCAACTCAAAACGATTTGCCGGCGATCCGCGATATCTACAACGACGCGGTACTCAACACGACGGCGATCTGGAACGAACAACCGGTGGATCTGGGCAATCGCCAGGCCTGGTTCAGTGCGCGGCATGCCCAGGGCTATCCGGTCCTGGTCTGCGTGGAAAACGGTGAAGTCACCGGATACGCCTCGTTCGGTGACTGGCGACCGTTCGAAGGTTTCCGCTACAGCGTCGAGCACTCGGTGTACGTGCGCAACGACCAACGCGGCAAAGGCCTCGGCCCGCGCCTGATGGAGGCGCTGATCGAACGCGCCCGCACCGGCGGCAAACATGTGATGGTCGCCGCCATCGAAAGCGGCAACCACGCTTCGATCCACCTGCATGAGCGCCTGGGCTTCATTACCACCGGCCAGATGCCCCAAGTGGGCATCAAGTTTGGCCGCTGGCTGGACCTGACGTTTATGCAACTGAACCTGAACCCGGGCGCCGAACCGCCCAAGGAGTGAGTCGATGAGCGCTTCGCAACTGCGTCGAGTGAATGCAGAAAGTTTTGCCCACTACCGCCTGGGCTTGATCGAGCTGTTGCTGGACGCGGTGAAGCACGGTGCATCGGTCGGCTTCATGGCTGACTTCGACGAAGCCCAGGCCCGCGCTTACCTGAAGGGGGTGCAAGCCAGCGTCGAAGACGCCAGCCTGCTGCTGTGGGTCGTGGTGCGCGACGAACAGGTGATCGCCAGCGTGCAACTGGCGCTGTGCCAGAAAGCCAACGGTCTCAACCGCGCCGAAGTGCAAAAGCTGCTGGTGCACAGCAGCGCCCGACGTCACGGCCTGGGCCAACAGTTGATGAACACCCTGGAACTCGCCGCGCGCCAGCACAAGCGCGGCCTGTTGTACCTGGACACCGAAGCCGGCTCCCCGGCCGAGGCCTTCTACCAGTCGCTGCGCTACACCAAGATCGGTGAGTTGCCCGACTACTGCCAAAGCCCGGACGGGCGCTACAGCCCGACCGCCATCTACTTCAAGACCCTGGGGCAACCTGCATGATTCCTGGTGAATATCAGATCCAGCCTGGCGACATCGAACTCAACGTGGGTCGCCGCACCGTCACACTCAGCGTGGCCAACAGCGGCGACCGGCCGATCCAGGTGGGCTCGCATTACCATTTTTTCGAGACCAATGACGCGCTGACCTTTGATCGCGCGGCGAGCCGGGGCATGCGCCTGAATATTCCAGCGGGGACGGCGGTGCGCTTCGAGCCGGGGCAGAGTCGTGAAATCGAGTTGGTGGATTTGAGCGGTGGACGGCGGGTGTTCGGGTTTGCCGGACGGATCATGGGTGACCTTTAGGGCCTCATCGCGGGAAAGCCCGCTCCCACACGGGAACGAATTCCATCTGTGGGAGCGGGCTTGCCCGCGATAGCGATCTCACATTCAACGTAATTTTCCAGGGCACACACACATGAAAATCAGCCGCCAAGCCTACGCCGACATGTACGGCCCCACCGTCGGTGACAAGGTTCGCCTGGCCGACACCGAGTTGTTCGTCGAGGTCGAAAAAGACTTCACCGTCTATGGCGAGGAGGTGAAATTCGGCGGCGGCAAGGTGATCCGCGATGGCCAGGGCCAGAGCCAGTTGCTCGCCCATGAAGTGGTCGACACGCTGATTACCAACGCGCTGATCATCGACCACTGGGGCATCGTCAAGGCTGACGTCGGCCTGAAAAACGGCCGCATCCACGCGATCGGCAAAGCCGGCAACCCGGATATCCAACCCGGCGTGACGATGGCCATCGGTGCCAGCACCGAAGTGATTGCCGGCGAAGGCATGATCCTCACCGCCGGCGGCATCGACTCCCATGTGCACTTCATCTGCCCGCAGCAGATCGAAGAGGCGCTGACCAGCGGCGTCACCACCATGATCGGCGGCGGCACCGGCCCGGCCACGGGCACCAACGCTACCACCTGCACCTCAGGTCCCTGGCACCTGGCGCGGATGCTCCAGGCCAGCGATTCGTTTCCGATGAACATCGGTTTTACCGGCAAGGGCAACGCCAGCCTGCCCGAGCCGCTGATCGAGCAAGTCAAGGCCGGTGCCATTGGCCTCAAGCTGCATGAGGACTGGGGCACCACACCGGCGAGTATCGATAACTGCCTGAGCGTTGCCGACCAGTACGACGTGCAGGTGGCGATCCACAGTGACACCCTCAACGAATCCGGCTTTGTCGAAACCACGCTGGCCGCGCTCAAGGGCCGCACCATCCACACCTACCACACCGAAGGTGCAGGGGGCGGTCACGCGCCAGATATCATCAAGGCCTGCGGCTTCCCCAACGTGCTGCCCAGCTCGACCAACCCGACCCGGCCGTTCACGCGCAACACCATCGACGAGCACCTGGACATGCTGATGGTCTGCCATCACCTGGACCCCAGCATTGCCGAAGACGTGGCCTTCGCCGAAAGCCGCATCCGCCGCGAGACCATAGCCGCCGAAGACATCCTGCACGACCTCGGCGCGTTCTCGATGATCAGCTCGGATAGCCAGGCCATGGGCCGAGTGGGCGAGGTGATCACACGCACCTGGCAGACCGCCGACAAGATGAAAAAGCAACGCGGCCCACTGCCCGGCGATGGCCCTGGCAACGACAACTTCCGCGCCAAACGCTACATCGCCAAGTACACCATCAACCCGGCGATCACCCACGGCGTGAGTCACATCGTCGGCTCCATCGAAGTGGGCAAGTGGGCCGACCTGGTGCTGTGGCGCCCGGCGTTTTTCGGCATAAAACCTACCTTGATTCTCAAGGGCGGGGCGATTGCCTCAAGCCTGATGGGCGACGCGAACGCTTCGATCCCCACGCCGCAGCCGGTGCACTACCGGCCGATGTTCGCCAGCTTCGGCAGCTCGCTGCACGCCACCAGCCTGACCTTTATCAGCCAGGCAGCCATGGACGCAGGCCTGCCGGAAGCGCTGGGCCTGAAGAAACAGATTGGCGTGGTAAAGGGCTGTCGCAACGTGCAGAAAACCGACCTGATCCACAACGATTACCTGCCGGACATCGAGGTTGACCCACAGACCTATCAGGTCAAGGCCGACGGTGTGTTGCTGTGGTGTGAGCCGGCCGAGGTGTTGCCGATGGCGCAGCGGTATTTCCTGTTCTAGCTGAAAACCGGTGGCGAGGGAGCGTGGCTCCCTCACCGCAGGGAAAGTATTTGCCTCAGAACTGCTCGCGCGGGTTAAACGCAGCTTTCTGCGCCAGCTCCTGCCACAACGCTTTCACGTCATCGTCGCCCGCCGGTGGCATCACTGCCTTGAGCTGCACGTACAGGAAGCCACGCTGCCCGGCCTTGTTCAGCAAACCATGGCCCTTGGCGCGCATGCGCTGGCCGTTCTGGCTGCCGGCTGGCACCTTGAGGTTGATCTTGCCGGTCAACGTCGGCACGGCGATTTCAGCGCCCAACGCCAACTCCCACGGCGCCAGCGGCAGGGTGATCACCAGGTTTTCGCCTTCGACTTCAAACTTGGGGTGCGGTGCAAACTTGATGATCAGGTACAGATCGCCATTGGCTCCACCGCCAATACCCGGCGCGCCCTGGCCTTTGAGGCGGATACGCTCGCCGTCGGTCACACCGGCGGGGATCTTCACGTTCAGGCTCTTGGTGGTGTTGCTGACGTGACGGCCCGAGGCGTCGTATTGCGGCACCTGGAAGCTGATCTGCTTGGACTCGGTGGACAGTGTCTCTTCGAGGAACACCGACAGCTGCATCTCCACATCCTGCCCCTTACGCCCGGCCGGACGGCGCTGGCCGCCACCAAAGGCATCGCCACGCGAGCCGAAGATCGAGCTGAAGAAGTCCGAGAAGTCCTCGCCACCGCCACCCCCGCCAAAACCGCCACGGCTCTGCCAGCCCGGCGGCCCCTGGAACGGCTGGCCATGCTGGCCGTATTTGCGCAGTTCGTCGTATTCAGCACGCTTATCGGCACTTTTAAGCGCTTCATAGGCTTCGGACGCGTCCTTGAACTTCTCTTCGGCGTCTTTTTCCTTGCTTACATCCGGGTGATATTTGCGTGCGAGCTTGCGGTAGGCAGCCTTGATTTCCTTGTCATCGGCGCTCGGCTCGACACCCAATATCTTGTAGTAGTCTTTGAAATCCATCGGCGGTTCACCATCCTTAATCGAGATCGCACAGCCCAGGGCACAACGTGCGCTGCTTTGCACTTGTTGAGTCTTGTGGCCTGGGGGTGCGTCAAAGTGTTATCGGCACTAGCCGTATGCAACAGATGTGGGGGCAAATACCCAACTTTCAAGCACGATTTAGCGGATAGTCGGCCTACGCATCCGCCTTCGACTGGCATACACTGCGCGGCCGTTTTTCAACCGGAACCCGATAGACATGAAAAACCCATCCCCAGCCCGTGCCTGCGGCATCGACTTTGGCACGTCCAACTCCACCGTCGGCTGGATCCGTCCCGGCGAGGAGACGCTCATCGCGCTGGAGGACGACAAGATCACGTTGCCATCGGTGGTGTTCTTCAACTTCGAGGAGCGCCGCCCGGTGTACGGTCGCCTGGCCCTGCACGAATACCTGGAAAACTACGAAGGCCGGCTGATGCGCTCGCTCAAGAGCCTGCTCGGTTCCAAGTTGATCAAACACGACACCAGCGTGCTGGGCACCGCGATGCCTTTCACCGACTTGCTGGCGCTGTTCATCGGCCAACTCAAGAGCCGTGCCGAAGCCAACGCCGGCCGCGAGTTCGAAGAAGTGGTGCTGGGCCGCCCGGTGTTCTTCGTCGATGACGACCCGATGGCCGACCAGGAAGCCGAGAACACCCTGGTCGACGTGGCGCGCAAGATCGGCTTCAAGGATATTTCGTTCCAGTACGAGCCGATTGCGGCCGCGTTCGACTACGAGTCCACCATTGAAAAAGAAGAGCTGGTACTGATCGTCGACATCGGCGGTGGTACGTCTGACTTTTCCTTGGTGCGCCTGTCACCGGACCGCCGCCACAACGACAACCGCCAGAGCGACATCCTCGCCACCGGCGGCGTGCACATCGGCGGTACCGACTTCGACAAACAGCTCAGCCTGCAAGGCATGATGCCGCTGTTCGGCTACGGCAGCCGCATGAAAAGCGGCGCCTACATGCCCACCAGCCACCACATGAACCTGGCCACCTGGCACACCATCAACTCGGTGTACTCGCAGAAATCCCAGCTGGCGTTGGGCAGCATGCGCTACGACATCGAAGACACCGGTGGCATCGACCGCCTGTTCAAGTTGATCGAACAGCGCGCGGGCCACTGGCTGGCGATGGAAGTAGAAGAAACCAAGATCCAACTGACCCACGAAGACAGCCGCCACGTGCTGCTGGACCGGGTTGAACCGGGCTTGAGCGTGGAACTGAGCCGGGCGTTGTTCGAATCAGCCATCGATGGCTTGCTGGAGCGCGTGCGCAATAGCGTCACGCAGTTGCTGAACGATGCGTCGGTGAGCGTGGCGCAGGTCGATACGGTGTTCTTTACCGGCGGCTCCAGCGGCATTCCGGCACTGCGCCACAGCATCTCGGCGATGTTGCCGAACGCGCGGCATGTGGAAGGCAATATCTTTGGCAGTATCGGCAGCGGCTTGGCGATTGAGGCCAGCAAGCGTTACGGAAACTGATCTGTCGAGTGGTGAGCGGGCTTACCCCGCTCACCACAAAGACTCAGTTCGCCCCAAGACGCTAAACGCCACACCCCACCCGCGCTTTTTGCACGCCGATGTACTGCTCAAATGTCCCGTACTTGGCCGGCACCTGGATCACGGCGCCCGGCTTAAGCCGCGCGTTCTCCCGACTTGCCGCCAGGCTATCAACATAGGCCTGGCAAGCCGCCGACTTATCCCCCGCCATCTCGTAGGCAAAGCCTCGGTTCAAATTGAGATTGGTCACCACCTCAAACCGCCCGGCATGGGCATAGATCGCCCGAGACTTCTCCAGGTACTCATTGGCTTTCACGTAGCGCTGTTCGTAGGTCGCCGTGGTGTCACGAAAGCCCTGGGTCGTATAGCGGTCCTTCTGGCTGGCCAACGCCGACGACATGAAAAACAATCCATACCCGCGATAAGCGTCCGCCAGGCACAACTGATCCCCGGCCGCCGTGCACCGTTGCACGGCCTCGGCAATCAAGCGCTCGGCCGGCAGTGGCCGCCCCTGATCCAGTAACGCGTCGGCGTCAGCCAACTTTTGCTGGGGATCGGAACTGGCCACGACACCGGCTGCGGAACAGCCGACCAGTGCCGAAAAGCCGATGGCGAGGAGTACGACGCTTAATTCCTTGTTCATGGAGCAGTCCTTTTTGCGGGGGGCTAGCGAAAATAGATCGCCCACAGCCCAAGAAATGTCAGGCCCCACATGACAATACCGGGCACGATCACCAAGTAGTTCCACGGATTGAACCGAGCGTTGCTCTGACCTTCCGGGTCGCCGGCGGCAAAATTGATCAGGGCCTGGGATTGTTGAAGGATGTAGGCACAAAGAGGCAGCGCCAGGAGCGTCAGGCTTTTATAGGCAAACAACGCCTCGACGCGCGCAGCCACGGCGTCGAACACGTTGGCGCCCACAGTCACCACCACAAACACCGTCGCCCATTGCTCAAAATCGAAATCGAATTTTCGGCCGCTCTCGACCACCCGCCGGTAGGCAAGGCGGTAAAGCTTGTGCACAAAGAAGATAAAAAAGAACGCACGCGCCAACGGCAAGATATCGGCTTGGTTGGCTTTCTTGTACAGGCTCCAGTTTTTATACGCCCAGACATAGGTGTACAGCCCAAAACTGAGCAGGCTCAGAATCAGCAGCTTTTTCTGGGAAATGACATAAAACTCGGCAGCGGGCTTTACCGCCTCAGACAACTCTGCCGTTGGCGGAGCATAGATATTGTCGCTCACAGCTTGTATCCCTCTAAGTCCCTTTAAAGTCCACGAAGCAACAGCACTTCAGTTATTGCGTCAAACCATCCCGCCGAGCTTCAACTCGCTCTTCAAGTACGCATAGTAAATCGGCCCCGCCACCACGCCAGGCAGGCCGAAGGCGGCTTCAAACACCAGCATCGCCAGCAGCAATTCCCACGACTTGGCACTGATCTGGCCGCCGACGATCCGCGCATTGAGGAAGTACTCGACCTTGTGGATCACGATCAGGTAACCCAGCGCCGCCACTGCGACCCAGATCGACAACGACAGCGCGACGATGGTGATCAGGGTGTTGGACATCAGGTTGCCGATGACCGGCAGCAAGCCGAGCAGGAAGGTCAGCACGATCAGGGTCTTGGTCAGCGGCAGGTGAATGCCACACAGCGGCAGCACCACGGCAAGGAATATGGCAGTGAAGGCGGTATTGAGCGCGGCGATCTTGATTTGCGCGAAGACGATGTTACGAAACGCCTGGACCAGCAGGTGCAGGCGGTCGAACAGCGCGGCGGCCAGGGGCTTGCGCTTGGTCAGGTCGGGCACGCGCTGCAGGGCGATGATCGCACCGAGCACCATGCCGATCAGCAAAGTGACGAACATGTGGGCAGCATCCTTACCCACAAGCTGCAGTTCGCTCAGGTGCTTGCTCAACCAATCGCCGATGGCCACGCGAAACTCCGCGGCGCTGGCGGGCAGGTAGGCGTCGAGGAACGGCGGCAATTGGCCGCGCGCGCGGTCGACCACGCCCATGAATTTGTCGAGGGACGCCCCGGGGTTTTCCGCTTCGTGCAACAGGAAGCTGATGGCACCGGCAAAGATCAGGGTCAGCACGCTGACGATCAGGGTGCCGAGCAACGCCACCGCCAGCCAACGCGCACGCCGGCCTTCGATCAATCGCTGCAGTTGGGGGGTGAGCATGTTGACCAGTTCAAAGACCAACAGGCCGGCCAGCAGGCTGGGCAGCAATTTCAGCGGCAGTACCAGCAGCAACCCGCCGAAAATGATGATGTAGCTGGCCAGCAATATCACGTGACGTTGAGAAAACGTTGGCATACAGCCTCAAAACGAACGGCGTTAAAGGATGGGCAGTCTGCCAGCCTTGAGGGAATCAAGCGAGAGGTCAGGGTGCTAATGCGATCAAGTGGGGGAGCTGGCGTGCCTGCGATGCAGGCGCCCCGGTGTATCAGTCAAACCGAGGTGATGCATTGGCAGGCAAGCCGGCTCCCACATTTGATCTTCAGTGCCCGTGAATTCGTGGTTAACCTTTCAGGCAGGTGCTCATGAAGGTTTTGCGCGCATCACCGGTCAGCGCCTTGGTTTTCGCTGACGCATTGCAATCCTTCATTTTCTGCTGCTGGGGTGTCAGGGTCTTGGCGTCATTGGCCGCCGGGGCCGACAGGCAGGTCTTCATGAAGGCCTTGCGCTCGTCCCCCTTGAGCGTCTTGGTAGTGGCTTCGGCATTGCAGGTGGTCATTTTGTTTTGCTGGGCGGTGGCGGCAAAACCTTGGGAACACAACAGCAGGCCCATCATCAACAGCGGAATGCGCAGCATCTTCATGGAGTTTTCTCCCTGTTACCGTACCGGGGGGCACGGCCTACCCAGCAGTGTAGTCAAAGCTTGTTACATCTTCATCGACCACGGATATGTGTTCGACGGTACTGCTCGGGGGTACAGCCCGCTTGGCGCTGGAACATGGCAATGAACGCCGAGGCGGTGCTGTAGCCCAGGTCGAACGCCACATGTTGCACGCTGCGCTCGCTGTCGAGGGCTTCGATGGCCGCCAGGTAGCGCAGGCGCTGGCGCCATTCTCCGAAGCTCATGCCCAGTTCCCGGACAAACTGGCGCGCCAGGGTGCGTTCGCTCACATGCACCTGCTCGGCCCAGTGCGCCAGCGGGCGATTGTCGCCGGGGTCTGCCTGCATGCCCTCCAGCACACCGAGCAGGCCAGGGTGACGGGCGTAGGGGAGGAAGCACTCGTGGATCGGCGCCTGCCTCAGTTGGTCCACCAGCACCTGGGCCAGGCGAATATCAGGCTCGGTCTGCGGCCTGTTCACGTCACGCTGGGCGAAATCGCTGAGAATGGCCTTGAGGATGTCGCTGATGGCCAGCGTGCAAGGCCGCTGCGGCAGTTGCTCGCAGAGTTCCGGTGCCAACCCGACCGAGTGGTAGACGATCGCCTCGGCATTGTAGGAGCTGTGCTCGGTATGGGGCGGCACCCACACCGCGTATTGCGGCGGTGACATGAAGCGGCTGCCGGCCACTTCCATGCGCATCACGCCGCTGGCTGAGTAATCCAGCGAGCCCCAGCAATGCTGGTGCGGCGTGCACTCGGTGTCCGGTGCGAAATCCGAGTAGCGAAAATACACCGGGCTCGGCAGCCGGGGGAAATCCGCAAGGCGTACGTTGTGCTTGGCCATGTTGTCTGGATACAAAGGTCGTTTGTCTGGATCGCAGTATAAGCTTCGATCCAGACAATGGATAATCCTGCCTCATCAACACACCTGGTTACTTTCGATGCAATACGCTTATCCCTTGCTGGCCATTTTTATCTGGGCCGGCAACACCGTCGTCAACAAGCTGGCCGTGGGCTCGATCTTCCCGGCGGAGATCGGCTTTTACCGCTGGCTGCTGGCGGCGCTGCTGTTCACGCCGTTCATGATCAAGCCGGTGATCGCCAACTGGGCGTCGATCCGCCCGAACCTGGGCAAGGTGTTCATCCTCGGCGTGCTGGGCATGGCGGTCTACCAGAGCCTGGCGTACTACGCCGCGACACTGACCAGCGCCACCAACATGGGCATCATCCTGTCGCTGATGCCGTTGATGGCGTTGACGGCGGCCATCATCAGTCTCGGCCAGCGCCTGACCTACGGTGCCCTGACCGGCGCGGTGCTGTCGTTCGCCGGCGTGGTCGTGGTGGTGTCGGCCGGCAGCCTCGGCGCGCTGCTGCAACATGGGGTCAACCTGGGTGACGGCATGATGCTGGTCGCGACCCTGGCGTATGCGGTCTACAGCACCTTGCTGAAAAAATGGCAGTTGCGCCTGCCGCCGCTGGTGCTGCTGTACTTGCAGGTGCTGGTGGCCGTGGTGGTGCTGTTTCCGCTGTTCCTGTTCTCGGCGAAGGCTGGCCTGGGCTGGGCCAACGTCCCGCTGGTGCTGTATGCGTGCCTGCTGGCTTCGATGTTGGCGCCGCTGGCGTGGATGCATTCGGTAAAGAGCTTGGGCCCGAGCCGCACCACGTTGTTTTTCAACCTGCTGCCACTGATCACCGCGCTGATTGCTGCCGTGGTGTTGAAGGAAAAACTGGCGCTGTATCACCTGGTGGGCGGCCTCCTGACCTTGGGCGGGGTGGTCTTGTCGGAGCGCTGGACCACCCCATTTAGTCGGAAAGCCAGCGTCGCCTGAACAACCACCATCGCGGGCAAGCCCGACTCCCACAGGGGACCCAGCCGCCAGGACGAACTCGGTCAACTGTGGGAGCTGGGTTGCCTGCGAAAAACGATAACGCGGCCTCCCGACTACACCCCGGCAGCCTTTAGCCGCTGCGCATGCTCGACAAACAGCCTGATCGGCTCGGCCCCCTTGCCCACCAGGCCCATGGACTGGTTGACGATATCGAAGTGATCCAGGGCGTAGTCATCGCCAATCACCACCCCCAGGTGTGAGCTGTAGCGCCCGACCATGCCGTCGCACTGGCCCTTTTCCCGCACAAAGCGGCGGGCGAACACGCGGCAGCTGCGATTCGTGCCGTCGAAGAGGTTGCGGCCACGGTCGGTGATGCCCGGCTGCAAGGTGCCGGACCACGAGTAATAGCGCACGCCGTTGACCACTTCCGCGCCGTGCCCGCCCCATGTCTGCGGCAAACCCTGTGGATAGTGCTGATTGAACAGCGCCACACCGGCGCTGGTCAGCGAATGGTGGGATGCCTGCAAATCCGCCTTGAAGCGCGGCCCGCGATAACCGGTTTCCATCACGCCCATGACCCAGGCGACCAGATGAAACAGCGCGCTCATGATCCGGCCCTTGGCACCGTCGACGGGGTAATGCAGGTGTATATGGTCGGCCAGTTCGGACCCATGGTTCGGCCCGGCCACCGAGGTCACCGACGCCACCCAGTCCGGGCGCTTGGCCGCCGCATACCGCGCGGTGAGCGCGCCCTGGCTATGACCGATCAAGTTGACCTTGTCGGCCCCGGTTTCGCGGCGAATGCGTTCGATCTGCACCAGCAATTGCTCCCCCCGCACCTCACTGGAGTCCAGTGGCGCCACCTGCACGGGAAACACCTGTGCCCCACCCGCCCGCAGCGCCGGGACGATGCCATACCAGTACGGGAACACTCCCAGGCGCACGAAACCGAGCATGCCGGGCACTAAAACCAGGGGGTAACGCGTGACCAACGACTGCGGCATGAACCGGGCATCCTCTCAATCTGATCCTTAAAGCCTAGCCCAGCCTCAAGTCCGGCTCATGACGCCGCTGGAAAATCCGATAAAACTTTTTGCGCTGCCCGGGACTCACAACTAGGAGCGATCACGCCGGCAGAGCGTGGCGCAAAACCGGATTAGCCCCAGGAGATTGAGATGACTGAAGCAAACTTGACTGACGTTGCGACCCTGCGCAGCCGCGCCCGCCAGAACGTCGAAAACGGTGCAGTGACCGAAGGCTACGATGCCGACCGCGAAGAGATCATTCGCCTGCTTAACGCCTCGCTGGCCACCGAACTGGTCTGCGTACTGCGCTACAAGCGCCACTACTTCATGGCCAGCGGCGTCAAGGCGCAGATCGCCGCCGAGGAATTCCTGGAGCACGCCACCCAGGAAGCCGAACACGCCGACAAACTCGCCGAGCGTATCGTGCAATTGGGCGGTGAGCCGGAGTTCAACCCGGACCTGCTGTCGAAGAACTCCCACGCTCAGTACGTGGCAGGCAACTCGTTGAAGGAGATGGTCTACGAAGACCTGGTGGCCGAGCGCATTGCGGTGGACAGCTACCGCGAAATCATTCAGTACATCGGTGACAAAGACCCGACCACTCGCCGCCTCTTCGAAGAAATCCTGGCCCAGGAAGAAGAGCATGCCGACGATATGGCCGACATTCTAGAAAGCCTGTAAGCCCGCTACACGCACTGCCCATGTGGGAGGGGGCTTGCCCCCGATAGCGGTAAATCAGTCGACCTCTCAATTGACTGATCCAGCGCTATCGGGAGCAAGCCCCCTCTCCTATTTGTCTGTATAAAAGGTCGCTTAACCTTTCACGGTTTTCGGCGCCTTGCCTTCCTTCATCTGTTGCAGCAACGGTGCGCACTCGTTCGGCTCGCCGCCGCTCGGAGCAACCAGTGCCAGCAGCCCGGCAGCCGGCCCGGCGATCACACCCAATGCCACCATGCCGGCGCCACGCAGCGCCAGGGGAATGGCTTTGACCCCGGCGTTCGGTTTGATGAACGGCCCGTTGACGTACAACGGTGAGCGCAGGGAGAACAGGCGGAAGCCTTTCGATTCCGGGGTGATGGTCAGGTCCAACTGCTCCGTGGCCATGTTCGCGGTGCCATCGATGTAGATGATGGCGTTCTCGGTATCGAACACGAACAACCGCGACGTCGCCAGGCCAGTCTTGATACCGAAGTCCGCCGCCGCGCAGTTGATCTTCACTTCCTTGTCACCAAACAGGCGACCCACCACGTAGTTGCCCACGTTGAGCCCGGCGATTTCCATCAGGCCACGGCTGATGGCGCCGTCGTTGATCAGCATCTTCAGGTCACCATTGGAGGTGCCCAGCAGCGCCGCCACGGAATTACCGCGCCCGGAAATGTCGGCATCGCCGTTGAGCTCACCGAAGCTGGTCTTCATCGGTTCGAAGGTCGGGAACAGCTGCTTGAGCTTGAAGTTACGCGCGGTGAGTTTGGCGCGGCCTTCCATCGGAACGGTGCGGCCGTTCAGGCGAATCTGCGCGTCCAGCTTGCCACCGGCCACGCCGAAGCGCAGGGGCTCGAGGCTCAGCTCGCCGTCGTTGAGCACCAAGTGGGTGTAGAGGTCGGTGAACGGCAGCTCCGCACTGTGCACGATGCGCTTGCCGGTGAACTCCACGTCAGCATCCATGACACGCCAGCGTTCGGTGCGGAACTCCTCCACCGGCAACACCTTGGTGGCCGGCTGTTTGCTGTCCCCGCCCCGGGCTTTTTGCTTGGCATTGGAGTCGGCGCCGATCAGCGGCGCAAGGTCGGTCATCAGTAGTTGGTTGGACACCAGCGCACCGCTGAGCTTGGGCCGTGGCTGGCTGGCGACGTAGGCGAGGTTGCCGTGGATATCGCTGTTACCGATCTTGCCGTTGAAATTCTCATAGCGGAACGACGCACCGTTGGCTTCGTGCAGCTTGGCGATCAAGTGACCATCGGTGGAGTAGGCCGGCGAATCAGGCAAGGTCACGCCGGTCAGTGGGTAAAGGTTGCCCAGGCTGGAACCGGCGAGTTTCAGGCGCAGGTCGAGGGCCCCCAGGTTGAGTGGATCCGTGAGGGTGCCGGCGAGGGCGATGCTGGTGTCAGCGATCTTGACCTGGGCTTGCAACGGGAACGGCTTGGCCGCGTCCTGCAGGGCCAGCAGGCCGCCGATCTTGCCGCTGCCATCGAGTTTCTGGCCGTGGTACTGGCCTTTGACCTTGAGGCCGAACGCGTAGTCCTGGGGTGCCGAGCCTTTTTCCAACGCCTTCTTGGCATCGGCGTCGCCGACGATTTCGCCGAACGGAATAGGCTTGCCCAGCGGATCGATGATCACATCGAGCTGAGTCTTGAGGGTTTGGTCGTCGAGGGTCACGTGCCCCTTGTCGAAGCCGATGGCACCGATGTCCACCACCCAGTTGGAAGGCTCGGCGCTAGGGTCCTTGGGGTCGAACTTGAACGTCCAGTTGGCGCGCCCGTCTGCCAGGCGCTGCAATTGAGCACTCGGCTCGGTGAGGTCGATGCGCGGAATCACCACGCGCTGCACCAGCAGCGCCAGGAGTGAAATGCGCAATTCGACCTTTTTGAGCGTGACCATTTGCGGGTTTTTCGACCAATCGGGGTTACCCAGGGTCAGGTCTTCGGCAATCACGTGGGGCCACGGCACCCAGGCGCGCCACCCGCCTTCATCGGGCTCACGCGCCCACACCACCGCCAGGTTGCCGTTGATGGCGAAGGGTCGATGCAGTTCTTCGGAAACCTTGGCATTGAGCGGCGGCTTGATGCGGTTCCAGTCAAAGAACACCAGGACCACCACCACGATGGCGATTAACAGAACGAAGCTGGCGCAGCTCCAAGCGATGATTTTACGAGTGCGCGTCATTGCACAGGACTCCTGAATACGACTGGCTGGGTGACAGCCTCTAAGGACAGCTTATAGAACTACGACTGGCAAACGGCTCGGGGGTTTAACCCAATCCCGGATTTGCCCGGAAAAACCTCGATTGCTGACCACTCCGACAGATTCCCACGGCGATGGCGCACCAATGTTACCCATGCGCGTGTCGAAAATACCCACACCGGTGCAAAACCGCGTGCTTGAGAGGCCCGTTCTAGAGCCTCCGCCTAGAACAATCAATTCTGTTGATTATTACCATTGTGTTTATGAACTTTTATATCGACTTATCGAGAGTAGCATTAGCCCTGTACCCACTTTATCGCCCTCCCAAGGAGCAACCCATCATGAAACGCCAAGTACTCGCTACCGTCCTGTTATCCATCCTGGCTTCCAGTGCCTTTGCCCTGCCAGCCTCCGAACAGGCCACCCCACAAGTCAAAGCCGACGCCGTTCACTTCAGCCAGACCGTCGCTCGTAGCGGTTCGCAAGAAGAAGAGAACCGTGACTACGCCAAGGGCGTCGCTGAAAACGGTTCGGAACAAGCCAACAAACGCGCCTACACCGAAGGCCTGACCGAAAACGGTCGCAACCGCCTGGAACAAAAAGGTCTGGTTGAAGGCGGTGCTGATCGCCTGCTGGAACGCAACGCGGTGGCCGAAGGTGGCCGTGATCGTCTGGAACAGAAAGGCCTGGTTGAAGGCGGTGCTGAGCAAGCCAACAAACGCGCCTACGCCGAAGGTGTTGCCGAAGGCGGTGCAGACCGTCTGCAAGAACTGCATCAAGCACAGAGCTAACCCCGTGGTGGCCCATAAAAAAGCCCGATCCGCCGATCGGGCTTTTGACTTTTTGTAGACCCTGTCACGCATGCCCTCCCCGCCAAGTTCGACGCCAGCAAAGCTGTTTTGCTAGAGTGCATCGCTGTACTTGCCGACAAAGCCCGCCCGCCAATGCTGCCCCGCGCCGAACAGAAGCAACAGACCCGCCTCGCCCTGATGGATGCAGCCCGCCATCTGATGGAGTGTGGCCGTGGGTTTGGCAGCCTGAGCCTGCGCGAAGTGGCGAAGACCGCCGGCATCGTGCCCACCGGTTTCTATCGTCATTTTGCCGACATGGACCAGCTTGGCCTCGTCCTGGTGAGTGAAGTGGGCCAGACCTTCCGCGCGACGATTCGCCTGGTGCGCCATAACGAATTCGTGATGGGCGGCATTATCGATGCCTCCGTACGGATCTTTCTCGATGTGGTGTCGGCCAACCGTTCACAATTCCTGTTCCTGGCCCGCGAGCAATATGGTGGCTGCCTGGCCGTGCGCCAAGCGATCGGCGCCTTGCGCGAAGACATCACCCGCGACTTGGCCGCCGACCTGACGCTGATGCCAAAGCTGCAGCACCTGGATCCCGAAGGCTTGCATGTGATGGCCGACCTGATCGTCAAAAGTGTGTTCGCCACCCTTCCCGATATTATCGATCCGCCTGCCCAGGCCCTGCCTGACCACCTCACGCCCCAGGCAAAAATCACCCAGCAATTGCGTTTTATCTTCATCGGCTTGAAGCACTGGCAAGGCCTGGGGAGCACCGAATAACGGCATCACCCAGCCGAGTGGAAACGCTTGGCCGTGGTGTAGTGCTTGTTCCAGTAACGGTTGCTCAACGAGTCGATGCGCACGCTCTTTCCCGTACGTGGCGAATGAATGAACTTGCCCTCACCGATATAAAGCCCCACATGGCTGACCTGGCCGCGTCCGTTGCCTTTGAAAAATACTGCATCACCGGGCTTGAGTGCCGTGCGTTTGATGGTCGCGGCGGTTGAACGGTGCATGGCGGCCGTGGTACGCGGTATCTGGATATTGGCTTCGGTCTTGAACAGATAGACCAGGAAGCTGCTGCAATCAAAGCCCTGGTCCGCCGAGGTGCCGCCCCACTTGTAAGGCGTACCCAGCAGCTCGTGGGCGCGGTCGATCACATCATCGATGGACGCTTCTTTCAGTGAGGCCGAAAACGAGGCCTGGGGCTGAAGATTGGCAGAGGCCGATGAACACACAAAAGACAGGCAGGCAATAATCAGATAGCAAAGTGGCTTGAACATGATGAACGTCGCAGTGGATTAAACACGGCGCACAGACTAATGATCTGGCAGGTAACCCGATGAACGCCTTTTCCTGACACCCTGTAGGGAAAATCCGAAAACGCACACCACGTGTGCAACAAGCAACACTTCGCACCACTTTGGCGCGCCCACGTCATTTCCTCTCGCCCTATTTAGTGGCGCCATCCCACATGACTACAGGCGATTCCTACTCCCCAACCAGGTTGGCAAGCCCCTTGCTCTAGCTGTTTCATCGCTCATAGCTGGAAGCTTCCTGATGCTGGTGATCCACCGCCGAATCGCCCCACAAGCCCTCTGGGCCGCCGAGCTGCTGCTGAATTTCGAAGCACGCAGCAAAAGCCGCCTGCGCTGTTTCAGTGCCGACGGTGAAGACGTCGGCCTTTTCCTGGAGCGTGGCCAGCCACCGCTGCACGATGGCGAATTCCTGCAAGCCGAAGACGGACGCGTCGTACGCGTATGCGCTCGACCTGAACAACTCTTACACGTGACGTGCACCAGTGCGTTCGAACTGACCCGCGCGGCCTATCACCTGGGCAACCGCCACGTCGCGTTGCAAGTGGGAGACGGCTGGTTGCGGCTGCTCGATGACTACGTGCTCAAGGCCATGCTCGAACAGTTGGGGGCGCAGACCGAGACCATCGAGGCGCCGTTCCAGCCGGAGCATGGTGCCTACGGTGGCGGGCACCATCACTCGCGCCATGGCGACGAAGACTTCAACTATCCGCCCAAGCTGCACCAGTTCGGCGTGCGTCTATGAACCCAGCCTGGGCGCTGCTGCGTCTGGCCAGTCCGCAATTGCCGATTGGCGGCTACAGCTATTCCCAAGGCCTGGAAATGGCGGTGGAGAACGGCCGCGTCGCTGACGCGGCCAGTGCGCGACGCTGGATCAGCGATCAGTTGCTGCTCAACCTTGCGCGTTTCGAGGCGCCGGTGCTGCTCGCGCATTGCCAGGCCGCACTGGATGCGGATTGGTCACGCCTGGCGCAGCTGTGTGAAGAACACCGTGCCAGCCGCGAGACTCGCGAGCTGTACCAGGAGAGCCGGCAGATGGGCTACTCCCTGCAACAACTGCTCAATGGCCTGCCCGAACTCGACGATCACGCCCGCGCATTTCTTCAACAGCGTGATGAACCCCATCTCGCCCTGGGCTGGGCCCTCGCCGCCCGCGCCTGGCGCATCAGTCCCGCCGACGCCCTCGCCGCCTGGCTGTGGAGCTGGCTGGAAAACCAATTGGCCGTGTTGATGAAAACCCTGCCCCTGGGCCAGCAAGCTGCCCAACGCCTGACCAGCGAACTGCTGCCCCTGCTGCAGCAAGCCCAGCAGGATGCCAGCCGCATCGACCCCAACCATTTCGGCAGCGCCGCGTTTGGCCTGTCCCTGGCGTGCATGGCCCATGAGCGCCAGTACAGCCGCCTGTTCCGTTCCTAGGGCTCTTAATTTTGGAGAAGCACATGAACTCACAACCCCTGCGCGTCGGCATCGGCGGCCCGGTGGGCTCCGGCAAGACCGCCCTGACCCTGGCCCTGTGCCTTGCGCTGCGCGATCGCTACAACCTGGCAGTGGTCACCAATGATATCTACACCCGTGAAGACGCCGACTTCCTGGTACGCAACCAGGCCCTGGCACCGGAGCGCATCATCGGCGTCGAAACCGGCGGCTGCCCGCACACGGCGATTCGTGAAGACGCCTCGATCAACCTGGAGGCCGTGGATCAACTCAACCGCCGTTTCCCCGGCCTGGACCTGATCCTGGTGGAATCCGGCGGCGACAACCTCTCGGCGACCTTCAGCCCGGAGTTGTCCGACTTGACCATCTACGTGATCGACGTGTCCGCCGGTGACAAGCTGCCGCGCAAGGGCGGGCCTGGTATTTGCAAATCCGACCTGCTGGTGATCAACAAAATCGACCTGGCACCGCTGGTCGGTGCTTCGCTGGAGCTGATGAACAGCGACACCCAACGCATGCGCAACGGTAAACCCTTTGTGTTCAGCAACCAGAAAACCGGTGTCGGCCTGGACGACATTGTTGCCTTCATCGAACGCCAAGGCCTGCTGACCGCCGCCTGATCAACCCATAAGGAACCTGTCCATGAGCCTCAAGAAACTCTTCACTGCTGCGGCCCTGCTGCTGGCCCCTGCGCTGGCCTTCGCTCACCCGGGCCACGGCGATAACGGCCTGGCTGCCGGCATCAGCCATCCCTTGGGCGGCATCGACCACCTGTTGGCCATGGTCGCGGTCGGCTTGTGGGCCGCCCAACAAAAAGGCGCCGCGCGCTGGGCACTGCCGTGCACCTTCGTAGGCACCATGTTGATCGGCGGCATGCTGGGCTTTGAAGGCCTGGCGTTGCCGGCACTGGAAAGCGGGATTGCGGCGTCGGTGCTGGCCTTGGGCTTGGCGGTGGCGCTGGCGGTGCGTCCACCGTTGTTCGTGGCGGTCGGGGCGACGGCCTTGTTTGCGCTGTTCCACGGCGTAGCCCATGGCCTGGAGCTGCCAGACATGTCCAGCCCTTGGGCCTACGCGGCAGGGTTTGTCGGGGCAACGGCGGCTCTGCATGCGGCCGGTTACGCGGTGGTGCGCTTCCTGCCGGCCGCGGCCGCGCCGTTGGTGCGGATTGCCGGGGCGGCTTCGGCGGCGACCGGGGCCTGGTTGCTCGCGGGCTGAGTTTTGTCGAGCGTGTAAGGCCTCATCGCAGGCAAGCCAGCTCCCACATTTCATCGGGTTTGCCCGTCAAAAATGTGGGAGCCGGGCTTGCCCGCGATGGCGGACTCAAAGCCACCACCCACCTCAAGCCTGATACCATGCGCGCCTACACCCCTGCCGTGACGACGCCAGCCAATGCCCAGCGCTTCCCAACCCGCCTTCAACACCGTGCTCACGCACTTCAACAGCCTGATCGTGCCACTCTGGCAGGGCCCAGGCTGGAATGCCGACCTGGCATTGCCCTATGAGGCGCTGGACGCCGATCACCAACCGCTGCCCCCACAACGCTACCGCGCCATGGCCTGCGCCCGGCAGCTGTACCTGTTCGCAAGCCTGATCGGCGAGCCCGGTGCAGCGTTTGCCGAAGAACGCGCTGCGGCATTGTTCCGCTCCCTGCAACGGCACTTCCACGACGCAGAGCATGGTGGCTGGTTCTACAGCATCGACCCGGCCGGCCAGCCGCTGGACACACGCAAAGACCTCTACACCCACGCGTTCATCATCTTCGCCTGTGCCCACTACTGGGCCAAGGTGCATGAGCCGCTGGTGGAGTCGGTGCTCAATGCGGCACTGGAAGTGGTCGCCAAGCGGTTCGCCACGGGCGACGGTCTGTATGAAGCAGTACTGGAGCGCAACTGGTCATCGCTTAATTCCGGCCCGCTGCAAAACCCATTGATGCACTTGGCCGAAGGTTTTCTCGCCACCCTCGCCGTGCGTGAAGACGCACAGGTACAGGCGGCCCTGCTGGCCTTGGCGAAGGCCATGCAGCAGCGCTTCATTGACCACCAGAGCGGCGTGATGATGGAAAAACCGCTGGGGGCTGTGGATAACTGGTTCGAGCCGGGTCACCAGTTCGAGTGGTTCTTTTTGCTGGAGTCCTCGGATGTTCTGCGCGGTACGCCGCTGCATGCGTCGCTGACGCGGGCTTTCGCCTACGCCGAGCTCAAGGGTGTGGATAACACCAGCGGTGCCGTCAGTGGCATGCTGGCGCTGGATGGCACCGTGCGCGACGGCACCCAACGAATCTGGGCCCAGGCCGAGTACCTGCGGGCACTGACCTTGCGGCCAGACAGCGAAGCCGTGCTGCAGCGCCAGTTGCTGGCGCTGCAGCAGCACTTCTTGCATGCAAAAGGCTGGAATGAATGCCTGGATGCCCAAGGCGTGGTGAGTCGACGGGATATGCCATCGACCACGCCGTACCATTTGGCGACGTGTTACCAGGGGCTCGCCCAGCATCTTGGCTGACATTCAGGGCCTCTTCGCGCGCAAGCCCGCTGCTACATTCGACCCGCATTCCAAGGGCAGGACACGGTTAAATGTGGGAGCGGGCTTGCTCGCGAAAGCGTCACCTCGGTGCAACTGCCCTCACGCAATCCACTTGCGGTCCCCGGTAAAGCTGATCGTCAACCAGCGCGCCGCATCTGGGGTGCCGAGCCCTGTGGATATTTCTTCGCGCAGCCCGTCGAGGGTGGCGACATTATCCAGCGGGTAATTCGCCGGCAGCACCACATGAATCTCGATAAATCGCGCCCGCCCGTGCTTTTGCACGTAGGACACATAATCGTCGAATCCATGCCTGGCCTGTGCCGCGTCCATCACTTCACGCACCTTGTCGTCCAGGTGGTCCGGCGCAATCCCCAGCACCTCGCGCAACGCCGGGCGCAGGATCTTGAACGCCGGAGCCAGCATGCTCAGGGCCAGCAGGATCAGGATCAACGGGTCGACGTACACGGCCCACTCGCCGTAGCCCTGGGACTTGAGCAACAGTGCCGCCAAAAAGCTGATGAGCAAGCCCACGGAGAGCATCGCGTCCACCAGCCAGCTGATGTTGTCGAACTGGATCAGCGATGATTTCAGCGTGCGATTGCGGTAGCGCACATAGAAGAAATAGGCGAACTCGACGACGGTAAACACCGCCGCATAAATGATCACCAGCCCCAACTCGATCTCGCGCCCGCCATTGATAATGCCGAACACACCATTGAGGAACGCATAGATAGCGATCAGCAACAGGAAACTGCCTTCGATCAGCAGCACCATGGGCTCCAGGTGCCAGTAGCCAAACTGGAAGCGCTCGTTGCTTTTCTTGGCGATCAGCTTGGCCGTGATCAGCATCAACACCTTGATGGCGGTGGCGATCAGCGAGAAAAAGCCGTCGAACAGAATGGATTGGGCGCCAGATACCACACCCGTGACAATCCCGGCGATCGCCACGGCGAACATCAGGATGGTCGATTGTTTGAGCAGTGCCTGCTCACCTCGGTTACTCACATTTCCTCCTGTCAAAACCTTTAAACCGCACAATGCGGAGGGGTTTTCAGGGAGGGAGTGTACCTTATGGCCTGTTTTTGGCCATTTTGCCGCCTTCACGAGCAGGTTCGCTTCCACACTCGACGCCTTTGTCAGGCTGTAACAGGGTCAAGTGTGGGAGCGGGCTTACCCGCGAAGAAGGCAACGCGGTGTCAGCCCTTGGCGCCACGCTCGATCGCAAACCCGGCCCAGGTCTGGCTCACCGGCATCAATTCCAACCGGTTGATGTTGACGTGCGCCGGCGTGTTCAACACCCAGAAAATCGTATCGGCGATGTCCTGCGGCTGAATCGGCTCGGCCCCCGCGTAAGTCGCGTCATAACGCGCCTGGTCACCGCCGAACCGCACCAGCGAGAACTCGCTCTCGCACAGGCCTGGTTCGATGTTGGTGACGCGCACGCCAGTCCCTTGCAGGTCGCAGCGCAGGTTCAGCGAGAACTGCTTCACGAACGCCTTGGAGCCGCCATACACGTGGCTGCCCGGGTAAGGGTAGCTGCCGGCGATGGAGCCGAGGTTGATGATGCCGGCGCCACGGCCGTGGGCGATCAAGCGCGGCAGCAGCAGGCTGGTCGTGGTCAGCAGGCCCTTGATGTTGGTGTCGACCATGGTTTCCCAATCGTCGAGGTTGCACTTGGGCGCAGGGTCGGTGCCCACGGCGAGGCCGGCGTTGTTGATCAGCCCGCGCAACGTGGCGAACGATGGCGGCAGGTTGGCGATGGCGTCCTCCATACCCTTGCGGTCACGCACGTCCACGACCAGGCCATGCACCTCGGTCTGCTGGGAAAGCGCTTCGACCAGCGCATTCAGGCGGTCGGCGCGACGGCCGGTGAGCACCAGTTTCCAGCCGGCTTCTGCAAAACGACGAGCGCAGGCCTCGCCAAAACCTGAGGTTGCGCCAGTAATAAACAGCGTGTTGGACATGGTGGTCTCCTTGCGGGCATCGGGGAAAAAAATCAGCCAGCAGAATGCCCTTACGCCGCGGTGGCGGCAACCGCTAAGCATGCAACGCCCCACACAGCTGATCATTTATTAACCACTACGAGCAAAGCCATATGCACCGTGGCTTGCAGCTATATGCGCGCAGGTTATCCACAGTTGCGCCCACAGTCTTTGGGGGCAAGTGCAAATTGCGCCAGGCCTTTATACACAAGGGTTACAGACGGTTTTAGAAAGTTTTTTGCTTGACCTTGGCTGAAGCGTATGTAGGCCCCAGGACAAACGGAAAACCAGAACGATGGCTCCAGGCCAGTCATTCCGGCCTCTGCGGCCGTCTTTCCAGAGTTTAGTCACAGACTTATCCACAGGCTGGCGAGACATATTTTGGTCATATACCTGTGTCTTTAAACAGGTTGACAAAAGGCGCCGCCGGGTCGCAAAAACCCGCTAGTCAAAAAACACTCATCACGCTGCAGGCCACGTATTTATTGACGTTCAGCCAGCTACTCCCACGTTACCCACAGCCGGTTCCACAGCGGATGGGGACAAGTCAAAACTGTGACAAAACAGGGATTTGCGGCGGCTATATGTCGCGCTTTGGAGGCAGGCTGGATTTGTTTTCCACAATTTGGCATCGGCCTTGTGGACAGTGCAAAAACACAGGTGGGAGCGGGCTTGCCTGCGATGGCATCTCCTCGGTCCAACTGATCGACCGAGGCGTCTGCACCGCAGGCAAGCCCGCTCCCACATAAAGCAGGCACCTATAGGAGGGCCTGCATTGCGTTGTACATCAGTGACCGCCGAGGTAGGCGTTGCGCACTTCCTCGTTGACCAGCAGCTCCTTACCCGTACCCGTCAGGCGAATCTCGCCGTTGACCATCACATACGCCCGGTCCGACAGGCGCAGCGCGTGGTTGGCGTTCTGCTCGACTAGGAAAATAGTCATCCCGGTAGACGCCAGCTCGCGCAGGGTCGAGAAGATCTGCTTCACCACGATCGGCGCCAGGCCCAGGCTCGGCTCGTCCAACAGCAACAGCTTGGGCCGGCTCATCAGCGCGCGGGCGATGGCGAGCATTTGCTGCTCGCCACCCGACATGGTCATGGCGCGCTGGTTACGGCGCTCCTTGAGCCGCGGGAACAGCTCGAACATGCGCTGCATATCTTCCTGGGCAAACTTGTCGCCAATCGGGATGGTGCCCATCAGCAGATTTTCCTCGACGGTCATGTCGGGGAACACCCGCCGCCCTTCCGGCGATTGCGCAATGCCGTTGGAGGCGATGTAGTGCGACGACTTGTGGGTAATGTCGACGCCGTTGTAGATGATCTGCCCCGACTCGGCCCGTGGCTGGCCGAAGATCGACATCAGCAACGTGGATTTACCAGCGCCATTGGAGCCGATCAGGCTGACGGTTTCGCCTTCGTTGATGTGCAGCGAGACTTTCTTCAAGGCCTGGATGGGGCCGTAGAACACATCCAGGTCCTTCATTTCGAGGATAGGTGCACTCATACCAGCTCCTCTTCGTCCGCGCCCAGGTAGGCGGCAATCACTTTCGGGTCGTTGCGGATCGCGTCCGGCCCGCCCTCGGCGATCACGTTGCCGTGGTCCAGCACCACGATGTGGTCGGAAATACTCATCACCATGCCCATGTCGTGTTCGATCAGCACCACCGTCAGGTCGTGTTCGTCGCGCAACAGGCGAATCATCGCGCTGAGGGCTTCGGTTTCCTGCGGGTTGAGGCCCGCAGCGGGTTCGTCCAGGCAGATGATCTGCGGCCGGGTGCACATGGCGCGGGCGATTTCCAGGCGGCGTTGCTGGCCGTAGGAGAGTTCACCGGCCAGGCGGTTGGCGCAGTCCACCAGGTCCACCACTTCCAGCCAGTAGAAGGCGTGGTCGAGGGCATCGCTTTCGGCCTTGCGGTACCCCTTGGTGTTGAGGATGCCGGCCAGCATGTTGCGGTTGACCCACATGTGCTGGGCAACCAGCAGGTTTTCCAGCACCGACATTTCCTTGAACAGGCGAATGTTCTGGAAAGTCCGCGCCAACCCGGCCCGGTTGACCAGGTGGGTGCCGCCGAACATCTTGTAGTACACGCGGCTGAAAAAGCTTTTGGGCGACACGAAGTCCGTGGCCTTGAAGCGCTCACCCAGCAGCTGGATCACGTTGGTCTGCTGGCCACGGATGTTCAGTTCGATCTTGCCGCCACTGGCTTTGTAGAAGCCGGTCAGGCAGTTGAACACCGTGGTCTTGCCGGCGCCGTTGGGGCCGATCAGGGCGAAGATCGAGTTGCGTTCGACCTTGAGGCTCACATCGCTCAGGGCCTTGATGCCACCGAAGTGCATCATCAGGTGTTCCACGGAGAGCACGACTTCCTTGCTCATGGCGCCACTCCTTTACGTGGGGTCACACCGGTACGGCTGATGCGGATCAGCCCGCGCGGTCGCCAGATCATCATCACCACCATCAACACGCCAAACAGCAGGACGCGGTATTCGGAGAAGCTGCGCAGCAATTCTGGCGCGACGGTCAATACGAAGGCTGCGATCACCACGCCCACCGTCGAGCCCATGCCGCCCAACACCACGATCGCCAGGATCAGCGCCGACTCGAAGAAGGTGAACGACGACGGGTTGACGAAGCCCTGGTAGCTGGCGAAGAACACACCGGCCAAACCGGCAGTCGATGCACCGATGGTGAACGCCGAAAGCTTGACCAGCACGTGGTTCAGGCCCATGGAACGGCAGGCGATTTCATCTTCGCGCAGGGCTTCCCAGGCGCGGCCGACCGGCATGCGGGTCAGGCGGTGCTTGATATACAGCACAGCCAGCACCACCAGGAACAGCACGATGTAGATGAACAGGAATTTGATGTTGGGGTTGTAGTCGATGCCGAAGAATTCATGGAACGGAATCCCGCCATCCTTCGCGCGCTTGCCGAACTCCAGGCCGAGGAAGGTCGGCGATGGCACCGGCATACCATTCGGACCGCCCGTGAACGACAGCCAGTTGTTGAGCACCAGGCGAATGATTTCACCAAAGCCCAGCGTCACGATGGCCAAATAGTCACCGTGCATTCGCAGCACCGGGAACCCGAGTATGCACCCCGCCAAGGCCGCGGCGATGGCCGCCAGGGGCAGCACGGTCCAGAAGCCCAGGCCGAGGTATTGATAACCCAGTGCCAGGCCATAGGCGCCGATGGCGTAGAACGCCACGTAACCGAGGTCGAGCAAGCCGGCCAGGCCCACCACGATGTTGAGGCCCAGGCCCAGCAGCACGTAGATCAGCCCGAGGATCACCACCGTCAGCAGGTACTTGTTGGCGAAGATCGGGAACACGATGGCGATCACGATCAGCGCCGGGATGATCCAGCGCAGCCGCGACTTGTAGTCCGGTGCCAGCACATGCACACCAGAGCCACTGCTCTCGAAGCCCTGCAGGATCTTCAGGCCCTTGGGGGTTTGCAGGAACAGGCTCATGGCAAAGCGGCCGACCATCACGATGGCCACCAGCAGGCCCACGCGGGCCGGTTCCAGGTTGAAGCTGTAGCCGTCGAGTACAACGCCGACGATCGGACCGAACACGATCAGGGAGATCAGCCCGGCGAGGACCGTATCGACCACACTTTTCTTGATATCGATGGGTTTGGCAGCAGACATGTTTACACCTTCGCCACGAGTGGGCGACCAAGCAGGCCCTGGGGACGGAAAATCAGAATCACCACCAGCAGGGAGAAACTGAACACGTCTTTGTAGTCAGAGTTGATCAACCCCGAGAACAGCGACTCGGAGATACCGAGGATGATCCCGCCCAGCATCGCCCCAGGCAGGGAGCCGATGCCGCCGAGTACCGCTGCGGTAAATGCCTTGATGCCGATGATGAAGCCGGCATAGAAGTCGAAGGTGCCGTAGTTGAGGGTAATGAGCACGCCGGCCAATGCAGCCATGGCGGCACCGATGACGAACACATAGGAGATCACCCGGTCGGTGTTGATACCGAGGATCGACGCCATCTTGCGGTCTTGCTGGGTCGCGCGGCACATGCGGCCCAGCTTGGTGTACTTGATCACGTAGGTCAGCAGGGCCATGCCGGCGAAGGCGGCGACCAGGATGAAGACCTTGGTATACGTGAGCTGGACGAACCCGGTGCCGATGTCGACACGCCAGGCCCCGGCCAGCAGGGTGGGGATACCTTGTTGCTTGGCGCCCTGGGCGATCTGCGCGTAGTTCTGCAGGATCAGGGAGATCCCGATGGCGCTGATCAGCGGTGCCAGGCGGGTGGAGTTGCGCAGCGGTTTGTAGGCAACACGCTCGATGACCCACCCGTACACGCCAGTGACGACCACGGTGAAGATCAAGGTGCCGAGAATGAGCAGCGGGAAGGATTCGATGCCGAAGTAAGCCAGCAGTGCCAGACTGATCGCCGCGAGGTAAGCGGAAATCATATAAACCTCGCCGTGGGCGAAGTTGATCATGCCAATGATGCCATAGACCATTGTGTAGCCGATGGCGATCAGGCCATAGACCGACCCGAGGGTCAGGCCGTTGACCAGTTGCTGCAGGAAAATACCATCCATAACGCAATCTCACGCGGTGAGCACCTGCACACCGGTGGGTGTGCGGCGCTTCTGGAGGAAAAAACAGATATTCATCACGACACCACTTCCCTGTGAGAGCGGGCTTGGGTGGGCGCTGACTTGCCTGCGATGCAGACGCCTCGGTACTTCAGCACTACGGAGGTGATGCAATCGCAGGCAAGCCAGCTCCCACACAAGCCCTGCTCCCACAAGGTCTTGGGGTGCTAAGTCTTACTTCTGCTTTTCCAGCTGGTGGTATTTGCCGTCTTTATCCCACTGGTAAACCACGTAGTCGGAGATCTTCAGGTCGCCCTTGGAGTCCCAGGCTTTCTCGCCCATGACGGTTTTCACCGGGTGAGCCTTCAGCCACTTGGCAGCGTCTTCGCCTTTGTTGGACTTGGCACCGTTGAAGCCGGCGGCCAGGGCCTGGACCGAAGCGTAGGCGTACAGGGTGTAGCCTTCAGGCTCGGTGCCGTTCTTGCGGAACTCTTCCACCACGGCCTTGCTGTCTGGCAGCAGGCGCGGGTCAGCGCCGAAGGTCATGTACACGCCATCGACGTACTGCGCACCGCCAGCCGTGGCAACCAGTTCGTCGGTAACCACACCGTCATCGGACATGAACTTGACGTCCTTGAGGCCGGCTTCGCGGATCTGGCGAACCAGTGGGCCGGCTTCCGGGTGCAGGCCGCCGAAGTAAACGACGTCGGCACCGGTGGAGCGGATCTTGGTGACCAGGGCGCTGAAGTCTTTCTCGCCACGGGTCAGGCCTTCTTCCAGCACCGGCTTGACGCCGCGCTTGGTCAACTGGGCCGCGGTGGCATCAGCCAGGCCTTTGCCGTAGGTGTCCTTGTCGTTGATGACGGCGACTTTCTTGCCCTTGAGTACGTCGACGATGTAGTCGCCGGCCACGATGCCTTGCTGGTCGTCACGCCCGCACATACGGAACATGGCGCCCAGGCCGCGCTCGGTCACTTGAGGGTTGGTGGAACCTGGCGTGATTGCGATGATGCCTGCTTCGTCATACACCTCGGACGCCGGGATGGTGTTGGAGGAACAGAAGTGACCGACCACACCGATCACCTTGTCCTGGTCCGCCAGGCGGTTGGCCACGGCAACGGCCTGTTTGGGTTCGCAGGCATCGTCGCCGGCAACCAGCACGATTTTCTCGCCGTTGATGCCGCCGGCCTTGTTGATCACATCGGCTGCCGCCTGGGCACCCTTCATGTACTGCTCACCGAAAGCGGCGTTGGCACCGGTCATCGGCCCCGCTACGCCAATCTTCACATCAGCTTGAACAAACGCAGAAACACCCAGCGCCGCTGCAACGGCGAGGGCCAGAAAACCTTTCTTGTAAAACGTCTGGGACATGAGTGGTGCTCCGATATTTTTGATTTTTGGCACGACAACTTGCGTTCAAACTTTTCACTGAAAGCCCAGAGCAAGGCGCGTGCCATTACGTTTTTATTCTTCAAAAAGACACGGTGTCATTGTTATTGCAGGCGTTTCGCCTCCATTCGCCAGGACGTGCAACCCTCTAGCATCAGAAGGTGCAACCGATGAACCCAAAAAGTACAACCTTGGCAGGTCGCACCTGCAACCAACGCTATAAACGACAGTTGTTGAACCTGTAACAGACTGCGTAACGGAACTGCACATTTACAGTGCGTGATTGCTACAACTTGCACCAATACAGATTAGTAGCCTGCTAAGAAAATGCAGGGTTCTGAGCGGTATTTCGCTGATCAGATCACGATCCGCAAGCATTGCCCTGCGTGATACAGCGAGAAGCCAGCTTCATACAGGCAACTGCGCAGGCCCACCCCGGCCAACGGTTGCATGGGCGCAAACGGAATCGGCAACGCCTGGGCATTCTGGTGACACAGGTAGTCGGCAAACGCTTTGCCGACCACACTGCCAGTGGTCACACCACGGCCGTTATAGCCCGTGACTGCCACCAACCCGGGGGCAGGCTCGAACAGCCGCATCAAGTGGTCCGGCGTGAACGCGATACAGCCGGTCCAGGTGAATTCCCACTGCACCGATTTGAGGTAGGGGAAGTAATGTTGCTGCACCCGATCGGCCCACGCCTTGAGGAACCATGTCGGTTTTTGGTTGCCATTGCCCAGGCTGCCGAGCAACAAGCGGCCATCGGCGTCGCGGCGGATACTGCTCAGAACCTGGCGTGTGTCCCAGGAGCCTTGGCCACCGGGCAAGATCTGTTTGGCAGCCTCGTCCGTCAGCGGGGCCGACGCGACCTGGTAGTAGTAACCAGGGAAAAAATTGCGTCGCAGTTCGGTCCACTCGCCTTCGGTGTAGGCGTTGGAGGCGATCACCACCTGTGCAGCCTGCACTGAACCCTGCGCGGTTTGCACCGACCAGTGCGAGCCTTGGCGCTCGAGCTGGGTGACGGGAGAATGGTCGAACAACTGCCCGCCCAGACCGACTGCCGCGTTGGCCAAACCACTGGTGTAGGCCATCGGGTTCAGTGTGCCAGCACGCCGGTCCAGCAAGGCGGCCGCAATCTTTTTGGTACCGGTGGCTTGCTCGCAAGCCAGGCCGGTGAGCAACTCCACCGGCGCTCCACGGCGCTTCCATTGTTCTTCGCGACTGCGCAAATCCGCCTCGCCACGGGCATTGTGCGCCATGTGCAAGGTGCCCTCGCGGCGCAATTGGCAATCGATGTTGTATTTGTCGACCAGGCTGAACACCAGCGACGGCGCCGCGCCCAACATGCGGTTGAGCTGGCTGCCGACTGCCTCGCCAAAACCGGCTTCGATCTCGTCCGGCGGGATCCACATGCCGGCGTTGACCAGCCCGACGTTGCGGCCCGAACCGCCATGGCCGGTGCGGTGAGCCTCCAGCACGGCGACGCTTTTACCCTGTTCCAGCAAATGAACAGCCGCCGACAGCCCGGTGATCCCGGCGCCGATCACACACACATCGACCTTGACCTCGCCCTTGAGCGCAGCGTGCTCCGGCCGGCCGGGGGTGAGGTGTTCCCACAAACATGTTTCACGTAGTGCCATTGCCAGACTCCGGGATGAAACCTAACAAACAACTATTGTTTTGACGTGCAAGCCCAATCAACCGTGGGAGCTGGCTTGCCTGCGATGCAGGCACCGCGGTGCATCGTTTACACCGCGGTGATGCTATCGCAGGCAAGCCAGCTCCCACATTGGCCGCGCTGCGACGGGCGGGATCAGTCGAAGGTAATGCCCTGGGCCAGCGGCAACTCCAGCGAGTAGTTCACGGTATTGGTCTGGCGACGCATGTACCCGCGCCACGCATCCGAGCCCGATTCACGCCCGCCGCCGGTCTCTTTCTCACCGCCAAACGCACCGCCGATTTCCGCGCCACTCGGGCCGATGTTGACGTTGGCGATGCCGCAGTCGCTGCCCACGGCCGACATGAACTGCTCGGCTTCACGTACGTCGGTGGTGAAGATGCACGACGACAACCCTTGCGGCACGGCGTTGTTCAGGCGCAGGGCCTCGGCGAAATCGGTGTAGCCGACCACGTAGAGAATCGGCGCAAAGGTCTCGGTGCATACCACGTCGCTCTGCTCGGGCATTTCCACGATCGCCGGCGATACGTAGTAGGCGTTGGGGAATTTGTCTTCCAACTGGCGCTTGCCGCCGAACACCTTGCCGCCTTCGCTCAAGGCTTGCTCCAGCGCATCCTGCATATTCTCGAAGCCGTGCTTGTCGATCAGCGGGCCAATCAGGTTGCCTTCCAGGGGGTGGCCGATGCGCACTTTGGAATAGGCCGCCTTGAGGCGGGTGACGATTTCTTCCTTGACCGATTCGTGCGCGATCAGGCGGCGCAGCGTAGTGCAACGCTGGCCGGCAGTGCCGACGGCGCTGAACAGGATGGCGCGCACGGCCATGTCCAGGTCGGCGCTTGGGCCGAGGATCATCGCGTTATTGCCGCCCAGCTCAAGGATGCTGCGGGCAAAGCGCGCGGCGACTTTAGGGGCCACTTCGCGGCCCATGCGCGTGCTGCCAGTGGCACTGATCAGGGCCACGCGCGGGTCATCCACCAGCGCGGCACCCGCATCACGCCCGCCGATAATCACCTGGCTCAGGTACTCGGGAGCGCCGTCGAACTTCTTCAGTACGCGCTCAAACAACGCCTGGCAGGCCAGGGCGGTGAGCGGGGTCTTTTCCGACGGTTTCCAGATCACTGCGTTGCCGCACACCAGCGCCAGCGTGGTGTTCCACGCCCACACCGCCACCGGGAAATTGAACGCGCTGATCACGCCGACCACGCCCAGCGGGTGCCAGGTTTCACGCATGTGGTGGCCCGGACGCTCGGAAGCGATGGTCAAACCGTACAGCTGGCGCGACAGGCCGACGGCGAAGTCGCAGATGTCGATCATTTCCTGCACTTCACCCAGGCCTTCCTGGGTGATCTTGCCGGCTTCCCAGGACACCAGTTCGCCCAGGTCAGCCTTGTATTCGCGCAATACATCGCCAAATTGACGCACCAGCTCGCCACGGCGCGGTGCCGGCACCTTGCGCCAGGCCTCGAATGCATGCTCGGCGCGACTGACCTGTTGCTCCACCTCGGCGGCACCTTCCCAGTGCACGCTGCCGATGCGGCTGCCATCAATCGGCGAATGCACAGGCTGTTTACCCGACTGGTACAGCGCCGGGTCTACCCCGAGACGATCAAGCAATGCGGCAACCATGGGTCACTCCTTCAATCTACAGACAGAAAAATTGCGCCGCGGCCCGCACGGCGATCCAGACCTTATTTGTAGCTGGCCCAAGACTTGCCAACAAACGACGATTAGGCGAGATATCATTCCGTTTATTCATGCAAAGAATAAAAAGAGGCGTGCCGTGCTGAACAAAAGACATTTGCCCTCGATCACTGCCCTGCAGTGTTTCGAAGCCGCCACCCGCCACCTGAGCTTCACCCGCGCCGCCGAGGAGCTGAACCTCACGCAAAGCGCGGTGAGCAAACAGGTGGCGCAGTTGGAAGAGCTGCTGCAACACCTGCTGTTTCGCCGGGTGCGCCGTCGCTTGCAGATGACCCCGGCGGGCGACCTGTACCTGGTGGAAGTGCGCAAGATCCTCACCCAGGTGGAGATGTCCACCCACTACTTGCGCTCCTACGGCGGCGAGACCGAAGTGCTGCGCGTGTCCACGCCCTACACCTTCGGCGCGCGCTGGCTGGTGCCGCGCCTCAAGGGCTGGCGCCTGCGTCACCCGCAGATCCACCTGGACCTGTGCAACGAGCAGGAGCCGGACGAGTTGTTGCAAGGCAAGGCCGACATGGCCTTCTACTTCGGCCAGGGCTCACGCCCCGGCACCGAGAGCCTGAAATTGTTCAGCGAAGAGCTCGTCCCTGTCTGTGCGCCGGAAAGCCTGCCGGCGCAGCCGTTCACCGACCCCACACAATTGAGCGACCTGGTGCTGCTGCAAAACGCCTCGCGGCCCCAGGGCTGGCACGACTGGTTTGCCAGCCAGGGCTTCCACACCGAGCACAGCTATCACGGGCCGCGCTTTGACACCTTCTATATGTGCATCCGAGCCGCGCAAGTGGGCTGTGGCGTGGCGCTGCTGCCACGGTTCCTGGTGGAAGAAGAACTGGCCGACGGCAAGCTGGTCATCCCCTGGAAGCATGCGATGCCCAGCCAGGACGCGTATTACCTGGCTTACCCGGAGCATTCGGCGGAGGTGCCCAAGGTGCGCGATTTCGTGAAGTGGATGATGGAACAGGTTTAGCGCTTTTTGACTGCACTACCGTCATCGCAGGCCAGCCAACTCCCACATTTGGAATGCATTCACCTGTGAGTGCCAGGCTTGCCCGCGACGGCGTCTGCAGCCATTCCAAAAAAATCACTGGCAAAACCCCACGGGTCTATGCGCCACTAGCCCCCTTCCTTAATTGTGCGTAAAGGTCGGCGCCCATCGCCGACCCGTCTGGAGATTCCCGTTATGAGCGAGAGTGTGTTTGCCGATCGCATCGTGCAGAACTTGCTCGACACCGACTTCTACAAGCTGACCATGATGCAGGCGGTGCTGCACAACTACCCCAACGTGGAAGTTGAATGGGAGTTTCGTTGCCGTAACAGCGAAGACCTGCGCCCGTACCTGGCTGAGATCCGCTACCAGATCGAGCGCCTCGCCGAGCTGAGCCTGAGCCCGGACCAACTGGGTTTCCTGGAACGCATCAGCTTCATGAAGCCAGACTTCCTGCGCTTCCTCGGGCTGTTCCGCTTCAACCTGCGCTACGTGCAGACTGGCATCGAGAACGGCGAGCTGTTCATCCGCCTGCGCGGGCCGTGGTTGCATGTGATCCTGTTTGAAGTGCCGATGCTGGCCATCGTCAGCGAGGTGCGTAACCGCTACCGCTACCAGACCGTGATCCTCGAGCAGGCCCGCGAGCAGCTGTACCGCAAGTTCGACTGGCTGACCGCCAACGCCAGCAGCGACGAGTTGGCCGAGCTGCAAGTCGCCGACTTCGGCACGCGTCGGCGCTTCTCGTACCGCGTGCAGGAAGAAGTGGTCAGCGTGCTCAAGCATGACTTCCCCGGGCGCTTTGTCGGCACCAGCAACGTACACCTGGCCCGCGAGTTCGATATGAAGCCGCTGGGCACCATGGCCCACGAATGGATCATGGCCCATCAACAACTTGGCCCGCGCCTGATCGACAGCCAGATCGCCGCACTGGACTGCTGGGTCCGCGAATATCGCGGCCTGCTGGGTATTGCACTGACCGACTGCATCACCACCGACGCGTTCCTGGGTGATTTCGACCTGTATTTCGCCAAGCTCTTCGACGGCCTGCGCCATGACTCCGGGGACCCGGTGCAGTGGGCGGAGAAAGCCATCGCCCACTACCACAAGCTCGGCATCGAACCCATGAGCAAGACCCTGGTGTTCTCCGACAGCCTGTCGCTGCCCAAGGCCCTGCAAATATTCCGCGCGTTGCGTGGTCGAATCAACGTGAGCTTTGGCATTGGCACCAACCTGACCTGCGACATTCCAGGTGTCGAGCCGATGAGCATCGTGCTTAAAATGACCGCCTGCAATGGCCAGCCCGTCGCGAAGATCTCCGATGAAGCGGGCAAGACCCACTGCACCGACCCGAATTTCGTCGCCTATTTGCGTCATGTTTTCAAAGTACCTGCCATTTCTAGCAAGGAGTGAATCATGCAAGCCGTACAGCGTGAGATTGCTGAACAGCTCAAGGTCCAAGCGCCGTTCAAAGACCAGGCCGCCCTTGAGGCCGAAGTCGCCCGCCGCGTGACTTTTATCCAGGACTGCCTGCGCAATTCCGGGCTCAAAGCGTTGGTGCTGGGCATCAGCGGCGGTGTCGACTCCCTGACCGCCGGCCTGTTGGCCCAACGCGCGATGCAGGAGCTGCGCGCCAGCACCGGCGATGAAGCCTACCGTTTTATCGCCGTGCGCCTACCCTACGAAACCCAGTTCGATGAGATTGATGCCCAGGCGTCGGTGGACTTTATCGAACCGGACGAACGCCACACAGTGAACATCGGCCCGGCGGTTAAATCCCTGGCCAATGAAGTGGCGGCATTTGAAGGCAAGGCCGCGGTGTCCCGCGATTTCGTGTTGGGCAACACCAAGGCGCGCATGCGCATGGTCGCCCAGTACACCATCGCCGGCGCGGCCGGTGGCCTGGTGATCGGCACCGACCACGCAGCGGAAGCGGTGATGGGTTTTTTCACCAAGTTCGGTGACGGCGCCTGCGACCTGGCGCCGTTGAGCGGGCTGGTGAAGAACCAGGTACGCGCGATTGCGCGGCACTTTGGTGCGCCGGAGTCGTTGGTGGAGAAGATTCCGACTGCCGACCTGGAAGACCTTTCGCCAGGTAAGCCGGACGAAGCGTCACATGGCGTGACCTACGCCGAGATCGATGCGTTCCTGCATGGCGAGCCGGTGCGCGAGGAAGCGTTCAGGATTATCTGCGACACGTACCGCAAGACCGAACACAAGCGGGTCATGCCGTTTGCGCCGTGAGGTGAGCCAGAGCGTGTTGTATTGATCGTTAGATTGCCATCGCAGGCAAGCCAGCTCCCACTGTTGACCGATGTCCAACATGAGAACGCGGTCGAGTGTGGGAGCTGGCTTGCCTGCGATGAACGATGACGCGGTCTTACTTGACGGTCACAGTGCCTTTCATCATCGAGATGTGGCCTGGGAACGAGCAGAAGAATGCATAGTCAGTACCGGCCGCCAGCTTCGACACGTCGAAGGTCACCGAGTCTTTCTCGCCAGCACCGATGATTTTGGTGTGGGCGATGATCCGATCGTCACCTGGTTTCAGGTAGTCCTTGTCGATACCCGCGGCCATGCCGTCAGTGGCAACAGGCTGCATGTTGGCGGCGCTGGTCAGCACCCAGTTATGGCCCATGACGTTTTTCGGCAGGTTGCCGGAGTGAGTCAGCTCGACGGTGAATGTCTTGCAGCTCTTGTCGATTTCAATGGCTTTGGTGTTGAAGGACATCTGGTCAGTGGAGTCGACGGTGACCTTGCACTCTGCAGCAAGCAACTGGCCGCTCGCCAGAGTCAGCAGGGAAACAGCAACGAGTTTGGCAAACATGTGAATCTCCAAGGCAGGGTTTAGAAAACGCGTATTGCGACAAAGGGTGCCTGAAGCAGGCAGAAATTCTTATGATCTGAATCAACAGATTGTATACAACTTTAGGCTATCAGACTGATCAACACAATCTACCAGCCAAAGTACTGCGACCTGCCTATGATCGGCTCATCACCCACCGGAGTCCGAGCCATGCACCTTAATCAACTGTTCAACGGCCTGCTGGCTGCCTACGCCTGCGGTAAGTGAAGGCCAAGCGCACCTCGAAGCTGCTACCATGTCGTCCCAAGGCAGCTGCGCGCCGCCACCCTCACCTTCGACCCTAGAGGATCGCCCATGGCCAAACCTAATTACTCCTTCGCCAAACGTCAGAGAGACTTGGCCAAGGAACAGAAGAAAGAGGAAAAACTGCAGCGCAAGAAAGCCGCTGCCGATGAAGAGGCCGGTGCACTGAACCCGGATGCCGATGCTGAAGTAACGAGCGACGAGACCGAAACACCAAAAGATCCGGCTGAATAATTTCCTTTGTGCTGAGCCGGCCCCTCCGGCTCGGCACAATCAACCGTTATTCCAGCGGCATCACCGTCACCCGCACCTCAGGGTCATGGCTCCCTCCCCCCAGGATCACCCCTCGCAACGGCGACACATCGGAAAAGTCCCGGCCCCAGGCCAGGGTGATGTGCTCCAGTGCCGGCTGCACATTGTTCGTCGGGTCGAAATCCACCCAACCTGATACCGGGCAATACACCGACACCCACGCATGGGACGCATCCGCGCCGATCAGCCGTGGTTGGCCGGGCGGTGGCTGGGTGAGCAGGTAACCGCTGATATAACGCGCCGCCAGCCCCCGCGAGCGCAGGCAGGCGAGCATCAGGTGGGCGAAGTCCTGGCACACGCCGCGTCGACGCTCCAGCACTTCCACCAGCGGTGTGGCGACCTGGGTGGCTTCGGCATCGAAAGTGAACTCGCTGAAGATCTTCTCCATCAATGCCTGCACGCCCAACAACAGCGGCTCGCCAGGGGGAAAGCAGCTTTCGGAGAACTCGACGAAGGTTTTCTTCAGGTGCACATAGGGCGATTCGAAACGGTAGCGGCAGGCTTCGATCAGCTCTGGCGGCATGGCCTGGCTGCTGTAGGTCAGGCTGTCGCGGGTCTGGTCCCAGGCCGGCGATTGCTGGAAGTCCAGCGCCGGCCGCGCCAGCACTTCCACGGTCAACCCGGCATTCACCAGCAGCTCATCATGGGGCCGCTCGAACGCCAGGCGAGTGATGGGATTGCCAAACACGTCCAGCTCATCGCGGCGCGACGTCGGCTCCGGGCTGATATCCAGTTGTTGCGAGCTGCAACGCTGCCAGGCGCACGGCCGTGGCCACAAGTGCGCCAACTGCTGGGCCAGGGACACCGGGCTGTCGTAGTGGTAATGAGTATCGTGGAAAATCTGATAGCGCGCGCTCATCACACCGACACCGTTTGCTGGCTGACATCATCCACATGGGCAAAGTGGCGCAAGGCCAGGCGGTCCGACACTTGCCCACTCTCATCGGCGACGGCTTGCAGCAGATCAGCCAAGCCATCCAGCGCGGCACGCACGCTGGCTTCGCCAAACAACGGGTTCTCCAGGCAGCCCAGGTCGAATCGCGCCAGGCGCTCGACCAATGGAGCCAGGCCGGTTTCCCGCGCCACGCCGAAATCGTCGTTGAGACGCCGCAGGGTGCGGCTCACCAATTTGAGCTGGAACAGCACCGCATGGGGGTTCTGCTCGTCCAGCAGCAGCAGGTCGAGGACCGGGATCAACTGTGGCACCGCCAGGTAGCGCGAGCGATAGGTGATGCTGCTGTTGCCCAGCTCCAGCAACCACTCCAACCCCGCCTGGTCGAACACCGCCACGCCTCGCAGGAACGCCGCCAGGCTGCTGCTCAGAAATTGCAGGCGCTCGATGCGCCGGCCCATCATCAAGAAGCGCCAACCTTCGTCGCGGGTCATGTCGTCCAGGGCAAACCCGGACAGCGCCGCCAGGGACATCACCAGGCGGTTGAGAAAATCCAGCAACTCGCCAAAATCCGGGGTGTCGCTTTCCAGCTCAATGGCCTCGCGTTGCAGCTCCACCAGGGCTTGCCAGTTCTCCCGGGACAACTTGCCGCGCACCTGAGACGCCGCCCACTGCAAGCGTTGCAGGTTGGCGCGCAGGCTCGAGGGCCAGTCATCACCGAGCAGCGCCGCCAGCAGGCGTTCGGGCAACTCGCCCTCCTCCGGCAACAGCCGCAGGTTTTCGCCCAGCTCGACCGCCGCCTGCAAGGCCAGCGGGTCGTCACCGTCCACGTAGCGCGCCAGCACGATGCGCAGCCAGCGTGCACTGTCATCGCAGCGCTCGCAGTAACGCCCGAACCAGAACAGGTTTTCCACCACGCGGGACGGTAGATAAGGATCGCGGCGCACCAAGTCATGGGCGCCAATCGCCCGCTGTGCACGCCAGTGCTCGCTACCGGCGGCGCGTTCGCCCAGCACCCAGGTGTCCTTGCTGGCGCCGCCACGTTGCATCGACACCACTTCGGCATCGGCCTCGGCGGCCACCCGCGTCAGGCCGCCGGGCAGCACGCGGTAGCCGTCGTCGCTGGCCACCGCGTACACGCGCATGCCGATGGCGCGGTGTTGCAGGTGGTCATCCACGGTGTGCCACACCGGCGCCTGGGACAGTTGCGCCAGCTCCTGCGCGACATAGGCGTAGGGCCGGGCGCGCATGCGCTCGGCCAGGGCCTGGCGTTGTTCGTCGTCCAGGTCACGGCCGAATACCGGCGCAAAACTCTGCGACGGAAACGCCGGCTTGATCAGCAGTTCCGGCAGTTTCTCCAGGGCTTCAGCGAGCACCGGCGCTTCACCGCACCACCACGTGGCAATGGACGGCAGGATCAGTTCTTCGCCAAACAGGAACTCATTGATCTTGGGCAGGAACCCCAGCAAGCCGGGGGACTCCAGCACGCCGCTGCCCAAGGCATTGGCCACCAGCACATTGCCTTGGCGCACGGCGTCCAGCAGGCCGGGCACGCCGAGGGCCGAGTCGGTGCGCAGTTCCAGCGGGTCGCAGAAGTCGTCATCCAGGCGGCGCATGATCGCGTGCACCCGGCGCAGGCCGCTGAGGGTCTTCAGGAATACGGTGCTGTCGCGCACGGTGAGGTCGCCGCCTTCCACCAGCGGGTAGCCGAGTTGGCGAGCGAGGTACAGGTGCTCGAAATAGCTTTCGTTGAAGCGGCCTGGCGTGAGCAACACGATCAGCGGGGGCTGGTTATCAGCGGGCGCCTGGCGGGCCAGGGTTTCCTGCAAGGTGCGGAAGAAACCGGTGAGGTGCTGAACTTGCAGGTCCCGGTAAAGATCCGGGAACGCCCGCGACACGATGGTACGGTTTTCCAACGCATAACCGGCACCGGATGGCGCCTGGGTACGGTCGGCGGTGACCCACCAACGGCCATCCGGCGTGCGCGCCAGGTCCACGGCGTACAGGTGCAGGAACGCACTGTCCGGCAGTTGAATGCCCTGGCACGGCCACAGGAAGTTGTTATGCCCGAACACCAGCTCGGCCGGCAGCAAGCCTTCCTTGATCAGGCGTTGCGGGCCGTACAGGTCGGCCAACACGGCATTGAGCAGGCGCGCACGCTGGGCGATACCCGCCGACAGCTGCTGCCATTCATCGGCGGCCAGCACATGGGGTAGCAGGTCCAGCTCCCAGGGACGGTCCGCGCCCTTGGGGTCGGCGTAGACGTTATAGGTCACGCCGTTTTCCTGGATCTGCCGGGTCAGCAACGCCTGGCGCTGGGCCAATTGCGCGGGTGTGCTGCGTTGCAGATGGTCGAGCAGGCGCCGCCAGTGGGCACGTACCGCGCCGCTGTCGTCCAGCAGTTCATGATAGGTGCCCGCGGTCAGCGGGTAACGGTCGAGCAAGTCGGACATGGAACGCTCGGCAGGGGCAAGGGGGCTCAGATTAACCTAACAAACACGGCAAATCCCCTGTGGGAGCGGGCTTGCTCGCGAAGGCGGCGGATCAGTCAACTGATGTATCGACCGATTCACCGTATTCGCGAGCCATCCCGCGCCCACATTGTGGATTGCGTTCAGTCATTTTTATTGGGGTGGCGCCGTAAATCCAGGGTCATCGGTAACTCGTCGTTGATGACCAGGCTTGGCACGGGGAGCTTGCCAGGACTATGCCCCAAGCGGAAAAACCGTGCCATGCGCCGGCTTTCGGCTTCATTGGCATTCACCGGCAAACTGTCGTAATTGCGTCCACCCGGATGGGCGACGTGGTACTGGCAGCCGCCCAACGAGCGTTGCATCCAGGTATCCAGCAAGTCGAACACCAACGGCGCATGCACCGCGATCGTCGGTTGCAGGCAATTGGCGGGTTGCCACGCGCGGTAGCGCACGCCGGCAACGAACTCACCGACGCGCCCAGTGGGCTGCAACGGCACCGCAATGCCGTTGCAGGTCAGCAGATAGCGTTGTGGCGCCAGGCCGCTCAACTTCACCTGCAAGCGTTCCAGCGATGAGTCCACATAGCGCACCGTGCCACCCACCGCGCCCTCTTCGCCCAATACGTGCCAGGGCTCCAGGGCCTGGCGCAGTTCCAGCTCGATACCGCTGACGGCGTAGTCGCCCACCTTGGGAAAACGGAACTCCAGGTGCGCGGCGAACCATTCGGCGCGCAGCGGGTAGCCGGCCGCGTTGAGTTCGACGATCACGTCGGCGAAGTCTTGCGCGATGAAGTGCGGCAACAGGAAACGGTCATGCAGTTCGGTGCCCCAGCGCGCCAGCTTCGGCGGCGCGTAGGGTTCACGCCAGAAGCGCGCAACCAGCGCCCGCAGCAGCAGTTGCTGGGTCAGGCTCATGCGTGCATGGGGCGGCATTTCAAACGCGCGCAGCTCCAGCAGGCCAAGGCGGCCGGTGGCGCCATCCGGTGAGTAGAGTTTGTCGATGCAGAATTCGGCGCGATGAGTATTGCCGGTCACGTCGATCAGCAGGTTGCGCAGCAGACGGTCCACCAACCATGGCGGGCATTCTTCGCCGGGTTCGGGCATTTGCGCAAAAGCGATTTCCAGCTCGTACAGCGCATCGTTGCGTGCCTCGTCCACCCGGGGTGCCTGTGAAGTCGGACCGATGAACAGGCCGGAGAACAGGTAGGACAACGAGGGGTGATTGTGCCAGTAGCTGATCAAGCTACGCAGCAGATCCGGCCGACGCAAGAACGGCGAGTCCTTGGGTGTCGCGCCACCGAGCACAAAGTGGTTACCGCCACCGGTGCCGGTGTGGCGTCCGTCGATCATGAATTTTTCGGTGGTCAGGCGGGTTTGTCGTGCTTGCTCATAGAGGAATTCGGTGCGTTCCACCAACTCGTCCCAGGTGGCGGACGGCTGCACGTTGACCTCGATCACGCCAGGGTCCGGCGTGACGCGAAAATTACTCAGGCGCATATCCGCCGGCGGCTCGTAGCCTTCCAGTAATACCGGACAGTGCAGTTCCTCGGCAGTCGCCTCAATGGCAGCCACCAGTTCCAGGTAGTCTTCGACGCGCTCCAGGGGCGGCATGAACAGATAGAGGCGGCCTTCACGCGCTTCGGCGCACAGGGCGGTGCGGGTCAACCAATCGGCGGACTCGTCCACCTCCGGCACGCGCTCATCACTTGGCGCGGGTTCACCGTGGCTTTGCAATTGGGCGGTCGTCGGCAGCTCCGGCTGGTCCTGGTTAGGGTCAGTGGGGTGCACAAACGGATACTCCGCCGCCGTCACCCAAGGCTGCGAGGCCAATGGCAGGCGATAGCCCAGCGGCGAATCACCCGGCACCAGGCGGCAATGGTTGTCGCGCAGGTACCAGCGCCCGCTTTGCCAGCGGTCATTGGCCGCCGTACGCGCCAGGGGCAGCACTTGGCCGATGATCTTGTCCAGGCCCTGGGCGAATACCTTGCGCAGGCGCTCGCGCTCCAGGTCGTCGCTCAGGCGTGGGTCCTGGGCAGTGACGTTTTGCGGCAACGCCCCTTCGCGCCACAGGTAGTAGAAATTGTCTTCGAAGGCCGGGAACACAAAGCGGGCCGGCAGTTTCAGGCGTTCAGCGACGCTGGCCAGAAAACGCCCGGCCAGGGCGCCGTCCGCGCCATAGTCTTGCTGCTCATCGGCGATCAACGCGCTGTTGTGCCAGATCGGCACGCCGTCGCGGCGCCAATAGCAATTGAGCGACCAGCGTGGCAGTTGCTCGCCGGGGTACCACTTGCCCTGGCCGAAGTGCACCAGGCCCTTGGGCGCGTAGTGCTTGCGCATGCGCTGGAACAGCTCGGCGGACAGGCGGCGCTTATCCGGCCCAAGCGCGGCGGTGTTCCACTCGGCGCCGTCGGGGTCATCGATGGACACGAAGGTCGGCTCGCCGCCCATGGTCAGGCGTACGTCATCCTTGAGCAGGTCGCCGTCGATCTGCCGACCCAGTGCCTGGATCGCCAGCCATTGCTCTTCGGTGTAGGGCTTTGTAACCCTTGGGGCTTCCCAAATCCGCTCTACCGACATTTCGTGGGTGAATTCGCACTCGCACGGCTCCACCAGCCCACTGATAGGGGCGGCGGAAGATGGATCCGGACTGCAGGCCAACGGGATATGCCCTTCACCGGCGAACAGCCCGGAGGTCGCATCCAGGCCGATCCAGCCGGCGCCGGGCAAATACACTTCGCACCAGGCGTGCAGGTCGGTGAAGTCCACTTCAGTGCCGGATGGACCATCAAGGGCCTTGACGTCGGCGGTCAACTGGATCAGGTAGCCGGACACAAACCTCGCCGCCAAACCCAGGTTGCGCAGCAATTGCACCAGCAGCCAGGCTGAATCGCGGCAGGAGCCGGAGACGTTTTCCAGGGTGAATTCCGGGGTCTGTACCCCCGGTTCCATGCGGATCAGGTAGCCGATATCGGCCGCCAAACGCTGGTTGAGGCCCACCAGAAAGTCCACGGCCGGCAACGGCGTGCGGTCGATACCCGCCAGGTACGCGGCGAACTTCGGCGTCAGCGGCAGGGTTTCCAGATACGGCGCCAGCTCGCGCTGTTCATCGGCGGCGTAGCTGAAAGGGATTTTTTCGGCGTAAGGCTCGAGGAAAAAGTCGAACGGGTTGAACACCGCCATCTCGGCGACCAGGTCGACCTCGATACGCAGTTGATCGGTCTTTTCCGGAAACACCAACCGCGCCAGGTAATTGCCCTGGGGGTCCTGCTGCCAATTGATGAAGTGCTGTTCGGGCAGCACTTTCAGTGCGTAGGACAGAATCCGCGTCCGACTATGGGCAGCCGGACGCAACCGCACGATCTGTGGGCCGAGTTCGACAGCGCGGTCGTAGCGGTAATGCGTAACGTGGTGCAACGCGACATGAATCGACACGGCGGCCTCCTGCGAGCCAGGGCATGGGCACAAAGCGCGCAAGACTTATGCCAGAGCGGCAGTCATTGCGCTTTATCGTAAGACCCGGTGCAGTACAGCACCAAAACGGCGCCAGCGGGGGGGGCCGTGGTGCAAGTGACGCACATATTTGTGGCGCATGCATGAGGGTGGGTGGTGAATCTACCCAGTCAACGGTGTTTGTGCTGGGCAATCATCGCCTGGCGCAGGCGGCGGACTTCGACCAGTTTCTGACGCATTTCACGGTGGCGCTTGCTGTTGAGCAGCAGCAACCCCAGCAGCGGGAACAGCAGGCTCAATCCATAGGACAGCGGATGCGGACCAAAGGCGACAGAGGGCAGTACCGCCACCACACAAAGTGCAAGCAGCGCCGCCAGCGGCCAGACCCACTGCGGCCGCCCGCGCGCGATCATGAAATTGCACTGCACGACGCCCCATGTCAGCGCGAGGCCACCCGGGAAGGAACACTTGAGGTGTCGTCCATCGGCAAGCGTGGGAAGTAACTGTCGAAAATCAGCGGCACCGCAAACACAAGGCTGAACACCGCCGCGAAAATCGCGCCCATGAAGACCGGAAAATACTGCGCCAGGAAACTGCGAATGCCAGGTAGCTCACTCATCGCTGATTTCCTCATACAGTCCTACTGACCAACCTGGCCCCTTCGCGGGCAAGCCCGGCTCCCACAGTTGGCCGGAGTTCAAAGTAAGAACGCGGTCAACTGTGGGAGCTGGCTTGCCTGCGAAAGCGACTTAAGGAGCACAGCGTTAACCATCGGACTCGCCACTGAATACAACTAAAAAACTACCACAGGGTTGGTGCTGGCACGGACCAGTGGAGCTAACGCTTTTTATCCGCCGCTATAACGGCCTGGCGCAGATAGCGGATCTCCAGCAGTTTTTGGCGCATCTCTCGTTGAACCTTGCTGTTAAGTGTCAATAATCCGAGCAATGGGAATAACAGAGCCAACCCAAAGAGAACCTTTTGAGGCTGGTATTGAACCATTGGAAACACAAACAGCAGGCAGCCGACGTAGATTCCCACCATCACCCAAACCCAGGAGGGTCGGCCTCGCAAAATCATAAAGTTGCTGTGGACCGTCAACAGAACCAGCAGCGCCCCGGCAGACATAATCTTGAGCCCCACTTGGGCAAGGGGCGCATCACGAAAGTAGGTAATGAACGCCAACGCCACAGCCAATGCCAAAGAAAAACATGCGGCAAATACGCCGCCCATAAACGTCAGAAAGTATTGCCTGAAAAAGTCGCGTAGCGTCATCAATTCGCTCATTCGTTTACCTCCTCGTAGAGTCCAATCGCGATGGTGTTGACGTTTCCGGAGTAGGCACTCCCGCCAAACCCAACGCTCGCGCCCAGGACGTCTTTGATCTGGGTAGTGGTGCTGTGCTTGAGCTGCGTAGGGGTGAAACGCTTGGTGAGCTCGCCCGACGCCTGCCTCAATTTGATCATCTTCGCGGTCAAGCTGGGATGGTTGATGCTCAGCAGCTCTTTCGTCAGCTTGGCTCTTTCCTGGCGATTCAAACCGCGAAGAACATCACGCAGGCTCTTGCCCGTCGATGCTTTGGCGGCCCTGACCAGCTTGACCGTCGTCAGGGCCGAAGCGCCCACGCCTGCCAGTGATACGGCGTCCAGCACAATGGACGCATTCTGGTACCAGCCTTCACTGTCGAGCGAATCCTTGACCTCAGGTTTGGCGACTTCCAGCGCTGTTCGGGCAATGCCGTTAAAACACTGAAGCGTACTCGCGCCGGCAGCCGCATACCCCACTACAACGATGACGGAACTGGCGCCAGCGCTGAAAGGCACCAGAATGGTTCCACTGGCGATCGCAGCCCAACTGATGACCGCCCCCAAGCAAGAGATTCCGGTGTTCACGGCTTCGCCAATCAGTCGCGACTCTCGAGGATTGCTCACGACATGTTGAGCAAACTGCGTTGGCGCAATGTACTTCTGCGCTTCACGCAAAATGATGCGCTTGGGCTTGATGCTGCAGATGGGCTTGAATTCGCGCAGGGTAATGACGTTGAAGTCGGCGTCGATGTATACGACGCCTGCGCCAACGATACCTGGATCGGCGTCGATGGCCGCAAACAGACGCGGCAGGTTGATCTGGCTTTCGATGCGCTGGCGCGCCATGAACTGCGAGCGGTTGGAGTCCATGCCGATGCCGGCCAGGGGGCTACCCATGGGGTGTTCTTCCTTGAAATGGGTGGTGACTGAACTGACGCCTTCGCGAGCAAGCCCGCGCCCACATTTTGATTTGCGAATACATTCAAGTGTGGGAGCGGGCTTGCTCGCGAAGGCGATTTAATGGTCGCTACCTTAACAAACAGGCTCGCCACCGAATAGAAAGCAAAACGCCAGCACACGGCTGGCGTTTTACATGTTCAGGCTGCCTTCACCGCGGCACGACCGGCTTGCGCGCGGGCTTGCCGCCCTTGCCCTTGGCCGCATCAGCGCGGTCCTTGGCTGCCTGTTTATTGCGCGCCTGGGCCGCGGCCTTGGCTTGCTCACGCTTGTCCCATGGGTTGCTGCCGTCGCTGCCACGGGGCGGCAGGCCGGTATGCTGGGTGAGGATCTTCGTGGTGGTTTCCTTGGCGACCTTATGGCTGCCGGCCGGCGTCGAGTTCTTGCGACGCGCGCTCTGGTAGCTGTCAGTGCTCGGCTGGTGCAGCGGAATCAGTTGGTCCTTGCCCGGCCCGATCAGGTCGGCACGGCCCATGCGGGTCAACGCTTCACGCAGCATCGGCCAGCCTTTCGGGTCGTGGTAGCGCAAGAAGGCCTTGTGCAGACGGCGCTGTTCTTCGCTCTTGACGATGGTCACCGCGTCGCTCTTGTAGGTGACCTTGCGCAGCGGGTTCTTGCCCGAGTGGTACATCGCGGTGGCAGTGGCCATCGGCGACGGGTAGAACGCCTGCACCTGGTCGGCGCGGAAGCCATTGCCCTTGAGCCACAGGGCCAGGTTCATCATGTCTTCATCGGTGGTGCCCGGGTGGGCGGCGATGAAGTAAGGAATCAGGTACTGCTCCTTGCCCGCTTCCTTGGTGTACTTCTCGAACATGCGCTTGAACTTGTCATAGCTGCCAATGCCCGGCTTCATCATCTGGTTGAGCGGACCTTCCTCGGTGTGTTCCGGGGCGATCTTGAGGTAGCCACCGACGTGGTGGGTCACCAGCTCTTTCACGTATTCCGGCGATTCGACAGCCAGGTCATAGCGCAGGCCGGAAGCGATCAGGATCTTCTTCACACCCGGCAAGGCACGGGCGCTGCGGTACAGCTGGATCAACGACGAGTGGTCGGTGTTCAGGTTCGGGCAGATGCCAGGGAACACGCACGACGGCTTGCGGCAGGCGGATTCGATTTCCGGGCTTTTGCAGGCGATGCGGTACATGTTCGCGGTCGGGCCGCCAAGGTCGGAGATCACGCCGGTAAAGCCTGGGACCTTGTCGCGGATCTCTTCGATCTCGCGAATGATCGACTCTTCGGAACGGTTCTGGATGATGCGGCCTTCGTGCTCGGTGATCGAGCAGAAGGTGCAGCCGCCGAAGCAGCCACGCATGATGTTCACCGAGAAGCGGATCATGTCGTAGGCCGGGATTTTTTCCTTGCCGTACGCCGGGTGCGGCACACGGGCGTACGGCATGCCGAACACGTAGTCCATTTCTTCGGTGGTCATGGGAATGGGCGGCGGGTTGAACCACACGTCCACTTCACCGTGTTTCTGCACCAGTGCGCGGGCGTTACCTGGGTTGGTCTCCAGGTGCAACACGCGGTTGGCGTGGGCATAGAGCACTGCATCGCCACGGACTTTTTCCACCGAAGGCAGGCGGATCACGGTCTTGTCGCGGGTCATCTTCGGGCTCGCCAGGATCTGTACGACCTTGGCTTCTTCCGGATCGTCCTGCGGGCCTTTTTCCTGCTCGATGGCGCAAGCCTGGGTGTCCTGGGTGTTCACGTACGGGTTGATGATCTTGTCGATCTTGCCCGGACGGTCGATACGCGTGGAGTCGACTTCGTACCAGCCCGCCGGCGTGTCGCGACGGATGAACGCAGTGCCGCGCACGTCAGTGATGTCTTCGATCTTGTGCCCCCACGACAGGCGCTGGGCAACTTCGACGATGGCCCGCTCGGCATTGCCGTACAGCAGGATATCGGCGGTGGCGTCGATCAGGATCGAGTTGCGCACGCGGTCCTGCCAATAGTCGTAGTGGGCAATGCGGCGCAGGGAGGCCTCGATGCCGCCGAGTACGATCGGCACGTTCTTGTAGGCTTCCTTGCAACGCTGGCTGTAGACCAGGCTCGCGCGGTCCGGGCGTTTGCCAGCCATGCCGCCGGGGGTATAGGCGTCGTCGGAACGGATTTTCTTGTCGGCGGTGTAGCGGTTGATCATCGAGTCCATGTTGCCGGCCGCGACACCGAAGAACAGGTTCGGCTCGCCGAGCTTCATGAAGTCGTCTTTGGACTGCCAGTTCGGCTGGGCAATGATCCCGACGCGGAAGCCTTGGGACTCCAGCAGCCGGCCGATGATCGCCATGCCGAACGACGGATGGTCAACGTAGGCATCACCGGTGACGATGATGATGTCGCAGGAATCCCAGCCAAGCTGATCCATCTCCTCCCTGCTCATCGGCAGGAATGGCGCAGGGCCGAAACATTCGGCCCAGTACTTGGGATAGTCAAATAACGGCTTGGCTGTTTGCATGACGGTGACCGGTGTTGAGATGAAAAATCGCGGGCGCGGAATATAGCACAAATTTTGACCAATTCCGACGGTAATGGTCGGAATTGTGGTGATGCCATCGCAGGCAAGCCAGCCCCCACATCTGAATGTATTCACACATCAGCCTGGGAACGGGCCTGCCTGCGATGAGGCCCTCACAGGCGCTGGGACTTACTCGTCGTCATCGAAGTTGTAGCTGCCTGGCGCAAGGTTTTCGAAGCGCGTGTACTTACCGATGAACGCCAGGCGGATAAAGCCGATGGGACCGTTACGCTGCTTACCGATGATGATTTCGGCAATGCCCTTGTGCTCGGTCTCGGGGTGATACACCTCGTCGCGGTACACGAACATGATGACGTCGGCGTCCTGCTCGATCGCTCCGGATTCGCGCAAGTCGGAGTTCACTGGGCGCTTGTTGGGGCGTTGCTCCAGGGAACGGTTGAGCTGGGACAGCGCCACCACCGGGCAATTGAATTCTTTGGCCAGGGCCTTGAGGGACCGGGAGATTTCGGAAATCTCGTTGGTACGGCTGTCACCGCTGGAGCCTGGGATCTGCATCAACTGCAAGTAGTCGATCATGATCAAGGCGATGTCGCCGTGCTCACGCACCAGGCGACGAGTCCGCGCGCGCATCTCCGAAGGACTGATGCCCGCCGTGTCATCGATGAACAGCTTGCGGTCGTTGAGCAGGTTGACCGCCGAGGTCAGGCGCGGCCAGTCGTCGTCTTCCAGTTGGCCGGAACGCACCTTCGTCTGGTCGATACGACCCAGGGACGAGAGCATACGCATGATCAGCGACTCACCAGGCATCTCGAGGGAGTACACCAATACCGTCTTGTCGCTGCGCAACACGGCGTTTTCCACCAGGTTCATCGCAAAGGTGGTCTTACCCATGGACGGACGACCGGCGACGATGATCAAGTCGGAGGGCTGCAGGCCACTGGTTTTCTCGTCGAGGTCGGCATAACCGGTGGAAATACCGGTAATGGCCGCATCGGTGTTGAACAGGGTATCGATGCGGTCGATGGCCTTGGTCAACAGCTCGTTGACGCCCACCGGGCCGCCGGTTTTCGGCCGCGCTTCGGCAATCTGGAAGATCTGGCGCTCAGCCTCGTCGAGGATCTCTTCGGCCGTGCGCCCTTCCGGGTTGAAGGCGCTGTCGGCGATCTCCGTGCTGATGCCGATCAATTGGCGCAGCGTGGCCCGCTGGCGAACGATCTGGGCATAGGCCTTGATGTTGGCGACCGACGGCGTGTTTTTCGCCAGCTCACCCAGGTAGCCCAGGCCGCCGACTTGGGAGGTCTGGCCTTCCTTGTCCAGTTGCTCGGCCAGGGTCACCACGTCAATCGGCGAGTTCTGGTCGGCCAGCTTGGCGATGGCGCGGAAGATCAGGCGGTGGTCATGGCGATAGAAGTCACCGTCCGAGACTTGATCCAGCACGCGTTCCCAGGCGTTGTTGTCCAGCATCAAACCACCGAGCACGGCCTGTTCGGCCTCGATGGAATGCGGCGGCACCTTCAGGGCAGCGGTTTGCAGATCGTATTGCTCAGGAGCTGAAATATCGTTCATGGCCACTTGAAATTAGGGGTGTGTAGAAAAACAAAAGGCACGACCTGTAAACAGGATCGTGCCCGATGTTAACTGCCTGGCACGCGAGGTGCCAGTCAGTTAGGTATTGCTTAAGCTGCTACCACGACAACGCGTACGGTGGCTTCAACTTCGGCGTGCAGGTGCACGGCTACGTCGAATTCGCCTACGTTGCGGATGGTGCCGTTCGGCAGACGAACTTCGCTCTTCTGCACTTCAACGCCGGAGGCGGTCAGTGCATCAGCGATGTCGTGGGTGCCGATCGAACCGAACAGCTTGCCTTCGTCACCGGCGGTGGCAGTGATAGTCACTTCCAGCTCAGCCAGTTGGGCAGCGCGAGTTTCGGCCGAAGCTTTTTTGTCTGCTGCTGCTTTTTCCAGCTCAGCACGACGCTCTTCAAACGCAGCCAGGTTGGCAGCGGTTGCAGCGGTGGCTTTGCCGTATGGCAGCAGGTAGTTACGACCGTAGCCGGCCTTAACGTTCACTTTGTCGCCCAGGTTGCCCAGGTTGGCGACTTTTTCCAGAAGGATCAGTTGCATGTGAAAATCCTCTAACTTTTAACCTTCACCGTTCGCGTTATCGGCGTCTTTCGGCGCCAGACGACCGCGAAAATCAATCAGGCCGTCGACAATGGCCAAAACCACGAGTAACGGATAGATCAGCTGCATGAACACCAACATCGTTACGTACATCCCCACCAGCCAAAACCTGGCCAGGCGCTTCTGCGCGACCAGCCCGTGAATCAGGGCCAGCCCGGAAAACACCAGCGGTACGCTGCAAAACAGCACCAGCAAGGTCGCCTGTGAACCGAAGTACGGTCCGACCACCATGAGTGCCAGCAGCAACATCGCCGGGCCCACGGGGATTCTGATACTGCGAAACTCGCGACCAAAACCACCCGGGTTGTACAACAACGCCTGCCAATATCGCCCAAGCATCAGGCTCAGCACGCTGACGATCTGCATCATTACCGCCATCAGGCCGATCAGGGCCGGTGCAATCAGTGTTGCCAGTCGCGCTCGCTCTTCTACCGACAGCTGCTGGTAGAGTTCCCCGAGGGCCATCGGCAGGATCTTGACGATCTCCTGCGACAGCGCCTCGATTTGCGGGCGGAAAGCCGCGTCAATCAACACCGAAAACACCAACCCCAATGCCACGCTGACTAGCAGCGTACGGGCCCAGGACTCACTTGCGCGCAAAACCAACGCAAGGCTCGACGACCCCAGCAGTACCAGAAGTACCTTGGGTTCGCCCAGTTGCAGCCACCAGATCAAGGCGGCCAGCACTCCCAGGGCCAGGACACCAACGGCATCCTGTAAACCGCGCCGCAGGAGCACAAGGCATCCAGCGGCAGCACCCAACCAATACAACAACGGCAATGCTGCACATCCAGCCACTACCAGAGTGGCCTGCACGCGACCGCGCATGATGAACTCAGCTAAGGCGCGCATGCATTCAATCCCTTACTACTTGTCGACTGCCCGGTCTCAGCGGCCGTGGCTGTCGGTGTAGGCCAGCAGGGCCAGGAAGCGGGCGCGCTTGATAGCGGTAGCCAGCTGACGCTGATAACGTGCTTTGGTACCGGTGATACGGCTTGGAACGATTTTGCCGGTCTCGGATACGTAGGCTTTCAGAGTGTTGAGATCTTTGTAATCGATCTCTTTCACGTCTTCAGCGGTGAAGCGGCAGAATTTACGACGACGGAAGAAACGTGCCATTTGATAGGCTCCTTAAAAGGTCCGTGGATTACTCGTCAGCGTTATCGCTGTTGTCGCTGTCATCACTATCAGCGCTATCAGCGCCTTCGTGCTCAGGACGGTCGCGACGCTCACGGCGCTCACTGCGGTTTTCTTCAGCCTTGAGCATCTCGGATTGGCCGGTAACGGCTTCTTCGCGACGGATGACCAGGTTACGGATCACTGCATCGTTGTAGCGGAAGTTGTCTTCCAGCTCGGCCAGGGCCTTGCCAGTGCACTCAACGTTCAGCATCACGTAGTGAGCCTTGTGAACATTGTTGATTGCGTAGGCCAGTTGACGACGGCCCCAATCTTCCAGACGGTGGATTTTGCCGCCGTCTTCTTCGATCAGCTTGGTGTAACGCTCAACCATGCCGCCGACTTGCTCGCTTTGATCCGGGTGGACCAAAAAGATGATTTCGTAATGACGCATGAATGCTCCTTACGGGTTGTAGCCTGCCGCTCAAAAACGGTCAGACAAGGAGTGAATGACACTTATGGATCTTGCCGCAGGGAGGCACATCGGTGCCTGCCAGGAAGGCAAGGGGCGCAATTGTAGAGAAGGGGGAGGAAGCGTGCAAGGTGATTGGTGATTATTTGAACAGCGCAGCACCCGCACAGACGCCAAACAACCGTGGGAGCTGGCTTGCCTGCAATGGCGGCGTCGGCCACATCGCTGCCGACTGACACACCGTCATCGCGGGCGAGCCCGGCTCCCACCGGGTACTGCGTTGTTATCAGCCTTTCTTCACGCCCTTTTTGGCGCCACGCTGGCGCTGGGCTTCGAACAGGCAGACGCCCGTTGCCACCGACACGTTGAGGCTGCTGACGCTGCCGGCCATCGGCAAGTGCACCAGGTAATCACAGTGCTCACGGGTGAGGCGGCGCATGCCCTTGCCTTCGGCCCCCATGATCAGGATGGTCGGGCCGGTGAGGTCCTGGTCATAAATGCTGACCTCCGCCTCCCCCGCCGTGCCCACGACCCACAGGCCGCGCTGCTGGAGTTTCTCCAGGGTGCGTGCCAGGTTAGTCACGGCCACCAGTGGAATCACTTCCGCCGCGCCACAGGCGACTTTACGCACGACCGGCGTCAAGGTCGCCGATTTGTCTTTAGGCACGATCACCGCCAGCGCACCGGCAGCATCCGCCGAACGCAGGCAAGCGCCGAGGTTGTGCGGGTCGGTCACGCCGTCCAGCACCAGCAACAGCGGTGCGCCCTCGGTACGATCGAGCAATTCATCGAGCATCGCCTCGCCCCAGACCTGGCTCGGGCTGACGTCCGCGACCACGCCCTGGTGGACACCTTCCACCCACACGTCCATTTCACGACGCTCGGCCTGGCCGATGGCAACCTTGTTTTGGGTGGCCAGCTCGACCAGCGCCTGCACGCGAGGCTCGCTACGGCCTTCGGCCAACCACACCTGCTTGACGCGTTTAGGGTGGTGACGCAGCAATGCTTCTACGGCGTGGACGCCGTAGATTTTTTCCAGACTCATGACTTGGCCTTAGGTTTGCGCGACCCGCCGCTTTTCGCGGGAGCCGAACCCGCTTTCGGCGGGCCTTTACGGTGTTTACTTGGCTTGCTCGACGGTTTTTCCGCCCCTTGGGACTTTCCCCCAGACGCCGCTTTACCACCGCTCTTGGCTTCGTTGAGCAACTGTTGCTTCAACTCGCGGCTCTTGCGCAGTTCGGCGTTTTTCGCCGCTGCGTCGCTTGGGCGGTAGGCTTCAGGCGCCTTGTCCTTGGCAGACGAACGGCGACCGGCCTTGGCCGGTGCAGGCTCGGCGACCGCTGCTTTCGCAGGCGCGCCCTTGCCCTTCGAGGACGGCGCCGTGGTTTCGCTGCCGCGCTTTTTGCGGCTGCCCGGCGCTTCTGCGGGTTTGTCGGGCATGCCGAAGTCGATCTTGCGCTCGTCGAGATCGACGCGCATGACCTGCACTTCCACGGTGTCACCCAGGCGGAAGCTGCGACCGGTGCGCTCACCCGCCAGGCGGTGATGCACAGGGTCGAAGTGGTAGTAGTCACCCGGCAAGGCCGTGACGTGCACCAGGCCTTCGACGTAGATGTCGGTCAGCTCCACAAACAGACCAAAGCCGGTCACGGCAGTGATCACACCCGGGAACGACTCGCCCACGCGATCCTTCATGAACTCGCACTTGAGCCAGTTCACCACGTCACGGGTGGCTTCGTCGGCGCGGCGCTCGCTCATGGAGCACTGCTCGCCCAACTGTTCCAGGGCCGCTTCGTCGTACGGATAGATCCGTGCCTTCGGAATGGTCATGGCGCCGGCGCGCTTGACGTGCGGGGTGTTCTGCTTGGAATGGATGACGCTGCGGATCGCGCGGTGCGTGAGCAGGTCCGGGTAACGGCGAATCGGCGAGGTGAAGTGGGTGTACGCCTCGTAATTCAGGCCGAAGTGACCCTGGTTGTCAGCGCTGTACACCGCCTGGCTCAGGGAGCGCAGCATCACGGTCTGGATCACGTGGTAATCCGGACGGTCCTTGATGCTGGCGAGCAGAGCCTGGTAGTCCTTCGGCGTCGGGCCGTCCTTGCCTTTGTGCAGGGACAGGCCGAGCTCACCGAGGAACGCGCGCAGTTTCTCCAGGCGCTCCGGCGGCGGGCCATCGTGCACACGGTAGAGCGCGGGAATCTCGTGCTTCTTCAGGAATTCAGCAGTGGCCACGTTGGCCGCCAGCATGCATTCCTCGATCAGCTTGTGCGCATCGTTGCGAGTGGTCGGCGTGATCGCCGCGATCTTGCGCTCGGAGCCGAACACAATCCGGGTTTCCTGAGTTTCAAAATCGATCGCGCCACGTACGTGACGAGCGCCTAACAGCACCTTGTACAACGCGTAAAGCTGCTTGAGGTGCGGTACGACGTGGCCGTACTCACCGCGCAAGGCTTTCGCTTCGCTGGTTTTCGGCTGCTCCAGGATGGTGCTGACCTTGTTGTAGGTCAGGCGCGCCTGGGAGTGGATCACCGCTTCGTAGAACTGGTAGTCGGTCATCTCGCCGGTTTTCGAGATAGTCATCTCGCACACCATGGCCAAACGGTCGACTTTCGGATTCAACGAGCACAAGCCGTTGGACAACTCTTCCGGCAGCATCGGAATCACGCGCTCAGGGAAGTACACCGAGTTGCCACGCACCTGGGCTTCGTTGTCGAGGGCCGAACCGATCTTCACGTAGCTGGAGACGTCGGCAATCGCCACGAACAACTTCCAGCCACCGGAGAACAGGCGCAGCTTGCCCGGCTTGGCTTCGCAGTAGACCGCGTCGTCGAAGTCGCGGGCGTCTTCGCCGTCGATGGTGACGAACGGCAGATGGCGCAGGTCGATGCGCTTCTCTTTGTCCTTCTCTTCGACTTCGGGCTTGAGCTTGCGCGCTTCTTTCACGACAGCTTCAGGCCATACGTGAGGAATGTCGTAGGTCCGCAGCGCGACATCGATTTCCATGCCCGGCGCCATGTAGTTGCCGACCACTTCGATCACATCGCCCTGCGGCTGGAAGCGCGGGGTTGGCCAGTGGGTGATTTTCACCTCGACGAACTGACCGACCTTGGCGTTGGCGTTGCGGCCCGGGGTGATCAGCACTTCCTGCTGCACCTTGGGATTATCCGGTACGACAAAGCCGATGCCGCCTTCTTCGAAGTAGCGGCCCACGATGGTCTCGTGACCACGGGAAACCACTTCGACGATCACGCCTTCACGGCGACCACGACGGTCCAGGCCGGAAACGCGGGCCAGGGCACGGTCGCCGTCGAACACCAGGCGCATTTGCGCCGGGCTCATGAACAGGTCGTCGCTGCCGTCGTCCGGGATAAGGAAGCCAAACCCGTCACGGTGACCGGCAATGCGGCCCAGGATCAGGTCGAGCTTGTCTACCGGCGCATACGTGCCACGGCGGGTGTAGATCAACTGAGCATCGCGCTCCATGGCGCGCAGGCGGCGGCGCAGGGCTTCGAGCTGGTCTTCGGTGGTCAGACCGAACTCTTCAACCAGCTGCTCGCGGCTAGCAGGCGAACCCCGATCGGCGAGATGCGCCAGGATCAGTTCACGGCTAGGAATAGGGTTTTCATATTTTTCCGCTTCACGAGCGGCCTCGGGATCGAGGGACTGCCAATCGGCCATTAGAGAGTTTTCACCTTGTCTATATGCGGGTTAGTTTGGCATACGCGTATTGAAACGGGAAATTTCAGACGTCAACAAGCCTTTTAAAGCCCTTTGCAGCCCCCGGCGAGCACCTTGCACGACCATTGGCGAAATTTTCCAGGCTTTTTTCATAGCAGGGCTTTACAGCTCAAAATCCCCTCCGTATAGTGCGCGCCATCGACGACGGCAACGTTGTCGGATAATGCCCAGGTGGTGAAATTGGTAGACACGCCAGCTTCAGGTGCTGGTGATCGCAAGGTCGTGGAAGTTCGAGTCTTCTCCTGGGCACCAAATTCAGATTAAACCCGCGAAAGCGGGTTTTTTCGTTTCAGGCCTCTGATTTTTAACGTAAATCTTGATTTATTTTTTCGAATCAGGGGTTTACAGATCAAAAAGCCCTCCGTATAGTTCGCTCCATCAACAGCGCAAGCGTTGTTGATAATGCCCAGGTGGTGAAATTGGTAGACACGCCAGCTTCAGGTGCTGGTGATCGCAAGGTCGTGGAAGTTCGAGTCTTCTCCTGGGCACCAAATTCAGATCAAACCCGCGAAAGCGGGTTTTTTCGTTTCCGGGGTTTAAAAAACCTCGCCTGGGAAGTTTGGCCTGGAAACTTTCCTGTCGATTTGACCCCGCGTCCGCACCTGAGAAACTTTATCGTTTATCCTTGCAATGATTTGTTGCACTCAAGTGAGGAAAACCCCGGATGATGATCCGCGATACCCGTCTCAAGACATCCCTTCTGCGTGGCCTGACCATCACTCTGCTCGGCCTGACCCTGATCTCTCCCAGCGCCTATTGCGCCGACAAGGTTTCCCTGACCCTGTACAACGGCCAGCACAAGGAAGTCGGCGATGAACTCGCCAAGGCCTTCGAAGCCAAGACCGGCATCCACGTCAACGTGCGCAAAGGCAGCAGCAACCAGTTGGCCAGCCAGGTCGTCGAAGAAGGTGACCGCTCCCCTGCCGATGTGATCTACACCGAAGAGTCGCCACCGCTCAACAAGCTCGGCGAGCAAGGGCTGCTGGCCAAGATCGACGCCAGCACCCTCGATGTATTGCCCAAGGACTACGTGGGCGCCAATGGCGACTGGATGGGCGTGACCGCACGTACCCGCGTTGTGGCGTTCAACCCGAAGCTGATTGCTGAAAAAGACCTGCCGAAATCAGTGCTGGATTTCGCCGGCCCCGAGTGGCAAGGCAAAGTGGGCTTCGTGCCTACCAGTGGCGCGTTCCAGGAACAGGCCGTGGCGATCATCAAGCTGCACGGCCGCGAAGCCGCCGAAGAATGGCTGACCGGCCTGCGCGCTTTCGGCAAGGTATACAGCAACAACATGGTCGCCCTAAAAGCCGTGGAAAACGGCGAGGTCGCCACTGTACTGGTGAACAATTACTACTGGTTCGCCCTGAAGAAAGAAAAAACCAACCTGGATTCCCAGCTGCACTACTTCACCAACGGCGACGCCGGCGGCTTGATCACAGTGTCTTCGGCTGCAGCGCTCAAATCCAGCAAGCACCCCAAGGAAGCCCAGCAACTGCTGGCATTCATGGCCAGTGAAGAGGGCCAGCGCGTGATCACCAACACCTCGGCCGAATACCCGTTGCGCAAAGGCATGGAATCCAACCGCGGCCTCAAGCCTTTCAACGAGCTGCAGCCGCCGAAAGTCACCCCAGCGGACCTTGGCAACGCCGAAGAAGCCCTGGACCTGGAACGTGACGTTGGCCTGAACTGATGAACCCACCGCTACCCGCCCCCGCCTTGCGCAGGGGTTTAAGCCCAAGGCGCAAGCGCCCTTCGATCTGGCTGTTGCTTCCCGTGGTGTTGCTGGTGGGCTTGAGCCTGCTGCCACTGGCGTATGTCGGGCTCAAGGCCTGGCAAGCCGGCTGGGCAGAGGCGGTGCACCTGCTGTGGCGGCCCTATGTGTTCGGGTTGCTGCGCAACACCTTGGCGTTGATGGTCGGGGTGACGGTGGCGTGTGGCGTGATTGGCTTGTCGCTGGCCTGGTTGCTGGAACGCAGCAACCTGCCGGGGCGGCGCATCTGGGGTGTGATCCTGTGCCTGCCGTTTGCGGTACCCGCGTTTGTCAGCAGCTTTACCTGGGTGTCACTGAGCGCCAGTTTCGAAGGGCTTGGCGGCGCCATCCTGGTGATGAGCCTGTCCAAATACCCGCTGGTGTTTTTGCCGGTCGCGGCGACACTGCGCAATCTCGACCCGTCCCTGGAAGAGTCGGCCCGCACCCTGGGACTGAACCGCTGGGGCGTATTCTTTCGCATTACATTGCCGCTGCTGTGGCCGTCGCTATTGGCCGGGGCACTATTGATCGCCCTGCACATGCTGGTGGAATTCGGCGCACTGTCGATCATCGGCCTGCAGACGTTTACCACTGCGATCTACCAGCAATTCGAACTGGAATTCAGCAATGCCAACGCCGCGATGCTGTCGGCGGTACTGCTGGTGATGTGCCTGACATTGCTGTGGCTGGAGTTGCGCGTGCGCGGCAAGGGCCGGCATGTACGCATCGGCCAGGGCGCGGCCCGCCACGCCGAGCAGGTACGACTGGGCAAATGGACTCCACTGGGCCAAGTGTACTGCCTGGCACTCGCGATCATCGGCAGCGGCATCCCCCTGGGCATGCTCGGGTATTGGCTGGCAGTCGGTTCGTCGGCTGCGTTCCCGGTGGCCGAGATCGGGGAGGCGCTGCTGTCTTCGCTGGCACTGTCGCTGGGTGGCGCCGCACTGTGCCTGGTACTGGCGGTGCCGGTGGGACTGCTGGTGGTGCGCTACAAAGGCCAACTGGCACTCTGGGCTGAACGCTTGCCGTACCTGCTGCATGCACTGCCCGGCCTGGTGATTGCGCTGACACTGGTCTACTTCGCGCTGCATTACGTGCCGGCGCTGTACCAGACCTCGGCGCTGCTGTTGATTGCCTATGCGTTGCTGTTCCTGCCTCTGGCCCAGGCGCCGATTCGCACAGCACTGAACAAGGCCGCCCCACAATTGGAAGAAGCCGCACGCACGCTGGGGGCCTCCTCGTTCAGCGCGTTTTGCCGGGTGACGCTGCCGATCATCTTTCCAGCATTGGGCGCGGCGTTTGCACTGGTGTTCCTGGATGCGATGAAGGAATTGACCGCCACGCTGCTGCTGAGCCCGACGGGGCTGAACACCTTGGCAACCGCGGTGTGGGCACATACCTCGAATGTGGAATTCGCGGCGGCGGCGCCCTATGCGGCGCTATTGATTCTGGTGTCGGGGTTGCCGGTGTATTTGCTGACAACGCGGATGTACCTGAGCCGCTGAAACCGCTATCGCAGGCACGCCAGCCAGCCCATTTGGAATGCATCCAATGGGGCAGCTGGCGTGCCTGCGAAGAGGCCTTGGCAGGCAACACTATGCCCGGAACTGCCCCAGGCTCGCCTTCAACTGCGCCGCCAACCCATCCAGCACCTTGCCACTGGCGGTAGTCTCCACCACCGCCTGCGCCGCACGCTCGGCCTGGGCGTGGATCACCTCCACCCGCCCACGCACCGCATGCGCGCCCTGGGCCTGATGCTCGGCCGCGCGCGTGGCCAAGCCTATCGCCGCATGCACTTGCTCCACCGAAGCCTGCACCGTCTGCTGCAAACGCACGCTATCGCGCAGAACCAGCAAGCCTTCGCTGGCCTGGCGCCCGGCCTTGCCGATGGTTTCCACCGCCTCCCGCGCACCTTGCTGCAACGCCACGATATGCGCCTGGATATCCCCCGTGGAGCTTTGCGTCTTGCTCGCCAGCGCCCGCACTTCGTCTGCCACCACGGCAAAGCCGCGCCCGGTTTCGCCGGCACGCGCCGCTTCGATGGCCGCATTGAGCGCCAGCAGGTTGGTTTGCTCGGCGATGCCGTGAATCACAGTCAGCACCACCTCGATCTGCTCGCTTTGCTGGGCCAGGCGCTCGATGACCTGTGAGCCTGCCTGCACCTGGCCGGCCAACGCCTCGATCAGGCTGCCCACTTCGGCTGAAGTGCGCGAGTTCTCATCCGTGGCCTGACGAATATCCACCACCTGCTGCAACGCCGCTTGCATCGCATGGCTTTCGGCCTGCGCCTCGTCGGCCATTTGCGACAGTGCGCGCAAGCTTTCGGCCACTTCATCGCGCTGCAACCCAGCCGCCGCGTCAGCACCGGCATTGCGCAAGGTCATGGCACCGATTTCCACGCCGGTACGCTGGGCCACATCCCCCGCCTCACGCACAATCGGCTGCAACTTATCCACAAAGCGATTGACGGCCGAAGCCATGTCGCCAATTTCGTCCTTGCTGCTGATCTGCACGCGTTTAGTGAGGTCGCCCTCGCCCGCCGCCAAGTCATCCATGGCCGCAATCAGCAGCTTCAGGCGGTTGACGACCCGGCGCCCCAGCACGATGGCTATCAACAGCAAAACGCCTAGACCGACCAGCGCGAGCCCCATGCCAATGCGCCAGCGCAAGGTGCCAGCCGCGTCCTGGACGGCGCTGGTGGTGTTGGCCGTCATCTGGGTTGCGGTGGCCTGTGCAGATTGCAGACGGGCGCCCATGGCGGCAGCGCTATCGGCCGCTGCACCTTTGAGGCTGTCGCCGACCAGTTGGTCGCCGCTGGCGATCAGCGCGGCGAAACGCTTGTCGAGCGCTTGCAGGTCGGCTTCAACCGACGCTGTCGAAACCCCCATGCGGACCTTGCCGATCTCTACTCCATTAGGGCTGATGGAGGCTTCGACGTAGTACACAGCAGGATCGCTCTTGGCCGCGTCCAGCACTTTATCCAGGGCACGGTCACCCGCGCCCTTTGCCAGCAGCGCCTGGTTGATCGGGTTTTCCCGATTCAGGTAGCGGGTCAGGTGCTCACCCGCCGCGTCGTCATAGACCACAAACAGCACATTGGGATTGCGTTGCGCGCGCCGGGCGAACTCCGACAGCGTCGGCACGTCGCTGTCCCACATGGCGCGGGGTGCCACCGAGGCCAGCAGTTGCGCCATATCATTGGCGGAGTCCTGCAGGTCTTTTTCCAGGGTCGCACGCAGTTGCTTCTGCTCTTCCTGCAAGCGGGTCGAAAGACCGGCTGTCAGGCGCTGACGGGTGCTCGTAGACAAGCTATCGAGACTGGACGTGACTTCCTTGCCAGCCTGCGCCAGTTCGCCAGACAGTTTCTGGCTATCGATACCCAGGCGATTGCCCAAATCAGCTTCCAGCGCTGTGACCGTGCTGCGTGTGAGGGCAACCGCCACCAGCACTTGCACCAAAAGAGCGATACCTAGGGTAACGAACACCGGCCGCAACAGACGACTTTGTAACAATGAGAGAACGGCAGACATCGGTAATCCCTCCACCACGGGTGCCATTAATTTGATAGCACCGCGAAAGAGAGAACCGAAGCAAGGGTCGTGCCGCTCGGGCGGCAGAAACGACAAAGGGCTCCCGAAGGAGCCCTTTGCTTTTTACATCAACAGCTTATTAAGCGAACGGATGACGCAGAACGATGGTTTCGTTGCGGTCCGGACCTGTCGAAATAATGTCAATCGGCGCACCGATCAGCTCTTCAACACGCTTGATGTAGGCACGGGCGTTGGCCGGCAGCTCTTCCAGGGTCTTGGCGCCCACGGTCGATTCGGTCCAGCCCGGCACTTCTTCGTACACAGGCTGCAGGCCCACGTAGCTGTCTGCGTCCGTTGGGGCAACGTCCTGGCCTTCTGCGTCTTTGTAGCCGATGCAGATGTTGATGGTTTCCAGACCGTCGAGTACGTCCAGCTTGGTCAGGCAGATACCCGAGATGCTGTTCACATCGATAGCACGACGCAGGATGACCGCGTCGAACCAGCCACAACGACGAGCACGGCCGGTGGTTGCGCCGAACTCGTGACCTTGCTTGGCCAGGTGTGCACCGACGTCATCGAACAGCTCAGTCGGGAACGGACCCGAGCCAACGCGGGTGGTGTAAGCCTTGGTGATGCCCAGGATGTAGTCCAGGAACATCGGGCCGACACCCGAACCGGTCGCAACACCACCCGCGGTGGTGTTGGAGCTGGTCACGTACGGGTAAGTGCCGTGGTCGATGTCCAGCAGCGAACCTTGGGCGCCTTCGAACATGATGTCTTTGCCTGCGCGACGCAGGTCGTGCAGCTCGGCAGTCACATCCAGCATCAGCGGCTTGAGCAGCTCAGCGTATTCCTTGCACTCGGCCAGGGTCTTTTCGAACTTGATGGCTGGCTCTTTGTAGTAACCCACCAGCATGAAGTTGTGGTAGTCCACCAGTTCACGCAGCTTGTCTTCAAAGCGCGGCATGTTGAGCAGGTCGCCGACACGCAGGCCACGGCGTGCAACCTTGTCTTCGTAGGCAGGGCCGATGCCGCGACCGGTCGTACCGATCTTCAGCTCGCCACGCGCCTTTTCACGGGCCTGGTCCAGCGCAACGTGGAAGGACAGGATCAGCGGGCAGGACGGGCTGATACGCAGGCGCTCACGCACGGGTACGCCTTTCTCTTCCAGCTTGGTGATCTCGCGCAGCAGGGCATCAGGTGCAACTACGACGCCGTTGCCGATCAGGCACTGCACGCCTTCGCGCAGCACACCCGACGGGATCAGGTGCAAGACGGTTTTTTCGCCATCGATGACCAGGGTGTGGCCAGCGTTGTGGCCACCTTGGTAGCGCACTACGGCGGCAGCATGTTCGGTCAGCAGATCAACGATCTTGCCTTTGCCCTCATCACCCCATTGGGTGCCCAGGACTACGACATTCTTACCCATAACACTTGTCCTCATTCGCGCAAACTTGGTGCCGGCGATGGCCGGCAGGAAAACTCAAGAAGCCAGTGGCGATACTTGCCAAAGCCCGTTCTGCAGAATCAATTGTTGGTCGCAGTCCGCTTCACGGGCGGCGGCCAATGGTTGTCCAGGCAAGGCCTGGACAACACGCTGACCCTCACTGCGCAACTGGCAAACCTGCTGCCAGAGTGCTGCGTCCGTACTGTCGGGCATCCAGATGCCACCAGACGGTAGCTCGACCTCAGCACGCCCCAGGGTCACCAGGGTTTTCAAATCGGTGGAAAAGCCGGTGGCCGGACGCGCACGACCGAAGTCGGCGCCGATATCGTCATAACGACCGCCTTGGGCGATGGCTTGGCCAACACCCGGTACAAACACGGCAAATACCACACCGGTGTGGTAGTGGTAGCCACGCAACTCACCCAGGTCAAAGTACAACGGCAACTCAGGGAAGCGCGCCGACAACTGTTCGGCAATCGCCAGCACGTCGTCCAGTGCGGCCAGCACCGGCGCCGGCGCATTGGCCAGGCGCTCACGGGCAGCGACCAGCACTTCGCGACCGCCACACAGGTTCACCAGCGCACGCAGCATGTCGGCCAGATCGGCGGGCACGCCAACGGTCAGGGCGATGACTTCGTCAATGGCCTTGCGTTGCAGGGCATCGAACAACTGCTGCTCCACCTCACCGGACAAACCGGCCGCACGGGCCAGGCCACGGTAGATACCGACGTGACCCAGGTCCATGTGGACATCTGGCACATCGGCCAGTTGCAGCATGGCCAGCATCAAGCTGATCACTTCGACGTCACTGCTCGGGCTGGCATCGCCGTACAACTCGGCGCCCAACTGGATCGGGCTACGGGATGACGACAACGCACGCGGCTGTGCATGCAGCACGCTGCCGGCGTAGCACAGGCGGCTAGGACCTTCTCGGCGCAGGGTGTGCGCATCGATGCGCGCCACTTGCGGCGTGATGTCGGCACGGAAACCCATTTGCCGGCCCGATTGCGGGTCGATGACCTTGAAGGTGCGCAGATCCAGGTCCTGGCCCGCGCCGGTCAGCAGGGATTCCAGGTACTCGATATGAGGGGTCACGACAAACTCGTAACCCCAGCTCTGGAACAGATCCAACACCTGGCGACGCGCTACTTCAATGCGCGCAGCTTCTGGTGGCAGTACTTCTTCGATGCCATCTGGCAGCAGCCAGCGGTCTACCGTTGCCATTACGCCATTCCCCTTTGATCCGGGCGGCCAGCCCTCGGCCGAGCCTTGAGTGAAGCAGAAAATACCCGCCCCCTGCATAAACCACGCGCAAGAGCGAAGTGACGAACGGCCTGCAAACGGCCTCGTCGGGCACTTTCCTCGAAAAACCTGTCACGCCTGCCGAATCAAACATGCAGACGCAAAAAAGCCGGGAATTTCCCGGCTGCCGCATCATACACCCGTTTTCCGAAAGGATCACCCCGCCAGGCGTTTTAGCCGCCCGACGGGAGTGACACCTACAGAATCACAGGCTGGTTACTTGGACTTTTCCAGATAGCGGAAGAAGTCGCTGCTTGGGTCCAGCACCATGACGTCGGTTTTGTTCGCGAAGCTTTCACGGTAGGCACGCAGGCTGCGGTAGAACGCGTAGAACTCCTGGTCCTGACCGTAGGCCTTGGCGTAGATCGCCGCGGCTTGAGCGTCGCCATCACCACGGGCCTCTTCAGACTCGCGATAGGCTTCGGCCAGCAATACACGGCGCTGACGGTCGGCATCCGCACGGATACCTTCAGCCAACTCGTTACCCTTGGCACGGTGCTCACGGGCTTCACGCTCACGCTCGGTGCTCATGCGCTCGAACACGCTGCGGTTCACTTCTTTCGGCAGGTCGATGGCCTTGACCCGAACATCGACCACTTCGATGCCCAGCTCTTTCTCCGCCATCGTGTTCAGCGAACGCGTGATGTCAGCCATCAGCGCGTCACGCTCACCGGATACCACCTCGTGCAGGGTGCGCTTACCAAACTGGTCACGCAGGCCCGATTCCAGACGGCGCGACAAGCGCTCGTCAGCAATCTGCTTGAGGCCGGAGGTCGCAGTGTAGAAGCGCTCGGCATCCTTGACGCGCCACTTGGCGTAGGCGTCAACCATCACGGCTTTCTTTTCCAGGGTCAGGAAGCGCTGTGTCGGTGCATCCAGGGTCATCAGGCGGGCGTCGAACTTGCGCACCTGGTTGACGTAGGGGACTTTCACATGCAGGCCCGGCTGGACATCCGCCTGGACCACACGACCGAATTGCAGCAGCACCGCGCGCTCGGTCTGAGCCACGATGTAGAAGCAGTTCCAGGCAGCGATGACCACGACGACGCCCACAATCAGGGCGGTCAGCGATTTATTGCTCATCAACGACTCTCCCTGGTACGTGTTTGCTGTTGCAGCAAGTCAGCGGCCGCACGGGCGCTCGCTTCGTTGGCAGCGGCATTGGAACCGGTGGACGGTGCGCTGGTGCTGCTACGACCACCTTCGATCATCTTGTCCAGCGGCAGGTACAGCAGGTTGTTCTGCCCACCTTTGCTGCCAGTCACGAGAACCTTGCTGGTGTTGCTGAAGACTTCCTGCATGGTGTCCAGGTACAGACGCTCACGCGTGACTTCCGGCGCCTTGCGGTACTCGGCGACCAGCTTGGTGAAGCGATCTGCCTCACCCTTGGCGCGCGAGACCACTTCGTCGCGGTAACCGTTAGCATCCTCGAGGATGCGCTGGGCCTGACCACGGGCTTCCGGCACGACGCCGTTGGCGTAGGTTTCAGCCTGGTTGCGCGAACGCTGCTCGTCTTCACGGGCACGGATCACGTCGTCGAAGGCTTCCTGTACTTCACGCGGTGCGGCAGCGCTCTGTACGTTCACCTGGGTGACGGTGATACCGGTGCGGTAGGTATCGAGGAACCGCTGCAGGCGCTCCTTGATCTCGCTGGCCATCAACTCACGACCTTCGGTCAGCACCTGGTCCATCGCGGTAGAACCGACGACATGGCGCAGGGCACTTTCAGTAGCGTGTTGCAGGCTGATTTCCGGCTGGTCGACGTTCAACACGAAGTCCTGCAGGTTGCTGATCTTGTACTGCACGGTCAGCGGCACTTCGACGATGTTCTCGTCTTCGGTCAGCATCTGGCCCTGCTTGGTGTAGGCACGCTCACGCGTGACGTTTTCCATGTACTTCTTGTCGATCGGCGGGAAATAGATGTTCAAGCCCGGGCCTACGGTTTCGTAGTACTTGCCGAAGCGCAGCACCACGGCCTGCTCCTGCTCGTCCACCACGTAAACGGCGCTGTACAGCCATACGGCCGCCAGCACGACAAGACCCAGGCCCAGCAGGCCATAGCCACCGCCCTTGCTTGTGCGACCGCCGTCGTCACCACCACGTTTTTTTCCACCACCGAACAACCCATTCAGGCTTTCCTGCAGCTTTCGGAAGGCCTCGTCGAGATCTGGTGGCCCCTTGCGGTCGCCATTATTGCGGCGTTTACCACCCCAAGGATCCTGATTATTCGAGTTGCCACCCGGCTCATTCCAAGCCATAGCGCTCTCCATCTGATAAAGCAAAGACGCACCCACGGCGCGCCGACCAATGCTACAGAATGCCTGCCACTGCGGCACAACCGCTTTAGGAGGCTTTTATTGCAAAGTGTGTTGTTCGATGAACTCTGTCGGTACAACGCCTTCACGACTAACCAGCCGATTCAGCTCCGAGCGCGGCAATCGAACGGCCAGCAAGCTGACACCTTCTTCGTCGTGTTCTTCTTTCTGTACCGCGCCCAACTCGAAAAACTGTGCACGCAGTCGAGCAAAACGCTGGGGCAATCGCAAGGTGCCGACGAACAAATCGCTGCCAAGCAACTCGGCAATGGCTTGTTCAAGCAACTCAAGACCACTGCCATCACGCGCCGACAGCCAGACCCGCTGGGGCTTGCCGTTCTCATCGCGCTGTATTTGTGGCTCTACGCCTTCAAGCAGATCGAGTTTGTTATAGACCTCGAGGATCGGCAAGTCCTGGGCGCCAATCTCGCCCAGCACCAGCATCACCTGCTCAATCTGCAGCATGCGATCCGGTTCTGCCGCATCGATCACATGCAACAGCAGGTCGGAATTGCTCGACTCTTCGAGCGTAGACCGAAATGCCTCGACCAGCTTGTGCGGCAAGTGCCGAATGAAACCCACTGTATCGGCCAGGACAATTGGACCCAGGTCGTTCAGGTCCAGGCGGCGCAGGGTCGGGTCGAGGGTGGCGAACAGCTGATCGGCCGCGTACACGTCCGATTTCGTCACGTTGTTGAAGAGTGTGGATTTGCCGGCGTTGGTATAGCCCACCAGGGACACGGTAGGGATATCCGCACGTGAACGGCCTCGACGCGATTGCTCGCGCTGGCTGCGGACTTTCTCGAGGCGACCCTTGATCTGGCGCAGGCGAACCCGCAGCAGACGTCGGTCGGTTTCGAGCTGGGTTTCACCCGGGCCACGCATGCCGATACCGCCACCCTGGCGTTCAAGGTGAGTCCAGCCGCGGACCAGGCGCGTGCTCATGTGGTCAAGCTGGGCCAGTTCGACCTGGAGCTTGCCTTCATGGGTACGGGCGCGCTGGGCGAAAATATCGAGAATCAGACCGGTACGGTCGATCACGCGACACTCGAAAACACGTTCGAGGTTACGTTCCTGACTGGGCGTGAGGACGTGATTGAAGATCACCAGATCGGCTTCTTCGGCGTGGACCAAGTCGCGCAGTTCCTCGACCTTGCCGCTGCCAATCAGGAATTTGGCGGTTGGCCGATGACGCGGTACGTTAAAAAACGCAACGGTCTCGGCGCCGGCCGAATTTGCCAACTCCTGAAACTCCTGCGGATCTTCGCGCGCCTCAGGGTCCTGTCCATCCAAGTGAACGAGGATCACTCGCTCACCACCACCGTGGCGCTCAAAGAACAAAGGAGACTCCTATCAGGCGTTACCTGGCTCAGCGTCAGCTACATCATCACCCGCTGCGCTAGGCAGACGGATTGGACGAACTGGAACGACTGTCGAGATAGCGTGCTTGTAGACCATCTGGCTGACGGTGTTTTTCAGCAGGATCACGAACTGGTCGAACGACTCGATCGTGCCTTGCAGCTTGATACCGTTGACCAGGTAGATGGAAACCCCCACTTTCTCTTTACGTAAAGTATTCAAGTAAGGGTCTTGTAGCGAATGCCCTTTTGACATGTGCCGCACTCCTTTAAGGATCAATAATAAAAAATCGGAAAATAGATAGCTTATGGCCGTCACACCCCCAAGGATAGACGGCAATTGCAAGGACTCAGCTCAATATGGAGACCGTTCCCAAGTATTTCAAGGCGCGTGACAGATTGTCGCTGTCCAGGCTGTCCAGCCAGTGCAAATCGCTCCAGCTGCGCAACCAGGTGAACTGGCGTTTCGCCAATTGGCGCGTGGCAATGATGCCGCGTTCCTGCATTTCGGCTGACGTCAGCTTGCCATCCAGATGATCCCAGACTTGGCGATAGCCTACAGCACGTATCGAAGGTAACCCTGGATGCAGGTCACCTCTGGAACGCAGAGCTACGACCTCGTCCACAAACCCCTGTTCCAACATAATTGTGAATCTTTGTGCAATTCGTTCATGCAGCACCTGGCGGCTTGCCGGAGCGATGGCCAGATTCGCCACAGTATAGGGCAATTGTGACTGTCCAGATGCGCCTGCGTCAGCACTTTGCGCACTTTGTTTCAGCCGATGTTCAGTCATGGTCTGCCCACTTACGCGCCAGACTTCCAGGGCGCGAGTGAGCCGCTGGGGGTCATTGGGGTGAATGCGCGCGGCGGATACCGGGTCTACCGCCGCCAGCTGGTCGTGCAGGGCTTGCCAGCCAAGGCGTGCAGCCTCTTCCTCAAGCTCGGCGCGCACCTGGGCGTCGGCCGGCGGCATGTCCGCCAGGCCTTCCTGCAAAGCCTTGTAATAGAGCATCGTGCCGCCCACCAGCAGCGGAATATTGCCCCGTGCGGTGATGTCGGCCATGGCGGCCAGGGCATCGGCACGGAAATCTGCTGCCGAGTAGCTCTGCGCCGGGTCGATGATGTCGATCAAACGGTGCGGGTATTGGGCCAGCAGCTCTTTCGAAGGCTTGGCGGTGCCGATGTCCATGTCCCGGTAAACCAGGGCAGAGTCGACACTGATCAGCTCGCATGGCAATACTTTGGTCAGCTCGATGGCGAGGTCGGTCTTGCCGGCGGCCGTGGGGCCCATCAGGAAGATCGCAGGGGGCAAGGCACTCATCAACGGCCGCGCAGGAACAGTTTGTCCAGATCGTCCAGGCCCATCTGGGTCCAGGTCGGTCGGCCATGGTTGCATTGCCCGCTGCGCTCGGTGTTCTCCATGTCGCGCAGCAAGCCGTTCATTTCCGGCAGGGCCAGGCGGCGATTGGCGCGGATGGCGCCGTGGCAGGCCATGGTGCCGAGCAGTTCGTTGATGTGGGCCTGGATACGGTCACTGGTGCCGTATTCCATCAGGTCCGCCAGCACGTCGGCCACCAGCCGGTTGGCCTCGGCCTGCTTGAGCAGCGCGGGAATCTGGCGGATGGCCAGGGTTTCCGGGCCCAGGCGCTGCAGTTCGAAGCCCAGCTTCTGGAACACGCTGTGGTGCTCTTCGGCACAGTCGGCCTCACGCTGGCTCACTGCCAGGGACTCCGGCACCAGCAGCGGCTGGCCGCTGAGGCCTTCACTGGCCATGGCAATCTTGAGGCGCTCGTACATGATCCGCTCGTGGGCGGCGTGCATGTCCACCAGCACCAGGCCATGGGCGTTTTCCGCCAGGATGTAGATGCCCTTGAGCTGCGCCAACGCGTAACCCAGCGGCGGAATATCCCCCCCGCCTTCGGGCAAGGCGACAGGTGCGCCCGACTCGGCCCCCGGCAGCGGTGCAAAAAATTCGCGATACGCAGCCTGGGCCTCGGCCACAGGCACCGCCGACTGCGGGCGCGGGGTGTATGAGTACTGATAACCGGAACCGGAGCCCGAATTCGGCGCGGTGTACGAAGGCTGCGCCTGTGGCGATTGCAGCAGGTTGGCCGCCAGGCTCATTTCGCCCTGAGGGCCGAACTCGCCGGCTTCCGGGCCGCTTGGCCGAACCACCGCCGTCACAATCGGTGCAGATAACTGGTCATCCGGACGCACATCGCCCAAGGTGCGGTGCAAGGTGCCGTAGAGGAAGTCATGCACCATGCGCCCATCACGGAAGCGCACTTCGTGCTTGGTGGGGTGCACGTTGACGTCTACCACCGACGGGTCGACCTCGAAGAACAGCACAAACGTCGGGTGGCGCCCGTTGAACAGCACATCGCGATACGCCTGGCGCACCGCGTGAGCCACCAGCTTGTCGCGCACCGCACGGCCATTGACGAAGAAATACTGCAAGTCCGCCTGGCTACGGGAAAAGGTCGGCAACCCCACCCACCCCCACAGCCGCAGGCCATTGCGTTCGATTTCAATCGGCAGCGCCTGCTCCAGGAAGCCCGCGCCGCAAATTGCCGACACACGGCGAGCACGCGCGGCATCATCATTGGCTTCATGCAGGCTGAGAATGGTCTTGCCGTTGTGGCGCAGGTGGAAAGCCACGTCGAAGCGGGCCAACGCCAGGCGCTTGATGACTTCTTGAAGGTGATCGAATTCGGTCTTTTCGGCCTTGAGGAATTTGCGCCGCGCCGGGGTGTTGAAGAACAGGTCGCGCACTTCCACCGACGTACCGACGGGATGTGCCGCCGGCTGGACCCGAGGCGCCATGTCGCGCCCCTCGGTTTCTACTTGCCAGGCCTGCTCGGCGCTGCGGGTACGGGACGTCAGGGTCAGGCGCGCGACGGAGCTGATGGAGGCCAGGGCCTCACCGCGAAAGCCCAGGCTCATCACCCGCTCAAGGTCTTCCAGGTCGCGAATCTTGCTGGTGGCGTGACGCGCGAGGGCCAGCGGCAGATCATCCGAGGAAATGCCGCTGCCGTCGTCACGCACGCGCAACAGCTTGACGCCGCCCTGCTCCACATCGACATCGATGCGTTTGGCACCGGAGTCGATGCTGTTCTCCAGCAGTTCCTTGATCACCGATGCCGGGCGCTCGACCACCTCGCCCGCCGCAATCTGGTTGGCAAGGCGAGGGCTCAGCAGCTCGATGCGGGATCCGCTGTTCAGCAGTGATTCACTCATTACTGCGCCGCCAATTCAGTACCAGGGATGGTCAACACCTGGCCGACTTTCAGTTCATCCGTCTTCAGGTTATTCGCGCTGCGCAATGTGGCGGCCGACACCTGGAAACGCACCGCCAGCATGGCCAGGGTGTCACCCGGTTGCACACGATGGTCACGCGGGCCCTGGGCGATTTTCCCCGAGTCACGCAGCCAGGCGATGTAGGTGCCCGGTGGTGGGTTCTGCTGGAAGAACTGGCGAACACCGGCACTGATGGACCGCGCCAGCGCCTGCTGGTGGCTGGCGCTGGCCAGCTTCGAAGCTTCGTTGGCGTTGGAGATGAACCCGGTTTCCACCAGGATCGATGGGATATCCGGCGATTTCAGCACCATGAACCCGGCCTGCTCCACCCGCTGCTTGTGCAGTGAGGTGACCCGGCCGATGTTGCTCAGGACCTTCTGGCCCACGTTCAGGCTGGAGGTCAGCGAGGCCGTCATCGACAGGTCGAGCAATACGCCGGCGAGCATTTTGTCTTTGTCATCGAGGGACACGTTGCCGGCCCCACCGATCAAGTCGGACCGGTTTTCACTGTCGGCCAGCCAACGCGCGGTCTCCGACGTAGCACCGCGATCCGACAAGGCGAACACCGAGGCGCCGAAGGCAGCGGCCGAAGGCGCGGCGTCGGCGTGGATCGACACAAACAGGTCGGCGCCTTTCTTGCGAGCGATCTCGGTACGGCCGCGCAAGGGAATGAAATAGTCGCCGGTACGGGTCAGCTCGGCACGGTAGCCTTTCATCCCATTGACCTGGCGCTGCAATTCGCGAGCGATGGCCAGTACCACGTCTTTTTCATGCTGGCCGCGCGAACCCGAAGCCCCCGGGTCCTCGCCACCGTGACCGGCGTCGATCACCACGATGATGTCGCGCTTGCCGGCCGGGGCCGGTGGCGGAGGTGGCAGCTTGACCTGCGGTTGCGACGGGTTGACCGGCACCGCAGGCACCGTTGCCACGCTCGGGGTTGGCGCAGGCGGCGGCGCGGCATCGGCGGCGTTATCGAACAGGTCGACCACCAGCCGGTTGCCGTACTGGGCGTTTGGCGCCAGGGAGAAGCTTTTCGGGGTCACGACCTTTTTCAGGTCGATCACCACGCGCAGATCGGTCGGCGTACGCTGGGCCGAGCGCATGGCGGTAATCGGGGTATTGGCGGTGGAGACTTTCAACGGCGCGGCCAAGGTCGCGCCATTGATGTCGATCACCAGGCGATCAGGTGCCGTCAGGGTAAAGACGCTGTGCTGGACCGGGCCAGACAGGTCGAACACCAGTCGCGTGTTATCCGGCGCTCGCCACAGGCGAACACTTTTCACCTGTGAAGCAGCCAGAGCATTGACAGTCATTGCCGCAAGCAACACCCCCACGACAGCAACCAACGCGCGAAAGCGCATACCTAACCCCACCAATTATTTGAATTCCAATGCCAAAGCGGCGCACCACGACTGGCCACGCGCGCTCTGGGGCAACAACTTCAGCTGACGTCCGTGCTCATGCGGCGTAATGGTAATGGTCAGGTCCGGCTTTGGCAAAAAGCCTGTGCCTTTATCTGGCCACTCGATCAGGCACAACACCTCTTCATCGAAGTAATCCCGGATACCCATGTATTCCAGCTCTTCGGGGTCCACCAGGCGATAGAGGTCGAAATGGAACGCTCGCACGCCGCCGATTTCATAGGGTTCTACCAACGTAAACGTCGGACTTTTTACCGCCCCGGTGTGGCCCAATCCGCGAATGATGCCTCGAGACAGCGTGGTCTTGCCTGCCCCCAGGTCGCCTTCCAGGAAGATCAACCCTGCCCCGGCGGTGACCTGGGCAATGCGCTGGCCGAAGCTGACCATGGACTCTTCATCGGCCAGGAAAAGGATTACTTCAGACACGGCGACTGTTCCTCCAGCAATTGACGAATGGCGGGTATCAGGTCGCTCGCCGCCAGCCCGCGACCAAAGGTGCCCTGGCGATCCCCGGCAGTGGCGTGCAACCACACGGCCAGGCAGCTTGCCTCATAGGCCGGCATACCCTGGGCCATCAGCGCGCCAACCAGGCCGGCGAGTACATCACCCAGTCCAGCCGTCGCCATGGCCGGATGGCCCTGGTCACATCGCGAAACACGACCGTCCGGGCTGGCAATCAAACTGCCAGCCCCCTTGAGGATAGCCACTGCGTTGAATTTGTGGCTCAACGCGCGCGTTACCTTAAGTCGATCGGCCTGAACTTCGGCTGTCGAAATACCCAACAGGCGCGCCGCCTCACCCGGATGCGGGGTGATCACGCAGTCGGCCGGCAAACTGACGCTGCCGGTGGCGAGTTGATTCAAGGCGTCGGCGTCCCATACCTGCGGCAGGCCGGCGTTGGCGGCCACAGAAAGCAGGCTTTTGCCCCAGGACGCGTCACCGAGCCCGGGCCCGATCACAATGACCGAGATCTTTTCCAGCAGCCCCATCAGTTGATTGGCCGAGCTGACGCCGACAGTCATGACTTCCGGCAGGCGAGCCAGGGCAGCAGGCACATGCTCCAGGCGCGTCGCCAGGGAAACCATGCCTGCACCACTGCGCAAGGCGCTTTCGGCGCTCAGCAGGGCTGCGCCGCCGAAGCCACGGTCACCACCGATGACCAGCAGGTGGCCGAACTGGCCTTTATGGGCGTCCGGGGAACGTGCGGCCAGTTGCGGCAAATGGCCGTGCAACAGGGGCTGTACGTCGGTTATTGCGTGTTTTGTCTGCGGCATGCGTCTTCAAGCTCCGATGTCTGGCAGAATTATACCTATCTAACCTGCGGTTTCCCTTGTCTCATGCCTGCCATCACCACCGATCTGCCAGCCCTCGCCCAATCGATCAAAGACTGGGGCCGCGAACTGGGCTTTCAACAAGTCGGCATCAGCGGCCTGGACCTGGCCGAGCATGAACAGCACCTGCAACGCTGGCTCGACGCGGGCTACCACGGCGAGATGGAATACATGGGCGCCCATGGCAGCAAACGCTCCCATCCCGATGAGCTGGTGCCAGGCACATTGCGCGTGGTCTCGCTGCGCATGGATTACCTGCCCGGCGACACGCAAATGGCGCAACTGCTGGCCAAGCCGGAAAAAGCCTATATCTCGCGCTACGCCTTGGGCCGCGACTACCACAAGCTGATCCGCAAGCGCGTGCAGCAATTGGCTGACCGCATTCAAGCGCAGATCGGCCCATTCGGTTTCCGTGCCTTCGTCGACAGCGCGCCAGTGCTGGAAAAAGCCATCGCCGAAAAAGCCGGGCTGGGCTGGATCGGTAAAAACACCTTGGTACTCAATCGCAAGGCCGGCAGTTACTTCTTCCTGAGCGAACTGTTTGTCGACTTACCGCTGCCGATCGACGCGCCGCACAGCACCGAACATTGCGGACGCTGCACTGCGTGCCTGGACATCTGCCCCACCAATGCCTTCGTCGGCCCTTACGTACTGGACGCCCGGCGCTGCATTTCCTACCTGACCATCGAGCTCAAGACCGCCATCCCCGAAGACCTGCGCCCATTGATCGGCAACCGCGTGTTCGGCTGCGATGACTGTCAGATCGTTTGCCCGTGGAATCGTTTCGCGCGCGCCACCGCCGAAAGTGATTTCAAGCCACGCCACAACCTGGATAACGCCGAACTCGCCGAGCTGTTTATGTGGGACGAGGAGACATTCCTCAGCAGCACCGAAGGCTCGCCCCTGCGCCGCGCCGGCTATGAGCGCTGGCTGCGCAACCTCGCGGTAGGCCTGGGCAACGCGCCGTCAAGCATTCCCGTGCTGGAAGCCTTGAAGGCACGCCGGGATTACCCGTCCGAGCTGGTGCGCGAGCATGTGGAATGGGCACTCAACCAGCACGCTACACGCTAGTGCACGTCGTCGTTGTAGACGAACTTGGGCATTTCCCAGTGAAAACGGATCGCCAACAGGCGCAGTAGGAAGCCGCTGAACAGGGTCAGCAGGATCGCCTGTTCGCTGGGCAGCTCCAGATAAAGGCACAGCATGTAGAACCAGGCAGCGAGGAACGACACGCTGGCGTACAGCTCACGGCGGAAGATCAGTGGGATGTCGTTGCAGAAAATGTCTCGCAGGATCCCGCCGAAGACCCCCGTGATCACGCCACTGACCGAGGCCACCAGCATACCGTGGCCCATCTCAAGGGCGGTCATGCAGCCGATCAGGGTGAACGCCACCAGGCCCACGGCGTCCAGCGCCAGGAACAGCGAGCGCAGGTGTCGCATCAACGGGGCGATGAAGATCGTCACCAGCGCCGCGACGGAGGTCAGCACCAGGTATTCCGGGTGCTTGACCCAAGTCAGCGGGTAATGCCCCAGCAGGACGTCGCGCACCGAACCACCGCCCAACGCTGTCACACAGGCGATCAGCACTACGCCAAACCAATCCATGCCACGCCGGCCGGCGGACAGCGCGCCGGTCATGGCTTCGGCAGTGATGGCGATGAGGTAGAGCATCAGCAACATGATGGCGATCCTTGCAAAGAGGCCGGCAGTCTAATCATTTGCTGATGGCACCAAAAGGGGGCGCTTGGCGAAAGACCAAGTCGCCCCCTTCGCGAGCCCGCCGGCGCCCACACTTGACCGCGCTGTCATGACGCAAGTGGGAGCGGGCTTGCTCGCGAAAGCGCCGGACCAGGCGCTACACCTTCAGGCCTTGATGAAATGCTTGCGGTAATGCTGCAACTCGGCGATCGACTCGCGAATATCATCCAGCGCCAGGTGCGTGCTGCCTTTGTGGAAGCTGTCTTTCACTTCCGGCGCCCAGCGTGCGGCCAACTCCTTGAGCGTGGACACATCCAGGTTGCGGTAGTGGAAATAGCTCTCCAGCGCCTTCATGTGCGTATAAAGGAAACGACGGTCCTGGCAGATGCTGTTGCCGCAGATCGGCGACTTGCCCTTGGGCACCCATTTTTCCAGGAAGGCGATGGTTTGCGCTTCGGCCTCGGCCATGCTGATGCGACTGTCGCGTACACGCTGGGTCAGGCCGGAGTTGCCGTGGGTGCGGGTGTTCCACTCGTCCATGGTGGCGAGCACGGCGTCGCTGTGGTGGATGGCGATCACCGGACCTTCGGCCAAGGTGTTGAGGTTGCTGTCGGTGACAATGGTCGCCATCTCGATGATGACGTCGGTGTCGGGGTTCAGACCGGTCATTTCCAGATCGATCCAAATCAGGTTCTGTGGGTTTTGCATGGCTTGATTCTCTTGGCACCTTGGCTTAGCTGCGCAGTTTAGCAGGCAGGGCCGTGCTAGACTCGCGACCGTTTTACCTAACCTTTGCATTATCGACACGGAACACCAATGGCCAAACGCCAGCTCAACCGTCGCCAAAACTGGCGCATCGAAAAGATTCAAGGTGAACGCGCCGCGCGCGCCGCCAAACGTGAATCCTCCGCAGTGGAAGCACTTGAGGGCGGCGACCTGGGGCCCGAACAAACGGGCCTGGTGATCGCGCACTTTGGCGTGCAGGTCGAAGTCGAGGCACTGGAAGGCGACCTCGCAGGTTCGGTGTCCCGTTGCCACTTGCGCGCCAACCTGCCTGCGCTGGTCACCGGCGACAAAGTGGTATGGCGTGCCGGCAACCAGGGCATCGGCGTCATCGTCGCCCAACTGCCGCGCACCACCGAACTGCGCCGCCCCGACAGCCGCGGCCAGCTCAAGCCGGTGGCAGCCAACGTCGACATGATCGTCATCGTCTTCGCGCCATTGCCTGAGCCACATGCCAACCTGATCGACCGCTACCTGGTGGCGGCCGAGCATGCCGGCATCCGTCCGTTGCTGCTGTTGAACAAATTCGACCTGATCGACGAACAGAACGCCCCGGCGCTCAATGCCTTGCTGGCGGTGTATCGCACCCTTGGTTACCCGGTGCTGGAAGTGTCGGCACATCACGGCAATGGCATGGAACAGCTGCAACAGCAGTTGGACGGGCGCATCAGTGTGTTCGTCGGCCAGTCGGGCGTGGGTAAATCGTCGCTGGTCAACAGCCTGTTGCCGGAAGTCGACACTCGCGTGGGCCCGCTGTCGGAGCTGTCCGGCCAGGGTACCCACACCACCACCACCGCGCGACTGTTCCACTTCCCAGGTGGCGGTGAGTTGATCGACTCCCCAGGCATTCGCGAATTCGGCCTCGGTCACGTCAGCCGCAGCGATGTGGAAGCGGGCTTTATCGAATTCAACGACCTGATCGGCACCTGCCGCTTCCGCGACTGCAAACACGACCGCGAGCCGGGCTGTGCATTACTCAAGGCGCTGGAAGACGGCCGCGTGCAGCAGCAGCGGATGAACAGCTATCGGTCGATTATCGCGAGCTTGCCCGAAAGCAGTTATTGAGTCGCGTAGACAATAGTGTGGTGAGTGGGCAAACCCACTCACCACGAAGTCCCTGGGTGCCTACGAACCTGTACCAGGCACCGTAGGATCCTTCACCCCACCGTCATCAAACAGGTTCAGCTTCTGGCGCAGTTCATGCGCCGGCAACGGTTCCTGTCCTGGCGGGATAGCGTTCGGATCGGCCGGTACTTCACCCGGCGCGCCTGCCCCCGGAGTGGGCTGCGGCGCAGGCGGCTGGTCACCTTCGATCGCACGCTGGGCCTTTTTGGTCAGCACCACGATATCGATGCGGCGGTTGATCGGGTTGAACGGATCCTTGTGGTCAAACAGCTGCGACGACGCAAACCCCACCACGCGCGCCACTTGCGGGTCCGGGTAGCTGCCGGCCACCAGCGCACGACGTGCCGCGTTGGCACGGTTGGCCGAGAGCTCCCAGTTGCCGAAGTCGCCCTGCCCCGCATACGGCTTGGCATCGGTGTGGCCGCTGATGCTGATCTTGTTCGGCACCGCCTTGATGGTGTCGGCCATGGCCAGCAGGATGTCTTCGAAGTAGGGCTTGAGGCGCGCACTGCCGGAGTCGAACATCGGCCGGTTGGCCGCGTCAGTGATCTGGATGCGCAAGCCGTCCGGGGTAATCTCGAACGAAATCTGGTCCTTGAACTTCAACAGCTGCGGGTTTTCCTCGACCTTGGTCTGCAACTCCTGCAGCAACAGTTCCAGGCGCTCCTGCTCGACCTGGTCGGCCATAGCCTCGACGGTATCGCGCTCGATCGGGATTTTCTCCTGGGGCGCCTCGGTTTTGACTTCCGGGTTGATGGTGCGCTCAGGCGCCAATTGCGGCGAGCCACCCAGGTCGATCACAAAAGGCGTACCGCTCTCCGAAAAGCCAATCGGGTCTTTGAAGTAGCCGGCGATGGCGATCTTCTGTTCGGGCGTGGCGGTGGACATCAGCCACAGCACCAGGAAGAACGCCATCATCGCCGTCGCAAAGTCAGCGAAGGCGATTTTCCAGGCGCCACCATGGTGCCCCGCAGCGAAGCGCTTGACGCGCTTGATGATTATCGGCTGGTTGTTTTCCATGGCTTAGCGACCACGGACCGCTTGTTCCAGCTCGGCGAAGCTAGGGCGGTGCTTGGGGTACAGCACTTTGCGACCGAATTCCACCGCCAGCGACGGCGGCATGCCGGAAGCGGAGGCTACCAGACTGGCCTTGATCGACTCGTACAGGTTGATTTCTTCCTTGGCGTCATGGGCCAGGGAGGTGGCCAGCGGGCCAAAGAAACCATAGGCCGCGAGAATACCGAAGAAAGTACCCACCAGTGCCGCGCCAACGTGCATACCGATCGCGGCCTGGTCGCCCTCACCCAGGGACGCCATGGTCACCACGATACCCAGTACCGCCGCGACGATACCGAAACCCGGCATACCGTCAGCGATGCCGGTCACGGCGTGGGACGGGTGCTCCAGCTCTTCTTTGAGGCTGAACAACTCCATGTCGAACAGGCCTTCCAGCTCGTGGGGGGCCATGTTGCCGGAGGACATGATGCGCAGGTAGTCACAGATATAGGCGGTCATGCGCTCATCTTTGAGCACGGCCGGGTACTTGGCGAAAATCGGGCTGGCCGCAGCGTCTTCGATGTCGGCCTCGATGGCCATCATGCCTTCGCGGCGGCTCTTGTTGAGGATCTCGTAGACCAGGCCCAGCACCTCCAGGTAGAAGGTGTGGGTGAAGCGCGAACCGAACATGCTCAACGACTTCTTGATCACGTGCATGGTCATGTAGCCGGGGTTCGCTTGCAGGAATGCACCCAGTGCCGCACCGCCGATAATCATCACCTCGAAAGGCTGGATCAGCGCAGCGATTTTACCATGGGACAGGACGTACCCGCCGAGCACGCTTGCGAAGACGACGATGATGCCGATAATTTTAGCCATAGGAGATGAGTACTTGCGCCGTCGGGTTCATGGACATATTGGGTGTAGCAGAAAACTCTTGTTCTACTTATCGGCAAAACTGCGCCAGACTATAGGCCGTTAAGGCGAAAAGCCAGTTCGGCCCGCTCCGGGCGTGTAGACCGCAAGTGATGATCGCGCCCCAATCATGGCTAATGAAACGACAGTCCCAACTGCAAAACCCAACTCTCTCGCCGCTTGGATCAAGCGCCTGGACGATGTACTGCTGCCTGTCCCCCAGGCCAGCCACGACCGTGTGTGCAAAGGCATCCGCGATAACCGCAGTTCGTTGCGAGATATTGCCGAGCTGATGCAAAACAGCCCGGCCCTCGTGCTCAGTGTCATGCGTGAGGCCAACAGCCACACCCATGGCAGCCTGGCAGAACCGGCGGAAAACCTCGAAGTGGCGCTCAACCGCCTGGGCCTCAAGCGCGCCGAGGAACTGCTGGCGCGCCTGCCTTCGGTGCCGGCCAATGAAATACCGGTGGCGTTGCGCCAACTGTTGCTCGTCAGCCAGCACGCTTCGCAGCAAGCCAACGGTTTGTTCGGCAGCCGCCTGGCGCGCCTGTGGCAGGACATCCACTGGGGCAGCCTGCTGTTTCTGTCGCCGCTGTGGCCGATGGCGGTTGCCTACCCCAAGCTCCTGGAAGAATGGGAGCTGCGGGTTATCCACAAAGGTCAATCAGCCCGCGAGGTCGAACAGGAACTGTTCGGCATACGCCTGCTGGACCTCTGCGTTGGCCTGACCGAGGCCTGGCACCTGCCGATCTGGGTATCCCAGGGCTACAAGCTGCTGCTGAGCGAGCAGCGCCTGCTGGTCAAGGCTCTGCATATCGGCCGCGAAGACGACCCACTGCGTCACCAGCAATTGCTCGACGCCGAACCCAACCTGCGCCGCTGGCTCAACCAGCCAGCCAATACCGTATTGCTGGCCAACGGCCTGGCGATGTCGGCCCAGGAGTCCTGGACCTGCCCGCACACCGAACGCTGGCAGCGCCTCACGGCGCTGTACCTGCAACAGCCTCTGGGCGAGGTGCAGCAACAGGCCCACCAGCAAGCCGTCACCAGCGCCCGCACCACCCTGATGCCGGACCTCTGGCACCCGGCGCTGTCGCTGATCTGGCCGTGGCACGTACAAAAAATTCATCGCGGCCTGCTGCCAGCGCCGCCGCCTACCGCCGAGGCCCTGGCCGTGTGGCGCAAGCGCTGCACCGAACTGCTGGTGGAGCCGAGCCGCTTTGCCAACGCCATGCACCTGACCACCTGCGCCAAGGAGGCCTTGGTCGCCAGCGGCATGCAGCGGGTCATGCTGTTGATGGCCGATCGGGCGCTGAGCACCTTGCGAGTGCACCAGGTCGATGGCCTGCCGAAGGACGCCGCCAACCTGAGCCTGGACGTGGTCAACAGCACATTGCTGCAGCGCCTGCTGGAGAAGTCGGCCCAGGTGCGCCTTACGCCGGACAACCACGCCCAGTTCTCGGCGCTGCTGCCACCGGTCCTGCGCCGCCTGTTCACCGGCGAACACTTGCTACTGCGTTCCCTGAGTTGCAATGGCAAGGTGGTGATGCTGATGGTGGCGGACCAGGGCGGCGGGCCGTTCTCGGAAACGACCGTGCAAGCCTTCGGCAAAACGGCCCAATGCATCGAGAAAGCCCTGCACAGCTTTACCAACCGCAGCGCCTGATGCTTGCGCTACAATCGCCCTCTTTTATCACCAACATTTGTGCCCAGGAGACCTCACATGCCTGACTTCTCTGGCTTGCCGCTGGTGATCGAATCCAGCGACCTGGTCGGCCGCCTTGATGCCGACCACCTGATTTTGGTGGACCTCACCAGTGCCGCCCGCTACGCCGAAGGGCATATCCCCGGCGCGCACTTCGTTGACCCCAAGCGCACCCAACTGGGCCAGCCACCGGCTCCCGGCCTGCTGCCCAGCAAGGCCGACCTGGAAAAACTGTTCGGCGAACTGGGCCACACCCCGGATGCGACCTACGTGGTCTATGACGACGAAGGCGGCGGCTGGGCCGGGCGCTTTATCTGGATACTCGACGTGATCGGCCACCAGAAATACCACTACCTTGACGGTGGACTGCTGGCCTGGCTGGGAGAAAAACACCCCGTCGCCACCGACGTGCCCGCGCCCGTCGGCGGCCCGGTCAGCCTCACCCTGCACGACGGCCCCACCGCTACCCGCGAATACCTGCAAAGCCGCCTCGGTGCGGCCGACCTGGGCATCTGGGACGCACGCGGGCCGCTGGAGTATTCCGGCGAAAAAGTGCTCGCGGCCAAAGGCGGACACATTCCCGGCGCGGTGAACTTCGAATGGACGGCCGGCATGGACAAGGCGCGCCACCTGCGCATCCGTCGTGACATGCCGCAGATCCTCGAAGATCTCGGGCTGACCAAAGACAAAGAAATCATCACTCACTGCCAGACTCATCACCGCTCTGGCTTCACCTACCTGGTGGCCAAGGCGCTCGGTTATCCGCGAGTCAAAGGTTATGCCGGTTCCTGGGGCGAATGGGGCAACCACCCCGACACCCCCGTCGAGATTTAAGGTTTAAGGACAGTTATGAAAAAGCAGTTGTTTATCCTCAGCCAGTACTTGCTGCCCCACCACTTGCTGTCGCGCCTGGCCGGCTGCATTGCGGAGTGCCGCGTGCGCTGGTTCAAGAATGCCTTCACCACCTGGTTCGCCAAGCGCTATCAAGTGGACATGTCCCAGGCCCTGGTTGAAGACGTGACCGCTTACGAGCACTTCAACGCCTTCTTCACCCGCGCATTGAAAGACGGTGCTCGCCCGCTGGATCCAACCCCCGGCGCAGTATTGAGCCCAGCCGATGGCGCGGTCAGCCAGCTTGGCCCGATCGAGCACGGCCGTGTATTCCAGGCCAAGGGGCACAGCTTCAGCGTGCTGGAACTGCTGGGGGGCGATGCGGCCGTAGCCGCGCCGTTCATGGGCGGCGATTTCGCCACCATTTACCTGTCGCCAAAGGACTACCACCGCGTGCACATGCCGCTGGCGGGCACCCTGCGGGAGATGGTGTACGTGCCGGGCCGGATTTTCTCGGTCAACCAGACCACGGCTGAAAACGTGCCGGAGCTGTTCGCGCGTAACGAGCGTGTTGTCTGCCTGTTCGACACCGAACGCGGCCCAATGGCCGTGGTGTTGGTAGGCGCGATGATCGTGGCTTCGATTGAAACCGTGTGGGCCGGGCTGGTGACGCCGCCGAAGCGCGAACTGAAAACGGTCCGCTACGACGAAGCCGCACGTGCGCCGATCCACCTGGAAAAGGGTGCCGAGCTGGGTCGCTTCAAGCTCGGTTCGACCGCGATCGTGCTGTTCGGGCCGGACCAGGTGAAGTGGGCAGAAGAACTGGTGGCAGGTTCGCCGGTACAGATGGGCCAGGGCATCGCACTGCCAAAAGCCTGACGCAGAACCCAATGTGGGAGCGGGCTTGCCCGCGAATGCGGAGTATCAGTCGACACCTCAGTGACTGAACCTCCGCATTCGCGAGCAAGCCCGCTCCCACATTTTTTAGCGCATTTCGTCAGTTACAGCTGCCCATCGCGATCGCGAAAGCCGAGCAGATACAACACGCCGTCCAACCCCAGTGTCGAAATTGCCTGCTTGGCCGACTGCTTCACCAACGGCTTGGCGCGAAACGCCACGCCCAAACCGGCAATCGCCAGCATCGGCAGGTCATTCGCACCGTCGCCGACCGCGATGGTTTGCTCCAGACGCAAACCTTCCTTGTGCGCCAACTCCTTCAGCAGATCCGCCTTGCGCTGTGCATCGACAATCGGCTCTACCGCCACGCCAGTCACCTTGCCATCTACCACTTCCAGTTCGTTGGCGAACACGTAGTCGATGCCCAGCTTGGCCTGCAATTGCTTGGCGAAGTAAGTGAAGCCGCCGGACAGAATCGCCGTCTTGTAGCCCAGGCGCTTGAGTTCGGCGAACAGGGTTTCGGCGCCTTCGGTCAGGCGCAGCGAGGCGCCGATGGAGTCCAGCACACTCACATCCAGGCCCTTGAGCAACGCCAGACGCTCCTTGAAGCTGGCGCGGAAGTCGAGCTCACCGGCCATGGCACGCTCGGTAATTTCGGAAACCTGCTCGCCGACACCCGCCGCCTTGGCCAACTCATCGATGACCTCGGCTTCGATCAGCGTGGAATCCATGTCGAACACCGCCAGGCGGCGGTTACGACGGAACAGCGAATCTTCCTGGAAGGCGATATCGACGTTCAGCTCCTGGGCCACGCTGAGGAACTCGGCACGCAAGGCTTGCGGGTCGGCCGGTTCGCCGCGCACGGAGAACTCGATGCAGCCCTTGCCTTTATCGGCCGGCGTGTCCAGCGGCATGCGACCCGACAGGCGGTCAATGTGATCGATATTCAAGCCATAGTGAGCGGTGATGGAGCTGACGCGCTGCAGCTGCTCGGCGGTGACCTTGCGGGTCAGCAGCGTCACGATGTGGCGTTTCTTGCCCTGCCCGGACACCCAATGCTGGTAGTCCTCTTCGGACACAGGGGTGAAGCGTACTTGTTGATCCAGCTTGTACGCCGTAAACAGGATGTCCTTGAGTACCGAAGACGCCTGCTCAGTGCTCGGGATCTCGACCAGGATGCCGAACGACAGGGTGTCGTGGATCACCGCCTGGCCGATGTCGAGAATGTTCACACCACCCTGGGCCAGAACACCGGTAATGGCAGCGGTAAGACCTGGGCGGTCTTCCCCAGTGATGTTAATCAGGACAATTTCGCGCAAGGCGCACCCCCAGGCTGGAAAAAAACCGCATTCTACCCACTTTCAGTGACCATCGGGCACAGCCAGCGCTTTGCCGGTCCTAGGGCTGTCGCTATACTGCGCGTCAACTTCACGGACCAAGAGCCGAGCGCAAGTGAACCGGCCCACGCCAGTAAAAACCGATAATTTCTTCCTGCTGATCTTCCGGGCACTGCGCCACCGCCGTGTACCGATCGCATTACGCATCGCCAGCCATAACGTGATCCTGGTCGCCCTGGCCCTGGTGATCTACGCCTGCGTGATGGGATTGCAGTTCAAGCAGGCCATGCACGAGCAAGCCGACGCCCTGGGCGAGAGCCTGACTACCCAGACCGCCACCTCGGCGACTGAGCTGTTGGTGTCCAACGACATCCTCAGCCTCAACGTGCTGCTCAACAACCTGACCAAGAACCCGCTGGTGGCCCACGCCGCCATCTACAGCGTGGACAACCGGATCATGGCCGAGGCCGGGCAGCGCCCGAAAAACGGCCTGCTGGGTGAAGCCGAAGGGCTTTATCAGAGCAATATCACGTTTCAGGATGTGAAGGCAGGCCAACTGCGTATCAGCCTCGATATGCAGCAATTCCAGCAGCCGATGACCATCAGCCTGCAAAGCATGGGCATCCTCAGCGCGATCCTGCTGGCATTGGCCCTAGCCCTGAGCTTGCGCCTGGGCCGACATATCTCCACGCCACTGATGCAACTGCGTATCTGGCTGCGGGACATCGACGAGCACACCCCGGCGACGGACCGCCAGGATGAAATTGGCGACCTCGCGCGCCAGCTTCACGCCAGCTTCGCCCCAGAACCAGTCGTGCGCGAAGTGGAACCCGAGCCTGAGTTCGACGACACCGACTACGACGACGAGCCCGAGTTTGAAGTGCGAGACGCTCCGGTGGCGGGCCTGAAGCCGGCCACCCGCCAGGCGTTCAAGGCCGAAGAAGACGAACTGGACGACGAAGACCCGTTCGCCGACCTGCGCGACACCTCGGCCAGCGCCCCGGCCGTTGCCGCCAAACCGGCCCCGGTGAAGAGCGCCGAGCCCCAGTACAGCGCCGTACTGGCGGTGCAACTGGGTGCCCAGGACCAACTGCGTCGCCTGCCGCGCGCGCGCCTGACCGAGTTGCTGGAACGCTACCGTGACTGCCTCGACCAGGCCGCATCGCTGTACCAGAGCGAACTGCACACGCTGAACGATGGCAGCACGCTGATGCTGTTCCACAGCGAAGACAGCGGCGAAGACTACCTGACCAACGCTATCTGCTGCGGCGAGTTGCTGCGCGCCCTGGGCCATGAATTGCAAATCGAAGTGGCGGACAGCGGCATCACCCTGCAATTGCAGCTTGGCCTGACGGTCGGCGACGATCTGTTCGGCATGAGCCAGATCGACCTGCTGCTCACCGAGATCGCCCAGGATGCCCTCGCCTTGTCCCAACACAGCCGCAACCTGCTGCTGGTCGAGCGCAAGATTAGTGAAGACACGCTGATTCGCCAACGCGCACGGATCCGCCCGATTGCCAGCCCTGAGGGCGCCAGTTGCGTGGAACGGTTGATGGAACCGTACCCATCGATGCTGGAACGGCAGTTGGCACGGATGCACGAGACCCGCGCCAAATAACACGGCGTGACCCATCTGGGAGCGGGCTCGCCCGCGATAGCGGAGTATCAGTTAGCACATCGCTGACTGAACCACCGCTATCGGGGGCAAGCCCCCTCCTACAGTGGGAAGGTGCCAGGCCCCAAGGCATGGCCAAACAAAAGGCCCGCTGAGTAAGCGGGCCTTTTTTTGTCTGCCATTCAGATTAGAACCTGAACACTTCCATATCCGTACGGATCGGCGTGGCCATCGGCATTTTCGGCTTCTGCGGCTCTGCCGGCTTGGCCTGTGCCGGAGCGGTCTGCTTGCGGGGTGCCTCGGCAATCGGCGGCTGGTTGGCCAATGGCTTGAGCGCCACCGACAACTGTTGCGCCAAATGCTGCAACAACACGCCCTGGGCCTGGACCTGGGACGCGGTGGTGCCGGAGTGTTGCTCCTGCAGGTGCACGATACGGTTATCGCGAACCTGGCCACGACGGTCGATCAAGCGCCATTGCGCATCGAGGATCGCCGGCTGCGAGGTCCCGGAGTCGAGCCGGGTAATGGTCAGCAAAACCTGCACATCCGGTGTGAAGCCGGTAGGTGCGGGCGCAAGCACCACGCGCTGGCTGTCCAATTGGCCGGCCACCTGCCGCAACATCAACTGGTTGATGTCAGAGGACAAGCTGCCCGCCCAGCGACCATCGGTGGAACCTTGCAGGCTGCCGTCGTTCTGACGTTGCAGCAGCGTTTCGCGTTGCAGGTAGTCTGCGACGACCACCGGGCCCAACAAGACGGCCATGCCGGCGGTCTGTGCTGGTTGAGCCGGACTTCCGCTGTCCAGCTGGTACAGCGACACCGGCTGATGTGTGCTGCAACCCGCCAGCCCCAAAAGGCCAGCGAGCATGAAAATAAAAGGAAGGCGTGGAGCAGTCATCATCCCATCCAGGTGGCTGCCACAAGGCGAACCACAATGTAATACTTAAAAATAACCTAAACACGCTCGGCCACGCCGGCGCTGGAAAGGCCATATCATCCGTGAATATGCGCCATGACTCCAGCGCCAAAGCGTCGATCTACGGGTTAAATCGTAGATCGAGGGCTCCAGGAGGCGTTCTCAGTGAGTTTCCTCACCGCGTTGTCACCTTAAAGCGGGCCAGGCAAGGCGCAGGCCGCCGGGAATGGTTTTTCCCTTTCCACGACCTGCAACGCAGCACACTGAGACGCCCCCTGTTAGCCTTAAACCGGCGTTTCGACCAACAAAGCATCCACTCGCTGGAAACCACGTGGCAATTTGTTACCACGCCGACCGCGCTCGCCCTTGTAGTGCTCAAGGTCGTCAGGACGCAGCGACAACGTGCGTTTACCGGCTTGAAGCACCAGGGTCGCGCCTTCCGGGATCACCGCGATGTCGGTCACGTACTCTTCGCGACTGGCCACCCGCTCGCCGGGAATACCGATGATCTTGTTGCCCTTACCTTTACCCAGCTGCGGCAGGTCGCTGATCTTGAACACCAGCAAGCGCCCTTCGGTGGTTACCGATGCCAGCCAGTTGCTCTCACGGTCGTCCACCGGCCGCGGCAGGATCACCTTGGCGTTGTTAGGCAAGCTCAACAGAGCCTTGCCCGCCTTGTTCTTGGCCTGCAGGTCTTCACCCTTGACCACGAAACCGTAACCCGCGTCGGACGCAATCACGTACAGCGCGTCATCATCCGGCAGCAGCACGCACTCGAAATTCGCCCCTGGCGGCGGCGTCAGGCGCCCGGTCAACGGCTCGCCCTGCCCTCGCGCCGAAGGCAAGGTGTGGGCCGGCACCGAATAACTGCGCCCGGTGGAGTCGATGAACACCGCAAACTGGTTGGAACGCCCGGCCGCGGCAGTCTTGAACCCATCGCCGGCCTTGTATGACAAACCAGTGGCGTCAATATCATGCCCTTTGGCGGAGCGAACCCAACCCTTTTCCGACAGAACGACGGTAATTTTCTCGTTTGGCAGCAGCTCCGTTTCAGTCAGCGCTTTAGCTTCGGCACGTTCGACGATAGGCGACCGACGGTCATCGCCGTAGGTTTCGGCGTCTTTGATCAGTTCGCTGCGCACCAGCTTCTTGAGCTTGGCTTCGCTGCCCAACAAGGCTTGCAGCTTGGCTTGCTCCTTGAGCAACGCGTCCTGTTCATCGCGCAGCTTCATTTCTTCCAGTCGCGCCAACTGGCGCAAGCGGGTGTCGAGGATGTAGTCGGCCTGGATCTCGCTCAGCTCGAAACGCGCGATCAGCTCGGCTTTCGGGTGCTCGGCGGTACGGATGATGTGGATCACTTCATCCAGGTTGAGGTAGGCGATCAGCAAACCGTCCAACAGGTGCAGGCGGCGCTCGACCTTGTCGAGGCGGAATTGCAGGCGGCGACGCACGGTCTGCACGCGGAACTCCAGCCACTCCACCAGCAGGTTGCGCAGGTTTTTCAGCTGCGGCTTGCCATCCAGGCCGATGATATTGACGTTGACCCGGTAGCTGGACTCAAGGTCCGTGCTGGCGAACAGGTGCTGCATCAGCACTTCGTGGTCGACCCGGCTGTTGGTCGGGATGATCACGATGCGGCATGGGTTTTCGTGGTCGGACTCGTCACGCAGGTCGGCAACCTGCGGCAGTTTCGACGGCTTGGCCTGCATCAGCGCGGCGATCTGCTCCAGCACCTTGGCACCCGACACCTGGTGCGGCAACGCGGTGACAATAATGTCGCCGTCTTCGATGTGGTACACGGCACGCATGCGCACCGAGCCCTTGCCGGTTTCGTACATCTTCAGCAGGTCGGCACGCGGCGTGATGATTTCTGCTTCGGTCGGGTAATCCGGGCCCTGGATATGCTCGCAGAGCTGCTCGACCGTGGCTTTGGGCTCATCCAGCAAGCGTACGCAGGCGCTGGCGACTTCCCGCAGGTTGTGCGGCGGCACGTCGGTGGCCATGCCGACTGCAATGCCGGTGGTGCCATTGAGCAGGATATTCGGCAAACGTGCCGGCAACACCAGCGGTTCCTCGAGGGTGCCGTCAAAGTTCGGCCCCCAGTTCGCAGTGCCTTGGCCCAGCTCGCTAAGCAGCACTTCCGAGTACCGCGACAGGCGGGCTTCGGTGTAACGCATGGCGGCGAAGGATTTGGGATCATCCGGCGCACCCCAGTTACCCTGGCCGTCTACCAATGTGTAGCGGTAGCTGAAAGGCTGGGCCATCAGCACCATGGCTTCGTAGCACGCCGAGTCGCCGTGGGGGTGGAATTTACCGAGCACGTCACCGACGGTACGGGCCGATTTCTTGTGCTTGGAATCGGCGTCCAGGCCCAACTCACTCATGGCGTAAATGATGCGCCGTTGCACGGGCTTCAGGCCGTCGCCGATATGCGGCAAGGCACGGTCCATGATCACGTACATGGAGTAGTTGAGGTAGGCATTTTCGGTGAAGTCAGCCAGCGACCGGCGTTCTACGCCATCTAAGCTGTCTGCGAGGATGTCACTCATGCGGGCCTCATCATTGTCGGGTAAGGCGCAACGGGACTGCCGCTGCACCGGGTCAATTCAAAAAAGGGATGGCTCATGGCTGGGCGCTCCAGCCGCCAGCAGGGGCGGCGAAACGGTAGACCACGGGGCGCTTTTCACCATCGGCACGCGGGCCGAAATTGTTGTCGATGCCCAGCCAGGCACCGTCGGCGTCCACTACCAGGGCTTCGGCCAGGCCATAAGCCTGGGGGTAACGCCGCTCGGGCGTCAGCGTTTCATCGGCAAACGACCAACACAGCTCGACCTTGGCCGTGACCGCATCACGCCGGCAAATCTGGAACGCATTGCGTTCAAGGGTAAACAGCTTGCCGTTGAACAATGACAGGTCGGCAAAGTCCTTGGACACGGCCTTGGCATAGGTGAACTTGGCCGGCTGCATCTCCTGGCCTGCCTCACTCAGCAGTACGCAGGGGCCCTCACAGTCCCACAGGCTCTGCGGACGCTTGATCGAAATCAACCCACGTCGCTCGCGTTCGGCCGCCAGCCAGATCTGATTGCCCTCAGGGTTGATCGCCAAGCCTTCAAACAAAGCATTGAAGTGCAGCAACATGCCGCTGGCCCGAGCTTCTCGCACCATGCCCGGCGCGATCTTCAACCACTCAGGCGCCCCTGTGACTGGCACTTGCAGCACCGCCGCATGGGCTTCGCTGACAAGGTAGCGATTACCGGCGGCATCGCAGGTGATGCCTTCAAAATCCAGGTCGCCACCGCGAATGAACGAGGCCGCCTTGGTGCGCGAACGCAAACCCCATGGCAACCCCGACTCCGGCACCGGCGGCACCTCGATCTGCACCGCTTCGGCCTGCCAGGTCGGCGCACTCACATCCAGGCGATAGATCTGGTCGTCATCACGGTCGGAGACCGTCCACAATTCCTTGCCACACCGTGCCAGGCCCGACAGGTTGCCGCCGCGCATGCCGTCCACCGGGTGTTCGGACACCCGCTTGAGCTCAGCCACGGGCGCGGCGACCACTTCGGTGGTCACCAACCCGCTCAACATCAGGATCGCCAGGGCGAAACCTGTGCGCATCAGCCCAGAACCTCGGCCAGGTTGCCTTTGGACTCCAACCAGGACTTACGGTCGGGCGCGCGTTTCTTCGCCAGCAGCATGTCCATCATTTCCGAGGTTTCGGCGAAGTCTTCGCCCAACGTCAATTGCACCAGGCGCCGAGTGTTCGGGTCCATGGTGGTTTCGCGCAGTTGCGGCGGGTTCATTTCACCCAGGCCTTTGAATCGCGTGACCTGTGGCTTGCCACGCTTCTTCTCGGCCACCAGGCGATCAAGGATGCCATCGCGCTCGGCGTCGTCCAGGGCGTAGAAAATCTCCTTGCCCAAGTCAATACGGTACAGCGGCGGCATGGCGACATAGACATGACCGGCGTCCACCAGCGGGCGGAAGTGCTGGACGAACAGCGCACACAGCAGCGTGGCGATGTGCAGGCCATCGGAGTCGGCGTCGGCGAGGATGCAGATCTTGCCGTAGCGCAGCTGGCTCATGTCCGCCGCGCCTGGGTCAACGCCAATGGCCACGGCGATGTTGTGCACTTCCTGGCTGGCCAGGACTTCGCTGCCATCGACTTCCCAGGTGTTGAGAATCTTGCCGCGCAACGGCAGGATCGCCTGGAACTCCTTGTCCCGCGCTTGTTTGGCGGAACCGCCGGCGGAGTCACCCTCCACCAGGAACAGCTCGGAGCGCATCGGGTCCTGGCCAGCGCAATCCGCCAGTTTGCCGGGCAATGCCGGGCCCTGGGTGATGCGCTTGCGTTCGACCTTCTTGCTGGCCTTCAGGCGTCGGCCGGCGTTGTTGATCGCCAGCTCCGCCAGGGCCAGGCCCAGTTCAGGGTGCTCGTTGAGCCACAGGCTGAAGGCATCCTTGACCACACCGGAGACAAACGCCGCCGCTTCACGGGACGACAGGCGCTCCTTGGTCTGGCCGGAGAACTGCGGCTCCTGCATCTTCATCGACAGCACGAAGGCGATACGCTCCCACACGTCTTCCGGCGCCAGCTTCACGCCACGCGGAAGCAGGCTGCGGTATTCGCAGAATTCGCGCATGGCATCCAGCAAGCCCTGGCGCAAACCGTTGACGTGGGTGCCGCCCTGGGCCGTCGGGATCAGGTTGACGTAGCTTTCCTGCACGCTGTCGCCGCCTTCCGGCAACCACAGCAGCGCCCAGTCCACGGCTTCTTTATTACCGGCCAGGCTGCCGCAGAACGGCTCGTTGGGCAGGCGCTCGAATTCACTGACGGAATCTTCCAGGTACGAGCGCAGGCCGTCTTCGTAGTGCCACTCGACTTTCTCGCCGGTGCCTTTGTCTTCAAAGGTCACCAGCAGGCCCGGGCACAACACGGCCTTGGCCTTGAGCACGTGCTTGAGGCGGCTGATGGAGAATTTTGGCGAATCGAAGTATTTCGGGTCCGGGGCGAAGTACACGCTGGTGCCGGTGTTGCGCTTGCCAACGGTGCCGATCACTTCCAGGTCCGTGGCCTTGTAGCCATCGGCAAAGGTCATCTGGTACTCGTTGCCGTCGCGCTTGACCTTCACCCGTACCAGCGTGGACAGGGCGTTGACCACGGAAATACCCACACCGTGCAGGCCACCGGAGAACTGGTAGTTCTTGTTGGAGAACTTCCCGCCGGCGTGCAGCTTGGTGAGGATCAGCTCGACACCCGGCACACCCTCTTCCGGGTGGATATCCACCGGCATGCCGCGACCATCGTCGGACACTTCCAGGGAGTGGTCTGCGTGAAGAATGACATGCACCGACTTGGCGTGCCCGGCCAAGGCTTCGTCGACGCTGTTGTCGATTACTTCCTGGGCAAGGTGGTTCGGCCGACTGGTATCGGTGTACATGCCGGGGCGTTTGCGCACCGGGTCGAGGCCCGAGAGGACTTCGATGGCGTCGGCGTTATAAGAGCTAGCGCTGGGAGTGGCCATGGGGTCTCGTCGTGAGTCGTTCGATTAAAAAGTGACCTGCGATTTTTACAATGAGCAAAAATCGAAGGATTGATACTGATCTGCGCCAATGCCGGCAAAGCTCAACAACGCCGGCAATTGCTGGGCGAACCCCTGGTAACCATGGTCGCCACCGGCCTGGATGCGCAAGGCACAGGCCCGGTAATACTGTTGGGCGAGGCGATAATCCAGGGTTTCATCCCCGGTCTGCAACCACACCTGGTACCGCGCGGCATCCTGGGGAGCCGGTACTTCCAGCTCGGCCAGCGCCGCGACGTGGTCGTGGGTCAGTTCCCAGGTTTCATCGGTGTAGAGGTTCTTCTGGGTGCCCAGGTAACCGTCGAACATCCGGTGAGGGCTGACCGCCGGGTTCACCAGCAGCGCCTTGAGGCCATGGCGTTCGGCAAGATGGGTTGCATAGTAGCCGCCGAGTGAGCTGCCGACCAGCAGTGGCCGCCCCAGTTCAGCGATTGCCGCCTCGAGCTGGGGAATCGCCTGGCGGGGATGGTGATGCAAGGCCGGAACGCGCAGTTGATCGGCTAGGCCGAGGGTGTCCATCACCGTCATCAACTGGCTGGCCTTGTTCGACGCCGGCGCACTGTTGAAACCGTGGATATACAGGATCGAAGCGGACATGCCGGGCTCTCCATGCTTGCGCCAAAAACGCGCAGTTTACAGGGATCGGAGAGGTGTGTGACGCCCTCTATCTGAAGGACATACAAGATCCACCGTGGGGGCTGGCTTGCCTGCGATGGCGGTGGCTCCATGACACACGTACAGACTGGCACACCGCTATCGCAGGCACGCCAGCGCTCACATTCAGGTCAGGGTGTACAGCCGTTAATAGCCGTTGCTGCCGTAATCGACGGTGAAGGTGAAGCCCTGGAGCCGCTCTACCCCAGTCTCCAACCGTCCGTCGGCATGCAGGCGCAGCCAACGGTAACCTGGCGCCTGGTCACTGACCTTGAACGCTTCGCTGCCCGGCGCGAACTGGATGCAGGTGGACGGCGACGCCAGCAAGCGCACGCCATTGCGCTCGCGGTCGATTTCCTGGTGCACGTGGCCCCACAGTACGGCCCTGACCTGTGGAAAGCGGTCGAGCACGGCAAACAAGGCTTCCGGATTGCGCAGCCCAATAGGCTCCATCCACGCGCAGCCAATGGACACCGGGTGATGGTGAAAGCACACCAGGTGATGGCGGCCTGGCGCCTCGCTCAAGGCTTGGGCCAGCAGTTGCAACTGGCTATCCTGCAGGTAACCGGGCACAGAGCCGGGTACAGCGGAGTCCAGCAGGGTGACGCGCCAGTTGCCGATATCGACCACCGGCTCCAGCAGGTCGCTGTGCACGGCGGCGTGGGCCATGATCTGCGGTTCATCGTGATTACCGGGGATCCAGCGCGTCGGGGCACCGATGGGCGCGGTCATGTCGCGAAATTGCTGGTACGACGCCAGTGTGCCGTCCTGGGACAGATCCCCCGTGGCCAAGACCAGGTCGATGCGGGGCTGCTGCGTGCGCACCAGCTCGATGACGCCCTGCAGGCTCTCACGTGTGTTCATGCCCAGCAGCGTGCCTTCAGCTTCTGCAAACAGGTGGCTGTCGGACAATTGCACCAGCAATGCCGGTGCATCGGGACTTACGGTGGATACGCTCGACAAGGCGCTCTCCCAAGGCAATCACAGGAAATGGTCGTTCGGCGTGATTATGCTGGGCAGGACACAAAGAGGAAACCCGGGAAGCAGACACAGTTCACATCTACCGCACAGCTTCGAACTCGTGGCCGAGGGCCAGGCAGTGGCTCAACCATTCACCGAGGAACACATTGAGCTGTGCTTTCTCATCGGGCTGGTGCATGAACACGTTCGGGTAAGGATAGATGCTGCGAAAGCGGCGCGCATGTTCGGCGCTGATCACTTCGGCCATGCGCGCGTCGTGGTACACCTGCACTTCCAGTTGCGGCACCGGCAGCCACGGCAGGCTGTGCTCCTGGCGCACGCGCAGGGTCGTGGTATAGGGGCAGTTGACGATGACTTCCAGGGCGAGCACGCCGAGCATCTGGTCGCCGTGGGTCACGCCGATGCGCCGCGCCTCGGGGGCGTGACGCATGTCGGGGAGCAGGCGCATCAACCGCGCATAGTTGGCCTCGCAAGCCGCTTGCAGCCCGATCAGGTCGACTCGATAACGTTCCCGTGCCTTTACTGCCATAACCCCCTCACTTCCGCGCGATTAAGCGCAAGCCATTGCAGGGCGATGATGCTGGCTGCATTGGAAATTTTGCCGTCACGCACCGCTTGCAGGGCGTCTTCGAACGCCCATGCGGTGACGCGGATATCTTCAGCTTCTTCTTCCAATCCATGGACGCCACCCGCGCCCGAGCTGTCGCAACGGCCCAGGTACAAGTGTACGAATTCGGTACTGCCACCGGGTGACGGAAAATACTGGGTGATCGGCCACAGCGCGGAGAATGTCAGCCCAGCTTCCTCCTCGGCTTCGCGGTGTGCAACCTCCTCCGGTTCCTCATCCTTGTCGATCAGGCCGGCGACCATTTCCACCAGCCATGGGTTGTCGGTACGGCCCATGGCACCCACGCGAAACTGTTCGATCAACACCACTTCATCACGCTGCGGGTCATAGGGCAGCACGCACACGGCATCGTGACGAACGAAGACTTCACGATTGATCACCCGGCTCATGCCCCCCTCGAATTTCTCATGGCGCAGTTGCACGCGGTCAAGCTTGTAGAAACCCTGGTAGGCATTATCGCGCTGAACAATCTCGATCTTGCTCGGCGTCGATTTAGCTAAGTCCGTCATGTCCCATCCTCGTTAAGCCTGCGCAATGGGCGCCATCCTAACGCGCTCAAGCCTCTAGATGCAGCCCCTTTCCAGTTGCCGGGATAGACGGCGGGCGTCAAACTCTCTCTAATCAGCTTAGCGGCGAACTGACTGCCTTGCCGGTAGTCGAAGCTGCACAAATTTCGCTCTTATCGCTAGACGAAGGACATCCATGTCGCTCTTAAAAATCGCCTCTGTGGCCTGCATCGCATTGACCCTGGGTGCCTGCCAAAGCCTGTTTCAACCGAGCTATCGCGCGCCGCTGGAAGCCACTCGCGACGCCACTGAGCAAAGCAAGCCCGACTGCGCCAGCGCCGACTGCCCACTGGTGAACATCGACACCGTGCACTTTGCCAAGGAACCCAAGCTCGACGCCCTGATCGAACAGCGCCTTCTGGAAATGACCCGCACTTCCCCAAGCGCGCCGCTGCCGACAAGCCTGGAAACCTACCGCGAGCAGTTCCTGCAAACCGCCGCCCCGCGTAACAGCATGTACTTGCAGGCCAAGGTACGCGAGCAGCATGACGGCTTGGTGATCATCGAATTGTCGAGTTACCTGGACCAGGGCGCTACTCATGGTGAGCCGGGGCGTGCGTTCATCAACTATTCGCGCCAGCAGCAAAAAGCCCTGACCCTCACCGACATGTTGTTGCCCGGCAAGGAAGACGCGTTCTGGAAAGCCGCCCAGGTGGCCCACAACAGCTGGCTGATCAGCACCCGCCTGAGCCTGGAGCCGGAGTACGTGAAGACCTACCCCTTCCAGAAAACCCCGAACGTGGCACTGACCTATGGTGGCGCCATCCTCAAGTACCCCACCAGCACCATCGCGCCGTACGCCCTGGGCCACGTCGAGCTGCAGATCCCGTACTCACGCCTGGAAGGCATCCTCAAGCCTGAGCTGGTGCCGACGCGCCGCTGAAGCGCCGCCCCAGGATGAACTGCAACAGCCCTGCCAGCACCAGTGCCGGCAGGGTCGCGCCGATGTCCGGGTACAGGTTGGCCAGCAGGTGGTAAGTCGCAATCCCACCCAGCCAGGCCAATAACGCCGGCCAACGCAGGCTGGCGATCGCGCCCTCGCCTCGGCGACGCACAATGAAGTGATCCACCAGCACCACGCCGAACAACGGCGCAAACACCGAACCGATCAGCAGCAGGAAGTTCTGGTACTGGGCCAACGGTGCAAAACAGGCGATCAGGGTGCAGATCACACCGATGGCCAGGGCCAGGTGCTCGACCTTCAAGCGCAACAGTATCCCGCTGGACACCGCCGCCGAGTGGATATCGGCGAAGGCGTTTTCCGACTCGTCCAACAGGATCAGCAACAGCGGAATGCCCAGGCCCGCGCCGGCCAAGGCCAGCAACAGCGCATTCACCTCTGCGCTCGGCGCAAACGCCAGGGTGTAGGCCACGCCCAGGCTCATCAGCCAGAAGTTGCCCATAAAAAAGCCCAGGGCGGTGCCGCCGAACACGTTTTTCGCGCGTTTGCCAAAGCGTGAATAATCGGCAATCAGCGGCAGCCACGACAGCGGCATGGCAATGGCGATATCGAAGCCCACCGCAAACGGCATCGAGCCGTCACCGGGCCGGGCCCAGAGTGCCGCGAGGTCAGCCTTGGCGAACAGATTCCAGGTCAGCCACAGGCACGCGGCGAGCAACAGCCAGACCCCCCATTTGCGCAGGATCTGGCGCACGAAGGTCAGTGGGCCACTAACGGCGAGCAAAGTGGCCAGGCCACCAAAGAACAGGGTCCACAACAGTGGGCTGGCCAGCAGGCTGCCGTCGTTGAATGCCCGCGTGCCCAACAGGCTGGCCGCGTCGCGCATCACGATGATTTCAAAAGAGCCCCAGCCGATCAGCTGCAGCAGGTTGAGCAGCGCCGGCAGGCTCGCGCCCTTGGCGCCCAGGCTGAGTTTGAGGGCGGCCATGGCGGACAGGCCGGTGTCGCTACCGATCACGCCGACGGCGGCCAACAACAAGACGCCAACCAGGGTGCCGAGGAAGATCGCCAGTAGAGACCCGGACAAACCCAGGCCCGGCGCGAGCAGTGCGCCGGTTTGCAGGACCATCAGCCCGATGCCGAGGGAAAACCACAGGGAAAAGAGGTCGCGGGCGCCGAAGACTCGTTTGTCGCTCGGCACGGCGATATCGGGGGAGTAAGTACTCGGTTGAATGCTCAAGGGTGTTATCTCTGAGGAACATCTTTTTGTTTGGGAGATCGCTATCGCGGGCAAGCCCGGCTCCCACAGGGGACAAGCTGTGGACACAAAAGCGGCGGACAACTTGATCAACGGTGGGAGCCGGGCTTGCCCGCGATGACGGCGGTGCAGGCACCGCCGCCTCGAATCAGACCTTCTTGTAGAGCTGGCTACCTTCCTGCTTGAACCGCTGCGCCTGCTCGGCCAACCCCTTGGCCACGTCCACGTCCACAGCTTCAATTCGCTGGTTGGCCGCGTACTCACGCACTTCCTGGGTGATCTTCATCGAGCAGAACTTCGGCCCGCACATCGAGCAGAAGTGCGCGACCTTCGCCGAGTCCTTCGGCAGGGTTTCATCGTGGTACGAGCGCGCGGTGTCCGGGTCCAGGCCGAGGTTGAACTGGTCTTCCCAACGGAACTCGAAGCGCGCCTTGCTCAAGGCGTTATCGCGAATCTGCGCGCCCGGATGGCCTTTGGCGAGGTCCGCCGCGTGCGCAGCGATCTTGTAGGTGATGATGCCGGTCTTCACGTCATCCTTGTTCGGCAGGCCCAGGTGTTCCTTGGGCGTGACGTAGCAAAGCATGGCGCAACCGAACCAGCCGATCATTGCCGCGCCGATGCCGGAGGTGATGTGGTCATAGCCCGGTGCGATGTCGGTGGTCAACGGGCCGAGGGTGTAGAACGGTGCTTCGTCGCAGCACTCGAGCTGCTTGTCCATGTTCTCCTTGATCAACTGCATCGGCACGTGCCCCGGGCCTTCGATCATGGTTTGCACGTCGTGCTTCCAGGCGGTCTTGGTGAGTTCGCCGAGGGTTTCCAGCTCGCCGAATTGTGCCGCGTCGTTGGCGTCGGCAATCGAGCCAGGGCGCAGGCCATCACCGAGGGAGAAGCTGACGTCGTAGGCCTTCATGATTTCGCAGATTTCGTCGAAATGCGTGTAGGTGAAGTTCTCTTTGTGGTGCGCCAGGCACCACTTGGCCATGATCGAGCCGCCACGGGACACGATGCCAGTGACGCGCTTGGCAGTCAGCGGCACGTAGCGCAGCAACACGCCGGCGTGAATGGTGAAGTAGTCGACGCCCTGCTCCGCCTGTTCGACCAGGGTGTCGCGGAACAGCTCCCAGGTCAGGTCTTCTGCGGCACCGCCAACTTTTTCCAGGGCCTGGTAGATCGGCACGGTGCCGATCGGCACGGGCGAGTTGCGGATGATCCACTCGCGGGTTTCATGGATGTGCTTGCCGGTGGACAGGTCCATGACCGTGTCTGAACCCCAGCGAATGCCCCACGTGAGTTTCGCCACTTCTTCTTCGATGGACGAACCCAGGGCGCTGTTGCCGATGTTGCCGTTGATCTTCACCAGGAAGTTACGGCCGATGATCATCGGTTCCAGTTCGGTGTGGTTGATGTTGGCCGGGATAATGGCGCGGCCTCGGGCGATTTCTTCGCGCACGAATTCCGGGGTGATGATCTTCGGCACGCTGGCGCCGAAGCTATGGCCGGCATGTTGCTGGTCGAGCAGGCCACTGGCGCGGGCTTCTTCGAGCTTCATGTTTTCGCGGATGGCGACGTATTCCATCTCGGCGGTGATGATGCCTTTGCGCGCGTAGTGCATCTGCGTGACGTTGGCACCGGCCTTGGCACGACGCGGGTTTTTCACGTGGGCGAAGCGCAACGCGGTCAGTTCGGCATCGCTGAGGCGCTGCTGGCCGAAGTGCGAGCTGAGCCCCGGAAGGCGCTCGGTGTCGCCACGCACCTCGATCCACGGCGAGCGCACATCGCCCAAGCCTTTGCGCACGTCGATGATCACATCGGGGTCGGTATAGGGGCCGGAAGTGTCGTACACGGTGACTGGCGCGTTGAATTCACCGCCGAAATCGGTAGGCGTTACGTCCAGGCTGATTTGTCGCATCGGTACACGAATGTCCGGACGGGTGCCTTCTACGTAGATCTTCTGCGAACGGGTAAACGGCTGTACAGAGCCGGAGTCGACCTTGGCCGATTCACTCAAGTGCACGGTATTTTTTGATTTTTGGCTTTTTAATTCGGTGCTCATCACGGGCTCTCCAACTATCCAGGCGGTGGATTTTTGTCGGAGCGAACCTGTGACGGATGGACGCACTGAAAGCAGTGCTGTGCTTGGCGCACGAGGGTTGTTCAATTGTCGAACAACATCCCGGACGAAGCACAAGAGGACTCGCCGGGTGACGAGAAATCTTGTTCCCTACGCAGGCGCTAACCTGATCAGGTTCAACGGGATCCGGTATTTACCGATCTCAGCCTTCCAACAAGGCACCCCGACAAGAACGGAGCCAGTCTAGACCATGCCGCGGGCAAATTGCCAATACCGGTGCATTCAGCGTGATGAATGGCGTGATTGCGGGATTGTTGCGCCGGGTCAGCGCCACTACACTCGGTTGCCGCCACAATGCTTGACGCCAGGAATGGCCAGCCTTAGCCTTGGGCGCTAAATTATCACCGTAATATTCAAACTAGGGATCGCCTCATGCTGCGCAAACTTTCACTGGCTCTTGCCGTGTCTTGTGCGACCAACGGAATGGTCTGGGCAGCTGAAGCGCCCTTGTCCGCCAAGACTGACTTGGTCAGCGTCTACCAGGAAGCGGTGGACAACAACGCCGACCTGGCGGCTGCCCGCGCCCAGTATGGCGCGCAAAAGGAAGTGGTGCCCCAGGCCCGCGCCGGCTTGTTGCCCAACCTGTCGGGCGGTGCCGATATCAACAACGTGCGCACCCAGATCGACACGCCGGCCGCCACCGCCAACCGCGACGCCCACTCCTGGCGCGCGACCTTGAGCCAGCCGCTGTTCCGCGCCGATCGCTGGTTCCAGTTGCAGGCGGCCGAGGCCACCAACGAGCAGGCTGCGCTGCAACTGTCGGCCACCGAGCAGAACCTGATCCTGCAAAGCGCCGAAAGCTACTTCGCCGTGCTGCGCGCCCAGGACAACCTGGCCTCGACCAAGGCCGAAGAAAACGCCTTCAAGCGCCAGCTGGACCAGTCCAACGAGCGCTTCGACGTGGGCCTGTCGGACAAGACCGACGTACTGCAGTCCCAGGCCAGCTACGACACCGCGCGCGCCAACCGGATCCTGGCCCAGCGCCAGGTGGAAGACGCCTTCGAAGCGTTGATCACCCTGACCAATCGCCAGTACAACTCGATCCAGGGCATTGTCCACACATTGCCGGTGTTGCCGCCGCTGCCGAACGACGCCAAGGCCTGGGTTGAAACCGCCGGCCGCCAGAACCTGAACCTGCTCGCCAGCAACTACGCCGTCACCGCCGCCGAAGAAACCCTCAAGCAACGCAAGGCCGGACATGCCCCGACGCTTGATGCGGTGGCGCAATATGAGAAAGGCGATAACGACGCCCTCGGGTTCAGCAACCCGAATGCCTTCGGCACGCCCTATCGCGGCGATGTGGAACAACGCACCATTGGCCTGCGCCTGAACATCCCGATCTACAGCGGCGGGCTCACCAGCTCACAAGTGCGTGAATCCTACTCGCGCCTGGGCCAGACCGAGCAACAACGCGAAGGCCTGCGGCGCCAGGTGGTGGAAAACACCCGCAACCTGCACCGCGCGGTGAACACCGATGTGGAACAGGTACAGGCACGCCGCCAGTCGATCATCTCCAACCAGAGCGCGGTGGAAGCCACGGAAATCGGTTACCAGGTGGGGACGCGCAATATCGTCGACGTGCTGGACTCACAACGCCAGCTCTATGCGTCGGTGCGCAACTACAACAACAGCCGCTACGACTATATCCTCGACAACCTGCGCTTGAAGCAAGCGGCAGGCACCCTGAACCCAGGCGATCTGCAGGACCTGGCGCGCTATCTCAAGGCTGACTACAACCCGGACCGCGACTTCTTGCCGCCGGACCTGGCCAAAGCAGCCGCCGAACAACTCAAGGCCCGCCCAGGTTACTGAGCACACTGCACACCCATAGGGGAGCGGGCTTGCTCGCTCCCTCATTTGATGCGTGATGTCAGTGATTCAGGAGTTTTCCCAAGCCCTCCAGCAAACGCTTCAACGCGCCCTGGTTGGCCTGCATCACCTTGAGACCTGCCTGCGCCATCGTGCGCGCATCCTGCGGCAGCTCGAACAATTGCCGTACGGCTTCGGCCAACCCTTCAGCGTCGTCCACCTCTCGCAACGCACCCGCTTCACGCATCATCGCGGTGATCTCGAGGAAGTTGAACACGTGCGGCCCCATGATCACGGGCAGGGCCAGCGCTGCCGGCTCCAGCGGATTATGCCCACCGGTCGCCACCAGGCTGCCACCCACGAAGGCGCTGTCGGCCAACGCGTACAGAAACAGCAACTCACCCATGGTGTCGCCGAGCAATACCGACGTGTTCGCAGTGACGGGCTCGCCAGTGGAGCGACGCACCGTGGCAAAGCCTTGCTGCTCACACAGGTCGAACATCGGGCCGAAGCGTTCCTGGTGACGCGGCACCAGGATCAACAGCGCGTTGGGGTAGCTCTCGAGTAACCGACGGTGGGCCGCCAGCACCACCTCATCTTCACCCTCATGGGTGCTCGCGGCGATCCACACCGGACGCTCGCTGGCACCCCATTGCTCGCGCAACGCAGCAGCACGCGCCGTTAACCCTGGGTCAATGGTCAGGTCGAACTTGATCGAGCCGGTGACTTCGACGGTTTCCGGTCGAGCACCGAGGCTCAGGAATCGTTGGGCTTCGGCCTGCGTCTGTACGGCGAACAGGCTCATTTGCGACAGCATCGGCGCGGTCAGCTTGGCAAAGCGCGCGTAGCCCTTGGCCGAGCGCGCGGACAAGCGCGCATTCGCCAGCGCCACCGGGATCCCGCGCTGGGCGCAGGCATGAATATGGTTGGGCCACAGTTCGGTTTCCATGATTACCGCCAGTTTCGGCTGCACGCGATCGAGGAAACGCTTGGCGGCGCACGGCAAGTCATACGGCAGGTAGCAGTGCTGGATACGTGGCTCATTGGCAAACAACGCCTGGATACGCTCGGAACCGGTCGGCGTCATGCAGGTGACGGTGATCGGCAACGTCGGATAACGCGTCAGCAACCCGCGCACCATCGGCGCGGCGGCAATGCTTTCGCCCACCGACACGGCATGCACCCAGATCCCGCCCGGCTGCATCACCGGCAAGCCATAGGAGAAGCGCTCGCTGACGCGCTTGGCATAGGCCGGCGACTTGCGTGCACGCAGCCACAGACGTAAAGCCACCAACGGCAGCGCCAGGTAAAACAGACAGCTGTAGAGAGTTCTATTCATGGCGGCGGAGTTTATCGGCTTTTTCAGTCGATCGCCTGCAAGCACTCGGCAAATCGTTTGGCCAGGAAGCGTGCGGCGGGCCCCAGGTGCTCATCGCGCCGCCAGACCAACTCGACCACCAGGGCCGGCGGCGTCCATTCGCTGTCCAGCTCCACCATCTGTTGCTGATAGGTCGGGTACTGCACGATATGCCGGGGCAGCCAGGCCCAGCCCAAGCCGCTCATCAGCCATTCGGCCAACACGTAGAAACTGTCGGCGCGCCACACCAACGGGCTGGCCGCTTCGCTGCCGGGGTAGACGCTGGTCTGGGTCGACATCAGCAACTGGCGGAACTGCGCCAGCCGTTGGCAATCCACGTACTTTTCCCGGGCCAGCGGGTGGTTCACACCGCACACCGTGACCATCTCGACGCTGCCGACCACGCGCCGCTCCAGGGCTTCGGGGATCTGATCGTGATAGAACAGCAAGCCCAGGTCAGCCTTGCGCTCCACCAACTTGCGGGCCACATCGCCCTGGGCCGCGCTGGATAACTGCACCTCCAACAATGGGTATTGCCCCGCCAGTGCCTCCAGGCTGTCGAGCACCGGCTGGAACAACATGGCTTCATCCTGGGCCAGGCGCAGGCAAGCCTCCTCGCCGCGCGTCAATGACAGCGCCCGGCCATTGAGCCGTTCACACTGGCGCAACACTTCGCGCGCCTCCTCCAGCAGCACGCTGCCGGCCTCGGTCAGTCGCGGCTGGCGGCCGCTGCTCCGCTCGAACAGGCTGACGCCCAGGTCCGCCTCCAGCATGGCAATCGCGTTGCTGACCGCCGATTGGGCCTTGCGCTGCTGGCGCGCCACCGCAGAGAACGAACGCTGCTCGGCGACGCTGACAAACAGGCGCATCTGCTCCAGATCCCACTGCACGCTCATGGCTTAACCCATCTCTAATTCGGATAGGTAATGACTTTACCCCATCTGAGTAAACTCTAGAATGCCAGCCTTGACTGATTGCCCTACCCCGAGGATTGCCCCATGAACGCCGCTTACTGCTACCTGGCCATTGCCATCTGCTCGGAAGTGATCGCCACCGTTTCCATGAAAGCCATCAAGGGCTGGAGCACACCGATCCCGCTGCTGCTGGTGATCGTCGGCTACGGCGTGGCGTTCTGGATGTTGACCCTGGTGGTGCGCACCGTGCCGGTGGGCGTCGCCTACGCGGTGTGGGCCGGGATGGGCATTGTCATGGTGAGCATCGCGGCGCTGTTTATCTACGGGCAGAAGCTGGATATTCCGGCGATGCTGGGGATGGGCCTGATTGTGCTTGGGGTCGTGGTGATACAGCTTTTCTCGAAAACAGTAGGACATTGAGGCGATTGCCAGCCTCGAGCCTCACGCTACAAGCCACGCGAAAAAAGCAACACGACTCGCCTTCAACGTGGCACTTGCAGCTAACACCTTGTCGCTGCGCGCTATACTAGGCCCCCTTTTCTACCCATGAGGTCCAGCGCGCATGCCTATTTCCACCGACGTTCTAATTGTCGGCGCCGGAGTTGCCGGCCTCTGGCTGAATGCGCGCCTGCGCCGCCAGGGGTTTTCCACCGTGGTGGTGGAAAGCGCCACCTTGGGTGGCGGGCAAAGCGTGAAGTCCCAGGGCATCATCCACGGCGGTGCGAAATACGCCCTGCACGGCGCCCTCACCGGCGCCTCCGAAGCCATTGCCGATATGCCGCGCCGCTGGCGTGAAGCGCTGGCGGGTAACGGCGAGCTGGACCTGTCTGGCGTGCGCTTGCTGTCCGAAGCGCATTACCTGTGGTCCCCCGGCACTCTCGCAGGCAACCTCACCAGCTTTTTCGCCAGCAAGGCTGTGCGCGGTCGCGTGGATCAGGTCAAGGGCGACGACCTGCCCCCAGCGCTGCAAGACCGCCGATTCAAGGGCAAGGTCTATCGCCTGGCGGAATTGGTCATCGATGTACCGAGCCTGATCGCTCGCCTGGCGCAACTGGCCGGCGACGGCTTGCTCGCCGGGCAACGGATCGAACCGTTGCACGACGGCGACACACTGGTGGGCCTGAAGGTCGACGGTCGCGAGATCCGCGCCCAGCGCATCGTGTTGAGTGCCGGCGCAGGCACGGCTGAACTGCTCGCCGCGCTGGGCCTGAGCCAGCCGGCCATGCAGAAGCGTCCCTTGCACATGATCATCGCCAAGGGCCCCGGCCTGAAGCCGCTGTATGCGCACTGCCTGGGCGGCGGCACCAAGCCGCGCATTACCGTCACCACCCACCCGGCGGCCGATGGCAACTGGGTGTGGTACATGGGCGGCGACATTGCCGAAGCCGATGGCGTGGCGCGTACACCCCAGGAACAGATCGCCACGGCCCAGAAAGAGCTGGCGCAATTGCTGCCGTGGATCGACATGAGCCAGACCCAATGGGCCACCCTGCGCGTCGACCGTGCCGAGCCGCTGCAATCGGGCCTCACCCGTCCCGATAACGCCTTCATCGCCGAGGAGGGCCGCCTGCTGGTGGGCTGGCCGACCAAACTGGCGCTGGCGCCGGACTTCGCCGACCGAGTCATCACCCATCTAGAGCGTGATGGCATCCGCCCAAGCGCCAGTGAGCCCCTGCCCGACCTGCCAAAACCCGCCATCGGCGTACCTGCCTGGGAGCAACTGTTGCCATGAGCCTGCCCACCCTGCACGACCTGCATCGCCCCCTGGGCAGCACCGGCCTGATGGTGTCACCGCTGGGCCTGGGCACCGTCAAGCTGGGTCGCGACCAAGGGGTCAAATACCCCAGCGGCTTCCAGATCCCCGGTGACGACGAAGCGCGCATGCTGTTGCGCCAGGCCCGCGAGCTGGGGATCAACCTGATCGATACCGCACCAGCCTATGGCATGAGTGAGGAGCGCCTGGGGCCGCTGCTGCGTGACCAGCGCAAGGACTGGGTGATCGTGAGCAAGGTCGGCGAAGAGTTCGAGAATGGCGCGTCCAGCCACGACTTCAGCGCAGCGCACACGCGAATGTCCATCGAGCGCAGCTTGAAACGACTTGAAACTGATTTTATCGACCTGGTGCTGGTGCATTCCGACGGCAACGACCTGCACATCCTCAACGACTGCGAGGTCTACCAGACCCTGGCGGCGCTGAAACAGGAAGGCAAGATCCGCGGTTTCGGCTTCTCCGGCAAAACCGTGGAGGGCGGCGTGAAGGCTCTGGAACAAGGTGATTGCGCCATGGTCACTTACAATCTGAACGAACAGGCCGAGAAAGCCGTCATTGATTATGCAGCGGCACACGGCAAGGGCATCCTGGTGAAAAAAGCCCTGGCCAGCGGCCATGTGTGCCTGGAGCCGGGAATGGATCCAATTCGGGCCAGTTTCACGTTGTTGTTTGCGCAAACGGGCGTCGCCAGTGCTATTGTCGGGACCATTAATCCGCTGCACCTGGCCCATAACGTGGCGACCGCTGCCCAGGTCATTCGTCAACTCTGATGCCGCCGACGCGGCCGACCCCGTCGCAAGAAGGAGCCGACATGCCGCGAACGCTCATAAGAAAGAACCCCAGCAACTTTAAAACACTGCCGCTGCACGTCGAAGCCACCCCCGAGGGCCTGAGCTACCAGAGCGTCGGCATGCCGCTCAATTTTGCCCAGACCCTGCAACGGCGCAAGCCAGTGGAGGTGTCCGACCCCGAACGTTTCGCACTGGAACTGGCCAACCTCGGCGTGTCGGTGCGACTGACCCTGCATTGGCAAAACAAGGATTACTGGGTGCTGGTACGCCAGCGCCGCCAGGACCGTGGCGACGTGGTGCTCAAGTTGATCTCCGGCTATGTGCCCGCCCATGAACTGAACCTGCCGCTGCACACCGCCATCCAGGAAATTGCCGAAGAATGCTTGCTGGAGACGCCGGAAGGCTGGCTCGGCGGCCGCTTCAATGACACCTGGTTGCCGGCGCCCTACTCTGCCGCGTTGCATTACCGCGAAGCCCTGCCCTTCCGTCTCAGCCCGCTGTCCGGCGCCGCCCGCCCGGTGCGGTGCGCCACTACCCAACTGATCGAACGCCCGCGCGCCTATGTGCACCTGCCCACCGCATCGCTGCAATTGATTTACGACCTGCGCCTGGAAGTACCCAAGGAAGCCAAATCCCTCAGCCTGTTCCATGTGGATGAACGCCTGGAAGGCGACCAACTGGTCGCCCGCCTCGACCGCCAGCGCCCGGACCTGTACCTGATGCCGCTCAAAGACGGCCAGCCGCAGGCCGAGCTGTACACCGTCAAGAAAGACCAGTTGTACCCCGCGAGCACACGGGGCTTGTACCTGGCGGAAAGCTTCGCCCAGCAGGAAGGGTGGCTGGTGCGCGAGGAGCGGATCCGCTGGAAGGACTGGCTACGCCAGCAGGGCCTGGCAGCGCCGGAGAAAGAATCGAAATTGAAGCGCCTGGCACAGCGAGTGTTGCGCAAGATTGTGCCGAAGAAGAAGGCAAAGGCTTGAAACAAAACTAATGTGGGGGGCTGGCTTTTGTGGGAGCTGGCTTGCCTGCGATGCGGGCACCTTGGTGCATCATGTAGACCGAGGAGCCCCTATCGCAGGCAAGCCAACGCCCACATTTGATTGCATTCAGCCTTCGAGCAAGCGCTCCAGCCCAACCTTCAATGGTGTCGGCTCGGGCAGCGTGAAGCTTGCCAGCAAGCGCTGGTTGTTCGCCCGCGAATGCCGGATGTCCCCGGAGCGTGCCGGCCCGTAGGTAATAGCCGGCAACTGACCCACCACTTCCTCCAACGCCTGCAGCACTTGCTTGAGCGTGGTGGTGCGGTTCCAACCCACATTGATCGCACCCAGCGGCGCGGCCGGCGCTTCAATGGCCTGCACCAGCACGTCTACCAGGTCTTCCACGTACATGAAGTCACGGGTTTGCTCGCCATCACCAAACACGGCAATCGGCACGCCCTGCTGCACGCGCTCGCTGAAGATACTGATCACGCCGGAGTACGGCGATGACGGATCCTGGCGTGGCCCGAAGATATTGAAGAAACGGAAGATCACCGGCTCCAGGCCATGCTGGCGGCGATAAAAATCGAAGTAGTACTCACTGGCCAATTTGTCGGACGCGTAGGGCGTCAACGGCGCCTTGGTGGTTTCCTCGTCGATCGAAGCACCTTCGCCATTGTTGCCATACACCGCGGCACTGGAGGCATACACCACACGTTTGACGCCAGCCGTGCGCATGGCTTCGCAGACATTCAAGGTGCCCACAAAATTGCTCTGGTGCGTGCTGACCGGGTCGTCCACCGAGGCCTGCACCGAGGCCACCGCCGCCAGGTGCACCACCGCGGCTACACCGACGGCGGCGCGGGCTACCTGCTCGGCATCGGCCACATCACCTTCCAGCAGCTCGACACGCGAGTTGTCCAACGGCAAGTTGCTGCGTTTGCCGGTGGACAGGTTATCCATCACGCGCACGCCGTAGCCTTTGGCAAGCAGCGCATCGACCAAGTGCGAGCCGATAAAACCGGCACCGCCGGTGATCAGGACCCACTTATCAGCGTTACTCATTGTTGCGGATCTTCTCGACAATGGCGGTGGTCGAGCTGTTCTCGACCAGGCCCAGCACCTTGACCGTGCCACCGTAGGCGCTGACGATATCCGCTCCCACGACCTGGTCGACGGAATAGTCGCCGCCCTTGACCAACACGTCCGGCTTGACCTGGGCCAGCAGGTTTTCCGGGGTCGCTTCAGGGAAGCTGATCACCCAGTCCACCGCGCCCAGGCCAGCCAGTACCGCCATGCGACGGTCGACACTGTTGATCGGACGACCCGGGCCTTTCAGTCGGCTTACCGAGGCGTCGTCGTTGACCGCAACGATCAGGCGATCACCTTGGGCACGCGCCTGCTCCAGGTAGGTCACATGACCGGCGTGCAGGATGTCGAAGCAACCGTTGGTGAACACAATGCTTTCGTTGTGGGCACGGGCATCGTCAATCGCCAGCAGCAACTGCTCGATGCTCAGCACTCCGCGTTCCGAACCTTCGGAACGCTGGATCGCACGGCGCAATTCAGGCGCGCTGATGGCCGCAGTACCCAACTTGCCCACCACGATGCCCGCCGCCAAGTTGGCGAGGGCCACGGCATGGGGCAGCTCTTCACCCGCTGCAATCGAGGCGGCCAGGGTGGAAATCACCGTGTCGCCGGCGCCGGTGACGTCGAACACTTCACGGGCGCGTGCCGGCAGGTGCATCGCCGGGTGGCCAGGACGCAGCAAAGTCATGCCATGCTCGCCACGGGTCACCAGCAAGGCGCCCAGGTCGAGATCGGCCATCAGCGCCGCGCCCTTGGTCACCAGGTCGTGCTCATCGGCACAACCGCCGACGATGGCTTCGAACTCGCTGAGATTAGGCGTGATCAGGCTGGCTCCGCGGTAAATCGAGAAGTCCTTGCCCTTGGGGTCGGCCAATACCGGGATACCCTTGGCCTTGGCGGCCTGGATCAATTCCTGGTGGTTCTTCAAGGCGCCTTTGCCGTAGTCGGACAACACCAGCACCTTGATGCCTTCGAGCAGCGCGTCGACCTGGCCGCTCAGGGCCAGGGCGTCGGTGGCGAAGGGTTCTTCGAAATCGATACGCAGCAGTTGCTGGTGACGGCTCATGACCCGCAGCTTGACGATGGTTGGCTGATGGGCAATGCGCTGGAACAGCGCGCGCACGCCAGCACCGCGCAGGCTGTTGGCAAGGCTGTTGGCGGCTTCGTCATCGCCGGTCACACCGACCAGGGACGCCGGAGCGCCCAGGGCGGCAATATTGAGCGCAACGTTGGCAGCGCCGCCTGGACGGTCTTCGATTTGCTCGACCTTGACTACCGGTACCGGCGCCTCAGGGGAAATCCGTGAGGTACCGCCATGCCAGTAACGGTCGAGCATGACATCGCCGACCACCAAGACAGGGGCTTGATCGAATCGCGGCATGGACAACTTCATGGAGCAACCCACATACAAAATGAACAGGGGCGCGATATTAGCACAGGGTTGTGGGAGGTTTGCGGGAGGGTTTTGCAATGTAGGAGCCGGCTTGCCGGCTCCTACAGGGAGGTTCAGGTAATGTCGGCGGAAATCGGCGCATCCAGGCCCATGGCATGCAGGCGAGCGTAATAGCCGTTCTGTGCCAGCAGCTCACTGTGGGTGCCCCGCTCGACAATCCGGCCATCGTCCATCACCAGGATCAAGTCGGCCTTTTCGATGGTGGACAACCGGTGGGCGATCACCAGGGTGGTGCGACCTTGCATGACCTTGTCCAGCGCCGCCTGGATGTGACGCTCGGATTCGGTGTCGAGGGCCGAGGTGGCCTCGTCGAGAATCAGCAACGGTGCGTTCTTCAGCAGGGCACGGGCAATCGCCAGGCGCTGGCGCTGGCCGCCGGACAGCAGCACACCGTTCTCGCCGACCTGGGTATCGAAGCCCTTGGGCAACTGGTCGATGAAGTCCTTGGCATTGGCATCCGCCGCAGCCGCTTCAACGTCTGCCCGTGGCGCACCGGACAGGTCACCGTAGGCGATGTTGTTGGTCACGGTGTCGCTGAACAAGGTCACGTGCTGGGTCACCTGGGCGATGTGCTTGCGCAGGTTGAGCAATTTGTAGTCTTCGATCTCGACACCATCCAGCAGGATTTCGCCGCTTTCATGGTGGTAGAAACGCGGGATCAGGCTGGCCAGGGTTGACTTGCCGCTGCCCGAGCGCCCAACCAGGGCGATCATCTGCCCCGGCTCGGCAGTAAAGCTGATGTCCTTGAGCACGTGGCGTTCGGTGCCGGGGTAGGTGAAGTTCAGGTTGCGTACATCGAGGCGACCGCTGACCTTGTCGCGCTCAACGGTGCCGTTGTCGACTTCGACCTCTTCGTCCAGCTGTTCGAAAATGCTCTCGGCGCCCGCCACGCCCTTCTGGATCGTCGAGCTGACTTCCGACAGTTGGCGAATCGGCTTGGGCAACAGGCCGGCCAGGGTGATGTAGGCCACCATGTCGCCGGCCGATGCATCGCCACGCAGATAAAGAACCAGGAACATCAGCACCGCCATGGCGGTGTAGATCACCAACTGCAGGGCTGGCGTGTAGATCGCCCCGGTGCGGGTCATGCGCAGTTGCTTGTCGGTGTTGCTCTGGCTGGCCTTGAGGAAGCGTTTTTCCTCGTAGACTTCACCACCGAAGCTGCGCACCACGCGATAGCCCTGGATGGTTTCCGAGGCCACGTGCGTCACGTCGCCCATGGCCACCTGGATCTTCTTGCTCTGCTTGCGGAATTTCTTGCTCGCCGTGCTCACCATCACTGCGATCAACGGCAGGATGGCGATCATCACCAGCGTCAGGCGCCAGTTCATGTACAGCAGCGAGGCGAACAGGAAGATCACCGTCATGCCTTCACGGATCACGACCTTGATCGCATCGGTCGCCGCCCCCGTGACCATCGTCACGTTGAAGGTGATGCGTGAAATCAGGTGCCCGGAGTTGTGATTGTCGAAATAGCGGTTGGGCAGCGTCAGCAAGTTGTTGAACAACTGCACGCGCAGGTCATGGACTAGGCCCAGGGACACCTTGGCCAGCAGGTAGTTGCCCAGGAACGAACCCAGGCCCTGCCAGGCGGCGATCAGGATGATCAGCAACGGCACGGCTTGCAGCAATTGCAGGTCCCGAAGAAAAGGCACAGTCGGGAACAGCACGGCTTCAGGGTTGGAAAGACCGTCGACGAAGTACTTGAGGATGTACCCCAGCATCGGCTGGGTCGACGCGAAAATCAGAAATCCGACGATACTCATCGCGAACAAGCCGGCGTAGGGCTTAACGTAACTGAGCAGGCGGAAGTATATTTTCAAGCTCGAAGGGCTTGCGCTCGGACTGGAGTCGGTCATATCACGCGGCGTTTTGAAAAAGGAGGCTGACTTTAGCACAGCTTCTCTGTTGTACTTGCACCCTGCATGACCCACAGCCTGGTTGGATCCAACCAGCGACATTATATAGCCACTACTTTAAGATGGTCGGCTTTCTCAAAATGGAATGGCTTTACTGTATGCACTCCAAGCGCCTGATCTATGGCTCAAATCGCGTTTTCGACTTCCTGGTCCTGTGGATTTTGCCCATCGGCTTGTTGTTGCTGCTGAGCTCGCTGTTCTTTGTTACCAATCGCAATGTGCTGCACAAGTTCTACTACGGCCTTTTCAGCGCCCCGACGTTGCTGTTGCTGTGCCTGCGCCCCAGGGAAATCAAGGAACTGCTGCGCGAGCCCCTGGCGATCGCGTTCCTGGTATTTTCCGCCTGGGCGCTGACCAGCCTGCTCTGGAGCCCCGAGCATCACCCGGACACTGACCTGTTCAAGCGCCCCCTGCACACCTTCATGCTGTTTGCGGGTTGCGGACTGTTGCTGCATTACCGCAACGACCTGTTCAAGCCGGTGTTCTTCAGCGCGGCGGTGATTGCGCTGGTGGTGTGCGTGTGTAACCTCGTGGCGTTTTCCAAGGGTTTTGAACCCGGCACGGGCATGCGCATGATTGGCGGTCGAGGCGCCCTCGACAACCCGCTGCTGAGCTCCCACGTGTTCGGCTTTTTCTGCGTCTACTGGCTGTATATCTGCATGACGACCCAGCGCCTGCAGGTGTTGTGGTTCAGCATCCCGGCCCTGGCAATCATGACCCTGACGGTGCTGGCCACCGGTTCGCGCACGCCCTTGGTAGCGTTGACCCTGACGATCCTCTGGATGACCTTCGTCAGCCGCAACCGCCGCTCGGCCTTGTTGATAGCGGGCATGGTCCTGGGCGGCGCGGGGCTCCTGCTGTTCTATCCGGAACTGATCACCAACCGTGGCAGCTCGTTCCGCTTTGAGCTGTGGGGCATGTCGCTGCAACGCATCGCCGAACACCCATGGATCGGCCACAGCTATGACTCCGAGCTGTACCTGACCCTGGCCGACGGTAATGAGCTGCGCGAGCCGCACAGCTTTGCCCTGGGCGTACTGTATTACGTCGGTATCATCGGCTTTATCCCGTGGATCTTCATGATCGGCTGGGGACTGTACAAAGGCCTGAAAGAACGCGCGCAACCACTGTTTATCCTGGCCTCGTCGCTGCTCACCTACGGCATCGGCGCCGGGCTGACCGAAGGTGGCGGCATCCTGTCGCGGCCCAAGGAGCACTGGTTCCTGCTGTGGATCCCGCTGGCCATCATTGCCGGCCTGAGCATTGCCCAGCGCCGTCGCAGCGTGCTGCGCAAGCCGGTGCACATGATCAAGCCCGAGGCTTTCGACCAACTGTGCAGCAACGCCCAGGTGATCGAAGCCGACGGCCTCGGCCCCAAAGTCCTGCGCCTGGCCGACGGCCGCTTCCTCAAGGTTTTCCGCGCGCGCCGCTGGTACACCTCGGGCAGCTTCAACCCCTACGCCGAACGGTTTGCCAGCAACGCCGAGCAATTGCGCGCCCTGGGCATCCCCACACCGCAGATTCTGGACCTCTACCGCCTGCACGACGCCAGCAGCGCCGTCAGCTATACGCCACTGCCCGGCCTGACCCTGCGCCAGGCCCTGCAAAGCCTGGACAACAGCCTGCGCGAGTCACTGATCGAGCGTTTCGGCCAGTTCATGGCCCAGTTGCACGAGCGCGGCGTGTACTTCCGCTCGCTGCACTTGGGCAATGTGCTGCTGATGGATGACGGCGAGTTCGGCCTGATCGATATCGCCGACCTGCGCATCTTCCCGTCGCCGCTGCGCAACGCCTTGCGCCAGCGCAACCTGCGCCATATGCAGCGTTACCCGCAGGACCGCGCCTGGTTGTTCGAGACCCATTTCGAGCAGTTGGCCAAAGGCTATGCGTCCGTTGCCAGCCAAGGCGCCACGGCAAAACTCCGCGAGCACGTGCTGGCGCTGGCCAACCCCGCCACCTGATAAAAAAGGCGACTATCACTGCTGATAGTCGCCTTTTTCATTTCTGCTACCGCCTCACTTCCTCAGAGGCGCCAGATACAACCGCACCAAGCCGCGGAGGGTCTTGCGCCCCCAGAACTTCAGCGGGATCTGCTTGAGGATTTCCCGCGCCAATGGCCGATCACGGTCGGCCGTCTTGAGGAACATCGAGTTCAGGAAGTTGTAGCGCACCGCGTCATAGGCCGGGTGGTCGCTGAACTGGGCATAGGTCTTGAGAATATTCTGGATCATGTAGCGGTGGTTCTTGTAGGTGTTATTCGCGTGCTGCCGGTACTGCGCCATCACCACGCCGAGGGCGTCGATCGTGTAGCCGGCAGCAGTGATCTTCAGTTGGATCAGCAGGTCTTCCAGGGGAATCAACGGGTCGAAGCCGCCAACCTGCTCCAGCACTTCGCGGCGGATCAGCATGGTCGGTGCCGGCGGGAAAGGCTTGCGATCCATGAACATGTCGTCGAAGTCCAGGCTGCGAAACGGTACGTCGCGGCGCTGCTTTTTCTCCGGGTGCAGGTTGCCGTCACCATCGATCAGTTCGATGTTGCCGGCGCACATGCCCACCTTCGGCTTGTCTGCCATATAGGCCACCTGGGTCGCGATACGGTCCGGCAGCATGATGTCATCGGAACCGAACGGTGCGATCAGGCTGCCTTTGGCGCGGGCGATAGCGCCGTTGAGCGTGGCGGTCAGGCCCTGGTTCTGCTGTACCTGGAAATCAAAGCCGTGCTCGGCCTGCAGGCGTTGGATGCGCTCGACGCTGTCATCCTTGGAGCCGTCGTCCACCACCAGCAGCTCGATATTCGGGTACGTCTGGCCGAGCACGCTGAGGATGCTCTCTTCGATGTAACGGCCGTGGTTGTAGGACGCGATAATCACCGAGACCAGGGGTTGTTGCGCTGTCATGCTCTACCTACTTCTTTCAAACCGGTTTCGATGAGGTTCAGGTACTTCTGCTGGAATTCAGCCAGTGCGTGGTTTTCTTCCAGGTAACGGAACACCTGTTCACCCTTGGCGCGCAATTGCTCATCGCTCATGGCCAGGTACGTGTCCAGGGCCGCTGTCAGTTGCTCGACATTACCGGGCTCGTGGGACAAACCGCCCGCCCCTTCAACCAGCGGCAGCATGGCCGGCCCGTTGGAGGCAATCACTGGCAAGCGTCCGCTCATGCCTTCCAGCAGCGCCAGGCCCAGGCCTTCAAGCAAGGAAGGCATGGTCCAGATATCGAAGGCACGCACATACTTGAGGCCATCCTCGCGAAAACCCAGCAGATGGGCCCGGCCGGTGAGACCAAGGCGCTCGATGTCCGCGCGCAAATCCGCCTCGGCACGGCCGGAGCCGATAATGCCGACCTGGGCGTTGGGGTATTTGTCCTTGAGGCGGGCGAACGCTTGCAACAGGTGCGTATGGCCCTTGATCGGCACCAGGCGCCCCAATGCACCGATGAGCCGCGCGTCGAGCGGCAACCCGAGCGCCTGGCGCGCCTGCTCGCGTGGCAACTGCAAGGCCTCGGCCTGCGGAATATCGATGGCGTTGGTGACGAAGGTGGTGTTCTGGGGCGTAAAGCCGCAGTTGAGGCCGACCAAGTAATCCCTGACCGCCGCCGACACCCCGACAAAGCGCCAGGCCGGGCTGACCAAACGACGCGTCTGGCGCCGGCGATACGCGCGCTCGTACTCGCCGAAACCGTGGGAGATACCGATGCACAACGGGATCTTCAACCAGCGGTTGAGCGACAGCATCATGTTCACCGACTTGAAGCGGTTACAGATGACCACGTCGAACTTCTGCTCGCGGCAGTATTTGTAGATTTCCCACATGGCGCCCAGGCGAATGCCCTTGAGGGCCTTTTCGGGAAATTCGAAATATTTGGAATGATCGGCCACGCTCAACGGCTGGCCAGGCTGCGGTCGCCCGCTGAGAAAGGCCGACGTCACCTCGAACCGCTCGGTCGGCAACGCCTTGACGATCTGCTCGCCGAGATCGGCGAAATCATTGAGCTTGACGTTGTAGTCAGGCTGCAACTGCAAAACCTTGAAACGAGGCTTCATATCACTCCATGAGGCAATCGGGCTGCTACACGCGGGCAGCCCGACGAAAAAAGTCAATTTCAGTCCTGCTTCAGCACCCAAAGCAGCTCGTGACGGCGCACGGCCTTGCGGAAAAATTCGTTCTCGCCGTAAGGCGATGGACCACGGCCGGCCAGCCATTGCTGCAACAGGCGACGTACCCGGCGCTTGAACGGTGCACGGGGCTGCAAGTCATGCATCATGCCCAGCGCCATGGCCTTGTCCTGCTGCTGCCCCAGACTCAGCACGCGGCAATAGGGTTCAAGTACCTGAGCGGCATCGAACTGCGGCGGCAAGGCAACACCGGTGCCTGAATCCCCCATGGGCCAACGGTCGTTATCATGCAGATGATTGGCATAGCCGAGCAAGGTGGTCGGCTGCCACTCCAACCCCTGCAATGCTTGCACCACGGCGGTGTGCGCGCAGATATGGTCCGGGTGCGGATCGAGCACCGGCGTCGGCAACACAATCACCTCGGGGCGCGCCTTGAGCAGCAGCGTGCGCAGGTCGGCAATCAGGTTGTGCCAGGTCGGAGCGCCGTCCGCATCGCCTGGCAGCGCCAAGGCATTGAACTGACGGAACAGCCGCGTATCGTCCAGCTGCGCTTCGCGGGATGCCTGGGGTTGATCGGGAGCGTCACGCATGGCCGGCAGTTGCAGGCAGAAGTAGCCCAGTTGCACGCATTGCGCCTCGGGTACACCGGCCCACCGCGGCACGGCAATGCTGTCCCAGGCGCGCAGGCGCCCTTTGATCCGCGCCGCTTCAGCCTTGGCCATGCCCATCTTTTGATAGTGCTCGGCCTCGATTTCACCTGCCGTCAGGGTCACGATCCAGCTCTCATCCGCCTGGCCATAAAGGCCGAAGGCGGCTAATTCGGCATCGTCGGCATGGGGCGCGATCACCATCACCCGCTGGCGGGCAGCGTCGGGCTGGCGAAATACCCACAACACAGGCTGGCCGATCACGCGGCAAAAACGACCGCGCAGGCGCAGCTCACCCGCGGCCAATGCTGGCGCCGAGCCTGTGAGGTTCAGGTAACGCTTGCCGGCCACACCACGCTCGAACGCCTGGCGATCGTCCAGGCACTCAACCGCAGGATCAAAGAAACGACCCCACAGGTTGCTTTTGAGCTGTACCTCGACGATCAGCGTTTCATCGCCCGCCAGTTCAAGCGGCGTATCGGCCAGCAACCTGCCGCCTTCCAGACGCAACCCGACCTGCTGGCCACTCGGCGAGAAACTGTACTGGTAGTCATCCTTGGGCGAATAAAACAGGTGGTCAGCAAACCAGGCCTCGTGGGCCACCCACAACACCACCGCCAGGATCAGTGGCAGCCACCAGGCCACCAGCACACCGGCCGCGACCAACAGCAGCAGACCCACCAGCAGCGCGATGCGTTTATTGCGCCGGTGGCGCTTGAGCAGTTGCTGCTTGCGGCTCATACGCTGAACACCGGCACTGGGTTGCACCAGCGCTCCTTGTACTCGCGGTCGGCACGACCGAAGGAGAACCGCAGCGGTTTGTCCACGGCCCGCGCTTGTTCCCAGGCGCTTTGCGTGTTGAGAAAACTCAGCACGCTACCGGGGCTGAACGCACGGGTTTCAGGGTCGACACCGCCGTTGACGTACTCGATGCTGATCCACTCGGGCGCCTCGACGCGGTACACCAGCTGTACCGCAATCGGGGCGTCGTTGAGAAACAGCACCGAGCCGATCAGGAACTCCTTGAGCAGGGCCAGCACCTCGGCCAGGCGCTCGGCACCCGTGGCCGGAAAACCCCAGCGGCGCTGGAACAGATCACAGTAGATCGCCGCCAGTTCCACGCTGGAAAACTCGCCCACCGCCCGCACCACACCGCCCGCTTCTTCCAGCAGGCGCAATTCGCGGCGCTGGTTGTAGCGAAACTTCTTCGACAGCTCTTCGGGGGTACGCGCCATGGCCAATTGCTCGGCCTGGGGCTTGAGGGTGCTGATGCGGCCCTCGTTCAACGCTGACAGGTAGCGGCCACGGTGGCGTACGGGCAGCTGCGCAGCGGCGACGATCGGCAGGATGATCTCGGCATTGCCCAAGTCAAACAGGCCTTTCTTGCCGCTGCGCTTGAGCACGTCCTTGGACAGGGCCAGGTCGCGCCCCCAAGTGGCAATCGCCCCCTTGAGTTCGCCGTCCTGTTCCCAACCCAGGTAACGCACGGGAATCTGCGCCAGGTTCGCCAACCGCTCGACAATCTGCGGATGGGTCGCCACGCTGCCGCCAAACCGCTGCCAGGCCTGGGCGTAAACCTCGGCCTCGACAGGCGTCCAGCCACGCTCACGCCAACCCTGGAAGCGGTTCAGCATTTAGACCACGGCGTCATAAGGGTCCACGCCGTCCTTGACGACCAGGATGTCTTCCATGATCAGGTACTGCAGGTCGGAGCCAAAGAACATGTTCAACGCGTCGGTCGGCGAACAGATCATCGCTTCGCCACGACGGTTGAGCGAGGTGTTCAGGGACACACCGTTGCCGGTCAGCACTTCCAGCTCTTTCATCATGTCGTAGTAGCGCGGGTTGTATTCGCGCTTGAGCACCTGGGCCCGGGAGGTGCCATCTTCATGGACCACTTCCGGCACGCGGGTTTTCCATTCTTCCGCCACTTCAAAGGTGAAGGTCATGAACGGCGCGGGGTGGTCGACCTTGATCATCTGTGGCGCCACGGTGTCGAGCATCGACGGGCAGAAAGGCCTCCAGCGCTCACGGAACTTGATCTGGTGGTTGATGCGGTCCGCCACGCCGGTCGCACTAGGGCAACCGATGATCGAACGACCGCCCAAGGCACGCGGGCCAAACTCCATGCGGCCCTGGAACCAGGCCACCGGGTTGCCATCGACCATGATCTTGGCGATGCGCTGGGGCATGTTTTCGATCTTGCGCCAGTTCGGCTTGCTCTCGTGCTTGGCACACGCGGCAATCACGTCTTCGTTGCTGTAGGACGGGCCGAGGTAGACGTGTTCCATCTTCTCGACCGGTACACCACGGGCGTGGGACACGTAGGCCGCCGCGCCCACCGCGGTGCCGGCATCGCCGGACGCGGGCTGTACGAACAGCTCCTTCACGTCGTCACGCGCGATGATCTTCTGGTTGAGCTTGACGTTCAGTGCACAGCCGCCGGCGAAGGCCAGCTTGCCGGTGTCTTTCAGGATGTCGCCCAGGTAGTGGTCGATCATCTGCAGGGCCAGTTTCTCGAACAGTGCCTGCATGCTGGCGGCGTAGTGGATGTAAGGCTCGTCGGCGATATCGCCTTCGCGCTTGGGGCCCAGCCACTCGATCAGTTTTGGCGAGAAGTAGAATCCCTTGCCTTTCTCTTTATAGCGGCGCAGGCCGATGACGTTGGCGTAGTCGGTGTTGATCACCAGCTCACCGTTCTCGAAAGAAGCCAGGCGCGAGAAATCGTACTTGCTGGCATCGCCGTACGGCGCCATGCCCATGACCTTGAACTCACCGTCGAGCATCTCGAAACCGAGGAACTCGGTGATTGCGCCGTACAGGCCGCCCAGGGAGTCCGGATCGTAGAACTCCTTGATCTTGTGGATCTTGCCGTTTTCGCCGTAGCCGAAGAACGTGGTGGCGTACTCACCTTTACCGTCGATACCGAGGATCGCGGTTTTCTCCTGGAAGCCGGAGCAGTGGTAGGCACTGGAAGCGTGCGCCAGGTGGTGTTCCACCGGCTCGATCTTGATTTTCTTCGGATCGAAGCCCAGTTGCTCCAGGCACCAGACGATCTTGTTGCGATAGCGCTTGTAGCGACGGTTGCCCATCAGGATCGCGTCAAGGGCGCGGTCCGGGGCGTACCAGTAACGCTTGGCGTAGTGCCAGCGCGCCTCACCGAACAGGCTGATCGGGGCGAACGGGATCGCCACCACATCAACGTCGGAAGGCTTGATGCCAGCCTGTTCCAGGCAGAACTTCGCCGACTCGTAGGGCATGCGGTTCTTTGCATGTTTGTCGCGTACGAAGCGCTCTTCTTCGGCGGCCGCGATCAGCTTGCCGTCGATATACAGGGCTGCGGAAGGATCATGGCTAAGGGCGCCGGACAGGCCAAGAATCGTCAATGCCACAGGGGTCTAGCCTCTTTTAGTCTGCATGCAGGCGGGTCGCGCCTGAAAAAAGTGTGCCTCCTGCCTGGGCAGGAAACAGCTAAAGGGCGGGATTATAGCGTAAACACGCGGCGGGATGATCTAGGGAATGTGGTGACCGGTTGTCACTGCAGACTAACGGAAAATCTCGATGCTGCCGTCCTGGTTCTGCCGATAGACCGTGTAGGGCAGTACCAACGTATCGAGCACGCCCGACAGCGAAAAATCGATGAACACGAAAGGAAGCGTGGCGATCTCTTGGTCCTTCAGGCTTTTTCTGGGGTTGGGTTCGCCATTGAGCAAGCAGAAGTCATACACCACGCCGCTGTAAACACGCGGCACGTTCTCACAATGGCTGCGCAAGTCCTTGAGGTTTTGGCTCGCCACCGCGTCTTCTCTAAATACCGTATTGATGGTGCCGCAGCCTGCGGTCGAAAGGACAATGGCGGCGAGCAGAAGATTCTTTGTAGGATTCACGGGCAATTCCCTTTGGCAGAAGCGAAATAGCTTAACCCAGGGCTGTAACACACACAGGCGTCGGCAAACGGCGGGAAGATTCGGCAAAGGGTCGCTGAATCGTTAAACTCGCGCGCTTTTGCGCGCTCTATGGATGTTGGTTTGCTCATGAAAGCTGTTGCCCCTACTCGTTTCATGTTGTTGCTCCCCGGTATTTTGGGGCTGTACAACGGCGCCCACGCCGACGAGGCACCGCTGGTGCTCGACCCCAGCGTGGTCACCGGTTCGCGCAGCGCCAGCCCGGCGTTCGACCTGCCGTACTCGGTGGATGGCATCAGCCGCGAGCAGATCAGCGATGGCCAACTGGGCATCAATGCTTCCGAAGCCTTGTCTCGCGTGCCCGGCCTGGTGGTGCAGAACCGTCAGAACTATGCCCAGGACCTGCAGATTTCTTCCCGAGGTTTCGGCGCCCGCTCGGCCTTTGGCGTGCGCGGCATCAAGCTGATCGCCGATGGCATTCCCGCCAGCACGCCGGACGGCCAGGGCCAGGCGGCCACGTTCAACCTCGATACTGCCGAGCGCATCGAGGTGCTGCGCGGCCCTGCCGCTACCTTGTATGGCAGTAATGCCGGCGGCGTGATCCAGATGTTCTCCCGCGACGGCGAAGGCCCACCGCGCATCGGCGCCGAGACCCTGGTAGGCAGCGACGGCCTGAACAAGAACCACCTGACCGCCGAGGGCGCCGCCAATGGTGCAGGCTTCGTACTCGATACCTCGCGCATGGACACCAACGGCTATCGCGACCACAGCAGCGCCCGTCGCGACCAGACCTTTGCCAAGCTCAATTTCCAGCCGGATGACGACAGCAAGCTGGCGCTGATCTACAGCAGCCTGGAGCAGAACGGCACGCAGGACCCACTGGGGCAGACGTGGGCGGCGTACAAGGCCGATCCGCGCTCGGTGAGCGCCAATGCACTGACCTACAACACGCGAAAAAGCATCGACCATCAGCAGTTGGGGATGAATTACGAGCGCTATATCGGCGATGCGACACTGCAGGTGAATGCGTATACGGGGCGGCGGAGTGTGATTCAGTACTTGTCGATACCCAGGGGCACTCCCGCTAACGAACGTGGCGGTGGCGTGGTGCAATTTGACCGCAAGTTCTACGGCGGCAGCGTGCGCTGGATGCAACCCATCGAGAGCGCCCCGGGTGATTTGATGATCATCACCGGCCTGGACTTCGACCAGAGCGAAGACAGTCGCCACGGTTATCAGAACTACAGTGGCAGCACCCTGGGGGTAAAGGGTGAGCTGCGCCGCGATGAAATCGACACCGCCCGCAGCCTGGACCCGTACATTCAGGCTAACTGGGCCCTCGACCGCTGGACCCTGCAAGCCGGTGTCCGGCACAGCACCATGGAGCTGGACGTCGACGACCAATTCCTCAGCAACGGCGATTCCAGCGGCAACAAAACCTATCAAAAGAACACGCCGTCGATGAGCGTGATGTACGCCTTCACCCCGCAGTTGCACGGTTATATCAGCGCCGGCAAAGGTTTCGAAACACCGACCCAGGCCGAATTGGCCTACGCGCCGGGCAGCGTCGAAGGGTTCAACTTCGGCCTGAAGCCGTCGCAGAGCACCCAATACGAGGTGGGATTGAAAGCCCAGCTCAACAACACGCGGATCAACGCTGCCGTCTTCCAGATCACCACCGAGGATGAATTGGTGGTTTATCAATCCCTGGGTGGCCGCACCAGTTACCAAAATGCCGGCCGGACCCTGCGCCGAGGCTTCGAACTGGGCATCGAGAGCCAACTCAGCGAACAGTGGAGCACCCATCTCGCCTACACCCGCTTGCAAGCCACCTACGACAGCGACTTCATCAGCGGCGGCAGCACCGCCGTCGACAAGGGCAACTACCTGCCCGGCGTGCCGCAGACCACGCTGTTCGCCGAGCTGAACTGGAAACCCCGCGACTGGGTCAGTACCGCAATCGAAGGCCTGTACCGCAGCAAGGTCTACGTCGAGGACACCAACAGCCAACATGCCGCGCCGGGCTACAGCGTGTTCAACTGGCGCGCCCGCTTCGAGCAGAAAGTCGAGCACTGGACCTTCCACCAGACACTGCGCCTGGATAACCTGCTCGACCGTCAGTACGTCGGCTCGGTGATCGTCGGCGACGGCAACAACCGCTACTACGAAGCAGCACCCGGGCGCTCATGGTATGCAGGGGCAGGCGCGGAGTACCAATTCTGATCAGCCCCCCGCACAAAAAACGCTGCGGGCGGTCGAAAGCCCCTGATCACCTCGCCTCCCTGCAAGGAACGCTCATGAAACATATCGCGGTTTTCGTCGCCCTGGGCCTGCTCAGTGGTTGCGGTGCGCAAGGCATGAAGAACGGCGGCACGGCCGATGCCCCGTATAAAGACATGCTCAAGAAGCCATTGCTGGCCGACTCGATCATGCGTGACGGCGACGACCTCAGTTACCAGGTTCACGTCACGCTGACCAACAACGTCTCCGTGCCGGATATCGCGCAGCTTCAGGCGTCCTGTGCCACCCCGAGCGGGAGCCTGTTGTATATGGAGGCTCCCGGGACCCCAGGCCCTGACGGCCAACCCACGCGCATTACCGTCATGCGCAACCTGACGCCGGAGGTGATTGGCGAACTGCAACAGAACGCCAGCTTCACCGAGGCTTGCGCCCGCACGCCGCGCCCGGATTGGCGCCTCGTCAGCACGACAGACACCCAACGCCAGTTGCTGATCGACCATGCCAGCCTCAAGAAAGTAGGCGAGAAAGTGGAGCTCTGGGGCGCCTACGATGAGCCGCTCATCCTGACCAACAAACTCAAGAAGATGCCCTACGCCCAGACGCGCATGCACTGGGAAGTCAGTTGCAGCCACCAGACCTATCGCACGCTGGCTACGTTCAGCCTCACGCCGAAAAATACGGTGACCTTCGGCGATGTGGTCGCCGTCCCCGTAGACCAGCCCTTCAGCGCCGCCGAGGCAGACACCCAGGCCCTGCTCAAGGCCGCGTGCTCGCCGACGACTGCGCAGTTGCCGGTAGCCGTTGCGCGTACCAAGCTCCAGCAAACCCTGACACCCGAACCGGTCCCGGCAGCAGTGACGAAGGCCATCACCGCACTGGGAATGCCTGCTGCAACCAAGCCCCTGCGCCATCTTATGGAGAAACGCGACCTGGGTTCATCCAGTTTGCGCACTGACGTGTTCATCGAGCCCGACGCTGGAAACACCCCGCTTAAAATCCGCCGGGCGACGCAATTCTCAAGCAGCAACATCACGACATTCCGAGGCTTGTTCAGCCTGACCTTCCAAGGCGATTTCGACTTACGCGGAATGAAGGTGTCGGCGGCAAGTAACGTCGAGCAACTCAGTTTCACCGGCGACTGGAAGCAGATGCCGATCGGCGCCACGCTGGGGTTCAAGCTCAAGGAGCTCAATCGAAACACCGCTGAAGAGGATCGCGTGCTGTCTCGCGATTCGACCTGTGTCGTAACCCGGGAACTGCCGGCCAGCAACATCAACTCGACGCTGAGTGGCAATGCGAAGGCGCTCAATTGCACGGCCACGGGGGATAACTACCAGGCGACCAGCACCGTCATGTACCTGCAGGACTACGGGTATTTCTTCGCCAGCGAGGACGTCATCCAGGGCAAATACAAAACCCGTACGACGCTGATCAACGCGCAATAACGGCCTGACAGCCAACCACTTTCTAACTGTCACTCCGCGATCCAAAACTGTGGGAGCGGGCTTGCCCGCGAAGGCGTCCCGACAGCCGCCCGCTATCTAACTGTCACCCCGCGATCCAACTGTGGGAGCGGGCTTGCCCGCGAAGGCGTCCCGACAGCCGACCACTCTCTAACTGTCACCCCACGATCCAAAAATGTGGGAGCGGGCTTGCCCGCGAAGGCGGCCTGACAGCCGACCTGGGTGTTGGATCAGACTGAGTACATATCCGTTATCTAGGCAACGGCTGCTATGGGTTCCGCTCTTACAGCGGGTCACTTTGGAAAAGAGCCCCAAAGTAACCAAAAGGCTCTTGCCCCAACACTCGGCACCTCGCTCACGCTCGGTGTGCCCGTAATCCGACAGGGATTTGGGGGGCCGCCGCCACGCGCCCTCCATGGCGCAGGGCGGCTAAACCGGCATCCCTGCCGGTTTACCCCCCAAATCCCTGTCGAATTCCGGCCAGCGTGTTTGATGGGGCGCCTGAAATCAAAAGCACGATCAAGATCAAGATCAAGATCAAGATCAAGATCAAAAACAGGATCGAGACCGGCTCGCTTCGCATCGTGGGTAGCGCTTTTTGGTGCCTGTGCGGCGATAGCGGTTGTGCAGCCTCTATGGCGTTGACGGTGAGACGACCATCGCCGGCGAGCCGGCGCCTACAGTGTTGGCAGCCGCTGATCGATCAGTTGGTAGAGTGCGCTGCCTTCAGGCCAGTTACGCATGAACCGCGCACGGTCCTTGGCGTATGCCGGGGCGAAGCTGGCGGCAGAGGTGTGTTGGCACATCGCATCAAGGTCGATCAGCGACCAGCGGTCTTTGTCCCAGAACAGGTTATGCCCCTTGAAGTCGCCATGGCTGATGCGCTCGCGGATCAGGTTGGCGAACAGGCGATCAAGCGCCTGCAGTTCGTTTTCTGGTGCAGCACCGTTTTCAACGTACGGCGCGAAGCGTTCGATGATGTCAGGGCCCGGCAGGTATTCGGTGATCAGGTAGGCGCGGCTACGCAGCCAGAAAAAGCGCGTCTCCAGCACGGCCAGCGGCTTGGGCGTGGCGATACCGAGGAACGCCAGGCGGTTGCCTTCGCGCCAGGAATGCCAGGCACGGCTAGGGCGCCAGAAACGTTTGAGCCAATGGGCGAAGCCCTTGATGTTGTAGCGTTTGATCACCAGCGGTCGCCCCGCCACCTCGACCTTGGCCACGCTGGCGGCGCCACCGGTCTTGTACAGATGCCCCTGGCCCAGCAGCGTATCGGCCTGCTCCAGCACGGGCAGCATTGCCGGCTCTTCTTCGCGACGGATCGCGCGCAAGGCAAACGCGCCGCGCACGACGCTGAACAGCGTGCAGTCGCGGCCGACCTTGCTCAAGAAGTCCTTGAGGCGCCAGGCGCTGACCTTGCGCACCTGTTTCTCCAAGGCCTCCAGCGGCAGGGCATGCTCGCTGTTGCTCAGCAGGTAGTACACCAGCAGTTCTTCGGTGAACGGCTCGAGGTTTTTTGGCAACTGGGCGAAAAATACCCCGAGGTTCTCCAGCACACGGTTGCGCGACAACGGCTTGCCCGCCTCTTCGACGCGGATCCCGGCACCATCGATCAGGTACAGCTTGCCGTCCTGGCGCAGCAGGTTGTCCAGGTGCAGGTCTTCCTGCCACAACCCCTTGGTGTGCATCTGTGCGATCGCGCCCAGCGCTTCGGCAAGCACGGCGGTTTGTTCGTCAGCCAACGGCGGCAAGCTTTCGACGGCCTGCCAGGCATCCGCCAGGCTTTCGGCCCCCTCGATAAATTCGAACAGCAGCCAGCCGCCCTCGCCTGCCTGCAAGCCATCGGCCAGCAATAACGGCGTGGTCAGGCCTTGTTCGGCCAGCAGGCGCACGCCACTGAGCTCACGCTGGAAATGCCGCGCCGCCTTGCTGCCCACCAACAATTTGGCCAATACCGGACGCCCGCGCCACACCGCTGCGCCGACATAGCGCTCGCCCGGCAACACCCGCAGCAAACTCAACAGCTGCAGTTGGCCGGGGCCTGCGGCATCCGCGAGGTCAAGGGTAAGGGGCAAGCTCGGAGCGCGGCCGGCGCTTTTTAGCTCGGACAGGCGCATCAGCGTTTCTCCTTGTGGCTACGCCGCGCCGTCAACCGCTGCAGCCAACTCGCGACCAGCGCGCTGTCTTCAGGCTGATCAAGATAGGCGGCCAACAGCTGACGCACCTGCGCGTCCGACCACTGCGGGGCACGGCGCAGCAGGGGTTCGAGGTCCTTGACCCGATCACGCCAGCCGAACAACAGCGGGCGGGTTTTCTCCAGGTCGATCAACTGTGCGGCATAACCGTCACCGGTCGCCTGCAGGAAAATATGCTTGGGATAAAAACAGCCATGCACCTGGCCGACGCTGTGCAGTCGGCGTGCCAGTTGGCCGCAGGCCAGCAGGATCGCACGGTGCTGGGCCTCGCTCAGTTGCGGCCACTGCTCCAGCAAGGAGTCCAGGTCATTCCAGCCGTCCAGCGCGCGGGTAAGCAGCATCGCACGGTACTCGCCGCCGACTTTGCGCTCGCCGTAGAACGCTGCCTGCAACGCGGGGATACCAAGCTTGCGATAACGGCTGATATTGCGAAATTCACGGGAAAAGCTCGGCTCGCCAAAAGGACGGTGCAAGCTGCGCGTCAGGTAGTTGCTCTGGCGCTTGAGGTAGTAGCCGTGGCCGTCGAGCTCAAGGCGAAACACACTGCTCCAGCCACCACGGCTGGTATTGGGCTCGTCGACCGCGTCCAGCTGCTTGGCCCACAGGGCATCGAACGTGGCCAGGCCGTTGCGCTCCAGCAGCGCACGGTCTTCAGCCGCCAGGAAATCACTCATTCGCGTCCCTCGAAAAACTTCACCACGTGGCGAATACGCTGTTTGTCCGATGCACTCAGGTGCCGGCGCTGACGGTATTGCATGTAGAAGCGCAGGCGCTGGGTGGCAGACAGATGATACTTGGCCACCTTGTCCAGGCAGGCCAGGTCCTTGGTGATACGGTACTTGAGCCAGAACCCGCGCCAGAAATCACCGTTGGGGCAATCGATCAGGTACAGCGTGGACTGGTCATCGATCAGCAGGTTGCGCCACTTCAAGTCGTTATGGGTAAAGCGGTGATCGTGCATGGTGCGGGTGTATTCGGCGAGCTGGCGGCTCACCGCGTCAACCCACTTGGGATCGCGCAGGCGCGCATCATTACGCTCGGCCAGCACCGAAAGGTCTTCGGTTTTCGGCAACTCGCGGGTGATCATCGCCCCTCGCTCATAGGCCAGGCCTTTACGTTCCAGGCCCCAGGCCACGACGTCAGCGGTGGGGATGCCCCACTTGGCGAAACGCTTGAGGTTCTGCCATTCGGACTTGACCCGCGGCTTGCCCAGGTAACGCCGCAGGCCCTTGCCGGCGCCGGTGTAGCGCTTGACGTAGTAATTAACCCCGCCCCGCTCTACCCGGATCACCTCCGACAACGGGTCGCGGGTCAGTCGCTCGCCTTGCAGGGCGAATACCGCTTCGAGGCTTCCAAAATCAACCGCCAGGTTGGCGTAGGCAGGTTCCAGGTTCCAACCCGCCATCAGATCGCATCCCCGTAGCGTTGCTTGCGCGCATACAGCTTGTCGGCCTTGCGCTGCATCAGGCTCAACGACGCCGATTGCTCGGCCAGGATCTGGCGCAACGGCTGGCGGAAATAGCCCTTGAGGAAGCGCAGCTTGTCGCGACGGGTCAGGCCAATGTCCAGCGCCGAGTAGTACAGCGCGGACAGGTCCTTGTCGCGCCAGCGCAACGGCAGGTGGGCACGCAGTTGGGCGCGGTGCAGGTCGATCACCGACAGCTTGATGCTGTTCGCGTCGATGGGTTTCGAGGTGTCCAGCAAGAAGTGGCACAGGTAGCAATCGCGATGATTGACGCCCCCCCGGTGCATGTCGCCGACCATGCGCGCCAACTCGGCCGTGAGGGCGTGACGCAACGCAGGCGCGGGCGGCTCGGCGACCCAGTTGAGGGTGACGTCTTCGAGGCTGAGCGTCGGCGCCAACTCTTCGGTGATGATGAACGAGTGCTGGTCCGCCGGGTTGCTGCCTTTTTCGCCGAAGGCCACGCCGGTCATGGTCGGCACGCCGAGCGCCTGCAAGCGATGGATCGCCGACCACTCAAGGCCGGCACCCAGCACCGGCAACTTGGCGGTGATCAGGTTCTTGAAGATTTCGCCCCAGCCGATGCCACGGTGGATCTTCACGAAATACGGACGGCCGTCGACCTCGGTGCGCAGGGTGCGACGTGCTGCCAGTTCACGGAATACTTCACCTTGCAGTTTCTCGACTTCGGCAAAGGCATCAAGCCCGGCCCACAAAGTCTTGAACGGTTCGGCAAGAATCAACTTCATCGTTTTGGCTCCGCCAGAATCACATCCGCAGCGTGCTGCGGCATGCTGTAGAGGTCGGCCGTCTCGGCGTAGGCCAACCCATTGCGGCTCCAGGCCGCGCGCTGTGCAGTGTCGGTGAGCATGTGCGTCAGGTACTGGTTAAGCTGGTGCTGTTCGAACGGCTCATCCAGCACCAGGCCACTGTCGGCTTCAGCGATGTAGTGGGCATACCCACACACGGCCGAGACCAGCACCGGCAACCCGGCCACCAGGGCTTCGAGCAACACAGTGCCCGTGTTCTCGTTGTACGCCGGGTGGATCAACAGGTCGGCGCCCAGCAGGAAACGCGGGATATCGCTGCGGCCCTTGAGGAACTGCACGTTGTCCCCCAGCCCCAGCGTCGCGCTTTGCAGCTGGAATACTTTGGGGTCGTCCTGGCCGATTACAAACAGTCGCGTGCGTTTTTTCAGCTCGGACGGCAACGCGGCCACGGCCTTGAGGCTGCGATCGACGCCCTTGGTCTTGAAGCCCGAACCGATTTGTACCAGCAGCAGGTCGTCGTCGCCCAGGTTGAATTCCTTGCGGAAACCCTCGCGAATCTCGGCGGCATTCGGCGGTGCGCGGCGGTCCTGGGCAATGCCCGGCGGCAGCAGGTGGAAGCGTTCCAGCGGCGTGTCGTAATGCTTGATGAACAGCGGCTGCTGCACTTCGGAAATCATCAGGACTTCGGTCTTGGCATCCTTGGCAAACACCGCACGTTCGTACTCGGCAAAGTGCTGGTAGCGACCGAAATAGCGGTACAGCGAGTGGCGCAGGTTTTGCGCCTTGTCTTCAAAGCAGCCGTCGGCGGCGTAGTACACGTCCAGCCCGGGCATTTTGTTGAAACCGATCAGGCGGTCCACCGGGCGCTTGGCCAGGTCGGCAGCCATCCAGGCGCTGAGCTTCTCGTTGCGCCGGTGGTTGAAGAATGCCTTGACCGGTGCCACCAGCACTTCGAAGCCGGGCGGGATATCACCTTCCCAGATCAGCGTGTAGACACGAATCTGGTGGCCGCGCTGCTGGCACTCCAGGGCGATGCGCATGAAATCGCGCTGCAGGCCACCGAAGGGGAAATATTTGTATAGAACAAAAGCCAGTTGCATCAGTGCAGCTCCTCAGCCAATAACAACGTGCTCAGTCGGCTGGCCACACGCTCAGGGTTCAAGCGCGTGAAGCATAGGGGCGACTCGCGCTTGATGTCGAACCGACGCAAGTCGTCGGCTGTCGGTTGATAGGTACAGTGCTTTTGCAGGCACGGCGCGCAGGGGAAGTCGCTGGCCAAGTGAATCTGGCCCTTGCCGTAGGCACCGGTGAGGCCCGGGTTGGTTGGGCCGAACAGGGAAATGGTCGGCACATCCAGCGCGGCGGCCAGGTGGCCGAGGCCGGTGTCCACCGCCACACAGGCGCGGGCACCGGCCAGTACACGGGCGACACCGGCCAGGTTCAATTTGGGCAGCACCTCGGCGTTTTGCAGGCCATGGGCCAGGCGTTCGGCGCGGGCTTTTTCATCGGCATTGCCCCAGGGCAACTTCACGTCCACGCCCAGGCGCCCCATGCGCTCGGCCAGTTCACGCCAGTAGGCTTCAGGCCAGTGCTTGGTGTCCCAGGTGGTGCCATGCAACAGCAGTACGAACGGTTTCTTGGGCGGCAGGCCGAGCAGCTTGTCGACGCTCAAACCGTAGTCGCCCAAGCCCTTGGGCAAGTCATAGCCGAGCGCAACGGCGAACAACTGGCGCAGACGCTCCACCGCGTGTTGCCCACGGGCCACGGCCAGGCGCCGGGAGTAGAAGCGCGCCGCGAACGGCTCACGCGCAGAGTTTTTGTCGAAGCCAGCGACGGGAGCCCTTACATAGCGGGTCAACCAGGCGCTTTTGAGCAGGCCCTGGGCGTCGATCACCAAGTCGTATTTGGTCGACTGGATGCGCTGCTTGAAACGTCGCCACTCGCCACTCTTGAGGGTCTGCCAGAGGTTCTTGCGCCAGCGGCGGATCGCCACCGGAATCACCTTGTCCACCGCCGGATGCCAGGTGGGAATCTCGGCGAAGCCTTCTTCCACCACCCAGTCAAATTGAATGCCGGGGATCGCCCGCGCGGCATCGGTCAACGCCGGCAAGGCATGGATCACGTCGCCCAGGGATGAGGTCTTGATTACCAGTACGCGCAAACTATCGGACCTCGACCACAGAGCCTTGCAACCGCTGCAAGGCTTCGTTCACCGGCTGCGGCAGCAATTGGCGCATGCAGTTGTAGTGACCGAAACGGCAGGTGCGATCAAAGCACGGGCTGCAATCCAGGCCCAGGCGCACCACTTCGACCTGGTCGGCCAGCGGCGGGGTGAAGCCCGGCGAGGTGGAACCGTACACCGCCACCAAGGGACGGTTCAGCGCTGCGGCCACGTGCATCAGGCCGGAGTCGTTGGACACCACCGAATCGGCGCAGGACAGCAGGTCGATGGCCTCGGCCAGGGATGTGTCGCCACTGAGGTTCACGGCTTCTTCGCGCAGGCCAGGGATCAGGCGCTGGCGAATGTCCTCACCCACGGGGTGGTCCTTCTTCGAACCAAACAGCCACACCTGCCAGCCTTCGCGGATCTTGGTCTCGGCGACCTTGGCGTAGTGCTCTGACGGCCAGCGCTTGGACTCGCCAAACTCGGCGCCGGGGCACAAGGCCAATACCGGGCGATCCAGGGTCAGGCCGAACTTGGCCAGGGCGGCGTCGCGGCTCAGCGGGTCGATCTGCAGGCTCGGGCGCGGGTACGGCTTGGGCAACTCGGCGCCTGGCGCGTAGGCCAGGGCCATGAAGCGTTCGATCATCAGTGGGTAGCGGGCCTTGTCCAGCGTGCGCACGTCATTGAGCAGCACGTAGCGAAACTCGCCACGCCAGCCGGTGCGCTTGGGGATGCCGGCGAAGTACGGCACCAGTGCGGATTTGAGCGAGTTGGGCAGCAGGATCGCCTGGTCGTAAGCACCCGCCAGGGATTTACCGATGCGACGGCGGGTCGCCAGTTCCAGGGCACCGTGGCCGAGCGGGAAGCTCAAGGCCTTGCGCACCTCGGGCATGCGCTCAAGGATCGGCCGGCTCCACTCAGGGGCGAGCACGTCGATTTGGCAGTCGGGATGACGTTGCTTCAGGCACTGGAACAGTGTCTGCGCCATCACCATGTCACCGACCCAACTGGGCCCAACGATCAGAATATTCATGTAGTTTCCACAAACGATGCGGGGAGGCCTATGCCTCCCCGCCGTAATAGTGTTTCAGCTCAACCCCAGCTCCTGCCAGATTCGCATCACCTGGCGCCGTTCGTCGGCGAACTGATCCCCGGCTACCGTACCGGCCTCGTTCTGCAAGGCCTGGCGGTGTGCAGCGGAACGGTAGGCCTTATACACCTCGCGCAGCAGATGGGCGTCGGCGGCGGGCATCAAGCCTACCTGCTCCAGGCCTTCCAGAATGCGGATATTGTCGGTATAGCGCAGCAACGAAGGATGTTGCGCAGACCACGCCAAAGCCGCGTATTGCACCATAAATTCAATATCGACGATACCTCCGGCATCCTGCTTCAGGTCGAACAGCGCCGTGGCTTCGAAGGCATTGGCGCCGGTGCCGGCCGCCGTGCCCTTGGTGCCCAGGTTGTCACGCATCTTGGCGCGCATCTCACTGACCTCCTGGCGCAGCTTCACCAGGTCCCGTTCGCGCCCCAATACTTTAGCCCGCACCTGCTCGAATGCCTCGCCCACATCCCGGCTGCCCACCAGCACCCGGGCGCGGATCAGGGCCTGATGTTCCCAGGTCCAGGCTTCATTTTGTTGATAACGATCAAACGCCCCCAGGGAACTGACCAGCAGCCCGGAGGCACCGGAAGGTCGCAGGCGCATGTCCACTTCATACAGCTGTCCCGAGTTGGTCTGGGTGGTCAGCAAATGAATGATGCGCTGGCCCAGGCGCGTGAAGAACTGCGCGCCGTCGATGGGCTTGGCGCCGTCGGTTTCCGCCTGGGGATCGCCATCATGGATAAACACCAGGTCCAGGTCCGAACCATGCCCCAGTTCGATCCCGCCGACTTTCCCATAACCGACAATGATGAACCCGGGATCGCACAGGGTGCCGTCCAACCGCTGCGGCGAGCCGTGGCGCGCGACGGTCTGGCGCCAGGCCAGGGCCAGCACTTGCTCGAGAATCGCCTCGGCGAGCCAGGTGAGGTAGTCGCTGACCTTCATCAACGGCAGGCTGCCCGCGATTTCCGAGGCGGCGACGCGTAGGCGGTGGGCCAACTTGAAGTGACGCAAGGCTTCCATTTGTTGCTCGAGGTCGTCTTCCGGGATGCGCGTCAGGCGCTCGCGCAACTCGGCCGCCAGCTCTGGCGCCAACGGCGGTTTGAACAGGCGGCCTTCGTTGAGCAATTCGTCGAGCAGCAGCGGGAAACGCGTGATCTGCTCGGCGATCCACGGGCTGGCGGCGCACAGGGTCAACAGGCGACGCAAGGCGTCGGGGTTTTCCGTGAGCAGTACCAGGTAGGCGGAACGCCGGGCGACGGCCTCCACCAATGGCAGCACGCGTTCGAGCACCAGGTCCGGGTTGGCGTGCTCGACCGCTTGGGCGAGCAGGCGCGGGATAAACGCATCCAGCCGTTCGCGGCCCAGGCGCTGCATGGCGCGCAGTTGCGGGCTGTTGCGCAGTCCGGCCAGGGCCTTGAGAGCCTTGGTCGCGTCGCTGAAGCCGCCCTCGGCCAATTGGCGACAGGCGGCGTCTTCGTCCTGGGACTCTTCCCACAGCGGCAACCACTCACCGCCCACTACCAATTCGCTTTCTTCGCCCTCTTCTTCATCAGGATCGGCAATTACCTGGCGGAAATGCCAGTCCACACGACCGCGCCAGTACATCAGGCGCTCATGGAAAGCCGCCCAGTCGGCAAACCCCAGCATAAAGGCAATGCGCGCCTGGTCTTCCGGGCTATCGGGCAGCATTTGTGTTTGGCGGTCGGCTATCGCCTGGATGGCGTGCTCGGTGTAACGCAGGAATTCGTAGCCATTGCGCAATTCGGCAATCACAGCGGGCGGCAGGTAGCCCTGGCCCTCCAGGGTACCGAGCACCTTGAGCAGCGGCCGCTGCTGCAGGCTCAGGTCGCGCCCGCCATGGATCAGCTGGAATGCCTGGGCGATGAACTCCACTTCGCGGATACCACCCGAGCCCAGCTTGATGTTGTCGGCCATGCCTTTGCGCCGCACTTCTTGCTGGATCAATTGCTTCATGGTGCGCAGCGCTTCGATGGCGGAGAAGTCCAGATAACGGCGGTAGACGAATGGCCGGAGCATGTCGAGCAGTTGCGCGCCCGCTACCTGGTCGCCGGCAACGACCCGTGCCTTGATCATCGCGTAGCGTTCCCAGTCGCGGCCCTGGTCCTGGTAGTACTGCTCCAGCGCGTTGAAGCTGAGCACCAGCGCGCCCGCCGAGCCGTAGGGACGCAGGCGCATGTCGACGCGAAACACGAAGCCATCGACGGTCATCGGGTCGAGGGCCTTGATCAGTTTTTGACCAAGGCGAATAAAAAATTCCTGATTGTCCAGGGAGCGTTTGACGCCCACGGTTTCGCCACCTTCGGGGTAGGCGAAGATCAGGTCGATATCGGACGAGAGGTTCAGCTCCACCGCACCGAGCTTGCCCATGCCGAGGATGACCATGTGCTGCGGCTCGCCGCTGCGCCGCCCGGTAGGCGTGCCGAACTGCACGCAGTGGCGCTGGTACAGCCACTGGTAGGCCTGGTCGATGCTGGCGTCCGCCATATCGGAGAGGTCACGACAGGTTTGCACCAGGTCCGCCTGGCGGGTCAGGTCGCGCCAGATGATGCGCACTTGCTGGCGCGTGCGCTGGCGACGCAGTACACGACCCAGCTCGTCTTCTGTTTCGGCTTGTTGCACGGCGCCAGCTATTTGCCCACACAGCTCGCCGGGCGCGAAGCCGCGGTCCAACTCGCCCCAGGCCACCAGCTCCAGCAACATCAAAGGGTCACGAACACTCTGTTCAATGACGAAATCACTGGCTGCGCACACGCGGACGAAGTCGGCCCACCGTTGCGGCGTCCACGCAGAAAGTCCATGATCGTCGTCCAGCGCGGCCACTGCGTCACGAAATGACTGCTCGGCCCGCTGGGCTTTTGGCAAGAGAATGGCGGGTAATTCAGCCAGTGTTGGAAGGCTCATGGTCTATCCTTGATCGGCGTGTAAATGGCGTGTTGCTGTGAACGCAAGAACCACGCTCGGTGAAGGACTGTCGAACAAAGGTTAGAAATAGCTGAAATTAATTTCATTTTGGCAGCCAACATCAAACTTTCACCTTTTCTTGTTCGCAAAAGATCAACAATAACGATTATGCTCACCAGCCAGACCGAGCCATACGCTCAGTCTTGTGTAGTTTTACTACTCGTATATACATTCGAAAGGCTGAAATGGCCGACGATTTGTAGTAAAACTACAGGACGCCGAAGCAACCTTCGGCCATCCAAGAATTTATGTCGTCTGCCCACAAGGCCAGTCGCAAACTTCAGGCAACCGATTCTGGTAGCCTTTCCGCCCTGGAGCAAGCCATGCAAGACCTCGATCCCGTCGAAACCCAGGAATGGCTGGACGCCCTGGAATCGGTTCTCGACAAAGAAGGCGAAGACCGTGCTCACTACCTGATGACCCGTATGGGCGAACTTGCGACCCGCAGCGGCTCGCAACTGCCTTACGCCATCACTACGCCATACCGCAACACCATTCCCGTTACCCACGAAGCACGCATGCCTGGCGACCTGTTCATGGAACGCCGCATTCGCTCGCTGGTACGTTGGAACGCCATGGCGATGGTAATGCGCACGAACTTGAAAGATTCGGACCTGGGCGGTCACATCTCCAGCTTCGCTTCCAGCGCAACCCTGTATGACATCGGCTTCAACTACTTCTTCCAGGCCCCGACCGACGAACACGGCGGCGACCTGATCTACTTCCAGGGCCACACCTCGCCAGGCGTCTACGCCCGTGCGTTCATGGAAGGCCGCATCACCGAAGAACACATGAACAACTTCCGCCAGGAAGTGGACGGTAACGGCCTGTCGTCGTACCCGCACCCTTGGCTGATGCCCGATTTCTGGCAGTTCCCGACTGTATCCATGGGCCTGGGCCCGATCCAGGCGATCTACCAGGCACGCTTCATGAAGTACCTGGAAGCCCGTGGCTTCATCCCTGAAGGCAAGCAGAAAGTCTGGTGCTTCCTGGGCGACGGCGAGTGTGACGAGCCGGAATCCCTGGGCGCCATCTCCCTGGCTGGCCGCGAGAAGCTGGACAACCTGATTTTCGTCATCAACTGCAACCTGCAGCGCCTCGACGGCCCGGTTCGCGGCAACGGCAAGATCATCCAGGAACTCGAAGGCGTGTTCCGCGGTGCCCAGTGGAACGTAACCAAAGTCATCTGGGGCCGTTTCTGGGACCCACTGCTGGCCAAGGACGTCGACGGCATCCTGCAACGTCGCATGGACGAAGTCATCGACGGCGAGTACCAGAACTACAAGGCCAAAGACGGCGCGTTCGTTCGTGAACACTTCTTCAACACGCCTGAACTCAAGGCGATGGTTGCCGACCTGTCCGACGACGAGATCTGGAAACTCAACCGTGGCGGCCACGACCCGTACAAGGTCTACGCGGCGTACCACGAAGCGGTCAACCACAAAGAACAACCGACTGTCATCCTGGCCAAGACCATCAAGGGTTATGGCACCGGTGCCGGCGAAGCGAAGAACACTGCGCACAACACCAAGAAAGTCGACGTCGACAGCCTGAAGCTGTTCCGCGACCGCTTCGACATCCCGGTCAAGGACGAAGAGCTGGAGAACCTGCCGTTCTTCAAGCCAGAGCCGAACAGCGCCGAAGCCCGTTACCTGGCCGAGCGCCGCGCCGCACTGGGTGGTTTCGTGCCACAGCGTCGCGCCAACAGCTTCAGCGTGCCGACCCCGCCACTGGATACCCTCAAGGCGATCCTGGATGGCTCGGGCGACCGTGAAATCTCCACCACCATGGCCTTTGTGCGGATCCTCGCGCAACTGGTCAAGGACAAGGACATCGGCCCGCGCATCGTCCCGATCATCCCGGACGAAGCCCGTACCTTCGGCATGGAAGGCATGTTCCGTCAGTTGGGCATCTACTCCTCTGTCGGCCAGCTCTACGAGCCAGTCGATAAAGACCAGGTGATGTTCTACAAGGAAGACAAGAAAGGCCAGATCCTCGAAGAAGGCATCAACGAAGCGGGCGCCATGAGCTCCTTCATCGCTGCCGGTACTTCGTACTCCAGCCACAACCAGCCGATGCTGCCGTTCTACATCTTCTACTCGATGTTCGGCTTCCAGCGTATCGGCGACCTGGCTTGGGCAGCAGGCGACAGCCGTACCCGTGGCTTCCTGATCGGCGGCACCGCCGGCCGTACCACGCTGAACGGCGAAGGCCTGCAACACGAAGACGGTCACAGCCACATCCTGGCTGCCACCATCCCGAACTGCCGCACCTTTGATCCAACCTACGGCTACGAGCTGGCGGTGATCATCCAGGACGGCATGAAGAAGATGACCGAAGAGCAGCAGGACGTTTTCTACTACATCACCGTGATGAACGAGTCCTACCAGCAGCCAGCCATGCCGGCCGGTGTCGAGGAAGGCATCATCAAGGGCATGTACCTGCTCGAAGAAGACACCAAGGAAGCGGCACACCACGTACAGCTGATGGGCTCCGGCACCATCCTGCGCGAAGTGCGTGAAGCGGCGAAGATCCTGCGTGACGAATTCAATGTCGGTGCTGACGTATGGAGCGTTACCAGCTTCAACGAACTGCGTCGCGACGGCCTGGCCGTAGAGCGTCACAACCGCCTGCACCCTGGCCAGAAGCCACAGCGCACCTTCGTCGAAGAGTGCCTGACCGGCCGTAAAGGCCCGGTGATCGCGTCGACCGACTACATGAAACTGTTTGCTGAACAAATTCGCCAGTGGGTCCCGTCCAAGGAATTCAAAGTCCTGGGCACCGACGGTTTCGGCCGCAGTGACAGCCGCAAGAAGCTGCGTCACTTCTTCGAAGTCGACCGTCATTTCGTGGTGTTGGCAGCCCTGGAAGCCTTGGCTGACCGTGGTGAGATCGAACCTAAGGTAGTGGCAGACGCTATCGTCAAGTTCGGGATCAACCCGGAAAAACGCAACCCACTGGACTGCTGAGGAGACTTTTTGTGAGCGAACTCATTCGCGTACCTGACATCGGCAGCGGTGAAGGTGAAGTAATCGAGCTGTTTGTGAAGGTCGGCGACACCGTCGAAGCCGACCAGAGCATCCTGACCCTGGAATCGGACAAGGCGAGCATGGAAATTCCTGCTCCCAAGGCTGGCGTGGTCAAGAGCCTGAAAGTGAAGCTGGGCGACCGCCTGAAAGAAGGCGACGAACTGCTGGAGCTGGAAATCGAAGGTGCCGCTGATGCAGCCCCTGCGGCAGCCCCTGCTGCCCCTGCTGCCGCTGCTGCACCCGCGCCTGCCGCTGAAAAACCTGCTGCTGCCGAGGCGGCTCCCGCCCCAGCCGCTGCACCTGCCGCCGCCACTGTCCAGGACATTCACGTCCCGGACATCGGTTCGTCGGGCAAGGCCAAGATCATCGAGCTGCTGGTCAAGGTCGGCGATACCGTCGAAGCCGACCAGTCGCTGATCACCCTGGAGTCCGACAAGGCCTCCATGGAAATCCCTTCGCCGGCTGCCGGCGTGGTGGAAAGCATCGCGGTCAAGCTGGAAGACGAAGTCGGCACTGGCGACTTCATCCTCAAGCTGAAAGTACAAGGCGCTGCGCCTGCTGCTGCTCCAGCACCCGCTGCTGCACCGGCCGCAAAGGCTGAGGCGGCTCCGGCCGCTGCCGCCCCTGCACCGGCTGCCAAAGCCGAGGCTGCTGCGGCCCCTGCTGCTGCTGCCGCTCCAGCGCCAAGCGGTGCCAAGGTTCACGCCGGCCCTGCCGTGCGTCAGCTGGCCCGTGAGTTCGGCGTCGAGCTGAGCGCTGTGTCGGCCACCGGCCCTCACGGTCGCGTGCTGAAGGAAGACGTGCAGGTTTACGTCAAAGCCATGATGCAGAAAGCCAAGGAAGCGCCTGCTGCCGGCGGCGCTACCGGTGGTTCGGGCATTCCGCCGATCCGCACCGTGGACTTCAGCCGCTTCGGTGAAATCGAAGAAGTGCCGATGACCCGCCTGATGCAAATCGGCGCGGCAGGTCTGCACGCCAGCTGGCTGAACATCCCGCACGTGACTCAGTTCGACCAGGCCGACATCACCGACCTGGAAGCTTTCCGCGTTGCGCAGAAAGCCGTGGCCGAGAAGGCTGGCGTGAAACTGACCGTGCTGCCATTGCTGCTCAAGGCCTGCGCGCACCTGCTCAAGGAACTGCCGGACTTCAACAGCTCCCTGGCACCAAGCGGCAAGGCGATCATTCGCAAGAAGTACGTGCACATCGGCTTTGCGGTCGACACCCCGGACGGCCTGCTGGTACCGGTCATCAAGAACGTCGACCAGAAGAGCCTGCTGCAGCTCGCCGCTGAGGCTGCTGCACTGGCTGCCAAGGCCCGCGACAAGAAGCTCACCCCGGACGATATGCAGGGCGCATGCTTCACGATCTCCAGCCTCGGTCACATTGGCGGCACTGGCTTCACGCCAATCGTCAACGCGCCGGAAGTGGCGATCCTGGGTGTGTCCAAGGCCACTATCCAGCCTGTGTGGGACGGTAAAGCGTTCCAGCCGAAGCTGATGCTGCCACTGTCGTTGTCCTACGATCACCGCGTGATCAACGGCGCCGCAGCTGCACGCTTCACGCAGCGCCTGAGCCAACTGCTGAACGACATCCGCACTATCCTGCTGTAAGCCGCAGGGGCCTCCTCTTCACCGGGGAGGCCTGGCTGCAACGATTTTCGAGCGCCACGCTCGTACCTCAACCCCGCCGCTTGGCGGGGCTTTTTTTGCCTGGTTTCGCGCAGGAAGCTGGACACGCAAAACAGGTTTGTACACCTTCCATCACCTCGACTGTAGAAATCCCTCTCGCGGCCGATAACCCCCTTATAGCACTTAGCCTTCATCCTCTCTTGTCAGCCCGCGCCGCATGATGCAACCTTGCCGCAGGCAACAGAAAAGAGGGCGTGAGCCCGGCGCCGTGCGCGTTATTTCAAGTGAGTCTCCCCCATGAAAAGCCAACCCGATGTCGCCCGAATGGCGGCCGAGGTAGTGACGCAGTTACCGGTGCCTTCGCGCCTCGGTATGCTGCGTTTCGAGCGGCTTAATGAGGCAAGCTGGGCGCTCCTTTACCTCGACCCCAACTGCGAGCGCCAATTCGGCCTGCCGGCAGTGGAGTTGTGTGCCCTGATCGGCACTCCCTACGCCAGCTTGATGGAGCCCCAGGCGCGCTATGAGCTGCACGACACCATCCAGCAGCAACTGACCCAGAGCCCTCACTACCTGGTGCGCTACACCCTGCACACCAGCGACGGCCCGCTGAGCCTGCTGGAAATGGGCGAAGCCTACAAACAACACAATCGCCACCTGTTGCGCGGCTACCTGATGGTGGTCGATGGCCTGTTCAGTGAAATCCCCACCACAGCCCCTACGGCGGACCTGGAGAACCAGAACAGCCGCCTGCAGATCGCCCTGGAACTCAACCAGCGCGCCCAGCAGGAACAGCTGCAGCACCTGGAGCGGGTGCGTGCCCAACAGGAGCTGATCCTGCTGCTGGCCCGCCATCGCTACACCACCAATAACTCGCTGCAAGAAGCCGCCGAGCTGATCACCCGCAGCGCGTGCGATATCTACCAGATCGACTGCGCCAGCATCTGGAACCTGGAAGGCCAGCGCCTGGTGCCGATTTCGGCCTACCACCGCGACAACCAGCAGCACCACTTGCCCGAACCCATCGATGCAAGCTGCTTCCCGGATTACCTCGAAGCCCTGCACACCAGCCGGGCCATCGACGCCACCAACGCGATGCGGGACCCACGCACCCGTGAAATGGCCGACAACCTGCGCGCCAAGGACATCCACGCCATGCTGGACGCCAGCATTCGCGTCGACGGCCAGGTGGTAGGTGTGTTGTGCCTGGAGCAAAGCGGCAGCACGCGCGCCTGGCAGGCCGATGAGATTGCTTTTGCCGGCGAGCTGGCCGACCAGTTCGCGCAAGTGATCAACAACCACAATCGCCGCACCGCCACCAGCGCCCTGCACCTGTTCCAGCGAGCCGTGGAACAAAGCGCCAACGCCTTTCTGCTGGTCAACTGCGACGGTGTGGTGGAGTACGTTAACCCAAGCTTTACCGCGATCACCCAATACAGCGCCGAAGAGGTTCACGGCCACCGCCTGGCCCAATTGCCGGCGCTGGAGAACCTCAGCGAATTGCTCTTCGATGCGCCGTCGAGCCTGGCCAAGAGCAACAGCTGGCAGGGCGAATTCAAGAGCCGGCGCAAGAACCTGGAACCCTACTGGGGCCAGCTGTCGATTTCCAAGGTGTACGGCGACAACCGTGAGCTGACGCACTACATCGGCATCTACGAAGACATCACCCAGACCAAGCTGGCCCAGCAACGCATCGAGCGCCTGGCCTACACCGACAACCTGACCAACCTGGGCAACCGCCCGGCGTTCATCCGCAACCTCGACGAACGCTTTGCCCGTGACAGCGACAGCCCGATCAGCCTGTTGCTGGTGGACATCGACAACTTCAAGCGCATCAACGACAGCCTCGGCCACCAGACCGGCGACAAACTGCTGATCAGCCTGGCGCGCCGTTTGCGTAACAGCCTGAGTGCCAGCGGCAGCCTGGCGCGTTTTGCCAGTAACGAGTTTGCGGTGTTGCTCGATGACACCGACCTGGAGAGCGGCCAGCAGGTGGCCAGCCAACTGCTGGCGACCCTCGACAAGCCGATGTTCGTCGACAACCAATTGATCAGCGTCACCGGTTCCGTGGGCCTGGCCTGCGCGCCATTGCATGGCCGCGACCCACAGACCCTGATGCGCAACGCCGGCCTGGCACTGCACAAGGCCAAGGCCAACGGTAAACACCAGGTACAAGTGTTCACTGAGGCGCTGAATGCCGAGGCAAGCTACAAGCTGTTCGTCGAGAACAACCTGCGCCGCGCCCTCACCCAGAACGAGCTGGACGTGTTCTACCAGCCCAAGCTGTGCCTGCGCAGCGGTCGCCTGCTGGGCATGGAAGCCCTGCTGCGCTGGAATCATCCAGAAAAGGGCATGATCCGCCCCGACCAATTCATCAGCGTGGCTGAAGAGACCGGCCTGATCATCCCCATCGGTAAATGGATCGCGCGCCAGGCTTGCCGCATGAGCCGGCAGTTGACCGCCGCAGGCATGGGCAACCTCCAGGTGGCAATCAACCTGTCGCCCAAGCAGTTCTCCGACCCGGACCTCGTCGCTTCGATTGCCACGATCCTCAAGGAAGAACAACTGCCCGCCAACCTGCTGGAGCTGGAGCTGACCGAAGGCTTGCTGCTGGAGGCCACTGAAGACACGCGGCTGCAACTGGATCAGTTGAAAAGCTTTGGCCTGACCCTGGCCATGGACGACTTCGGCACCGGTTACTCGTCGCTGAGTTACTTGAAAAAATTCCCCATCGACATCATCAAGATCGACCGCAGCTTTATCCACGAAATCCCGGATAACCAGGACGACATGGAAATCACCTCCGCAGTGATCGCCATGGCCCACAACCTCAAGCTCAAGGTGGTCGCCGAAGGCATCGAGACTGCCGAGCAACTGGCATTCCTGCGCCGGCACCGTTGTGATGTGGGCCAGGGTTACCTGTTCGACCGGCCGATCCCCGGTGCAGAGCTGCTGGCGATGCTTAAACGCTACCCGCGCGGGCCAATCGCCTGACAGCGTCGTAACACTCGGGCACACTGGCTGTCTGAATTCTTACCCAACTCAATCTGACTGAGAGGACTGATCATGGTCTTGCGCTCGGAAATTCTGGTGAACAAAAACGTGCTGCCTACTCAAGAACAAGCTCTGCCTGGCCGTGAAACGCCGATGGCGCTGCCAGAGACTCACTTCGTCAACGGCAACCCGCTGCTCGGCCCGTTCCTTGATGACGTCGGCTTTGCGATCTTCGGCCTCGGCTGCTTCTGGGGCGCCGAGCGCCGCTTCTGGCAGCGCGATGGCGTGGTGAGTACCGTGGTCGGCTACGCCGGCGGCTACACGCCTAACCCCACCTATGAAGAAGTCTGCTCGGGCCTCACCGGCCACAGTGAAGTGGTGCTGGTGGTGTATGACCAGGCCAAAGTGAAATACGAAGATCTGCTGAAGATGTTCTGGGAACTGCACAACCCGACCCAAGGCATGCGCCAGGGCAACGATATCGGCAGCCAGTACCGCTCAGTGATCTACGCGACCACGCCCGAGCAACTGGCGGCGGCGAAGGCCAGTGCAGAGGCCTATCAAGGTGAATTGACCAAGGCCGGCCTGGGTGTGATTACCACCGAAATCGAAGAGGCACCGACGGTGTACTTCGCCGAGGCGTACCACCAGCAATACCTCGCTAAGAATCCGCAGGGTTATTGCGGGATTGGCGGCACAGGCGTGACCTGCCCGATCTGACGCTAAAAGCATCGCGGGCAAGCCCGCTCCCACATTTGATCGCGTCTCCATGTGGGAGCGGGCTTGCCCGCGATAGCGCCTTGATAGACCACCCGTTACTCAGCGATCAGCCAATCCATCTGCCACCCACCCTGGGTCTGCCCAAGCTTTTTGGACAGCCATGGCAGCAACTCGCGCAGTTCCTCTTCCAGGCCCCACGGCGGGTTGGCGATCGCCAGGCCCGAACCGGTCAGGGTGTTGGGGGTGTCCAGTGGATGCACCAGCAATTCCACGCGCAGTAACTTCGGCGCACCGGTGCCGGCCAGGTCCTGGTAGAAACGACGCAGCATGCGCTGGTCTTTTACCGGGTACCAGATGGCCGCGACGGTCTGGCGCATGCGACCTACGGCTTCCTTCAGGGACGCGGCACAGCGTTGCATTTCGTCGAGCTTCTCGAACGGCGGATCGATCAGCATCAACGCGCGCTTTTCCGGCACCGGCAGCAGGGCACGCGGTACATGCCAGCCTTCGCCCAGGTGCACTTTGACGCGGCGATCACCCTTCATGTTGTCCTTGAGCAGCACGCCGTCTTCCGGATGTTTTTCATTGAGCAAAACACGGTCTTGAGGGCGCGTCAGGCGTCGTGCCAGCTCCGGTGAACCGGGGTAGTAGCGCAACTCGCCATCCGGGTTCATCTCGTGCAGCACGCGCATGTAGTCGGCGGTCAGCGGTGGCAGGTCGCGTTCGCCCCACAGGCGGGCGATGCCTTCCAGGTACTCACCCGTGCGGTTGGCCTGGTCGCCCTGCAGGTCGTACAAACCGATCCCGGCATGGGTGTCGAGGTAGGCGAACGGCTGTTCCTTGCGCGACATCAAGGCGATGAGGCGAGTCAAGGTCAGGTGTTTGAAGACATCGGCATGGTTGCCGGCGTGAAAGGCGTGACGATAATTCATGGTTGCTCCTGCGCAGGGGGCGAAGTTTACCTTTTACCGAGGCTTTGGTGCAGGGCGGCGTGCCGGGCGGTGCTTATGTCGCAAACGCAGGAGCCTCACCGAAAACGGTCTAGCGGGTTAGGTGGGATCGGGCTTGCCCGCCATGCAGGCGACGCGGTATTACCCATGTTCCGCGGTGATGCTATCGCCGGCACGCCCGCGCCTACACGGTCAAATGGGCGCTCAACACATCCAGGGAGGTCAAAAACCACCATGAAAGACGCCACCATTGCACTGCACCACGGCTTCAAATCGGACCCGACCACCAAGGCCGTGGCCGTGCCGATCTACCAGAACGTCGCCTTCGAATTCGACAACGCCCAGCACGGCGCCGACCTGTTCAACCTGGACGTGCCCGGCAACATCTACACACGCATCATGAACCCCACCAACGACGTGCTGGAGCAGCGCATCGCCGCGCTCGAAGGCGGTATTGCCGCCCTCGCGGTGTCGGCGGGCAGCGCGGCGATCCACTATGCGATCCAGACCCTCACCCGTGCCGGCGACAATATCGTCACCACCCCACAGCTGTATGGCGGCACCTACACGTTGTTCGCGCATTTATTGCCCAGCTTTGGCGTCGACGTGCGCTTCGCCCGCGATGACTCTGCCGAGGCCATTGCCGAACTGATCGATGACAACACCAAGCTGGTTTACTGCGAAAGCATCGGCAACCCCGCGGGCAATATCATCGACATCGAAGCGCTCGCCAACGTCGCGCATGCCCGTGGCGTGCCGCTGGTGGTGGACAACACCGTGGCCACGCCGATCCTGTGCAAGCCGATCCAGTTCGGCGCCGATATCGTCGTGCACTCGGTGACTAAATACATCGGCGGCCACGGCAACGCCTTGGGCGGCGTGATCGTCGACAGCGGCACCTTCCCCTGGACCGATTACCCGGAGAAATTCCCCGGCCTCAACCAGCCCGAGCCGGCCTATCACGGCGTGGTCTACACCGAAAAATTCGGCCCGGCCGCCTTTATCGCCCGCGCCCGTACCGTGCCGCTACGTAACACGGGCGCCGCGCTGGCTCCGATGAACGCGTTCCTGCTGCTGCAAGGCCTGGAAACCCTCGCGTTGCGCATGGAGCGCCACACTGAAAACGCCCTGAAAGTCGCGCAGTTCCTGCAAGGGCACACCGATGTGGAATGGGTCAGCTACGCCGGCCTGCCAGACCATCCACACCACGAACTGGCGCAGAAATATGTGCAAGGCAAACCGTCGGCAATCCTTTCGTTCGGCCTCAAAGGCGGTTATGAAGCCGGTGTGCGCTTCTACGACGCCCTGCAGATCTTCAAGCGCCTGGTGAACATCGGCGATGCCAAGTCCCTGGCCTGCCACCCCGCCTCCACCACGCACCGGCAGATGAACGAGCAGGAACAGGCCAAGGCCGGTGTGAAGCCGGAAATGATTCGCCTGTCGGTGGGCATCGAGGCGATCGAAGACCTGATCGAAGACCTGCAGCAGGCACTGGGATCAACCCAGCTCTGAGGCCAGGGCCTCGGCCAGCGCCTGATAGCTGATATTCGGGCCGCGCACGAAGTAGGCGACCTTGTGCTGCAAGGTCGTCGCTGCGAAGGCGGTGTGAAGGTCGGGGCGTTGTTCTTCGAGCCATTGCAGCAGGTTGTGGATGAGGGTCTGCGGCGACTGCTCGGCCAGGTGCTCCACTAACGCCGCAGGCACTCGCCACCATGGACTCGCCTTGGCGGCAGTGACCGGCCCCGTTACAACCGTCAGCGACTGGCCATTAACCAGGTAATGCTGGAAAACCGGCAATATCTCAGCACCCCACTGCTGGATGACCGGCAGAAACTGCGCCCCATCCCAAAAGCGCAAAAACACCGCCTGGCCATCAGGCAGATGCACCTTGGTCAGGCTTTGCAGGTGTGCAACCACTTCCTCCAATGGGCTGGACGATAGAGCCAGCCACCCCCAATCGGTAGCGTCAGTGGAAGCGGCCCATTCGAGGAAAGCACTGCCCGGCTCAACGACCCCCACGTAGGGCATCACCTCCTCCCATGTCGCATAGGCCGTACCGGCCCAAACGGGACGCGGCGGGGCTCCACCGACGAGCTTACGCCAAGCCTCCAAGGGCCTGGCCTCACTGGCAGCCCCCATGACCGCAAAGATTTTTTCACCAGCAAGCAAGGTGGGTAACATCGGCATCAAGTCCTTTTAAGGTCAAAGCCCCAAGATGGAACTCAGGTGAGGTTGCATTGGCCGTTCCTGCAACGTTCGCACTCTTCGCAAAACGGCGCGTTGCGCTTCAGGCTGGCCACTTGCACTCGGCTGAGGGGAGCTGGAATAACAGCCAGCAACGCTTCCTTGAACCCAGGCATCAATGGCGCCGCCGCGGGTACGGGCGAACCACCTAACTGAATCGGTACGCTGCTGAAAATGCCGCCGGCAGACAGCGTGATCGACTGCCCACCGGCCTGGAGCGTGACCGTCGCCCCCGCATCGATAACAACGCTTTGCCCTGCACCTATGTGGATCGACTGCCCGGCACGCATCTGCTGCGAGCCACTCACGACCAGGTGGTCGTCCTGCTTGAGGTCGGTGAAGCGGTTGCCGTGGGTGATGCGCTGCTCTTGGCCTTGCAGTTCGTGGTGCGACTCGCCGCCCACTGTCACCCTGTGATCGTGCAACACATGTTGGGTCCAGTCCCGCTGGGCACGCAGGTAGATTTCCTCGGCCCCCTTGCGATCCTCGATGCGCAGCTCGTTATAGCCACCGCCGCCTGGGCTACTCTGGCTGCGCAAGATACTGCGGGTCTTGTCCGCCGGCAGATCGAGGGGCACCTGGGTCGCCGCGTTGGGCAAGCAACCCATCACCAGCGGCATATCCATGTCGCCATTGACGAAGCCCACCAGCACTTCCATGCCGACTCGCGGGATCAGCACCGAACCATAGCGATCATGCGCCCAACCGCTGGCAACCCTCAGCCAGCAGCTGGCATGATCGTCATGCTCACCGACGCGGTCCCAGGCCATTTGCACCTTGACCCGGCCATACTCGTCGCAATGGATCTCACTGTTGGCGGGGCCGGTGACCACGGCATGTTGATAACCCGAGATCACCGGGCGCGCCTGCTCATCCAGGGGTGGGCGAAAGATCACATCCCACGGCGCGGCGACAAATTCATTGCGATAACCCTGGTGAAAATCCGCGCCTGCCACCTCGGTCGCCGCTTCTTCCAGCACCTGCGGTTGCTTGCCCTCGTGGGTCACTTGCGTGACCAGCCACAGGTCATTCCATTCACCGCGTGGGTGACCGCTCAGCTTGAGGAACCGGCCACTGGCCAATGCCGGTTCATCACCCTTGCCACGCGCGATGCAGTAGTCGCTGCGATGCCGTTCCAGGCCCCGCTGCGCGAGGTATTTACCATGGGCGCGATCGCTGAAGTGGCCGGGAAAACCCTGCGCTTCAAGCTTCGGCAATTGCTCGCCAACCACTGCACTTTCCAGCGCCAGGCCTGGTTTGCGAAAGTCATAATCGCGCAGGTTCACTGCGGTTGTGCGGGTCTGCACGTGCACCGCAAAGCGCTTGATAGCCGCGGTATCCGCCACCATTCCGGAACCGGGGGCATACGGCGTAGGCCGGTCGGCCTGGGCAAAGACCGTCTGGTCATCACCAAACACCAGCAAATGCCCCTCGGTCGAATGCTGGAAGTGATAGTGAATGCCCAACTGCGCGCAAAGTCGCTGGATGAACGCCAGATTTGTCTCGCCAAACTGCACGCAATACTCGCGTTCGGGGTAGGCCCCGCTGAGCCGGAATTCGAAGCGGTCACTCTGGATGCCCTGCCCCTCCAGTACTTGCGCAACAATCTGCGGCACGGTCTTGTGCTGGAAAACCCGCTGGTGGCTGCTGTGCGCCAGGTAGGCAAGCTGAGGCACAAGCGTCATCTGGTAACGCGTCAGGCGCCGGCCAGAATCGCCCTGTGCCACCCGGTAGACCAGGCCATGAACACCCTGGCCGTGATCATCGAAGCCGAGATACGCCGGGTGATGCAGCAAGCCCGCGAGGTCAAGGTCGGCTTGCTCGCTGACCAGCTCGAGCTCAAAACGATAGGGCTGGCTGATGGATTCAACTCCACGGAACTCGAAGACCTTGAGTTCACTGGGTTCTCCATCGAGGGACAGGGTGAAGAGACTTTGATTGGCAGGAGCGAACATCCGGTGTTTCTCTGCGAGGGGTGGAGCGCCGATTTTGCATCACTGCTCCAGGCTGCCGAGCACGCGCCAGACAAATCAGTAAAACCCTACACAGGCGCGTCGGAATCCTCCTCGGAGCGGCGTAAAACGCACGCAAAAAAAAGCCCGCTATCCGTAGGACGCGGGCCTTCTTTCAACTCATCAGGCGCTTAACGCCCAACGAATTACTTGTTGAGATTGTAGTCTTTTTCCGCTGCATCAAAACGCTCGACCATACCTGCCGTCGGTGCGCCCATCTTGCTCACGAAGTAGATCGCCAGGCTGGCGAAAATGAAGCCTGGGATGATTTCGTACAGGCCCAGCAATTCAAAGTGTTTCCACACGATCACTGTGATCGCGCCAACCAGGATACCGGCCAGTGCGCCGTTGCGGGTCATGCCTTTCCAGATCACCGAGATCAGCACCACAGGGCCGAACGCGGCGCCGAAACCCGCCCAGGCGTAGCTCACCAGGCCCAGCACGCGGTTTTCCGGGTTGGCGGCCATGGCGATAGCGATCAGCGCCACCACCAGCACCATCAGGCGACCGACCCACACCAGCTCAATCTGGGAGGCGTTTTTACGCAGGAAGGTTTTATAGAAGTCTTCGGTCAGGGCGCTGGAGCACACCAGCAACTGGCAGCTCAGGGTACTCATCACCGCGGCCAGAATGGCCGAGAGCAGCACGCCGGCAATCCATGGGTTGAACAGCAACTTGGCCAGTTCGATGAACACGCGCTCGTGGTTCTCGTTGACCGGACCCGCGACTTCCGGGTGCGCCGAGAAGTAGGCGATACCGAAGAAGCCCACCGCCACGGTGCCGCCCAGGCACAGGATCATCCAGGTCATGGAGATGCGACGCGCGTTGGCGATCGACTTCACCGAATCCGCCGCCATGAAGCGCGCGAGGATGTGCGGCTGGCCAAAGTAACCCAGGCCCCAGCCCATCAGCGAAATGATGCCAATGAAGGTGGTGTTCTTCAGCATGTTGAAGTTGTCAGGGTTCTTGGCTTCGATCGCCAGGAAGGTAGTGTCGACACCACCGGTGGCCAACAACACGATGATCGGCGTGAGGATCAGCGCAAAGATCATCAGCGTGGCTTGTACCGTGTCAGTCCAGCTCACTGCCAGGAAACCACCGACGAAGGTGTAGGCGATTGTCGCTGCTGCGCCGGCCCACAGGGCAGTCTCGTAGGACATGCCAAAGGTACTTTCGAACAGGCGGGCCCCGGCCACGATGCCGGATGCGCAATAGATGGTGAAGAACACCAGGATTACGACTGCGGAGATGATCCGCAGCAGGCCGCTTTTATCTTCGAAACGGCTGGAGAAGTAATCCGGCAGGGTCAGGGCATCACCGTTGTGCTCGGTCTGTACCCGCAGGCGACCGGCGACGAACAGCCAGTTGAGGTAGGCACCGACGATCAGGCCAATGGCGATCCAGCTTTCCGACAAGCCAGACATGTAGATTGCGCCCGGCAGGCCCATCAACAACCAGCCGCTCATATCGGAAGCGCCGGCCGACAAGGCAGTCACCACGCTACCGAGGCTGCGACCGCCCAGGATGTAATCGGAAAGGTTGTTGGTGGAGCGATAGGCCATGAAGCCGATCAGCACCATTGCTGCGATGTAGATCACGAACGTGATCAGGGTTGGATTACTTACGCTCATAAGAGTGACGCCCTGGCTTTGTTTTTATGTAGCGGCGGTCTGTCAGCCAGCCACCTATTGGAAGTAGGTAGACGTAGCTGCGTGCCGCGCATTTATGACTGACGTTTCCCCAGGAAAGCCGTCAGCCGATGAACCGAGCCGATAAGCCGGTTGCACCTTGGGCGCGAATGCTATTCAACAAAGCAAATAAGGTGCAACCAGTTTCTTGGGAATAAGTTGCACCTAAGTGTGTTTTGCGCAAAACACCGTGTTTTTGCTCCTTTTCGGAGCAAGAACGGCCGATCTCAGAAGCAAATGCACCAAGGCGAAGCGGATTCCGTCGATGGTCAGTTTTTTTCCCGATCATGATCGAAAAAATCATGAAGAAAATGGGTTGCACCCGGTTGCACCTCTGCTAGCGCAAAGCTAATCTTGCCGCCAGCTAATGCCACTCGGTAGTGGCACCCATGAGGATAACAAAATGGCTACGACCACCCTTGGGGTCAAACTTGACGACCCGACCCGCGAGCGCCTCAAGGCTGCCGCGACCTCCATTGATCGCACGCCGCACTGGCTGATCAAGCAGGCGATTTTCAATTACCTGGAGAAACTGGAGGGTGGTGCAACCCTGACCGAGCTCAATGGTTTGAGCAGCAAGGACGCTGACGACGCAGGCGAAGTCCAGGCCGATCACGCTCACCAGTGCTTCCTGGAGTTCGCCGAGAGCATCCTGCCGCAATCCGTGCTGCGCGCCTCGATCACTGCCGCTTACCGTCGCCCGGAGCCGGAAGTGGTGCCCATGCTGATCGAGCAGGCCCGCCTGCCGGCGCCGATGGCCGAAGCCACTAACAAGCTGGCGGCCTCGATTGCCGAAAAACTGCGCAATCAGAAAAGCGCTGGCGGCCGTGCCGGGATTGTTCAGGGCCTGCTGCAAGAATTTTCGCTGTCTTCCCAGGAAGGCGTTGCCCTGATGTGCCTGGCCGAAGCGCTGCTGCGTATCCCGGACAAAGGCACCCGCGACGCGCTGATTCGCGACAAGATCAGCACCGGCAACTGGCAGCCGCACCTGGGCAATAGCCCGTCGCTGTTCGTCAACGCCGCGACCTGGGGCCTGCTGCTGACCGGTAAACTGGTCGCCACCCACAATGAAGCCGGCCTGACCTCGTCCCTGAGCCGCATCATCGGCAAGAGCGGCGAGCCGATGATCCGCAAGGGCGTCGACATGGCCATGCGCCTGATGGGCGAGCAGTTCGTCACCGGCGAAACCATCGCCGAAGCCTTGGCCAACGCGAGCAAGTTCGAAGCCAAAGGCTTCCGCTATTCCTACGACATGCTCGGTGAAGCCGCACTGACTGAGCACGATGCGCAGAAGTACTTGGCCTCGTACGAACAAGCCATTCACTCGATCGGCAAAGCCTCCCACGGCCGTGGGATTTATGAAGGCCCGGGCATTTCCATCAAACTGTCGGCGCTGCACCCGCGCTACAGCCGCGCGCAGTACGAGCGCGTGATGGACGAGTTGTACCCGCGCCTGCTGTCCCTGACCCTGCTGGCCAAGCAATACGACATCGGCCTGAACATCGACGCCGAAGAAGCCGATCGCCTCGAGCTGTCCCTGGACCTGCTTGAGCGCCTGTGCTTCGAGCCGCAACTGACCGGTTGGAACGGCATCGGTTTCGTGATCCAGGCCTACCAGAAGCGTTGCCCGTATGTGATCGACTACGTGATCGACCTGGCGCGTCGCAGCCGCCATCGCCTGATGATCCGCCTGGTAAAAGGCGCGTACTGGGACAGCGAAATCAAGCGCGCCCAGGTCGAAGGCCTGGAAGGCTACCCGGTGTACACACGCAAGGTTTACACCGACGTTTCCTACATTGCCTGCGCACGCAAACTGCTGTCGGTGCCGGAAGTCATTTACCCGCAGTTCGCCACGCACAATGCCCACACCTTGTCGGCCATCTACCATATTGCTGGTCAGAACTATTACCCCGGCCAGTACGAGTTCCAATGCCTTCACGGCATGGGCGAGCCGCTCTACGAGCAAGTTGTCGGCAAGGTTGCCGATGGCAAGCTGAACCGTCCGTGCCGGGTGTACGCACCGGTCGGCACCCACGAAACCCTGTTGGCTTACCTGGTTCGTCGCCTGCTGGAAAACGGCGCGAACACCTCGTTCGTCAACCGCATCGCCGACCAGTCCATCTCGATCCAGGAGCTGGTGGCCGATCCAGTGGCCAGCATCGAGCAAATGGCCACGCTGGAAGGCGGCTTCGGCCTGCCACACCCGCGCATTCCATTGCCGCGCGACCTGTATGGCAGCGACCGCGCCAACTCGGCCGGTATCGACCTGGCCAACGAACATCGCCTGGCCTCGCTGTCCTGCGCCCTGCTGGCCACTGCTCACAACAACTGGAAAGCGGCGCCGATGCTCGGTTGCGCCACCAGCGAGCAACCCGCAACGCCGGTGCTGAACCCGTCCGACCTGCGTGATGTGGTCGGCCACGTGCAGGAAGCCACCGTCGAGGACGTCGACAACGCCATCCAGTGCGCCATCAGCGCCGGTCCGATCTGGCAGGCCACTCCGCCCGCCGAGCGCGCCGCGATCCTGGAACGTGCTGCCGACCTGATGGAAGGCGAGATCCAACCGCTGATGGGCCTGCTGGCCCGCGAAGCCGGCAAGACCTTCGCCAACGCCATCGCCGAAGTGCGCGAAGCCGTGGACTTCCTGCGCTATTACGCGGTGCAGGCACGCAACGACTTCACCAATGACGCACACCGCCCACTGGGCCCGGTCGTCTGCATCAGCCCGTGGAACTTCCCGCTGGCGATTTTCAGCGGTCAAGTGGCTGCTGCACTGGCCGCCGGTAACCCGGTATTGGCCAAGCCGGCGGAACAAACCCCGCTGGTCGCCGCCCAAGCCGTGCGCATCCTGCTCGAAGCCGGCATTCCGGAAGGCGTGCTGCAACTGCTGCCGGGCCAGGGCGAAACAGTCGGTGCCCGCCTGGTAGGTGATGATCGCGTCAAAGGCGTGATGTTCACCGGCTCCACCGAAGTCGCGCGCTTGCTGCAACGCAACGTCGCCGGCCGCCTGGACGCCCAGGGCCGCCCGATCCCGCTGATCGCCGAAACCGGCGGCCAGAACGCCATGATCGTCGACTCCTCGGCACTCACCGAACAAGTGGTCATCGACGTGGTGTCCTCGGCCTTCGACAGCGCCGGCCAACGTTGCTCGGCCCTGCGCGTACTGTGCCTGCAGGAAGATTCGGCAGACCGCGTGATCGAAATGCTCAAGGGCGCCATGGCAGAATGCCGCCTGGGTAACCCGGAGCGCCTGTCCGTCGACATCGGCCCGGTGATCGACGCTGAAGCCAAGGCCGGTATCGAGAAACACATCCAGGCCATGCGCGACAAAGGCCGCACTGTGTATCAGGTGGCGATTGCCGACGGTGAAGAGATCAAGCGCGGCACCTTCGTGATGCCGACGTTGATCGAACTGGAAAGCTTCGACGAACTGCAGCGTGAAATCTTCGGCCCGGTTCTGCACGTGGTGCGCTACAAGCGCAAGGAGATCGACCAGCTCATCGGCCAGATCAACGCCTCCGGCTATGGCCTTACCCTGGGCGTGCACACCCGCATCGACGAGACCATCGCCAAGGTGATCGACAACGTCAATGCCGGTAACGTCTACGTGAACCGCAACATCGTCGGTGCCGTGGTCGGCGTGCAACCGTTCGGCGGCGAAGGCCTGTCGGGTACTGGCCCGAAAGCCGGTGGCCCGCTGTACCTGTACCGCCTGCTGTCGACCCGTCCTACTGATGCGATCGAGCAATCCTTCGTCCGCGGCGACAAGTTGGCGGCACCGGACGTACGCCTGCGTGACGCCATGAGCCAACCGCTGACCGCCCTGAAAACCTGGGCCGACAGCAATCAGTTCAGCGAATTGAGCGCCGTGTGCAGCCAATTCGCCGCTCAATCCCAGAGCGGTATCACTCGCCAACTGGCCGGCCCCACCGGCGAGCGCAACAGCTACGCCATCCTGCCTCGCGAGCACGTACTGTGCCTGGCGGACGTGGAAGGCGATCTGCTGACTCAGTTGGCGGCGGTATTGGCCGTCGGCGGTTCGGCGGTCTGGCCGGAAACTGACCTGACCAAGGCCTTGTTCCCACGCCTGCCGAAGGACATTCAGGCGAAGATCAAGCGGGTTGCCGACTGGACCAAAGACGAGGTGGTGTTCGACGCAGTCCTGCACCACGGTGATTCCGACCAACTGCGTGCGGTGTGCCAGCAAGTGGCCCAGCGTGGTGGCGCGATTGTCGGGGTACATGGTTTGTCCCAAGGCGAGACCACAATTGCCTTGGAGCGCCTGGTGATCGAGCGTGCGCTGAGCGTTAACACCGCTGCTGCCGGCGGTAACGCCAGTTTGATGACTATCGGCTAACTGCCTGTGGGAGAGGGCTTGCCCCCGATAGCGGTGTGTCAGCTAGAGATAAGTTGACCGATCCACTGCTATCGGGGCATGCCCGCCCCCACATCCGGTCCCCATCCTGTTATTTCTGACAGTAGGCATACACCTTGAGGTGACTTAGGCTTTTCATTCCTGAATGGACGTTCGCTGTTTTCGGGCTATATACCCCTTAATGGAGAAAAGACATGGTCAACAAGACGGAAAAACTCACTTCAATCGTTAACGATGTGGAGATTGTCGAGACTTTCAACACCCGGGAGTTCTTGCTCAATGCGCAGATCGGCGACAAATTAACGAGCCACCAGACCGGCAGCCCTGTCACTCGCGTGATCGTCAGCAAGCGTTGGAATCGCAGTACTAACGATCCAAATGAGTTTGCGATTGAGATTCTGACCGATTGAATCAAGCGGACCACGCGCTCCGACTGATCGGTGCTGGCAGAAAGTCGCTTCGGGGAGCTGGCACTTATCATCGACAGCTCCTTTTTCTAGCCCTCCATCACCCTCATCAATCATCCTGTTCACCGCACCCATCCCGCGCCTAGACTCGGCTCACTTCAAAAAAGGTAAGCCGCCATGTCCGAGACGCTGCTCAGTTCCCGCAATCTGGCTTTCGAGCTGTACGAAGTCCTCGATGCCGAGGGCCTGACCCAGCGTGAGCGGTTTGCCGAGCACAATCGCGAAACGTTTGATGCGGCCATCAGCACGGCCCGCCACATCGCGCAAAAGCATTTCGCGCCCCATAACCGCAAGAACGACGAAAACGAACCGCGCTACGAAAACGGCGCAGCCATTCTGATTCCGGAAGTGAAGCCGGCCGTGGATGCTTTCCTCGAAGCCGGCTTCCTCAACGCCGCCCGCAGCTTCGAGGCCGGAGGCATGCAGCTGCCGACCCTGCTGTCCCAGGCCTGCTTCGCTCACTTCCAATCCGCCAACGCGGCCTCGACGTCCTACCCGTTCCTGACCATGGGCGCCGCCAACCTGATCGAAAGCTTCGGCACCGAGGAGCAGAAACAGCGCTTCCTGCAACCGATGATCGAAGGCCGCTTCTTCGGCACCATGGCCCTGACTGAGCCCCATGCCGGCTCATCGTTGTCGGATATTCGTACGCGCGCCGAGCCAGCTGCTGACGGCACTTATCGGCTCAAGGGCAATAAGATTTTCATTTCTGGCGGCGACCACTCGCTGTCGGAAAACATCGTGCATATGGTCCTCGCCAAGCTGCCGGATGCACCGGCCGGAGTGAAGGGCATTTCACTGTTTATCGTGCCCAAGTTCCTGGTCAACGATGACGGTAGCCTGGGCGAGCGCAACGACGTGCTGCTGGCTGGGCTTTTCCACAAGATGGGTTGGCGCGGCACCACGTCCACGGCGCTTAATTTCGGCGATAACGGCAACTGCGTCGGCTACCTGGTGGGAAAACCTCACCAAGGGTTGAGCTGCATGTTTCAGATGATGAACGAGGCACGCATCGGTGTCGGAATGGGCGCGGTAATGCTCGGTTACGCCGGCTACCTCTATTCACTGGAATACGCGCGCGAACGTCCGCAAGGACGTTTACCGGACAGCAAGGACCCCAGCACCGCACCGGTATCGATCATTCAGCATGCCGATATCAAGCGCATGCTACTGACCCAGAAGGCTTATGTTGAAGGGGCTTTCGACCTGGGTTTGTATGCCGCAAGACTGTTTGACGACACCAGCACGCTGGAGACCGAGGATGAGCGCAAGCACGCCCATGAGCTGCTGGACCTGCTCACGCCCATCGTCAAATCCTGGCCCTCAGAGTTCTGCCTCAAAGCCAACGAATTGGCGATCCAGATTCTCGGCGGCCACGGCTATACCCGTGAATACCCGGTGGAGCAGTACTACCGCGACAACCGCCTGAACCCGATCCACGAAGGCACCCACGGTATCCAATCCCTGGACTTGCTGGGACGCAAGCTCGCGCAGAACGGCGGCGCAGGCTTGAAACAGCTGATTCGGTTGATCGCCGAGACGGGCGCACGCGCCCAGCAATACCCGTCGCTGACGGCGCTGCGCGAACCGTTGGAACAGCTGGTGAACCGTTTGCAAAGCGTCACCCTCGGCCTGCTGACAGATCTCGCCCAGGGCAAGGTCAACAGCAGCCTGGCGAACTCGGCTCTGTACCTGAAGGTGTTCGGCCATACCGTGATTGGCTGGCGCTGGCTGGAGCAGGCGATTCGCGCCGAAGAGGGCTTGGCCAGGGGCAATGCGGCGGATGTGGCGTTCTATAAAGGCAAGCTCCAGGCCGCGCGCTACTTCCTGACCTGGGAAGTACCAGGCTGCCATCATGAACTGGCGCTTCTGGAGGCACGCGATGATACGTGCCTGGGCATGCAGGATGCGTGGTTCTAAGCACCTCCAGCGATAAAGTACCCAGTGACCGGGCGTCGGCACCTGTCAACTATGACAGGTGCCAAATCACTTTCTAACACTTAAGTTCAGTGAACCCGAGCGAGCAATTCCGTATTACGGGAAAGCGGCAGGTAGTCGCCTGCTCAAAAACGCACTAGGAGCACTGAAAATGAGCCAAGAAAGCCGGTCTAGCGGGAAATACATCGGAGAATACGTTGAAGATATCTACATAAAACGCGGTGACCTCTGGGAACAAGGCGGTGTGAAGCACGAGGTCACGAGCAAGAAATACATCATCACATCAGAAGACTATGACTACGACATTGAGGTGGTCATCGCGCTGCCTACCAACAGGCCAGCCGGCAAAAAAAACCATCTCGCGCTACCAATCCCACCTGAACTGACAGCCGACACCCACGAATACCTCCTGACAATCGCCCCGGGAGACGACTACGTCGACCGGCAGGGCAAGGCGTGGAAGGTCACAGGGAAATATTACCGCCCCATGTCCGGGGGGCAGCTGAAAGTCGGAATCTTCATTCAGTGACACTCACACGTATTCTGGCTGGCCTAGCAATACGGGAGTATTGCTTCCAGCCAGCTTTCAATCCCCCTGCCCAATCGCCTTGGAAATCACCTCGACCGTGGCGCTGACTTGCTCTTGGTAACGGTCGAGTTCCTGCTGGTGAGCCTGCTGCATTTCGATCTGCTCGGCGCACAGGTTCAGCGCCGCCAGCACCAGTAATTTGTCACCGATCAGGGTCGGGTACTTTTTCTTGGTGGTGGCAAGGGACGCCTTGAGCAGGGTTACCGCGTGCATCAGGGTTTTTTCTTCCCCGGCCGGTGCCTTGATCGAGTAATCCTCTCCGAGAATCGAAACGACCTTTATCCCTTCACTCATGCGCTGACAGGCCCTGCGCTTACACGCTCAACCAGTGCCTGGATACGGGCGGCAGTGGCGCCTTGCTTCTCTTCCTGTTCCATCAGGTTCAGTTGCAGGCTGTCGTTCTCATCCTTGGCACGCGCCAGTTCGGCCTTGAGGGACTCGTTGGTGCCCAGTAGATCCTGATTCTGCTGTACCAGGTCGCTGACCAGTTGTTCCAGTTGGCTGAGGGATGCTTCTAACATTTTGATTTCTCTGACTTTTTCAAAGGGCGGTGACGATAAAGAAAATTCACCTCGGATGCCAGGGTTATCCCCGGCGCGCAGCCCGTTTTTTAAGGGCCGGGCCGCACTTTCGAGCCTTAGTGACTGCATTTACCCGATCTGGTTCCTGAATCGGCCAAGCCCCTCGTCAGATGCGACAAAAACGCACAGGCCCCTTTAGACTTTAGTCGTACGACCGATAGAGAGGGACAGACCGTCTCATGGCCGCACGGATCGCGCTCTCCCCCAGGATTCCCGCATGTCGCTTCGTAATATGAATATCGCTCCGAGGGCCTTCCTCGGCTTTGCGTTGATTGGCGCGTTGATGTTGTTTCTCGGTGTGTTCGCCCTCAATCAGATGAGCAAAATACGCGCCGCCACGGAAGACATCACGCTGTCCAGCGTGCCGAGCATTCGCGCCCTCGATGAGTTCACCCAACTGACCCTGCGCCTGCGGGTATTGTCGTACCGCCTGCTGACCAACCGCGAGCCGGAGGTCCAGCAAAAAACCCTGGAAGCCTTCGAGCTGCGTAACCAGCAGATCCGTACCGCCCAGGCTGTTTACGAAAAACTCATCGAGGGGGCTGAAGAGCGTTCGGCCTACGACGAGTACGTGCGCCTGCTCGGTCAGTACCATCAGATTGAAGAGCGCATGAAGAGCCTCTCGCAGGCCAATCAGGTCGACGATCTGCGCAAAATGCTCAACACCGAATTGCTCAGCAACTCCGAGCAGGTCAATGCCGTGCTTACGCGCCTGCTGGAGCTCAACAACAAAATGGCCCTGGCCACCAATCAGGACGCCGAAGACCAATACAACATGGCCTTCAATATGGTGGTGAGCCTGTTGGTAATCGCCACGCTGCTGACCGTGTTGTTCGCCTGGCTGCTGACCCGCAGCATCACCCTGCCCATTTCCCAGGCATTGGAAGCAGCGGAAGAAGTGGCCGAAGGCAACCTGACCCGCCCGATCAAGGTCGACGGCAACGACGAAGCCGGACGCCTGCTGGCGGCGATGGCCAAGATGCAGGACAAGCTGCGCGACACCCTGCAACGCATCGCCGGCTCGGCCACCCAGCTCGCTTCGGCCGCCGAAGAGCTAAACGCCGTCACTGACGAAAGCGCTCGCGGCCTGACCCAGCAAAACAACGAAATCGAACAAGCCGCCACAGCGGTGAACGAGATGACCAGCGCCGTGGAAGAAGTCGCGCGCAATGCGGTCAGCACGTCAGAAGCCTCGCGCAACGCCACCACCTCCGCCGGTGACGGGCGGGATTTGGTGCAGGAAACCGTCAGCGCCATTGAACGCATGAGCGGCGACGTACAAGCCACCGCCACCCTCATCGGTGACCTGGCCAATGAGTCCCGCGATATCGGCAAGGTGCTGGACGTGATTCGTGGCCTGGCCGACCAGACCAACCTGCTGGCCCTGAACGCCGCCATCGAAGCGGCGCGCGCAGGTGAAGCCGGCCGTGGCTTTGCGGTGGTGGCCGACGAAGTGCGCGCACTGGCCCATCGTACCCAGCAGTCGACCAGCGAAATCGAGCGGATGATCGGCAGCATCCAGGCCGGCACCGAGCACGCGGTGGATTCGATGCGTAACAGCACCGAACGGGCGGAGTCGACGCTGAACATCGCCAAAGGCGCCGGAATGTCGCTGGACACCATCAACACCGCGATCGTCGAAATCAACGAGCGCAACCTGGTGATTGCCAGCGCGGCGGAAGAGCAGGCCCAGGTGGCACGGGAAGTTGACCGCAACCTGGTGAATATCCGTGACCTGTCGGTGCAATCGGCGACCGGTGCCAGTCAGACCAGCGCGGCGAGCAGCGAACTGTCGCGCCTGGCGGTGGATTTGAATGGCATGGTCGGGCGCTTCCGGCTATAGGCGATTCCTCTGGGCACTGGCTTGCCTGCGATGGCGCACCCTCGGTGAGCCTGACCCACCGCGGTGCCTGCATTGCAGGCGAGCCAGCGCCCACATTGGATGAGTGCACGCCTTAAAAGCTTTTTGACAGCACCGCAATTCAACAGGTTAGAATCGCTGGCACGCAGACTGCATGGTCAGTTTGCGCCCCGTCTTGTTTGCTCATGGAGTACTGCCTTTGAATGCGACGACCATCAACAGCCTGTTCTTGATCGGCGCGTTGCTGGTGAGTGCGAGCATTCTGGTGAGTTCCCTTTCGTCCCGACTGGGCATCCCGATCCTGGTGATCATCCTGGCCGTGGGCATGGTCGCCGGCGTCGATGGCGGCGGCATTATCTTCGACAACTACCCAACCGCCTACCTGGTGGGCAACCTCGCCCTGGCCGTGATCCTGCTCGACGGCGGGTTGCGCACCCGAGTGGCAAGTTTTCGCGTAGCACTCTGGCCGGCGTTGTCGCTGGCCACGGTGGGGGTGTTGATTACCACCGGCCTCACCGGCATGGCGGCGGCCTGGCTGTTTGACCTCAACATCATCCAAGGCTTATTGATCGGCGCAATTGTCGGCTCAACCGACGCCGCGGCAGTGTTCTCGCTGCTCGGCGGCAAGGGCCTGAACGAACGGGTCACCGCCAGCCTGGAAATCGAATCCGGCAGTAACGATCCCATGGCGGTGTTCCTCACTGTCACGTTGATCGACATGCTTGCCAGCGGCCAGACCGGCCTGCACTGGAGCCTGCTGACCCACCTGGTGCGCGAGTTCGGCATCGGCGGCATGGTCGGCCTGGGTGGCGGCTGGCTGATGCTGCAGATGGTCAACCGCATCAACCTGGCCACCGGCCTGTACCCGATCCTGGTGATCGCCGGCGGCCTGTTCGTGTTCGCCCTGACCAACGCCCTGCACGGCAGCGGCTTCCTCGCCGTGTACCTGTGTGGCCTGGTGATCGGCAACCGCCCGGTGCGCAGCCGTCATGGCATTTTGCATATGCTCGACGGCATGGCTTGGCTGGCGCAGATCGGCATGTTCCTGGTGCTGGGCCTGCTGGTCACGCCCCATGACTTGCTGCCCATCGCGCTGCCAGCCCTGGGCCTGGCGCTGTGGATGATCCTGTTTGCACGGCCATTGTCGGTAATGGTCGGCCTGCTGCCCTTCAAGGCATTCCACGGCCGCGAAAAAGCCTTTATCGCCTGGGTCGGCCTGCGGGGCGCGGTGCCGATCATTCTGGCGGTGTTCCCGCTGATGGCCGGGCTGCCCCATGCGCAGCTGTATTTCAACCTGGCGTTCTTTATCGTGCTGGTGTCGCTGCTGGTGCAGGGCACGAGCCTGCCGTGGGTGGCCAAGCTGCTGAAGGTCACCGTACCCCCGGACCCGGCGCCGATTTCCCGGGCAGCCCTGGAAGTCCATGTCACCAGCGAGTGGGAGCTGTTCGTCTACCGCCTGGGAGCGGAAAAGTGGTGCATCGGCGCCGCCCTGCGCGAGTTGAAAATGCCCGAAGGCACGCGGATTGCGGCACTGTTCCGTGGCCAGCAACTGCTCCATCCGTCGGGTAGTACCGTGCTGGAAGTCGGCGACCTGCTCTGCGTGATCGGCCACGAACACAACCTCCCAGCCCTGGGCAAACTGTTCAGCCAGGCGCCGCAACGTGGCCTCGACCTGCGTTTCTTCGGCGACTTCGTACTGGAAGGCGATGCCCAGCTGGGCGCGGTCTCCGCCCTGTACGGCCTGAAACTGGAGGGCATCGACCCGGACATGCCGCTGAGCAGTTTCATCACCCAGAAAGTCGGCGGCGCCCCCATCGTCGGCGACCAGGTGGAGTGGAACAACACCATCTGGACCGTCGCGGTCATGGACGGGAACAAGATCGGCAAAGTGGGCGTCAGATTCCCCGAAGGAAGTCGCCCGGGCCCCGGACTCTTCCTCTAAACTGCGGGGCGACGTTGCCCCGATTTTTCACTTTGCTCGACCGGTCTCTATGCCAACCCTGCGCACTTTTCTCGCCACTGCCCTGCTGGGCCTGACCCTTTGTGTCGGCACCGTTCACGCGGCCGACCCGCCCAGCGCCGATGCCATCCAGCAAACCCTGGACAAGCTGCCCGATCGCAAGCTGCCTGACGCCGACATGAAGGCGCTGCAGACGATCCTGCAACAGACCCTGACGTACCTGGGCAACAAGCAGGAGTACGAGCAGCGCCTGGTCGACCTCAAGCGCCAGCTGGAGGACGCCCCGCGCCAGACCGGCGACAACCAGCGCGAGCTGACGCGGCTCAAGGCGACCAAAGTCATCCCGGTCGCCCAGCGCTACGCCACCCTGCCGGTGCCGCAGCTCGAGCAATTGCTGGTGCAACGCACCACCCAGCAAGGCGACCTGCAAAAAGAACTGGCCGACGCCAACAGCCTCTCCATCGCCGCCCAGACCCGCCCCGAGCGCGCCCAGACCGAAATCAGCAGCAGCCAGACGCGCATCCTGCAGATCAATTCGATCCTCAAGGCCGGCAAGGACAACGGTAAAACCCTCAGCGGCGACCAGCGTAACCAGCTCAATGCCGAACTCGCGGCGCTGAACGCACTGATCCCCTTGCGTCGCCAGGAACTGGCCGGCAACAGTCAACTGCAAGACCTGGGCAACAGCCAGCACGACCTGGTGATGGAGAAAACTGCACGCCTGGAACAAGAGATCCAGGACCTGCAGACCCTGATCAATCAGAAGCGCCTGGCCCAGTCCCAACAGACGGTGACCCAACAGTCCATCGAAGCGCAAAAGGCCGGCGGCAGCAGCTTGCTGGCCACCGAGAGCGCAGCGAACCTGAAGCTGTCCGACTACCTGCTCAAAAGCACCGACCGCCTCAACGACCTGACCCAGAAAAACCTGCAGACCAAGCAGCAGCTCGACACCGTGACCCAGAGCGATTCAGCCCTGGACGAGCAGATCAACGTGCTCAAAGGCAGCCTGCTGCTGTCCAAGATTCTCTACAAACAGAAGCAGGCCCTGCCGCGCCTGACTGTGGACCGCGACCTGGCGGACGATATCGCCAACATTCGCCTGTACCAGTTCGAGGTCAACCAGCAGCGCGAACTGATCAGCTCGCCGAGCACCTATGTGGATAACTTGCTGGCAAACCAGTCGCCGGAAGATGTCACCCCGCAATTGCGCCGCACCCTGCTGGAACTGGCGATTACCCGCAGCGATCTGCTGGAACGCTTGAGCCGCGAGCTGAGCGCGCTGCTCAACGAATCCATCACCCTGCAACTGAACCAGAAACAACTGCTCAGCACTGCCACGACCCTGCGGGCGACGCTGGATGAGCAGATGTTCTGGATCCCCAGCAACAAACCGCTGGATACCGAATGGCTGGAGACGGTGCCGGCGCACCTGAGCAAGCAAGTCGCCACCCTGCCCTGGGCCTCCAGCGTCAGCGAACTGTATGACGGCCTGACCCAGCGCCCGCTGCTGTTCCTGCCCCTGCTGCTGTTGATCGGTGCGCTGCTGTGGCGACGCAAAAGCCTGTACCAGCGCCTGAATAAGGTCCACCTGGACATCGGCCACTTCAAGCGCGACAGCCAGTGGCACACGCCCCAGGCCATCCTGATCAATATCCTGCTGGCAATGCCGGTGTCCCTGGGCCTGGCGCTGTGCGGCTACGCGCTGCAAATCGACGCCCGTGGGCAAAACGCCAACCTGGGCGCTGCGCTGCTGCAGATCGCCCAGGCGTGGCTGGTGTTCTACACCGCCTACCGCATCCTGGCGCCGGGCGGCGTGGCCGAACTGCACTTTCGCTGGGAGAAACCCCAGGTCGAATTCCTGCAGGGCTGGGTACGCAAGCTCGGGCTGGTGGTGCTGGCCCTGGTGGCCGTGGTGGCGATTGCCGAGCACCAACCGGCGGCACTCGCCGACGACGTGCTGGGCATCGGCGTGGTACTGACCTGCTACGCACTGATGGCCTGGCTGCTGGGTCGCCTGCTGCTGCACAGCCCAACCCATGAAAAGGCCTCGCTGTTCCGCAAAGCCGTGGGCCTGATGTTCACCGCGCTGCCCATCGCGTTGTTTATCGCCGTGTGCTTCGGCTACTACTACACCGCGCTCAAGCTCAGCGACCGACTGATCAACACCCTGTACCTGTTGATGTTCTGGCTGGTGATCGAAGCCACCTTCGTCCGCGGCCTGGGCGTTGCCGCCCGCCGCCTGGCCTATGCGCGTGCCCTGGCCAAACGCCAGGCCGCCAAGGAAGCCGGCGACGGCGAAGCGGTGATCGAAGAGCCGACCCTGGACATCGAGCAAGTCAACGAACAGTCCATGCGCCTGATTCGCCTGGCCCTGCTCGGCGGCTTTATCGCGGCGCTGTACTGGGTGTGGTCGGACCTGATCTCGGTATTTTCCTACCTCGACAACGTCACCTTGTACGAATACACCAGCGGCACCGGCGCCAATATCAGCATGGTGCCCATCAGCATCGGCGACTTGCTCGGTGCGCTGATCATCATCGGCATTACCTTCGCGCTGGCGCGCAACCTGCCGGGCCTACTGGAGGTGCTGGTGCTGTCCAAGCTGGACCTGGCACAAGGCAGTGCCTATGCCACCACCACGTTGCTGTCCTACATCATCGCTGGCGTGGGCTTCGTGTCGACCCTGTCCACGCTGGGCGTGAGCTGGGACAAATTGCAATGGCTGGTGGCCGCGCTGTCGGTGGGCCTGGGCTTCGGCATGCAGGAGATTTTCGCCAACTTCATCTCCGGGATCATGATCCTGTTCGAACGCCCGGTGCGCATCGGCGACACCATCACCATCGGCAACCTGTCGGGCACGGTGAGCAAGATCCGCATCCGCGCCACCACGATCACCGATTTTGATCGCAAGGACATCATTGTCCCGAACAAGACCTTCATCACCGGGCAACTGATCAACTGGTCGCTGACCGACACCATTACCCGGGTCACGCTGAAACTCGGCGTGGACTACGGCTCCGACCTGGACCGCGTGAAGGAATTGCTGCTCAAGGCCGCCCGCGACAACCCGCGCGTACTCAAGGAGCCGGAGCCGCATGTGTACTTCCTCAACTTCGGCGAAAGCACCCTCGACCACGAATTGCGCATGCACGTGCGCGACCTGGGCGACCGCAACCCGGTAATCGACGAGGTGAACCGCTTTATCAATCGCGAGTTCAAGAAAGAGCACATCAACATCTCGTTCCGCCAGATGGAGGTCTACCTCAAGAACCTTCATGGCCAGGAATACAAATTGGTGGAGGTCGATACTCCGGCCAAGCCCGCCAACGACGGTGGCGTGCAGGAACCACCGCCGAGCAAACTCGACTAACGACGCTATCCCCAGCAGAATGCTCGGACATTCTGCTGGAGATGGCCGGTGAAAGCCCTCGACGAACTGACCTTCGACAACCGCTTCGCACGCCTGGGCGACGCATTCTCAACCCACGTATTGCCTGAGCCCCTCGACGCACCGCGCCTCGTGGTGGCGAGCGAGGCCGCCATGGCCCTGCTCGACCTCGACCCCGCCGTTGCCGAAACGCCGGTGTTCGCCGAACTGTTCGGCGGTCACAAGCTGTGGGCCGAAGCGGAACCGCGGGCAATGGTCTATTCCGGGCATCAGTTCGGCGGCTACACCCCGCAACTGGGCGATGGCCGTGGGTTGTTGCTGGGTGAGGTGTACAACGAGGCCGGCGAGCACTGGGACCTGCACCTCAAGGGCGCCGGGATGACACCTTATTCACGCATGGGCGACGGGCGCGCCGTGTTGCGTTCGTCGATCCGTGAGTTTCTGGCCTCCGAAGCGTTGCACGCGCTGGGCATCCCCAGCAGTCGCGCGCTGTGCGTCATTGGTTCCGACACGCCCGTTTGGCGCGAGAAGCAGGAGCGCGGGGCGATGGTGCTGCGCATGGCGCCGAGCCATATCCGCTTCGGTCATTTCGAATACTTCTACTACACCAAGAAACCCGAGCAACAGGCTAAACTGGCCGAACACGTGCTCAACCTTCACTACCCCGAGTGCCGCGAACAGCCTGAACCCTACCTGGCCATGTTTCGCGAAATCGTCGAGCGCAATGCAGAACTGATCGCCAAGTGGCAGGCCTATGGCTTTTGCCACGGCGTGATGAACACGGACAATATGTCGATCCTCGGCATCACCTTCGACTTCGGACCGTTCGCGTTCCTGGATGACTTTGACGCGCACTTCATCTGCAACCATTCCGACCATGAAGGGCGTTACTCCTTCAGCAATCAGGTGCCGATCGGCCAGTGGAACCTCAGCGCCCTGGCGCAGGCGTTGACGCCGTTCATCAGCGTCGACGCCTTGAAGGAAGCGCTCGGCCTCTACCTGCCGCTGTACCAGGCCAACTACCTGGACCTGATGCGCCGCCGTTTGGGGCTGACCACCGCCGAGGACGATGACCAGGCACTGGTGGAGCGCCTACTGAAGCTGATGCAGAACAGCGGCGTGGATTACACCCTGTTCTTCCGTCGCCTGGGGGATGAGCCGGCTGCGCTGGCCGTGACGCGGCTGCGGGATGACTTCGTCGACCTGGCCGGGTTCGATGCCTGGGCCGAGCAGTACAAGGCGCGTGTTGCACGGGATGGTGACTACAGCGAGGAACAGCGTCGTGCGCGGATGCACGCGGTGAACCCGCTGTATATCCTGCGCAACTACCTGGCACAGAACGCTATCGCTGCCGCCGAATCCGGCGATTACAGCGAGGTGCGGCAGTTGCACGAGGTGCTTTCCAAGCCGTTTGAGGAACAAGCGGGGATGGAGCGATACGCACAGCGGCCGCCGGATTGGGGGAAGCATTTGGAAATTAGTTGTTCGTCTTAAGGGCCCGTATCCAGAAGATCGCCCACCGTCTTGGTCATGATCAGATGAACATGTCCACTGGCACCTTGAAGAACTCTGCCAGCCAACGAATCTGCCGAACGTTCAGCTGGCGTTTTCCACTCAGGATTTCTGAGACAACCGATTGAGCGCCTACGCCAGGCAGATCACTTTGCGTCAAACCATGCTCCTGCATCATTGACCGCAGTACATCAACTCCGCTCGCCTCAGGTATTGGCCAATGCTCTAAGTCGTAGGCCTCAACCCAGTCACCGATGATATCGACCAGCCCCATCAGCGGATGGGTTTCATCTTCCCCCACGATATCCAGCAATTCGTCGAGCGCCTCTACCAACAGATCGTAATCAGCCTCGGTTTTCGGCTTACGCAACAAGGGGGACACGAACTGCCAATGCTCGGCGACTTGCTCGATCAATACACTCATTTTTCCCATTACTCCTTCCATTTACCCTTGTCGTATTCACGATGGTCCAAAATATGCCGGATATAGAGGCGCTGCATTCGATAGCGCACGATGGCAACAAGGCGGAGCTTGTTACCTCCAATATTGAACACATGCAGTGCCCCAACTTTATCCACAGCAGGGAAAACTGCTCTCAACGTCGCAAAATCTTCAGGGCTGATGACTTTGACCTTACGATGCCACTCATCCAGAGCACTCGCTGAGTGAGGCCATTTTTCCTTGGCATTTCGTATTTGCTTCGCACTGATCACTCGCATGCAACATCCCTATCGCATCTTGCTATGAAGGTTAAACTCGAACGCTGACTATCGCAATTTGCTATAGAGCCGATCGGACCGGTGGTGCCTTGTCGAACACGCTTTCACAGCCTAGATAGGCACGCGCAATCGACGCGCAAAAATCTGTGAGCATATGCAACGTCGCTTAGAACTTGATAACACCTGCGCCCGACTCCACATTGAGCTCCACTGACTGCTGTCGTTGGAGCCTCACCATGTCCGAACCTCTTGTAATCCCCTGCCCCCACTGCAACGGCCTCAACCGCATCCCCGGTGAACGCCTGGGTGATGCGCCGAAGTGTGGGCGTTGCAAACAACCCGTCTTACTGAACAGGCCTTTTGAGTTGAAACAAGGCGACTACGCCAGCCAGATCAAAGGCGACCTGCCGTTGCTGGTGGATGTATGGGCCGACTGGTGTGGACCGTGTAAATCATTTGCGCCGGTGTTTGAGCAGGCCGCTGGACAGTTGGAGGGCAAGTGCCGATTGGCCAAACTGGACAGCGAGGCCAACCAGCAGCTGTCGGCACAGCTGGGGATTCGTTCGATTCCCAGTTTGATTCTGTTCAAGAACGGCCGTGAAGTGGCGCGCCAAAGCGGGGCGTTTCCCTTGCCGCAGTTAATGAGCTGGTTGCGTAGCCAGGGCGTGTAAATACGGCCAGCCCACTCAATGGGTGGATGGCCGTGGAGATACAACCGGCGCTGCGTACGTGCTGTATGGCCGCAAGGCCAGACCCGTCCTACAGACTCTGTGGGACACATCCATCTGCCGAAACGCAATCAAAAATGTGGGAGCGGGCTTGCCCGCGAAGGCGGTGTATCAGTAACAGATGTTCTGACTGACATACCGCCTTCGCGAGCAAGCCCGCTCCCACAGGTTTTTTTTGCGTTTCAGGTCACGCGTTTTCCAGCAGGTTATGCAGCTCCACAAACTGCTGCGTCAGTTTATGCCGTGGGTCCAGGTGGATCAGGGGCTTGTTCTCCTGGTGCGACTCGCGCATACGCACCGAGCTGGCCAGGTACACCGGCAACACTGGCAGGCCCTCGGCAATCAACTCTTCCAGCATCTGCTGTGGCAGACTCGCCCGCGCCTGGAACTGGTTGACCACGATGCCTTCCACTTCAAGGCCTTCGTTGTGGTCTTCCTTCAGTTCCTCGATCTCGGCCAGCAGGCCATAGAGGGCCTGGCGCGAGAAACTGTCGCAATCGAAAGGAATTAGTACGCGATCTGCAGCAATCAGCGCCGAAACCGCGTAGAAATTCAAGGCCGGCGGCGTATCCAGGTAAATCCGATCGTAATCTTCACTCAATTCATCCAGCAGCTTTCGCAGCTTGTTGATCTTGTGCTTGGCCTCGAGCTTGGGCTGCAAGTCCGCCAATTCGGCGGTGGCCGTGATCACGTGCAGGTTGTCGAAGGGCGTCTCGTAGATATCCACCCGGTTTTTCTTCGAGAACGGTCCGGAAGACAGGGTCTGCTTGAAAAATTCGGCAATGCCCATCGGTATATCGTCACCGGTCAGCCCGGTGAGGTACTGGGTCGAGTTGGCTTGTGCATCGAGGTCCACCAACAGGGTTCGATAGCCTTCGCTGGCACTGACTGCCGCCAGGTTGCAGGCGATGCTGGACTTGCCCACGCCGCCTTTCTGATTGAACACCACGCGCCGCATGGAAAAACCTCCGTGTATCAATGAATGTCCGAGTGTAGAGGGCAAAAGCGCCTGTTAGCTACCTCGTTCATCCATGCACTCCTGCATCAAAGGCCATCGGCGACCTGTCTGTCATACGCAAGCGACAGATTAAAAAGAACGGTCCGACAATGCATCACGTCCGTGGTAAAGGACAATCTGTAAATTCTTCCAACTATTTTGTAATTGGCGATGCACAATTCTTTACCAATGTTTGCTAGAACCCCACGGCACCGGGATAATGCGCGCCATTCGGCTATTGCTCCCTGTCCCGGTATTCGGGGCCAAAAACCGCACATGGAAGCCCGCAGGGGCGGGATACCTTCTCAGTGATCACTTTCAACATCGCCCAATGGCGCGCCTGGGCCCCAGGGCTCGAGAGCGTGGACGACTGGCGCGCCTGGTGCCAGGCCCCGGTGTTGCTGCCCGCAAGTGATGCCGCCCCGGATGTGTCATTCCTGCCAGCCATGCAGCGTCGCCGCCTGAGCCGCCTGGCGCGCATGGCCTTCAGCGTCGGCTGGCCATTGGCCGAGGGCCTGCAGGACCTGCCGCTGGTGTTCATTTCCCGGCATGGCGAGACCCCGCGCACCCTCGACATCCTCAGCGACCTGGCCAACGACCAGCCGCTGTCGCCCACCCAGTTCAGCCTGTCGGTGCACAACGCGGTGATTGGCCTGTGGTCGATCCTGCGCAATGAAACCAGCGAAATGACCGCCCTCGCTGCCGTCGGCGATGGCCTGGAACACGGCATGCTCGAAGCCGCCGCGCTGCTCAACGAAGGCGCACCGGCGGTGTTGCTGGTGATCACTGAAGAGCAGCCGCCCGAGGCTTATGCCAGCTGGATCGTCGACGTGCCCTTTCCCTATGCCCTCGGCCTGTTGCTGACACCGGGCGACGAGTGGCAGCTGGAACTGGACCGCGGCACTGTCCAACCCACTCAAACCCAGTGGCCCCACGCCCTGAACCTGCTGCGCACCCTGCTCACCGAGAAGGTCGCCTGCCAACATGCCTGGAAGAACCGAGTATGGAACTGGCAACGCAAGCCGTGAACGACAAACCACGGGACGCCTATTACTGGCGCCTGTTCGCCACCGCTGCCAGCTTTGCGCTGTTCGGGTTCGGCGGGCTGTGCCTGCGCCTGCTGGTGTTTCCGTTGCTCAGCTGCCTGCCAGGCGACGCAGCCAACCACCGACGCCGCGCTCGCCACACGATCAGTTGGCTGTTCTGGTTCTTTATTCGCCTGATGCAGCGCGCCGGCGTGCTGACCTTCAGCGTCGAAGGTGCAGAAAAGCTCGGGCGGCCGGGACAGATGATTATCGCCAACCACCCGTCGCTGATCGACGTGGTGTTCCTGATTGGCCTGGTGCGCCAGGCCAACTGCGTGGTCAAGCAGAGCCTGTGGCAAAACCCCTTCACGCGAGGCCCCGTGCGCGACGCCGGTTACATCAGCAACGACGGCAGCGCCGAAATGCTCGATGCCGCCGCCGATGCCCTGCGCGGTGGCCAGACACTGATCATCTTTCCGGAAGGCACCCGCACCCCACCCGGCGCAGCGCCTGCCTTTCATCGCGGCGGTGCCGCGATTGCACTGCGCGGTGCGACAATCATCACCCCCGTGGTGATCAAGGTCAGCCCCACGACCCTCACCAAGGTCGAACCCTGGTATCGCATCCCTAAACGCCGCGTGCACTTCAGTTTGCGCGTGGGTGCCGATATAGAACCACAGGCGTTCGCAACACTGGGCCCCGCGCCCCAGGCCTCACGCAAGCTCAACGATTACCTGCATCACTATTTCATTAAGGAGCTCGCCGAAGATGAGCGACCAACACCGCCTTGAGCACGACATTAAGACGCTGATCATCGAGGCCCTGGGCCTGGAAGACATCGGCGTAGACGACATCGGCAGCGAGCAAACCCTGTTCGGCGAAGGCCTCGGCCTGGATTCGGTAGACGCCCTGGAACTGGGCCTGGCGATCCAGAAAAAGTACGGCATCAAGATCGATGCCGACGCCAAGGATACCCGCAATCACTTCACCAACGTGGCCAGCCTTGCGGCGTTCGTCACGGCTAGACAGGCAGCTTGAGACCGGACCATGCAAACTCGTGACGAAATTTTCAACACCCTGCGCGACGCCTTGGTAGAACTGTTCGAACTGCCGCCGGAACGCGTCACCCTTGACGCCAATCTGTACCAGGACCTGGAAATCGACAGCATCGATGCGGTCGACTTGATCGACCATATCAAGCGCCAGACCGGCAAGAAGATCGCCGCCGAGGAATTCAAGGCGGTGCGCACGGTGAGCGACGTGGTTGAGGCGGTGTACCGTCTGGTCCAGCCCGCCGCATGAGCCGGCTGATCGGCCTCGGCCTGCTGTTGGCGGGGCTGCTGTACCCCTTTGCGGTGTATTACGGCACCGAGCACTTTGCGCCTTGGCAATTCGGCCTGCTGCTGGGCGGCCTGTGGCTGCTGCGTGCACTGACCGGTGTGCGACGCCCCGGCAGTCGCTGGATGGCGCTGGCGGTGATCGTGTTTTGCCTGCTGCTGGCCTGGTTCGATGAACCCCGCCTGTTGCGCTGGTACCCGAGCCTGGTCAGTGCGTTCATGTTGGCGCTGTTCGGCTTGAGCCTCAAGTACGGCCCGCCGGTGGTCGAGCGCCTGGCACGCATGACTGAGCCCGTGTTGCCGCCTCATGTCATCGTGTATACCCGCCGGGTGACCGTGGTATGGAGCGTGTTTTTTCTGTGTAATGGCCTGCTTGCCGCCGCCCTCACCCTGTGGGCGCCGCTGGGCTGGTGGACGTTGTACAACGGCCTGATCGCCTATGGGCTGATGGGGCTGTTGTTTGCCGTGGAATGGCTGGTACGACAAAGGGTTCGAGGCCGCGTATGAATGGGTTGAAACTTGAGCACTTGCTGCTCGAGCCGCTGGAACAGCGTTGGGTCACCACCGAACCTGCCATGAATCACGCGCAGTTGCGCGAGCAGTCCCTGAGCCTGGCGGCAGGCTTGCAGGCCCGCGGTATCCGGCGCCTGGCCGTGTACCTGGAAGATGCAGGCCTGCTGGCAATCGCGCTACTGGGCGCCTGGCGGGCCGGGGTCAGCGTGCTGCTGCCCGCCGATTTGCAACCTCAGACCCGCCAACGCTGGAATGAAGCCGTCGATGCCTGGCTGACCGAAGCGGCGGACCTGGATGCGCTGTACCAGGCGCCGCTGAGCGCTGCCGCGCTTGATCTGGACACCTGCCAACTGAGCCTGTGCACTTCCGGCTCCAGCGGCGAACCCAAGCGCATCGACAAGACCCTGCGCCAACTGGCCAACGAGGTCGAGGCCCTGGAAACCCTGTGGGGGCCGGACCTCAAGGACGCCTGCATCATTGGCAGCGTCGCCACCCAGCATATCTACGGCCTGCTGTTCCGGGTGCTTTGGCCGCTGTGCGCCGGCCGTACCTTTGTTCGCCAACAGCTGGCCTTCCCCGAAGACTTGCAGCGCGCCAGCCGCGAACACCCGCACTTCGCCTGGGTCGCCAGTCCGGCGTTGCTCAAGCGCATGGGTGACAACCTCGACTGGCCCGCGCTGAGCCAGGTGTCGCGGGTGTTTTCATCCGGCGGCGCACTGCCCGTAGAAGCCGCCGCCAGCCTATACGACCGTTTGCAGCAATGGCCGACAGAGATCCTCGGCAGCTCGGAAACCGGCGGCATTGCCTGGCGCCAAGGCGCACAACCCTGGCAGCCGTTTGCCGATGTGCAACTGAGCCAGGATGCCGAAGGCGCCCTGCGCATCGCCTCGCCTTACCTGCCTGAGGGGCATGTCGAACAAACCGCCGACGCGGCACGCATTCATGCCGATGGCCGTTTCGAGCTGTTGGGCCGCCTGGATCGCATCGTCAAGCTGGAAGAAAAACGCATCTCCCTGCCCATGCTGGAACACGCGCTGATGGCGCACCCGTGGGTCGCGGAAACCCGCCTGGGCGTGGTGCAGGAAAACCGCGCCTCTCTTGGCGCGCTGGTGGTGCTGAGCGACGAGGGCCTGCATGCCCTGCGCAATCAGGGCCGACGCACGCTCACCCAGACCCTGCGCCACCACTTGAGCCAACATTGCGAAGCCTTGGCATTGCCCCGGCGCTGGCGCTTGCTGAGACAGTTGCCCCTGAACAGCCAAGGCAAACTGCCCCAGGCCGACGTCGAGGCGCTGTTGCTGGCAGCCCGGCCGAAGGCGCCGGAAGTGCTGGAGCACGTCGAAGCCGACGGCGAATGGACCTTGCAACTGAGCGTGCCGCCGGACCTGGCGTATTTCAGCGGGCACTTCCCGGTCACGCCGGTGCTGCCGGGGGTGGTGCAGGTGGAATGGGCGTTCAACCTGGGCCAGCAATGGCTCGACCTGCCGCCGACCTTTGCCGGCATGGAAGTGCTCAAGTTCCAGCAACTGGTGCGTCCTGGCGATGCAATCGAACTGCACCTGCGCTTTGATGCGCAACGCGGCAAGTTGTATTTCGCCTATCGCAATGGTGTCGCGGCCTGCTCCAGCGGCCGGATTCAGTTGGTGGCCCAACATGCATAACCCCTGCGCCCTGATTCCGGTCTACAACCACGAAGCCGCCGTCCCGGCCGTGGTCCGCAGCCTGCTGGGCAGTGGCCTGCCTTGCCTGCTGGTCGACGACGGCAGCAGCCCGGCCTGCGCCGCCGTACTCGCGCAATTGGCGACCCTGGACAACGTCACCCTGCTGACCTTGCCGAACAACCAGGGCAAGGGCGGTGCGGTGATGGCCGGGTTCCGAGAGGCCGCACGCCAGGGCTTCAGCCATGCCCTGCAAGTCGACGCCGACGGCCAGCATGACTTGCGCGAAGTCGAGACCTTTATCGACACCTCGCGCAGGCACCCCGACGCCATCATCTGTGGCTACCCCGAATACGATGACAGCGTGCCCAAAGGCCGTTTGTACGCGCGCTACCTGACCCACGTGTGGGTGTGGATCAACACCCTGTCGCTGCAAATCCGCGACTCGATGTGTGGCTTTCGCGTATACCCGCTGGCACCGGTGCTGGCGCTGATGGACTCGGCCTACATCGGCACGCGCATGGATTTCGACTCCGACATACTGGTGCGCCTGGCCTGGCGCAACCAGCCGATGCGCTGGCTGCCGACCCAGGTGCATTACCCGGCAGACGGCTTGTCACACTTTCGCTTGTTCCGCGACAACGTGCGCATCTCGGCCATGCACACCCGGTTGTTCTTCGGCATGCTGGTCCGCGCGCCGATGATCCTGTGGCGACGGTGGCAAGCATGAATGACAGCACCAAGCACTGGGCCGATCGCGAGGAACGCGGCAGCTACTGGCTGATGAAACTCACCGCCTTCGCCGCCAAGGTCCTCGGGCGCCGCGTGTTGAGCCCGGTGCTGTATGGCATCGTGCTGTACTTTTTCCTGTTCGGCCGCACCGCACGCCAGAGTGCCTGGCACTACCAGCAGCGCCTGGCCGACTGGAGCGGGCGCGATGAGCTGCGCCCCACTCACTGGAAAGTCTTCGGCCAGTTCATGGCGTTTGCCGAGTCACTGCTGGACAAACTCGACGTGTGGAACGGCAAGCTGCGCCTGGAACAGATCGAGATCAACGACCCGGCGCAATTGCGCGGGCAACTGCGTGGCGAACGCGGGCAGATGCTGGTGGGCGCGCACCTGGGCAACCTCGAAGTGTGCCGTGCCCTCGCCGAGATCGGTGAACAGGTCACCATGAACGTGCTGGTGCACACCAAGCACGCCGAACAATTCAACCGTCTGCTGGGCGAAGCCGGCGCCACCCACTTGCGCCTGATCCAGGTCAGCGAGCTGGACCCGGCCACCATGCTGCTGCTCAGCCAGCGCCTTGACGACGGCGAGTGGCTGGCCATCGCCGGCGACCGCGTGCCGCTGCATGGCGGGCGTACGGTGCGCGTGGATTTCCTCGGCCATGACGCCGCCTTCCCCCAGGGCCCCTGGTTGCTGGCCGGCTTGCTCAAATGCCCGGTGAACCTGCTGATGTGCCTCAAGCACGAAAGCCGCTATCGCCTGACTATCGAACCGTTCACGCCGCTGATCGAATGGAAACGCAACACCCGCGAGCAGGTCATAGCCCAGTGGACCGCGCGCTATGCCGCACGCCTGGGCCAGTTCTGCCTGGAAGCGCCCCAACAATGGTTCAACTTTTACCCTTTCTGGAAGACCGATGACGACGCATCTTGAGCCGGTAACCTTTGGCGAACGCGCCTTGCGCATCGAAGACGTACTGGCCCTGGCCAACCGCCAGGCGCCGACCCAATTGCAGGGCGACGCCGCCTATCGCCAGCGTATTGCCAAGGGCGCCCAGTTCCTCGACTCGCTGCTGGACAAGGAAGGCGTGATCTACGGCGTGACCACCGGCTACGGCGACTCCTGCGTAGTAGCGGTGCCGCTGCAGCACGTCGAGGCCCTGCCGCGCCATCTGTACACCTTCCATGGTTGCGGCCTGGGCAAGTTACTCGATGCCCAGGCCACCCGCGCGGTGCTGGCGGCGCGTTTGCAGTCGCTGTGCCACGGCGTGTCAGGGGTGCGCGTGGAGTTGCTGGAGCGCTTGCAGGCGTTCCTCGAACACGACGTACTGCCGCTGATCCCGGAGGAAGGCTCGGTAGGCGCCAGCGGTGACCTGACGCCACTCTCCTACGTGGCGGCAACCCTGTCCGGCGAACGGGAGGTGATGTTCCGTGGCGAACGCCGCACAGCGGCCGACGTGCACCGTGAACTGAACTGGGAGCCCCTGGTGCTGCGCCCCAAGGAAGCCCTGGCGCTGATGAACGGCACTGCCGTGATGACCGGCCTGGCGTGCCTGGCCTTCGCCCGCGCCGACTACCTGTTGCAACTGGCCACGCGCATCACGGCGATGAACGTGGTGGCGCTGCAAGGCAACCCGGAACACTTCGACGAGCGCCTGTTCGCCGCCAAACCGCACCCCGGGCAGATGCAGGTGGCTGCCTGGCTGCGCAAGGACCTGGCGATCGACGCTCCGACCGCGCCCCTGCATCGCCTGCAGGACCGCTATTCGCTGCGTTGTGCGCCCCACGTCCTCGGCGTGCTGGCTGACAGCCTGAACTGGCTGCGCTCGTTCATCGAGATCGAATTGAACAGCGCCAACGACAACCCGATCATCGACGCCGAGGAAGAGCGCGTACTCCATGGTGGGCACTTCTACGGCGGGCATATCGCCTTCGCCATGGACAGCCTCAAGACCCTGGTCGCCAACGTCGCCGACCTGCTTGACCGCCAACTCGCACTGCTGGTGGACGTGCGTTACAACCACGGCCTGCCGAGCAACCTGTCCGGCGCCCCGGCCGAGCGCGCGATGATCAACCACGGCTTCAAGGCAGTGCAGATCGGCACCAGCGCCTGGACCGCCGAAGCCTTGAAAAACACCATGCCGGCCAGCGTGTTCTCGCGCTCCACCGAGTGCCATAACCAGGACAAGGTCAGCATGGGCACCATCGCCGCTCGTGATGCGATCCGCGTATTGGAGCTGACCGAGCAAGTCGCCGCCGCGACCTTGCTCGCCGCCAACCAGGGTGTGTGGCTGCGGGCCCAGGCCGAGGACGCGCGCCCCTTGCCGCCGGCCCTGGCAGCGATGCACGAAGAATTGGCCAAGGACTTCCCGCCGGTCATCGAAGACCGCGCCCTGGAGGGCGAGCTGCGCCTGTGCCTGCAACGCATCGCCGAGCAACACTGGAGGCTGCATGCGTAGCCAGGGCGTATTCCACAGCGACACTGAAATCCTCGTGCCGTTTTTCGACGTCGACACCATGAACGTCGTATGGCACGGGCATTATGTGAAGTACCTGGAGGTGGCGCGCTGCGCGCTGCTCGACAAGATCGGCCATAACTACACGGCAATGCTCGAATCGGGCTACGCCTGGCCGGTGATCGACATGCAACTGCGCTACGTGCGCGGCGCCGTGTTCGGCCAGACTATCAACGTGCGCGCCAGCCTGGTGGAGTGGGAGAACCGCTTGAAGGTCAACTACCTGATCACCGACCTCGTCAGCGGCGAGCGCCTGACCCGTGCCACCACCGTGCAGGTGGCGGTGGAAATCGCCACTCGCGAAATGCAGCTGGCCTCCCCCAAGATATTCACAGACGCCGTAGAGAGAGCCTTGAAATGAGATCCCCTGTGGGAGCCGGCTCGCCGGCGAAAATCGTCAACGGTAACGCGGGTCGCCTGACACTGCGCGGCGCTCTCAAGTTTTTCGCGGGCAAGTCGAATAGTCGCACCGCCGCTGCCACCTTAATCGGGTTGCTGCTCAGTTTCAGCGCGCATGCCTTCGACTTGCAGCAATTGAGCGACCAGCTTGCAAAACCTTCAGTGATCCACGGCCACTTCACCCAGGAGAAACACCTGCGTGCCCTGCCCCAGCCATTGGTCAGCAAAGGCACCTTCGTACTCGCCAAGGACCATGGCCTGTTGTGGCTGCTGAAAACCCCGCTGCAACAGGACTACCGCATCAGCGCCCAGGGCATTGCCCGGCGTGACGCCAGCGGCTGGCAACTGCTGCCGAACAAGAGCGCCGGCGCCGAACAGAACCGCCTCTTCCTCGCCGTGCTGCAGGGCGACAGCAGTGGCTTGCAGCGTGACTTCGAATTGCAGCTGCAAGGCGAGGACAAGCAATGGAAGTTGACGCTGGTCCCGCGCTCGCTGCTGCTCAAGCAAGTCTTTACCCAGATCAATATCGACGGTGGCGACCTGGTGCAGAACATCGAACTGCTGGAAACGCAGGGCGACAGCACCGTGCTGCGCATGCAGGACAGCACCGCCACCCAGCCCTTGAGCGACGCGGAGCAACACGACTTTGCCCAGTGAACGCCTGCTGCCGCGCCTGTTCCTGATCCTGCTGGTGGCCGTGCTGGCCCTGGCCGGCTGGCAGTGGCGCCACGGCGCGCCCTTGTCGGCCAACCTGATGGAACTGGTGCCGGGCAGCACGCCGGACCCATTGGAACTGCAAGCCGAACAGCGCATGCAAGCACCACTGAACCGCGAGATGCTGGTGCTGGTAGGCCATACCGACCGCCAGCAGGCGCTGGCCGTGGCGCAACAGTTGGGCGAGCGCTGGCAGGCCAGCGGGCTGTTCGAAAAGGTGCAATGGAACCTGCAAGCCGACCTGCCGGCACTGCGTGAGCAATTGCTGCGCGGCCGCCTGGCGATGCTCTCGGCCAAGGACCGCGAACAACTGATCGAACAGCCCGACGCGTTTATCCAGCAGCGCGTACAAGCGCTGTTCGACCCCTTCACCGGGTTCAGCCTGGTGCCGAGCCAGGACGACTGGCTAGGCCTGACCGGACGCATCCAGAACAGCCAGCCGCAGCACGGCTCGGTGCAACTGGATATCGGCAGCGGCGCGTTGATCGCCGATGCCGACGGCAAAAGCTGGGTGCTACTGCGCGCGCGCACCACTGGCAACGCCTTCGACATGAAACTGCCGCTGCAGGTGGCCGACCTGCTCCAGGCCAGCCGCGAGCAGGCCAGCGGGCAAGGTGCACACGTGCTCGCCGCCAGCGGCTTGCTGTACGCCGCGAATGGGCAGCAGCAGGCCACGCGGGAAATCACTTGGGTGGGCGGCGGCGCTACCCTCGGCATCCTGCTGTTGCTGTTGCTGGCGTTCCGACGCTGGCGGGTGCTGCTGGCGTTCGTACCGGTGCTGGTGGGCATGCTGTTCGGGGCGGTGGCCTGTGTGGCGCTGTTCGGCCATATGCATGTAATGACCTTGGTATTAGGTTCCAGCCTGATCGGCGTGGCGGTGGATTACCCGCTGCACTACTTGTCGAAAAGCTGGAGCATGAGCCCATGGCGCAGTTGGCCGGCGTTGCGTTTGACGCTGCCCGGATTGAGCCTGAGCCTGGCCACCAGTTGCATCGGCTACCTGGCGCTGGCCTGGACACCGTTCCCGGCACTGACCCAGATTGCCGTGTTCTCTGCCGCCGGCCTGGTCGGTGCGTACCTGTGCGCGGTGTGCCTGTTGCCGGCGCTGCTCAAAGGCGTCGAACTGCGCCCGGCGCAATGGCCGCTGCGCATCGCTGAATGCCTGTGGCTGGTGCGTGCTTCGTTGCTCAAGCGCGTGCCCAGCCCGGCGCTGCTGGCGTTGCTGCTGCTGTTTTGCGCGGGTGGCCTGTGGCACTTGAACAGCAAAAACGATATCCGCCAATGGATCGGCGCGCCGCCGCAATTACTGCAAGAAGCACAAGCCGTGGCGCGCATTACCGGATTCCAACCCACCAGCCAGTTCTTCCTGGTGCGGGCAGACAACCAGCAACAGCTGTTGGAGCGTCAAAGCGCCCTGGGGCAACGCCTGGATCAGTTGGTGAACATGGACAAACTCCAGGGCTACCTGGCACTCAACCAACTGGTCAGCCTACCCGCCGAGCAACAACAGTTGCGCGATGCCCTCAACCGACTGGCGCAACACTGGCAGCCACTGCTGGACCTCGGCGTGCCCGCCAGCGCCCTGCACGCCGAAGTCGCCCAGTTGCAAGCGTTGCCCACGCAAGATATCGACGCCGCACTGGCAGGCCCACTGGCCGAACCCTGGCGCACGCTGTGGCTTGGCCCGGTGGACGGCGGGGTGGCCGCGATGGTCAGCCTGCAAGGTCTGAACAACCCGGCGCTGCTGCGGGTGCAAGCGTTGGATTTGCCGGGAGTAACACTGGTGGACCGTCTGGGCGACTTGAACCGGGTATTTGCCGACACACAGATCAGCGCCGCCGAATTGAAGTTGATGTCCTGCGTGCTGATCGTGCTGCTGCTGATCCTGCCGTTCGGTTTCGGCGGGGCCTTGCGCATTGTCGCCCTGCCGCTGTTGGCGGCACTGTGCAGCCTGGCCAGCCTCGGCTGGCTGGGCCAACCGCTGACCTTGTTCAGCCTGTTCGGCCTGCTGCTGGTCACGGCCATCAGCGTTGACTACGCAATCTTGATGCGCGAGCAGATCGGCGGCCCTGCAGTCAGCCTCCTGGGCACCTTGTTGGCGGCGCTCACGACCTGGTTGTCGTTTGGCCTTCTGGCGGTGTCCAGCACGCCGGCGGTGAGCAATTTCGGCTTATCGGTCAGCCTGGGCCTGGCATTCAGCTTTATGCTGGCGCCATGGGCCGGGCAACAGAAACACGCCTTATGAATATGATTATCGCCCATGCGGCAAGGAGCCCTCGTGCCTACAGTTGAAATGGAACGTCGCCAGGTGGTGGTGATTGGTGCCGGTCCGTCCGGGGCAATCGCCGCCGCGCTGTTAAAGCGCAAAGGGCATGATGTATTGATCATCGAGCGCCAGCATTTCCCGCGATTCTCGATTGGCGAAAGCCTGCTGTCCCACTGCATCGACTTCATTGAAGAAGCCGGCATGCTGGATGCCGTGCAGACGGCGGGGTTCCAGGTGAAAACCGGTGCCGCGTTCGCCTGGGGCGAGCGCTACAGCGCGTTTGATTTCGGTGACACCTTCAGCAACGGCAAGCCCACCACCTACCAGGTTCAGCGCGGCGAGTTCGACAAGCTGCTGGCGGACCAGGCGGCGCTACAAGGGGTGGATATCCGCTATGGCGAAACCATCATCGGCGTGGATTTCAAGGGCGAGTCCCGCTACCTGCACGTACGCCGCGAGAACGGCAGCGAATACCACCTCAAGGCCAAGTTCGTGCTCGACGCCAGCGGCTACGGCCGCGTGCTGCCGCGCCTGCTGGAGCTGGACGTGCCGTCGGACTTTCCGGTGCGCCAGGCAGTGTTCACCCACGTAGAAGACCGTATCGAACACCCAGGCTTCGACCGCACCAAGATCCTGGTGACCACTCATCCTACCAAGCGCGATATCTGGTTCTGGACCATCCCGTTCAGCAACGGTCGCAGCTCGGTGGGCGTGGTCGCGGCCAAAGAGCATTTCGACGGCCGCGACAGCGATCTCGACGCTTGCCTGCGCGGCTTTATCGATGAAACCCCAAGCCTGTGCGGTGTGCTGCAAAACGCCGTCTGGGATACGCCGGCGCGGACCATCGGCGGCTACGCCGCCAACGTGAAGAGCCTGCACGGGCCAGGCTTTGCGTTGCTGGGCAACGCGGCGGAATTCCTTGATCCGGTATTTTCCTCCGGGGTAACCATCGCCATGCGTTCGGCGAGTATGGCGGCCGGCGTGTTGCATCGTCAGCTCAACGGCGAAACCGTGGACTGGCAAACCGAGTTTGCCGACCCCCTGAAGCGCGGCGTCGACACCTTCCGCTGCTACGTCGAAGGCTGGTATGCCGGCACCTTCCAGGATGTGATCTTCCATCCGGGCAGTTCGCCGGAGATTCGCCGGATGATCAGCTCGATCCTCGCCGGTTATGCGTGGGATGAACGCAACCCGTTTGTGAGCGAGCCCAAGCGACGGTTGCGGATGCTGTCGGAAATCTGTGCAGGGGATGCAGCGTGAGCAGTCAGTACTTGAGTAAAAATTACGTCGAAGAAACCAGGTTCGGCTTATGGTTCCTGCGCAGCCACACCTGGCAACACCGCGTGTTGCGCGTGGCGATCAACGACCTGCGCAGCCTGTTCACCGAGCCCTTGCCAGAAGCGCCGGTGCTGCTGGACGCCGGCTGCGGCCAGGGCAAGTCCTTCACACTGCTGCAGCAGGTGTTTGCCCCCGCACGCCTGATCGGTGTGGACGCCGACCCTCACAGCCTGGAACTGAGCCGTGAAGAAGCGGCGCGCCAGGGCTTGGCCATCGAGCTGGTCGGCAGCGACTGCGCCACCCTGCCAGTGCCGGACGAAAGCGTCGATATCCTGTTCTGCCACCAGACCTTCCACCACCTGGTTGAACAGCATCGCGCGCTCAACGAGTTCTACCGTGTGCTCAAGCCGGGCGGCTATTTGTTGTTCGCCGAATCCACCGAAGCCTACATCGACACCTGGGTGATCCGCTGGCTGTTCCGCCACCCGATGCATGTGCAGAAAAGCGCCGAAGAATACCTGCAGATGCTCCGTGAGCAGGGTTTTGAATTCGGCCCGCAGAACGTCTCGTACCCCTACTTGTGGTGGAGCCGCTCCAGCGACTTCGGCCTGCTCGAACGCTGGGGCCTGCGCAAGGCGCCACCGGTGGGCCAGCGCGAAGAAACCTTGGTCAACTGCGTAGCGCGCAAACCCTTGGCGAGCGCCGCCCCATGATGCGCAAGCTGCTGATGGGTTGCCTGTTGCTGCTGAGCGCCTGCGCCAGCCAGCCGCCACTGCCCGAAAAAGCACCGGCCCTGGCCTTGCCACTGCAACTGCATGTGCAGCGCCTGGCCGACGGTCAGAGCCAGGACTGGCTGCTGGTGATCCAGCGCGAAGGCGGCGGCATTCGCTGGTCGATGATGGACCCGCTGGGCATCCCCCAAGCCCGGCAAAAGCTGGTCAATGGCCAATGGCAGGCCGACGGCTTGCTGCCGCCCAATCCGCAGGCGCGCGAGTTGTTTGCCGCGTTGCTGTTTGCGTTGACCTCGCCGGCTGACGTGCGCGCGCTGTACCCCAGCGCGCAGGCAATGGACTTGACGCGCACCCTGCCGGGCCATTGGCAGATCGTGTATCAATCGTCTGAGGTCTTCAGTGTGAACATCACCGGGCAGCCGTTGAGCTACCGCATCACCCCCCTAGGAGCGGCCCGATGACCGCCTACCTCAACGCCCTGGGCGTGATCTGCGCCCTGGGCCGTGGCCAAGCCGAGGTCAGCCGCAGCCTGTTTGCCGGTGACTGTTCCGGCATGCGTGCCGAAAGCGGCTGGGTGCCGGAACGCGTGTTGCCGGTGGCCGGTGTACAGGGCGAACTGGCAACCATTCCCGTTGAGCTGGGCCAGCAAAGCAGCCGCAATAACCAGTTGTTGCTGGAAGCAGCGTTGCAGATCGAAAGCGAGATCCGCCAGGCGATCCACACTTACGGCGCGTCACGGGTTGGCGTCGTGCTCGGCACCAGCACGTCGGGTATCGACGAAGCCAGCCGTGGCATCGCTCACTTTCTGCGGGAAAACCAGTTCCCTGGCGACTACGACTACCAGCAGCAGGAACTCAGCGCGCCGGCGAACTTCCTCGCCGACTGGTTGCAACTGAGCGGCCCGGCCTATGTGATCTCCACCGCCTGCACCTCCAGCGCCCGCGCGTTGATGAGTGCCCAGCGCCTGCTGGACCTGGGCGTGTGCGATGCCGTGATCTGCGGCGGCGTCGACAGCCTGTGCAAGCTAACGCTTAACGGCTTCAGCTCACTGGAGGCGGTGTCGAACGAGCGCTGCAACCCGTTTTCGGTGAACCGCAACGGCATCAACATCGGCGAAGCGGCCGTGCTGTTCCTGATGAGCAAGGAGGCAGCGCCCATCGCCCTGCTGGGCAGCGGCGCCAGTTGCGATGCGCACCACATCTCAGCGCCCGAACCCACCGGCAAAGGCGCGTTGCAATCCATGCGCAAGGCCCTGGCCAGCGCCAGATTGCAGCCTGCGCAGATCGGTTACCTGAACCTGCACGGTACTGCCACCCAGCATAACGACGCCATGGAAAGCCTGGCTGTCGCCAACCTGTTCCCGCAAGGCGTGGCCTGCTCGTCGACCAAGCCCATGAGCGGCCATACCCTGGGTGCAGCCGGCGCGCTGGAAGCGGCGTTCTGCTGGCTGAGCCTGGTTCACGACCGGGTGCCACCGCATGTGTGGGACGGCCAGGCCGACCCCGCATTGCCCGCCTTGCAATGGGCCACCGCCGGCACCAGCCTGGAAAAGCGCTGCCTGATGAGCAATTCGTTTGCCTTCGGCGGTAACAATGTCAGCCTGATAATCGGAGAGGCCCCATGATCGATTGGCCACTCGCCGAACTGCTGCCCCATGGGGGCGACATGATCCTGATCGACCAGGTGCTGTCGTTCGATGAAGAGCACGTTCATACCCGCACCACCGTCAAGCCTGGCGGCCTGTTCAACCGCCCGGACGGCAGCCTGCCAGCCTGGGTCGGCATCGAGTTGATGGCGCAAAGCGTCGCCGCCTACGCCGGTTGCCACGCGCGCCAGAAAGGTGAAGCCGTGGAGCTCGGCTTCCTGCTCGGCACACGCAAGTTCGAGTGCAACGTGGAGTGCTTCCCGGCAGGCGCCGAGCTGAACATCCATGGCCTGCGCTCCCTGGAAGACGACAACGGCATGGGTGTGTTCGAATGCCACCTGACCGGCACGGGTATCCAGGCCAGCGCCCGCTTGAATGTATTTCGACCGCCCCAGGCGGCCAACTATTTAGAAGAATCGAAGGACGTAACGCCATGACTGAATCCGTACTGGTCACCGGCTCCAGCCGTGGTATCGGCCGCGCCATCGCGCTGCGCCTGGCCCAGGCAGGGCATGACATCGTGCTGCATTGCCGCAACGGCCGTGCCGAAGCGGATGCGGTGCAGGCCGAAGTTGAAGCCCTGGGCCGCAAGGCGCGGGTGCTGCAATTCGATGTGGCGGATCGCGCGTCGTGCAAGCAAATCCTCGAGGCGGATGTGGAGCAACATGGCGCCTATTACGGCGTGGTGCTCAACGCCGGCCTGACCCGTGACGGTGCGTTCCCTGCCTTGTCGGAAGACGATTGGGACGTGGTGATGCGCACCAACCTCGACGGTTTCTATAACGTGCTGCACCCGGTGATGATGCCGATGATTCGTCGTCGCGCGGCCGGGCGTATCGTCTGTATCACCTCGGTTTCCGGGCTGATCGGCAACCGCGGCCAGGTCAACTACAGCGCCTCCAAAGCTGGCCTGATTGGCGCAGCCAAGGCCCTGGCCATCGAGCTGGGCAAGCGCAAGATCACCGTCAACTGCGTGGCCCCCGGCTTGATCGACACGGCGATGCTGGATGAAAACGTGCCGGTGGAAGAATTGATGAAGATGATCCCTGCGCAGCGCATGGGCACACCGGAAGAAGTCGCCGGCGCGGTGAATTTCCTGATGTCGGCCGAGGCTGGCTACATCACGCGCCAGGTGCTGGCCGTGAATGGGGGCCTGTGCTGATGAAACGCGTCGTCGTCACCGGCATGGCCGGCATGACTTCCCTGGGCAGCGATTGGGACACCATCGCCGCCAACTTCCGCGCCAACCGCAGCGGTATCCGGCGCATGGACGAGTGGGACCGCTTCACCGAATTGAACACACGCCTGGCCGGGCCGATCGACGACTTTGTCGTGCCCCACCACTGGACACGCAAGCAGCTGCGCAGCATGGGCAGGGTCTCGCGCCTGGCGGTCTGGGCAGCGGAGCAGGCGTTGCAGGACGCGGGCTTGCTCGGCGACGAGTCGATCAAGGACGGGCGCATGGGCGTGGCGTGTGGCTCGTCCACCGGCAGCACCGACGAGATCAAGGCATTCGGCAACATGCTGCTGAACTCGGTCGCAGAGGGGCTGAATGCCAACTCCTACGTGCGCATGATGCCGCACACCACGGCGGCGAATATCAGCATCTTCTTTGGCCTGACCGGTCGGCTGATCCCCACCTCCAGCGCCTGTACCAGCGGCAGCCAGGGCATCGGCTATGCGTATGAGGCGATCAAGTTCGGGCGCCTGCCGTTGATGCTCGCCGGTGGGGCCGAAGAGCTCTGCCCCACCGAAGCGATGGTGTTCGACGCGCTCTACGCCACCAGCCTGAAGAACGACGCCCCGCAAACCAGCCCACGGCCCTATGACAGCGGCCGCGACGGCCTGGTGATCGGTGAAGGCGGTGGCATGCTGGTGCTCGAAGAGCTGGAACATGCCTTGGCGCGCGGTGCGCATATCCACGCCGAGATCGTCGGCTTTGGCAGCAACGCCGACGGCCAGCACACCACCCGTCCGGAGCAGAAAACCATGCGCCGCGCGATGGAGCTGGCCCTGGAAGACGCCGGGCTGGAGCCCTCGGCGATTGGCTACGTCAACGGTCACGGCACCGCCACCGACCAGGGCGACATCGCCGAAACGCTGGCGACCAGCAGCCTGTTCGGCAGTCGCATGCCTATCAGTTCGCAGAAAAGCTTCCTCGGCCACACCCTGGGCGCCTGCGGCGCTTTGGAATCATGGTTCAGCATCGAGATGATGAACCGCGACCAGTACGTGCACACGTTCAATCTCGACACCGTCGACCCACAGTGTGGCGAACTGGACTATCTGCAGGGTCGCTTTCGCGAGATGCACCACGACTACGTGATGAACAACAACTTCGCCTTTGGCGGCGTCAACACGTCGTTGATCTTTCGTCGCTGGTCCTGACTTTTTAATCGATTGGAGAAAACGGAATGTCTTCCTTGCTTCGCGCTGCCCTTATCACCCTGGCCTTGCTGACCGCCGCTGGCTGCACCAGCAAACCGGTACTCAATACCCAGCACGACCTTCCGGCCAATGCGCAGGTCAGCGAAGAAAAAATGAAAACGGTGATCGTCAACGCCCTGCAAAAACGCGAATGGACGGTTCAACGCCTGAGCCCGCAACGGGTGCAGGCCGAGATCACCGTGCGCAACCAGTATTACGCGGCCATCGACATCACCTACACGCGCAACAGCTACGCCATCACCTACCGCGACAGCCGCGAGCTGGGCTACAAGGACGGCAAGATCCATCGCAACTACAACCGCTGGGTGAACAACCTGGACAGTGACATCATGGCGGGTCTGCGCAGCAATGGCGCGAATGAGGCGGGCACGGCGGCGCAGTTGTTTGAGCAGACGGGGACTTCGAAGCAGAACTGAATTTCACCGCTCGCCAGGGATGATAGAGATTAAAGGTGGGAGCTGGCTTGCCTGCGATGCGGGTGCCTGGTGCATCAGGTACACCAGGGGGATGCTCTCGCAGGCAAGCCAGCTCCCACATCGACCTGCTTCGTTTCGAGGTGCGCGGTTGTTACTGAGCAGCCTTGCGCGTGAGCAACTCCACGAACGCCTTCGCCATGGGCGTTTGCGCGCCCTTGCGCTGCACCAGCCACACGGCCGTCACCGCCTCCGGGTCCAGCAGCGTGCGATATACAACGCCATCAATGCGTATGCGCTGGTATGACGCCGGCAGCACCGACACGCCCAGGCCCGCCGCCACCAGGCCAATGATGGTCATCGCCTCCCCCGCTTCCTGGGCAAAGTGCGGGCTGAAGCCGGCATCACGCGCCAGGTTGAGCAACTGGGCATAGAGCCCACTGCCGTAGGTTCGCGGAAAAAACACGAACGGTTCCTGCGCCAATTGCGCCAGGTGCAAACCGCGCTCACTGCCCTCCACCAACGGGTGACCGGCATTCAACACGGCCACCAGCGGCTCGCGCATCAGCTCGACCACACTCAGCGAATCCGGCAACGGCAGCGGGCGCATGAGTCCTACCTGGATCGACTCATCGACCAGCGACTCAGCCACTTCGGTGCTGCTCATTTCCTGCAGATTCAGGTGCACCGCCGGGAACGCCTGGCGAAACGCAAAGATCGCCTGGGGAATGCTGGAGTTGAACGGAGCCGACGAGGTGAAACCAATTTTCAATTCGCCCAGCTCACCCAACTGCGCCCGGCGCGCTACATCCGCGGCCTTGTCGACTTGCGCCAGCACCAGCCGTGCCTCTTGCAGAAACAAGCGCCCCGCTTCGCTCAGCTCGACCCGACGATTGGTCCGTTCAAACAATCGCGCACCCACCTCCTGCTCCAGCGCCTGGATCTGCTGGCTCAGCGGCGGTTGCGAGATGCCCAGCACCTGCGCGGCCCGGCCGAAATGCAGCTCTTCGGCGACGGCAATGAAGTACCGCAAGTGACGCAATTCCATGCAAGCCTCATTAGGTCGTTAAAGCTATCAAACAGGTCGAACAATATATTGGAAAGAATCATTAGGGAGCTATATTCTTTTTTGCATTGCCGGTCCTGGCACGCTCTTCCCCCCCGAGGTCCCCGTGAAAGCTGCTGTCGCTCCACTCGCTCAAGACGTCCCGCCCACTGCGCTCGATGAGGTCGTGGCCCAGCTCAACGACGCGTACATCGAAAAAGGCACACCGATGTTCATGCGTACGGTGCTGGCGCTGTTCTCGGGCGGGTTCGCCACCTTCGCGTTGCTGTATTGCGTGCAGCCGATGATGCCAGCGCTGTCCCACGAATTTTCCATCAATGCGGCGCAAAGCAGCCTGATCCTGTCAGTGGCCACGGCGATGCTGGCGTGTGGCTTGCTGATCACAGGGCCGATCTCCGACAGCCTTGGGCGCAAGCCGGTGATGGTGTCCGCCCTGTTCTGCGCCGCGCTGGCGACCATCGCCAGCGGCTTGATGCCGACCTGGGAAGGTATCCTGCTGATGCGCGCACTGGTGGGACTGTCACTGAGCGGCCTGGCAGCCGTGGCCATGACCTACCTGAGCGAAGAGATCCACCCGCAGCACATCGGCCTGGCCATGGGCCTGTATATCGGCGGCAACGCGATTGGCGGCATGAGCGGGCGCCTGATCATCGGCGTGCTGATCGACTTCGTCAGCTGGCACACCGCAATGCTGATCATCGGCGCCCTGGCACTGATCGCGGCCACGGTGTTCTGGAAAATCCTCCCCGAATCGCGCAACTTCCGCGCCAGCAGCCTCAAGCCTCGTAGCCTGGTGGAGGGCTTTGTCATGCATTTCAAGGACGCGGGCCTGCCGTGGTTGTTCCTTGAAGCGTTCCTGCTGATGGGCGCGTTCGTGACGATGTTCAACTACATCGGCTATCGCCTGCTGGCCGATCCTTACGACCTGAGCCAGGCCGTGGTCGGCCTGCTGTCGCTGGTGTACCTCTCGGGTATCTACAGCTCGGCAAAAATCGGTTCCCTGGCCGACCGCCTCGGCCGCCGCCGCGTGCTGTGGGGCACCATCGTGCTGATGCTCGCTGGCATGGCACTGACTCTGTTCACCCCACTGTGGCTGGTGGTGCCGGGCATGCTGATCTTTACCTTTGGCTTCTTCGGCGCCCACTCGGTGGCCAGCAGCTGGATCGGCCGCCGCGCGGTCAAGGCGAAGGGGCAGGCATCGTCGCTGTACCTGTTCTGCTACTACGTGGGGTCGAGTATCGCGGGGACGGCAGGCGGGTTCTTCTGGCACTTTGCCGGGTGGAACGGGATTGGGGCGTTTATCGTGGCGCTGTTGATTGGGGCGTTGCTGGTGGCGTTGAGGTTGGCGAAGTTGCCGCCGTTGGGGAATGTGAAGGCCTGAGGCACCACTGTTTTTTATGGGGGAGCTGGCTTGCCCGCGATGCCGGTGGTAAATCCAGCACCGCTATCGCAGGCAAGCCAGCTCCCACATTTTGATTTGTGTTCAGCCATTAAAAAGCCCGGCATCAAGCCGGGCTCTTTTATTACTCGTGGTATTGCGCAGACAGTTCGTGCACCGCACGCAGGAAGGCGCCGGCGTGCTCCGGGTTCACTTCCGGGGTGATGCCATGGCCCAGGTTGAACACATGCCCGGTGCCTTTTCCGTAGCTGGCCAGGATGCGGCCGACTTCGGTGCGGATCGCCTCCGGCTTGGCGTACAGCACAGTCGGGTCCATGTTGCCTTGCAGCGAGACTCTGTCACCCACACGGCGACGGGCATCGCCGATATCGCAGGTCCAGTCCAGGCCCAGTGCATCGGCACCGGCATCGGCGATGCTTTCCAGCCACAGGCCGCCGTTCTTGGTGAACAGGATCACCGGCACCTTGCGGCCTTCGTGTTCGCGGATCAGGCCGCTGACGATCTTGCGCATATAGGCCAGGGAGAACTCCTGGTACGCCGCCGCCGAGAGGTTGCCGCCCCAGGTGTCGAAGATCTGCACCGCTTGGGCGCCGGCCATGATCTGGCCGTTGAGGTAGGAGGTGACCGACTGCGCCAGCTTGTCCAGCAACAGGTGCATGGCTTGCGGGTTGTCGTAGAGCATGGCCTTGGTCTTGCGGAAGTCTTTCGACGAGCCGCCTTCGACCATGTAGGTGGCCAAGGTCCATGGGCTGCCGGAGAAGCCAATCAGCGGCACGCGGCCGTTAAGCTCGCGGCGGATGGTACTGACGGCGTCCATCACATAGCCAAGGTCTTTGTGTGGGTCAGGGATCGGCAGGGCTTCGATATCAGCCAGGGTGCTGACCACCTTCTTGAAACGCGGGCCTTCGCCGGTTTCGAAGTACAGGCCCTGGCCCATGGCGTCAGGGATGGTGAGGATATCGGAGAAGAGGATGGCCGCATCCAGTTGTGGGTAGCGGTCCAGCGGCTGCATCGTGACTTCGCAGGCGAACTCCGGGTTCATGCACAGGCTCATGAAATCGCCGGCGTTGGCGCGACTGGCGCGGTATTCCGGCAGGTAGCGACCAGCCTGGCGCATCATCCACACAGGGGTGACGTCCACGGGTTGCTTGAGCAGGGCACGAAGGAAACGGTCGTTCTTGAGGGCAGTCATGTCGGCATCCGCAAAAAAAGTGCGGGCATTTTCTCAGAGCGCGACGCAAAAGGCACGGAATGCGCCGTGCCTTTTGTCTATCGGGTCAATTTGTCGCGGACATGAAAGCACTGCAAAACGAATGTGGGAGCGGGCTTGCTCGCGAAAGCGGTGGGTCAGTCGACACATGGAGTGACTGATACACCGTATTCGCGAGCAAGCCCGCCCCCACATTTTCACCCCACTTCAACGCGGGATCAGGATCAGACCTGCAGGTAATCCAGGATCCCTTCAGCGGCGTTACGGCCTTCGAAGATCGCCGTTACCACCAGGTCAGAACCGCGCACCATATCGCCACCGGCGAAGATTTTCGGGTTGCTGGTCTGGTGCTTGTACTGGCCTTGTTCCGGGGCGACGACGCGGCCCTGGCTGTCGGTCTGGATCTGGAACTGCTCGAACCACGGCGCCGGGCTTGGACGGAAGCCGAAGGCGATGACCACGGCGTCGGCCGGGATGATCTCTTCGGAGCCCGGGATCGGCTCGGGGCTGCGACGGCCACGGGCGTCTGGTTCGCCCAGACGGGTCTCGACCACCTTCACACCTTCGACGCGATCTTCACCGACGATAGCGATCGGCTGACGGTTGTAGAGGAATTTCACGCCTTCTTCCTTGGCGTTCTTCACCTCTTTGCGCGAGCCCGGCATGTTGGCTTCGTCACGGCGATACGCACAGGTCACCGACTTGGCGCCCTGGCGGATCGACGTACGGTTGCAGTCCATCGCGGTGTCGCCACCGCCCAGCACCACGACCTTCTTGCCCTTCATGTCGACGAAGTCTTCCGGCGACTTTTCAAAGCCCAGGTTGCGGTTGACGTTGGCGATCAGGAAGTCGAGCGCGTCATACACGCCCGGCAGGTCCTCACCGGCAAAGCCGCCCTTCATGTAGGTGTAGGTGCCCATGCCCATGAACACGGCATCGTATTCTTCGAGCAGTTGCTCCATGGTGATGTCTTTGCCGATTTCGGTATTGAGACGAAACTCGATACCCATGCCGGTGAAGACTTCACGACGGTTGCTCAGTACGGTTTTTTCCAGCTTGAATTCGGGAATACCGAACGTCAGCAGGCCGCCGATTTCCGGGTTCTTGTCGAACACCACCGGGGTCACGCCGCCACGTACCAGCACGTCGGCACAGCCCAGGCCCGCAGGGCCCGCGCCGATGATCGCGACACGCTTGCCGGTCGGCTTGACCTTGGACATGTCCGGGCGCCAGCCCATGGCGAACGCGGTGTCGGTGATGTACTTCTCCACCGAACCGATGGTCACCGCGCCAAAGCCGTCGTTGAGGGTGCAGGCACCCTCGCACAGACGGTCTTGCGGGCACACCCGGCCGCAGACTTCCGGCAGGGTGTTGGTCTGGTGCGACAGCTCGGCGGCGGCGAGGATGTTGCCCTCGGCCACCAGCTTCAGCCAGTTGGGAATGAAGTTGTGCACCGGGCACTTCCATTCGCAATACGGGTTACCGCACCCCAGGCAGCGGTGGGCCTGGTCGGCCGAGTGCTGGGGTTTGAAGGGTTCGTAGATCTCCACGAACTCTTTCTTGCGTTGACGCAACAGTTTCTTCTTCGGATCTTTGCGCCCGACATCGATGAACTGGAAGTCGTTATTCAGACGTTCAGCCATGTTAAAACCTCATCAAACTCTTCAGGCGCATATCACTGCGGGTTGGCACGGATGCTGGAAAGCAACGATTTCAGGTTGGCAGCCTTGGGCTTGACCAGCCAGAAACGACGCAGGTAATCATCGAGGTTTTCGGCGAGGTTACGACCCCATTCGCTGCCGGTCTCCTCGACGTACTCGTCCAGCACGTGCTGCAAGTGGTTCCGGTAGGACTCCATGGCTTCGCCGCTGATCCGCTGGATCTCGACCAACTCGTGGTTGACCTTGTCGACGAAGGTGTTGTCCTGGTCGAGCACGTAGGCAAAACCGCCAGTCATGCCCGAACCGAAGTTGTAACCGGTCTTGCCCAGTACCGCGACAAAGCCCCCGGTCATGTACTCGCAGCAGTGATCGCCGGTGCCTTCCACCACGGTGTGGGCACCGGAGTTACGCACGGCGAAACGCTCACCGGCCGTACCCGCGGCGAACAGCTTGCCACCGGTGGCGCCGTACAAGCAGGTGTTGCCGATGATGGCACTGTCCTGGGTCTTGTAGACGCTGCCTTTAGGCGGAACGATCACCAGCTTGCCGCCGGTCATGCCCTTGCCCACGTAGTCGTTGGCGTCGCCTTCCAGGTACATGTGCAGGCCGCCAGCGTTCCACACGCCGAAGCTCTGGCCCGCAGTGCCCTTGAAGCGGAAAGTGATCGGCGCTTTCGCCATGCCCTGGTTGCCGTGCTTGCGCGCGATTTCGCCAGAGATGCGTGCGCCAATGGAACGGTCGCAGTTGCAGATATCCAGGGCGAATTCGCCACCGCTGGCGTCGTTGATCGAGGAGGCAGCCATCTCGACCATCTTTTCGGCCAACAGGCCTTTGTCGAACGGTGGGTTGCGGTCCACCTGGCAGAATTGTGGCTTGTCTGCCGGGATGTGGTCGCTGCCCAACAGCGGCGTCAGGTCCAGGTGGTTCTGCTTGGCAGTCTGGCCTTCGAGGATATCCAGCAGGTCGGTACGCCCGATCAGCTCTTCGAGGGAACGCACGCCCAGCTTGGCCAGCCACTCACGGGTTTCTTCGGCAACGTAGGTGAAGAAGTTCACCACCATGTCGACGGTGCCGATGTAGTGATCCTTGCGCAGCTTCTCGTTCTGAGTGGCGACGCCGGTGGCGCAGTTGTTCAGGTGGCAGATGCGCAGGTATTTGCAGCCCAGGGCGATCATTGGCGCAGTACCGAAACCGAAGCTTTCAGCGCCGAGGATCGCGGCCTTGATTACGTCGAGGCCGGTTTTCAGGCCACCGTCGGTCTGCACGCGAACTTTGCCGCGCAGGTCGTTGCCACGCAGGGTCTGGTGCGTCTCGGCGAGGCCAAGCTCCCACGGTGCACCGGCGTACTTGATCGAGGTCAGCGGCGAAGCGCCGGTGCCGCCATCGTAGCCGGAGATGGTGATCAGGTCGGCATAGGCCTTGGCCACGCCGGCGGCAATGGTGCCCACGCCGGCTTCTGCTACCAGTTTCACCGAGACCAGGGCCTGCGGGTTGACTTGTTTCAGGTCGAAAATCAGCTGCGACAAGTCTTCGATCGAGTAGATGTCGTGGTGCGGTGGAGGCGAGATCAGGGTCACGCCCGGCACGGCATACCGCAGCTTGGCGATCAGCCCGTTAACCTTGCCGCCCGGCAATTGGCCGCCCTCACCGGGCTTGGCGCCCTGGGCCACCTTGATCTGCAGCACTTCGGCGTTGACCAGGTACTCCGGGGTTACGCCGAAACGGCCGGTCGCCACCTGCTTGATTTTCGAGCTCTTGATCGTGCCGTAGCGCGCCGGGTCTTCACCGCCTTCGCCGGAGTTGGAACGCGCACCCAGGCGGTTCATGGCTTCGGCCAGGGCTTCGTGGGCCTCAGGCGACAGGGCACCAAGGGAAATACCCGCGGAGTCGAAGCGCTTGAGGATCGATTCCAGCGGCTCGACCTCGGCGATGTCCATCGGCGTGTCCAGGGTCTTCACCTGGAACAGGTCGCGGATCATCGACACCGGGCGGTTATCCACCAGCGCGGTGTATTGCTTGAACTTGGCGTAGTCGCCCTGCTGCACAGCGGCTTGCAGGGTGTTGACCACGTCCGGGTTGTACGCGTGGTATTCGCCACCGTGCACGAACTTGAGCAGGCCACCTTGCTGGATCGGCTTGCGCGCGCTCCAGGCTTCGGCTGCCAGGGCTTTCTGCTCGGCTTCGATGTCGACGAAACGCGCGCCCTTGATGCGGCTCGGCACGCCACGGAAGCTCAGCTCGCACACTTCTTCGGACAGGCCGATGGCCTCGAACAGCTGCGCGCCACGGTAGGAGGTGACGGTGGAGATGCCCATCTTCGACAGGATCTTCAGCAGGCCCTTGGTGATGCCCTTGCGGTAGTTCTTGAACACCTCATAGAGGTCGCCCAGCACTTCACCGGTACGGATCAGGTCGCCCAGCACTTCGTACGCAAGGAACGGGTACACCGCCGAGGCGCCGAAGCCGATCAACACCGCAAAGTGGTGCGGGTCACGGGCGGTGGCCGTTTCCACGAGGATGTTGGAGTCGCAACGCAGGCCTTTCTCGGTCAGGCGGTGGTGCACCGCGCCGGTGGCCAGGGAGGCGTGGATCGGCAGCTTGCCTGGGGCAATATGGCGATCGGTCAGCACGATCTGGGTGCGGCCGGCGCGCACAGCTTCTTCGGCCTGGTCGGCGACGTTGCGCACAGCGGCTTCAAGGCCGAGGCTCTCGTCGTAGTTCAGGTCGATGATCTGGCGGTCGAAACCCGGGCGTTCCAGGGTCATCAGCGAGCGCCACTTGGCCGGTGAAATCACTGGCGAGCTGAGGATCACGCGAGAAGCGTGCTCTGGCGACTCCTGGAAGATGTTGCGCTCGGCACCGAGGCAGACTTCCAGGGACATCACGATGGCTTCGCGCAGCGGGTCGATCGGTGGGTTAGTCACCTGGGCGAACTGCTGGCGGAAATAGTCGTACGGCGTGCGCACGCGCTGGGACAGCACGGCCATTGGCGTGTCATCGCCCATGGAGCCGACGGCCTCGTAGCCTTGCTCACCGAGCGGACGCAGCACCTGGTCGCGCTCTTCGAACGTGACCTGGTACATCTTCATGTACTGCTTGAGTTGGTCGACGTCATAGAAAGCCGAACCGTGGTCGTTGTCTTCCATGGTCGCCTGGATGCGCAGGGCGTTCTTGCGCAGCCATTGCTTGTACGGGTGACGCGACTTCAAGCGGTTGTCGATGGCATCGGTGTCGAGGATCTGACCGGTTTCGGTGTCCACGGCCAGGATCTGGCCAGGGCCTACGCGGCCTTTGGCGATGACATCTTCCGGCTTGTAGTTCCACACGCCGATTTCCGAGGCGAGGGTGATGAAGCCATTGGTGGTGGTCACCCAACGCGCCGGGCGCAGGCCGTTGCGGTCGAGCAGGCAGACCGCGTAGCGACCATCGGTCATGACCACGCCGGCCGGGCCGTCCCACGGCTCCATGTGCATCGAGTTGTACTCGTAGAATGCACGCAGATCCGGGTCCATGGTCTCGACGTTCTGCCACGCGGGCGGAATGATCATGCGCACGCCACGGAACAGGTCGATGCCACCGGTGACCATCAACTCGAGCATGTTGTCCATGCTGGAGGAGTCGGAACCGACGCGATTGACCAGCGGGCCGAGCTCTTCGAGGTCCATCAGGTCGTTGGCGAACTTGGTGCGACGGGCCACGGCCCAGTTGCGGTTGCCGGTGATGGTGTTGATCTCGCCGTTGTGGGCGAGGAAGCGGAACGGCTGGGCCAGCGGCCATTTCGGCAGGGTGTTGGTGGAGAAGCGCTGGTGGAACACGCAGATTGCGGTCTGCAGGCGCTCGTCGCTCAGGTCTGGATAAAAGGCGGTCAAGTCCGCCGGCATCATCAGGCCTTTATAAATGATGGTCTTGTGCGAAAAGCTGCAGATGTAGTGGTCGGTGTCGGCGGCGTTGGCCACGGACGAGCGACGACGCGAGGTGAACAGCTTGATCGCCATGTCCTGGTCGCTCAGGCCTTCGCCTGCGATGAACACTTGCTCGATCTGCGGCAGGCGCTCATTGGCCAGGCGGCCGAGTACGCTGGTGTCGATTGGTACTTTGCGCCAGCCGACAAGTTGCAGGCCGGCAGCCAGGATCTCGCGGTTCATGTTCTCGCGAGCCGCTTCGGCCTTGACCGGGTCCTGGTTGAAAAACACCATGCCCACGGCGTACTGCTTGGGCAGGTCGGCAGCAAATTGTTCTTTTGCGACAGCGCGCAGGAACTGGTCGGGCTTTTGAATCAGCAAGCCGCAGCCGTCACCGGTCTTGCCGTCGGCGTTGATCCCACCGCGGTGGGTCATGCAGGTCAGGGCCTCGATGGCCGTTTGCAAAAGGGTATGACTGGGCTCGCCCTGCATATGGGCTATCAGGCCGAAACCGCAGTTATCCTTGAATTCATCGGGTTGGTACAGACCTGCTTTCATAGACACTTTCTCACCAGGCTGCCTCTTATATCGAGGCAAATTTCTTTTCAATTCAACCGGTTACCTTCCACGCCGAACGTACGCCGGCTTAGCGGGGGCAAAAGGGAGGTCATTGTACACACCGACACAGACGCTCACAAATTTAGCGACGAAATGTCGCAAATCTATGTCGCATTTATGAAAGGTTTAAAGCGATATGCTGTGCTAGTCAAAACTTTTTTAATTCTGACCGCTACGACTCAAAAGCTACTGTGACGCAGACACCACAAAGCGCGCGGCCTTCAGGGCTGCACGCTGTTGTAGTTTTTTGAGGTGCCGGGAGGGCGGCCTGGGTAAGGCCGCCGGATCTTCAGCGAGTTGTTGCGAGTTCTTGTTGAACGCTGGCAACAGTGCGTGGCCAAGGTTTACCAGCCTGGACCTTCGCTGGCAAGGTTTTGATCGCAGAATCAGCTGCGGCACGGCTGGAGAAGTTGCCGTAGGTGATCACGTAGAGAGGCTTGCCGTTGAGCACTTTCTTGAAATAACGGTACTCGCCGCCCTGCTCTTTCACGAACGCCTGGGCGTTGGCTTCGGAGCTGGTGCCGAGTATCTGCACCACGAAATTACCGGTAGGCTGGCTGCTGTACCAGCTGCTGCCAGCGGCGCCCGCCTTGGCAACGGTGGCGGCTGGCTTCTCGGCAGGTTTGGCAGCCGGTGCAGGGGCAGGCTTGGCGGCTGGCGCAGGCGCAACCGGCTTGGTCACGGGCGCAGGCTTGGCAGTGGCCACCGTAGGCGCAGGTGTCGGCTTGGCAGCGGGCTGGCCCGCTGGCACGCCTGCTGGAGGTGCAGTAGTGGTCACGGTTGGCGGTGTGGCGCTGGAGCCTTCCACCGGCACGCCGTCGTCACCTTCGGAGATGCCGCCGGCTTCTTCGGCGAGGGGACCACGCATGACCGGCTGGCCAACCATCGGCAGGTTGGTCGGTTGGCCAGAGTTGGCGAATTCGACGTTTGGCGTGGGCTTGCCCAGTGGCAACTGCGCCTGTTCGGTTGGCGCACCAGCAGTCGTCGGTGCCTTGCTGCGACCCGGGATCAACCAGGCGGCGGCGACAGCGACCACGACAACGGCGGAAATAGCCAATACGTGTTTCTTAGGCATAGTGAACCCCATCTTTGGACGCTTGACCGCAGAGCGGCTGGCAATCATGGCTTCGATCATGGCATCGCGGGCGACCTGGTTGATGGTGCCAGGCCAGCCGTCGGAGCTTTCGTGAATATCAGAGATCTGTTGTGCGGAGAAAAGTTCGATGCCCGCCCCTGCGCCTTCCAGGCGTTGAGCCAGGTATTCGCGGGTTTCTTCCTCTTCGTACGGTTGCAACTCGATGACGTGGAACAGCTCCTGCTCACCGCTGATCTGCTCAAGCTCAGCGATCAACGACGACTCACCGAACAGGAACACGTGCGGGCGACCTTCCGGCGTACCCGCTGCGAGCGCCAGCAGCGCTTCGAGGGCGGATTCGTCGAGCTGCTCGGCGTCATCTACCAGCAGGTAGACTTCCTGACCGGTCAGGCCCAGCTGTACGACCTGCTTGAGGATCGCGTTCGGCTCGGCAGTGGACACGTCCAGCGCCTGCGCAACTTGACGCAGCACGCCCGCAGCATCGCCGGCACCACGCGCCGACACCACCACGCTCTGCACCGATTGCTTGTTGGTGCTGGCGACCAAGGCCTGGCGCAACAGGGTTTTACCGCTGCCCAGCGGCCCGGTCACGACCAGCAGCAGCTGGCTGTAGCGTGCGAGGTGGTGCAACTGGCCGAGCACGGGCTTGCGCTGGGCCGGGAAAAATTTGAAACCAGGCACCCGTGGAGCAAAGGGGTCGTGGCTCAACTGGTAATGGCCGAGGAACGCCTCGTCGGCATGCAAACTAGTCATCGCGATCTTATTAACCTTTAAGCTGGGCCAGGGCGCGGTAATCCGCTCCCAGCGTGGCCTGTAAAATCTCTTTCGGATAATCGTCGGTCACGACCGCTTCGCCCATATGGCGCAGCAGCACCAGTCGCAGTCGACCGTCGATCACTTTCTTGTCTATCGCCATATGTTCGAGGAAGTCCGCCTCAGTCATCTCCTCAGGCGGAATGACCGGCAAACCGGCGCGCTGGAACAGGCGGATGCCACGATCACGCTCTTGAGCGCTGATCCAACCCAGGCGCTGCGACATCTCCAATGCCATCACAGTGCCAGCCGCTACGGCTTCCCCATGCAACCACACACCATAGCCCATGTGCGTTTCGATCGCATGCCCGAAGGTGTGGCCCAGATTCAAGGTGGCCCGTACGCCGGACTCCCGTTCGTCGGCATTTACCACCAGCGCCTTGGCGGCGCAGGAACGGGAAATGGCTTCGGTCAGTGCCACCTGGTCGAGTTTGCGCAGTGCGTCGACGTGTGCTTCCAGCCAGGCCAGGAACGGTTCGTCGCAGATCAACCCGTACTTGATGACTTCCGCCAGGCCCGCCGACAACTCGCGTGGCGGCAAGGTGTTCAGGGTCGCGGTGTCGATCAGCACGGCTTGGGGCTGGTAGAACGCGCCCACCATGTTCTTGCCCAGCGGATGGTTGATGCCCGTCTTGCCGCCCACCGACGAATCGACCTGGGACAGCAAGGTGGTCGGCACCTGGATAAAGTCCACGCCACGCTGGTAACAGGCCGCTGCGAAGCCGGCCATGTCGCCGATCACACCGCCGCCCAGGGCGATCACCGTGGTGCGGCGGTCATGGCGTGCAGTCAGCAAGCCATCAAAGATCAGTTGCAGGGTTTCCCAGTTCTTGTGGGCTTCGCCGTCGGGCAGGATCACGGAGATCACGGAATACGCCGCCAGGCTGCGGCTCAGACGCTCAAGATACAGCGGCGCGACCGTTTCGTTGGAGATGATCGCCACTTGCCGCCCGGCAATATGCGGTGCGAGCAATTCGGGCTGGTCCAACAGACCCTCGCCAATATGGATCGGGTAGCTGCGCTCGCCTAGATCGACCTTAAGTGTCTGCATGTGTCCCCGCGTTGAAGATGTAGTGACGACCGGCGACGCCAAGACCTGACATCACCTGATGGCTCTACGCCACACCCTGGAGGGCAATGGCGCGCCGCCGAGAATAGCGCATTTCGGGCCTGGCTTTAACGGGGTGGCAGCCGTTGCAGGCGTTCAAGAATGTCGAGGACTACCATCCGAGGTGGCCGCTCATCGGTTTCTACCACCAGATCGGCGATTTCCCGATACAGCGGATCGCGCAGCGTGAGCAGGTCCCGCAAGGTCTTTGCCGGGTCGGCGGTGCGCAGCAACGGGCGATTGCGATCACGGGCGGTGCGGCCCACCTGCTGCTCGACCGACGCATGCAGATAAACCACCCGACCACCGGCATGCAGCGCGCGGCGGTTTTCATCACGCATCACTGCGCCACCGCCAGTTGCCAACACCACGCCATCGCAGCCGCACAGCTCGGCAATCATCGCCTGCTCACGGTCACGAAAGCCCAGCTCGCCTTCCTTATCGAAGATCCATGGGATATTGGCACCCGTGCGCAATTCAATTTCCTTGTCGGAATCTTTGAACGGCAGGCGCAGCTCTTTGGCCAGCAAACGGCCGATGGTGCTTTTTCCAGCCCCCATCGGTCCTACAAGAATCAAATTTCGCACAGAATCAACGACTCACAGCAATCGCCTGGTTATTCATAATACGCGGAGTCAGGAATACCAGCAGCTCGGATTTTTTCTCCGCCAGCACATCGCGCCGGAAAAGGCGGCCAAGATACGGCACATCGCCCAAAAATGGCACTTTATCTACCACTTTGCTTTGGGTATTGGAGAAAACCCCGCCGATGACGATGGTCTCGCCATCCTTGACCAGCACCTTGGCGTTGACCTCGTTTTTCTTGATCGGCGGCACGTCATTGAGCTTGTTCAGGTAGTCGGGCTCATCCTTGGTGACCTTGACCTCCATGATCACGCGATCGTCGGGGGTGATCTGCGGGGTCACCTCCAGCGACAGCGACGCCTCCTTGAACGACACCGACGTGGCGCCGCTGGAGCTGGATTCCTGATAGGGGATCTCGGTGCCCTTGAGGATGCGTGCGGTTTCCTTGTCGGAAGTGACGACCTTGGGTTGCGAGACGATTTCGCCGTTGCCGGTTTTTTCCATGGCGGTGAGTTCCAGGTCCAGCAGCAGGTTGTCGGTGATAAAGGCGATGCCCAGGCCGGAGGTGCCGGTCAGCGACCCCAGGTCGACAAACGGCGAGCTGGGCGGGTTCTCAGAGGGCTCAGCCCCCTCAGGCGAAGGCTTCGCAATGCCGCCAGCGCCCCAGTGGCCACGATTGAGTCGCCCACCCCAGCGCGCACCCAGGCTTCTGTCGTAATCGACATTGGCCTCGACAATCCGCGCCTCGATCATCACCTGACGCACGGGAATATCCAGCTGCGCCACGATCCGCCGCAGCTCTTCCAGTCGCTCGCCGGTCTGGTAGGCGATGATGTTGTTGGTGCGATCATCGACCGCCACCGAGCCACGCTCATCGGTCACACCCTCCAGGCCCGTGACCGACTGGAACAACTTGGCCAGGTCCGCCGCCTTGGCGTAATTGACCTGCAACAGCTCCCGACGCAACGGCGCCAATTCGGCCATTTGCTTGCGCGACTCCAGGGTCAGCAGCTCGCGCGCGGCCAACTCTTCGGCGGGCGCGACCAGCAATACGCCGGCTTTCAACCGCTTATCCAGGCCTTTGGCTTGCAGCACCAGGTCCAGCGCCTGGTCCCAGGGTACATCCTTGAGGCGCAGGGTGATCGCCCCCTGCACTTCATCACTCGCCACAAGGTTGAGGCCTGCCACGTCGGCAATTTGCTGCAACGCCGTGCGCAACTCGATGCTCTGGAAGTTGAGGTTGAGCTTGTCACCCGAGTAGACGCTCGACGTGGCGTTGCCAGGGGGTGGCAACTGGATCAGGTCTACACGATTGGGTACAGCAGCAGCCATCGGTGCCGTAAACGCTATCCATAGCGCCACACCGAAGGACGAGAAGGTCCTTTTCATTGCTTGATTCCGTTATGAGTTGACGTTTAACACCAGGATCCGCGGGCGCTCCAGCCATGCACCCTGACCATCGGGGAACAGCTCGACCAGTTCGACGTGACGCTCATGGATGGCCGTGACCCGTCCATGGTCCGGCCCCAGGTAGTCACCGACCGCCAGCCGATACACCGTGTTTGCCGCACGCAGCAGGACGAACGCCCGCACGCCACGGGACAGCGTGCCGACCATTTCGAACTGGTCCATTGCAAGGCCTTCCAGGGCTCCACGCGATCGGGTGAGATCCGGCGCCCGGGCAGGCCGGCCAGGCGAATGTTCGACCTGGACGGCAAGCCGTTGAAAAGGATCGCGCAGACCGGAGGAGTCATACACAAAAGCCTGCCCTTGCAAGCCCCGCCCGCCCAGGCCAACGCCTTGCTGCGCCTGCCAGTAGGTCTTGGCCAGCAGATCAAGACGCAGCAGTTTGCCATCACGGCGCAAGGCAACGTCGTGCACCGTGGCGATGCGCGCGAGCCCGGCCAGGCCGCTCAGGAACGTTGCCAGGTCGTGGTAAGCCCCCGTCAAGCCGAGCTGCACAGGCTGCTCGTGATAGAACGGTCGAGCCTGCTCATCCAGCGGGGTGACGCTTTCTACCCATAAGCCATTGGCCAGTGCCAAGCGCGCGAGGTCGTCCAGCAAGCCAGGCATCTCGGACGCACCCGGCAATGCCTGCAACAGTGCATCGGCCTTGGCCTGCATGAGCTGGAGTGGCTGCGCACGCGCCTCAAGGCTGGCAACCAGGGAAGCCTTTTCGACGACTTGCTGCTGCAGGACCACTTCCTGCGCCTCGACCCCGTGCAACCGTTGCCGCGACGGGCTCAGGTAAATGAAGTCGCCCACCACAAACACTGCGCCCGCCAACGCGCAGCCCAACAGGGCCTTGCCTGGTAGGGGCCATTTTGCAGCGTTGTGAGTGAGTGCAGAAAGATCGAGCCTTGGCAGGCTCAAGGTTGAGCCTCGGAGGACTCTCCCTGACGCACCATCAGCTGGAATTCGTTGTTGCCGCGCGCGCCATCTGTGCGCACATGTTGCAGTCGAGTGGAATGGGCACCTTCCGCCGCCTCGAGGCGGCGCATCAACTGGGCGATATCCTGGCTGGACTCTGCGCTGCCGCTGATACTCACCGTGTCACCCTTCGCCACCACTTCATGCAGGTGCACGCCGTCTGGCACGGCGCGCGCCAACTGGTCCAACAACTGGGCACCGGAGGAGCGAGAGTCATGCAGGTCTTGCACGACCTTCATGCGCTGCGCCAACTGCTGGCTTCGCGCCTGCAGGTCATCGATGGTCCTGATGCGTGAATCCAGGCCGTTGATCTCCTTGCCCAGATGGTCATTGCGAGTCACCTGCCGGTCGATTGCCTGGTCGATCACCTGGTCCGCCAGCCACACGGCTGCGAGCGCCGCGCAGGCGAACGCGAGCAAACCCGCCAGCAAATACTTGCGTCGCCGCTCTGCCAGCGCCTGGCGCCAAGGCAATAGGTTGATTCGTGTCTTCAAGCGAAACTCCTCAGGGCCAACCCGCAAGCAACTCCCATCCCTTGGGCATCCACGGCCCATTGTGCACCATCGACTCGATCGCTCGGCGTGAAGCTGGCGAAATCCTGACTGCAAGCGCGCGCCAATGCAAACGCTTCGACATCGACCACCCTCGGCACCAACCCGGCCAGAGCCAAAACCGTCTCCCTGGCTTCGACCTGTTCCTTCAGGCACGCCGCCAACAGCACCTCGATACGGCCGGGGTCCAGTGCGCTTGGCCCGCGCACTTGAAAGTCGATGGCCACATCATCCAGAGGATAGGGAATGTACTGGTCTGCCTCCATCTGGATCATCCAGCCCATCTCATCGTCAGTCAGCCCGGCCTCCATCTCGATCATCCGCGTGATCACCGAGGGCCCAGCCACGGCAGCGGCAGCGCCTCGGGCCGATGTCGACAACCGCGATAACGCACTGCGCAGCGCGCGCCCCACGCCATCAAGATCGAGAAGCGTGCTGTCGACCACCGTGTGCGCAGGCAGTGCCTGCGTGACGTAGGCCTGGACGTTGTAGCCTGACGCCGAGCAGCCCAGCTGCACCAGCCGAATGGTGGTGTCATTGATGTCGACGCCCAGCAGCGTGTCGACTTTGCGCGTGAAAAATCCCTTTCTCATAAAACTCCCTAAAACTTTGCCTGTCTTACCGCCTGATTGCCGCTGGGCGCCATGCATTCGGTCGACTTGTTGAGCAGGTGCGAATGACGCCCGAAGTCGAAAAATGCTTTAATGCCCAGCGTTTTTTCCCGCTTTTTATCTGCAGCTCGGGTCGATCCATCGTTTGCCATGCATGCCCCGACGCCTAACCCATTCTTTTCTCTGGAAATCCAAAAGCCTTGATTCGTCTGCTGAAGTTTTTCGGGTACTCCATTGTCGCCATCGTTTGCGGGCTGCTGCTCGTGCTCAGCGGGGCCTACCTCTACCTTAGTCCGGGTTTGCCCTCGGTAGAGGCCCTCAGAAGTATCCAGTTGCAGATTCCTTTGCGGGTCTACAGCAGCGATGAAAAACTGATCGCGGAGTTCGGCGAAATGCGCCGCACACCGATCCGTTTTGCCGATATTCCACCCAATTTCATCAGTGCCCTGCTCTCGGCCGAAGACGATAATTTTGCCAACCACTATGGCGTCGACCCCAGCAGCCTGGTGCGTGCAGCCACTCAATTGGTAAAAAGCGGACACATTCAATCCGGCGGCAGCACCATCACCATGCAGGTGGCGAAGAACTTCTTCCTCACCAGCGAACGCAGCTTTTCGCGCAAGGCCACTGAAATCCTCCTGGCCCTGCAGATCGAGCGCCAGTTGACCAAGGACGAGATCCTCGAGCTGTACGTCAACAAGATCTACCTGGGCAACCGCGCATACGGGATCGAAGCGGCCTCTCAGGTCTATTACGGCAAGTCCATCCGTGACGCCAGCCTGGCGCAGATGGCCATGATCGCCGGCCTGCCAAAAGCCCCTTCACGCTTCAACCCCCTGGCCAACCCGGCGCGCAGCAAAGAACGCCGCGACTGGATCCTGGGGCGCATGTACAAGCTGGGCAAGATCGACCAGACCGCTTACGAAAGCGCTATCGCCGAACCCCTGAACGCCAGCTACCACGTGCCGACGCCGGAAGTGAACGCACCCTATATCGCCGAAATGGCGCGTGCCGAGATGGTCGGCCGCTACGGCAGCGAGGCCTATACCGAAGGTTTCCGCGTGACCACCACCGTGCCGAGCGACCTGCAGGAAATCGCCAATACCTCGGTGCACTCCGGCCTGATCACCTACGACCAGCGCCATGGCTACCGAGGCCCTGAATCGCGCCTGCCGGGCAAGACGCTGAGCGCCTGGACCACCGAGCTGAGCAAGCAACGCCCGATCAGCGGCCTGGAACCTGCCATCGTTACCCAAGTGAAGAAAGACGGCCTGCAGGTGCTGACCCGCACCGGCGAAGCCCATGTGGCGTGGGACAGCATGAAATGGGCGCGGCCGTTCCTGAACACCAACAGCATGGGGGCGATGCCCAAGCAGCCATCGGACGTCGCGCAGGTGGGTGATTTGATCCGCGTGCAACGCCAGAAAGACGACAGCCTCAAATTCAGCCAGGTGCCGCTGGCCCAAGGTGCACTGGTGTCGCTGGACCCGCAGAACGGTGCGATCCGCGCCCTGGTTGGCGGCTTCGCGTTCGAACAGAGCAATTACAACCGTGCCACCCAGGCCAAGCGCCAACCAGGCTCGAGCTTCAAGCCGTTCATCTACAGCGCTGCGCTGGACAACGGCTACACCGCCGCCAGCCTGGTCAACGATGCACCGATCGTGTTTGTGGACGAGTACCTGGACAAGGTCTGGCGCCCGAAGAACGATACCAACACCTTCCTCGGCCCGATCCGTATCCGCGAGGCGCTGTATAAATCGCGCAACCTGGTGTCGATTCGCCTGCTGCAGGCGATGGGCGTCGGCAAGACCATCGATTACATGACGCGCTTCGGGTTCGCCAAATCGGACCTGCCGCCAAACCTGTCCCTGGCCCTGGGCACCGCGACCCTCACGCCGATGGAAATCGCCACGGGCTGGAGCACCTTTGCCAATGGCGGCTACAAGATCGCGCCGTACCTGATCGACAAGATCGAAAGCCGCAACGGCGACACCCTGTTCACCGCCAACCCGCCACGCGTGCCGGGTGATGTGGTGAATGGCGTGGCGGCGACCGATGGCCTGGCGGCGCCGAGCAATGGCGGCATCACCATCGAGCCGACCCCAGGCACCACGCCGGCCGCCAATACCACCCCGGCCGAGCCCCAGGCGCCCGCGGTTGCCGAGCGCATTGTCGACGGCCGTACCACTTATATTCTCAACAGCATCCTGGAAGACGTGATCAAGAAAGGTACCGGCCGCCGCGCACTGGCGCTGAACCGTCCGGACATCGCCGGCAAGACCGGTACTACCAACGAGTCCAAGGATGCCTGGTTCTCTGGCTACAACGCCGACTACGTGACCACCGTGTGGACCGGCTACGATCAGCCGGAGAGCCTCGGCCGCCGCGAGTTCGGCGGTACCGTCGCGCTGCCGATCTGGATGAGCTACATGGGCGCGGCCTTGAAGGACAAACCGCCGCATACGCAGCCGGAACCGGAAGGCATCCTCAGCCTGCGCATCGACCCGGTCAGCGGCCGCGCCGCCTCGCCAAGCACGCCGAATGCGTACTTCGAACTGTTCAAGAGCGAAGACACGCCGCCATCGGTCAACGAGCTGGGCAATGGCGTAGCACCGGGCAGCCCGCTGCCGGCGGATGAGGCGGCGCCGATCGACCTGTTCTAACGCAGACCGAATGTGGGAGCGGGCAAGCCCGTTCCCACAGTTGCTGCTGCGCAGGCTTGACGCTTATCGCCCCCCAACAAAAAGCCCCGACTCGTGAGAGCCGGGGCTTTTTGTTGGTGCGCTACAACGGCTTAGCCGTTGAACACATCATCCACACTTTGCAGTGGGTAGTGCTTCGGATAGGGCAGGGTGGCCACGCCGGTCTCGATGGCGGCTTTGGCCACGGCATCCGAGATCAGGGTGATCAGGCGCTTATCCATGGGTTTCGGAATGATGTACTCACGACCGAATTCCAGCTTGATACCGCCGTAGGCGTCGCACACTTCCTGTGGCACCGGCAGCTTGGCCAGTTCACGCAGGGCGTTGGCGGCCGCTACTTTCATCTCTTCGTTGATGCGCTTGGCGCGAACGTCCAGGGCACCACGGAAGATGAACGGGAAGCCCAGCACGTTGTTGACCTGGTTCGGGTAGTCCGAACGGCCGGTCGCCATGATCACGTCGCTACGGGTGGCGTGAGCCAGTTCCGGAGAGATCTCTGGATCAGGGTTGGAGCAGGCGAACACGATCGGGTTGGCCGCCATGGACTTGAGGCCTTCGGCGCTCAGCAGGTTCGGGCCGGACAGGCCGACGAACACGTCTGCACCGTCGAGGGCGTCAGCCAGGGTGCGCTTGTCAGTCGCGTGGGCAAACATCGCCTTGTACTGGTTCAGGTCGGTACGCTCGGACTGGACCACGCCCTTGCTGTCGACCATGAAGATGTTTTCCAGCTTGGCGCCCATGCTCACCAGCAACTTCATGCAGGAGATGGCCGCAGCGCCGGCGCCCAGGCAGACGATCTGTGCGTCAGCCAGGGTCTTGCCAGCGATTTCCAGGGCGTTGATCATGCCGGCCGCGGTAACGATCGCGGTGCCGTGCTGGTCATCGTGGAATACCGGAATGTCGCACTGTTCGATCAAGGCCTTTTCGATCTCGAAGCACTCAGGTGCCTTGATGTCTTCCAGGTTGATGCCACCGAAGGTGATGGAAATGCGCTTGACCGTGTCGATGAAAGCCTGCGGGCTTTCGGAGTCGACTTCGATGTCGAAAACGTCGATGCCGGCAAAGCGCTTGAACAGCACGCCTTTACCTTCCATGACTGGCTTGGAAGCCAATGGGCCGAGGTTACCCAGGCCAAGAATCGCGGTGCCATCGGAAATCACTGCAACCAGGTTGCCTTTGCCGGTGTACTTGTACGCCAGTTCGGGGTCGCGGGCGATTTCACGTACGGGCTCGGCAACACCAGGGCTGTAGGCCAGCGACAGGTCGCGGGCGGTAGCAGTGGCCTTGGTGAGCTCTACACTCAGCTTTCCTGGACGAGGATGGGCATGATATTCGAGAGCGGCAGTTTTCAAATCAGACATATCGGCATTCCGCTTTTACTGTTGGTCGACGGACCGCCGAGGATACGCGTGTCGCAAAGTCCCTACAAGACTGGGCAGTCACAGGTGTCAAGGCCCCAAAGTGCCGTACTTTGGTCTAAGGCCACGGGATACAAGGGCTTAACTGTTCACAATCGACTAAAAAAATGTCTACAATTTTTTGTTAATGCGTCGATTTGAGCATGCTGGGGTCGGTCAGTGGTAGCAACCAACGTGCCTGACCGTTTTTCAGGCCGCCACGCCGGGCGCGATCCTGCACCCACCCACGGGCCTCGATGGGCATGCCTTGCAGACCACTGAGCCATGCCGTGTCGAATTGTGGGACAAGCGCGGGTGCAATGCGTAATACCAGTGAGCCGTGCAATTCGATCCAGACCCCACCGCGATTGCGTTCGATCTTGCTGACCCGGCCGCCGACCAACGCAAAGCCGGACTGCTTGAGCTGCGCCACGCGCTGTACAGGTGATTGCCGCCACAGGCCCAGCCGCGCGTCACGGGCGCTGTTTTCAACGGCCTGCTGGCAGGCGACCAGATCGACATTGGGCGCGACACCCACCTGAAACCCCAAGCCTTCGGCCAGCAGTTGCGCCTCAAGATTCTTTCCATCTGCGCCGTAGAGGTGGGCCAAGGTGCGGCCGTAGCGGTCCTTGCTCTCGCGCCCTGCTACCAGGCCGACGCGACGGTCGCTGGCGTCCACCAAGGCCTGCAAGCGCAGGCGGGCAGCAACGGCGTAAGGCTCGTCGGGGCGGCCACGCTTGCCGGTTTCCGGTGCATTGACGCCGATCATCCGCACGCTGCGGCCATCCGTGAGGCGCACCGTATCGCCATCCACCACACGCTGCACCTCCACTTGGGCCGGGGCGGTCGGCACAGGGCAGATCACGTCGGCCTGGGCGACTGAAAGCCAAATGCCAGGCACAAAAAAGGCGCCCACAAGGGACGCCTTTTTCAACAGCTGGCAAAAGCCCATAAGGCTTTTGAGCCTTACTCTGCTGGAGTAGCAGCAGGCTTCTTGCCGAAAGCACCAAAGCGATCTGCGAAGCGCTGTACACGGCCGCCGGTGTCCAGAGTTTTCTGCTTACCGGTGTAGAACGGGTGGCACTCGTTGCATACGTCAGTACCCAGTGGCTTGCACAGGTTCGAACGAGTTTCGAACTTGTTGCCGCAGCTGCAGGTTACTTCGATGGTTTCGTACGCTGGATGGATATCGGCTTTCATGGCACTTCCTCGGGCTAGCGTGCCGCCACTCGACACTATTGTCGAATACCGCACGTAATTAGGCCGCGGATTCTACCAGACCTTTTCAATCGCGCAAGCGGCGCTTCCGGTTGAAAACCTCCTTTCATCAGAAAACCGTGGCATACCCAAGCCCTCCCCTGTCTGCTAGGCTCCCGCCCTTGCGCCACCGCCTGCCTTTATATGAGACCCCTCGCGTGCCCGACGCCATTTTGCGCCTAGCCCTGCCCTCGCCCCTGCGCCGCCTGTTCGATTACCGGGCCCCGGCTGGCGTGCTGCGGGCGCAGTTGCAGCCGGGCATGCGCGTGCGCGTGCCGTTCGGGCGTCGAGAGATGATCGGCATTCTGGTCGAAGTCGCTGACCACAGCGAAGTGCCGGCCGAGAAACTCAAGCCCGCCCTGGCCATCCTCGATGCCACCCCACCGCTGCCGCCGGCACTGTTCAAGCTGTGCCTGTGGACTGCCCAGTATTACCAACACAGCCTGGGCGATACCCTGAGCTGGGCATTGCCGGTACTGCTGCGCCAGGGCGAACTGGCCGAAGCGCGCCAGGAACGTTTCTGGTCGACGGTACCCGGCGCGCGTCTCGACGACCCGCGCATCGCTCGCGCCCCGCGCCAGCGTGAGGCCTTGGCCACGCTGGCGCAGCACCCCCATGGCGTGGCTCACCAGCTATTGAGCAAGCTGATGCTGAGCAAAGACAGCCTCGACCTGCTGCTGGCCAAGGGACTGGTGCAGGTGGAAATCCGCAAGCACGCGCCTGACGCTCGCCACGAACACTGGCTGGCCCAGCCGGAACTGCCGCTGAACCCTGAGCAACGCGCCGCGTACGAAGCCATTCGCGCAGGCTTTGACAGTTTCCACGCGTTCCTGCTGGCTGGCGTCACTGGCAGCGGCAAGACCGAAGTCTATTTGCAATTGATCCGCGAGACCCTGCAAGCCGGCAAACAGGCCCTGGTGCTGATCCCCGAGATCAACCTGGGCCCGCAGACGCTGGCGCGCTTCGAACAGCGCTTCAACGCACGCATCGCCCTGGTGCACTCGGCCGTCAACGACCGTGAGCGCCTGGAGTCGTGGCTGGCCGCGCGGGACGGCGAGGCCGACATTATTATCGGCACGCGTTCGGCACTGTTCACACCGATGAAAAACCCTGGGTTGATCATCATCGACGAGGAGCACGACGGCTCCTATAAACAGCAGGAAGGCCTGCGCTACCACGCCCGCGACCTGGCGCTGGTACGCGCACGCCAGGAAGACATCCCGATCGTGCTGGGCTCGGCCACGCCATCCCTCGAAAGCCTGCACAATGCCTACACCGGCCGTTATGGTCTCCTGCGCCTCAACGAGCGCGCGGGCGGCGCCAAGCAACCACGGTTCCTGCGCCTGGACGTCAAGAGCCGCCCACTGGACAGCGGTATTTCCGGGCCGATGCAACAAGCCATCGGCCAGACGCTTGCCGCCGGCCAACAGGTGCTGGTATTCCTCAATCGCCGCGGCTTTGCACCGACCTTGCTGTGCCACGACTGCGGCTGGATGTCCGAATGCGAGCGCTGCGACGCACGCATGACCGTGCACCAGCGCTACGGCGAACTGCGCTGCCATCACTGCGGCCATGTGGAACGCGTGCCGCGCCACTGTCCGCAGTGCGGCAAAGTCGACCTGCGTCCGGTAGGCGCAGGCACCGAGCGGGCCGAAGAGCGCCTGGGCATCCTGTTTCCGGATTTTCCGGTGCTGCGCGTTGACCGCGACAGCACGTCGCGCAAGGACGCGATGAACCAGCTGTTCGCCACCATCCAGAAAGGCCAGCCGTGCATTCTTATCGGCACGCAAATGCTAGCCAAGGGGCACCATTTTCCACGGGTAACGCTGGTATCGATCCTGGATGCCGATGGCGGGCTGTTCTCTGGGGACTTTCGCGCCAGTGAACGCATGGCGCAGTTGATCGTGCAGGTCGCTGGCCGCGCGGGCCGCGCCGAGGAACCAGGCCGGGTGATTATCCAGACGCACCTGGCCGACCATCCGCTGCTCATTCAGCTGACAGAGCAAGGCTACTTCGCCTTCGCCGAACAAGCGTTGAGCGAACGCCGCGCCGCCGGCCTGCCGCCGTTTTCCCACTTGGCCTTGCTGCGCGCCGAGGCTCACAAGCCGGGGCAGGCCGAAGGTTTCCTGGATGAAGCCTGCAGCGCCGCCGAACGTTTGCTTGGCGAACTGGGTCTGAGCGGCATCGAACTGCTTGGCCCGGTGCCCGCCCCCATGGAACGCCGCGCCGGGCGCTATCGTGCTCAGCTACTCTTGCAGGCAACCTCCCGCGCGCCCCTGCATCGGCTATTAAGTAGCTGGTTGCTTGCCCTGGAGCAAATGCCCAGCGGCCGGCAAGTGCGATGGTCGCTGGACGTAGACCCGGTAGATTTATACTAACCCGCCCCCTGCAGGCGCCGGCTTTGCCGGCGCCTGCAAAGGGAAAGGGACGAAAGTTGTCCTGCCAGCGAAGGCCCGCAGGTCCGCCATCTGGTCTGAACGGTTGGCAAGCCCGCCCTCGCCACGGATAATGCCCAGTTTTTCCACCTGCGCATCGCGCGCCGCCGCTTGCGGTCGAAAGAGAACACCATGAAAGACACCATTCGCCAGCTGATCCAACAAGCCCTCACCCAACTCGTCAACGAAGGTGTGTTGCCTGAAGGCCTGACGCCGGCGATCCAGGTGGAAAACACCCGCGACAAGACCCACGGCGACTTCGCCAGCAACATCGCGATGATGCTGTCCAAGCCTGCCGGCATGAAACCGCGGGACCTGGCAGAAAAAATCATCGCTGCGCTGCCGTCCCACGAGAGTGTGACCAAGGCCGAAATCGCCGGCCCGGGCTTTATCAACTTCTTCCAGAACACCCAGGCCCTGGCTTCCCGCCTGGATGCCGCCTTGGCCGACGCCAAGATCGGCGTGCGCAAGGCCGGCCCGCTGCAGCGCGTGGCCATCGACCTGTCGGCACCCAACCTGGCTAAAGAGATGCACGTGGGCCACCTGCGCTCCACCATCATCGGTGACGGCGTGGCGCGCGTATTGGAGTTCCTTGGCGACACCGTGATCCGTCAGAACCACGTGGGCGACTGGGGCACCCAGTTCGGCATGCTGATGGCTTACCTGCAAGAGAACCCGATCACCAGCAACGAGCTGTCGGACCTGGAAAACTTCTACCGCGCCGCCAAGAAGCGCTTCGACGAGTCCGAAGAATTCGCCGACCGCGCCCGTGGCCTGGTGGTCAAGCTGCAGGCCGGCGATCAGGAATGCCTGGAACTGTGGGGCCGTTTCCGTGAGATTTCCCTGTCGCACTGCCAGGAAATCTACGAACTGCTCAACGTCAAATTGACCATGGCCGACGTAATGGGCGAAAGCGCCTATAACGACGACTTGATCAACGTGGTCAACGACCTCAAGGCCGCTGGCCTGCTGGTCGAGAGCAATGGCGCGCAATGCGTGTTCCTCGAAGAGTTCAAGACTGCCGACGGCGAGCCGCTGCCGGTGATCATCGTCAAGGCCGATGGCGGCTACCTGTATGCCACCACCGACCTGGCGGCCGTGCGCTACCGCAGCGGTGTACTCAAGGCGGATCGCGCGCTGTATTTCGTCGACCAGCGCCAGGCCCTGCACTTCCAGCAGGTGTTCGAAGTGGCGCGCCGCGCCGGTTTCGTCACCCACCCGATGCACATGGAACACATGGGCTTCGGCACCATGAACGGCGCCGATGGCCGCCCGTTCAAGACCCGCGACGGCGGCACGGTGAAGCTGATCGACCTGCTGACCGAAGCCCAGGAACGTGCCTACAACCTGGTGAAGGAAAAGAACCCGGAACTGGCCGAGGCCGACCTGCGCAACATCGCTCGCGTGGTGGGCATTGGCGCAGTGAAATACGCCGACCTGTCCAAGCACCGCACCAGCGACTACAGCTTCAACTTCGAGCTGATGCTCAACTTCGAAGGCAACACCGCGCCTTACCTGCTGTACGCCTACACCCGTGTGGCCGGCGTGTTCCGCAAGCTGGGCAAGGACTTCAGCGAAGTCGAAGGCCAGATCAACCTGGAGGCTGCGCACGAGCAAGAGCTGGCCGCCAAGCTGGCGCAATTTGGCGAAGTGCTGAACAGCGTCGGCGAGAAAGGCACGCCGCACATCCTGTGCACCTACCTGTACGAAGTCGCCGGCCTGTTCTCCAGCTTCTACGAGAACTGCCCGATCCTGACCGCCGACGACGAAGCCCAGAAGCAAAGCCGCCTGCGCCTCGCCGCACTGGCTGGACGGACCCTCAAGCAAGGCCTGGAATTGTTGGGCCTGGAAACTCTGGAGCGTATGTAAGTTGGCTGCCAAGAAAAAACCTGCACCCAAGCGCGGCGCCAGCCGCTACCAGGCCCCGGCGAAGAAGCCGATTCCGGGCTGGTTGTGGATGGCCATCGGCCTCACCGTCGGCGCGTTTATCGTGTTCCTGATGAAACTGGATCCAGGCCAGGGCGATGACGTCAAACGGGTCAAGCAAGAACAGCAGAAGGCCACGAAGATGGCCGAAGCCAACAAGACTGCGCCGAGCCCGACCGCCCCGGTGAAGCCGAAATACGACTTCTATACGTTGCTGCCAGAATCGGAAGTGATCGTGCCGCCCGATGCCGTGCCGGAGAAAACCCTGCCGACACCACAGGTGCCGACCACACCAGTCACGCCTGCAGAGGCGGCGAAAATCGACACGGCGCGAGCCCAGGCCGCGCTGGCCGGGATTACCCCGCCGCCAGCACCGCCGGTTGCCGAAACCAAGGCAGCACCGGTGACCAAGTTCTTCCTGCAAGCGGGCTCGTTCCCGAAACAGGCAGATGCCGATCGCGTGCGTGCGCAGATCATCCTGCTGGGCCAGTCGGTGACGGTAGAGTCCGGCACCGTGAAGGATGCGACGTGGTACCGCGTGCTGGTGGGGCCGTTCAGCAACCGCGAACAGCTGACCGTGGCGCAGAAACAATTGGCCGGCGCGGGCTTTAGCAACCTGTTGTTACAACAACGCCAGAGCCGCTGATTCAGCGAACACAGAGGAACCCATGTGGGAGCGGGCTTGCCCGCGAATGCGGTCCATCAGTCGCCAGATTCCTTGACTGATATTCCGCTTTCGCGGGCAAGCACGCTCCCACATTTGATTTTGTTCGTGCTCAAAATCGAGCCCGGCACACAATCGCCACTCGTCCGCCCCCCCGTCCTACGGTTGAAATCCCCCTCACCATCCCCATATCAGTTTCCATCAGGGCATTTTCGCCCCGCTGCGTGGAGACTCTCCCCTTGACCACCATCGTTTCAGTACGTCGCCACGGCAAAGTCGTCATGGGCGGCGACGGCCAGGTTTCCCTGGGTAATACCGTGATGAAAGGCAACGCCAAGAAAGTGCGTCGCCTGTACCACGGCCAGGTTCTCGCAGGCTTTGCCGGCGCCACCGCCGACGCTTTCACCCTCTTCGAGCGCTTCGAAGGCCAGCTTGAGAAACATCAGGGCCACCTCGTGCGCGCCGCGGTCGAACTAGCCAAAGAATGGCGCACCGACCGCTCCCTCAGCCGCCTGGAAGCCATGCTGGCCGTCGCCAACAAAGACGCTTCCCTGATCATCACCGGCAACGGCGATGTGGTTGAGCCTGAGCATGGCCTGATCGCCATGGGTTCCGGCGGTGGCTACGCCCAGGCGGCAGCCAGCGCACTGTTGAAGAAGACCGACCTGTCGGCCCGCGAAATCGTCGAGACCGCCTTGGGCATCGCCGGTGATATCTGCGTGTTCACCAACCATAACCAGACCATTGAGGAGCAGGACCTCGCCGAGTAAGCCATAGGCTTATTCCCGCTTGAGGCCGCCAAACACTATGTCCATGACTCCCCGCGAAATCGTCCATGAACTCAACCGCCATATCATCGGCCAGGACGATGCCAAGCGCGCCGTTGCCATTGCGTTGCGTAACCGCTGGCGCCGGATGCAACTGCCGGAAGAACTGCGCGTTGAAGTAACGCCGAAGAACATCCTGATGATCGGTCCGACCGGTGTCGGTAAAACCGAAATCGCCCGTCGCCTGGCCAAGCTGGCCAACGCGCCGTTCATCAAGGTCGAAGCCACCAAGTTCACCGAAGTCGGCTACGTGGGCCGCGATGTCGAGTCGATCATTCGTGACCTGGCCGACGCCGCCCTGAAGCTGCTGCGCGAACAGGAAATGACCAAGGTCAGCCACCGCGCCGAAGACGCCGCCGAGGAACGTATCCTCGATGCCCTGCTGCCACCGGCTCGCATGGGCTTCAACGAAGACGCCGCGCCGGCCTCGGACTCCAACACCCGCCAGCTGTTCCGCAAGCGCCTGCGTGAAGGCCAGTTGGACGACAAGGAAATCGAGATCGAAGTCGCCGAAGTCTCCGGCGTCGATATTTCCGCACCGCCTGGCATGGAAGAAATGACCAGCCAGCTGCAGAACCTGTTCGCCAACATGGGCAAGGGCAAGAAGAAAAGCCGCAAGCTCAAGGTGAAGGAAGCGCTGAAACTGGTGCGCGACGAAGAAGCCGGGCGCCTGGTCAACGAGGAAGAACTCAAGGCCAAGGCACTGGAAGCGGTCGAGCAGCACGGCATCGTGTTTATCGACGAGATCGACAAGGTGGCCAAGCGCGGCAACTCCGGTGGCGTCGACGTGTCCCGTGAGGGCGTACAGCGCGATCTGCTGCCGCTGATCGAAGGCTGCACCGTGAACACCAAGTTGGGCATGGTCAAGACCGACCACATCCTGTTTATCGCCTCCGGTGCGTTCCACCTGAGCAAGCCAAGCGACCTGGTGCCGGAGCTGCAAGGCCGCCTGCCGATTCGCGTGGAGCTCAAGGCGCTCACCCCAGGCGATTTCGAGCGCATTCTCAGCGAACCGCATGCCTCGCTCACCGAGCAGTACCGTGAGCTGTTGAAAACCGAAGGCTTGGGCATCGAATTCCAACCGGACGGCATCAAGCGCCTGGCGGAGATCGCCTGGCAGGTCAACGAGAAGACCGAAAACATCGGTGCGCGTCGCCTGCACACCCTGCTGGAGCGTTTGCTGGAGGAAGTGTCCTTCAGTGCTGGCGACCTGGCCGGGGCGCAAAATGGCGAAGTGATCAAGATCGACGCTGATTACGTCAACAGCCACTTGGGCGAATTGGCGCAGAACGAAGATCTGTCTCGTTATATCCTGTAAGCCTCACACAGGACCGCTTTGCTTTAATGTGGGAGCTGGCTTGACGGCAATAGCTAGGGTGAATTCAACACCGCTATCGCAGGCAAGCCAGCTCCCACATTTTTGAGCCGGTTTCTTCAGGATTATTATCAATGTCCAAATTCCCCACCGCTGTAAACCTGCACAAAACCTCCAATACCCTCGGCCTTACCTACGGGCCCGACGAGGTGTACCAACTTCCCGCCGAACTGCTGCGCACCCACTCGCCGTCCGCCGAGGTCCAGGGCCACGGCAAACCCATCCTGCAATTCGGCAAGCTCAACGTGCGGTTGACCCAGGTTGAACCGGCCGGCCAGTACGCACTGAAATTGACCTTCGACGACGGGCATGACAGCGGACTGTTCACCTGGGACTACCTCTATCAGTTGGCCGTGCGTCAGGACGCGCTGTGGGCTGATTACCTGGCCGAGCTCAAAGCAGCCGGCAAGACTCGCGATCCGAGTGAGTCGGTCGTGCGGCTAATGCTCTAGCCCAGGCCTCTCGCTCTTTAGAGGGCATTTTCTAATTTCATCTGCTTGAATGCCCTCTCTCGTGGTCAACGATTGGCCCGCTTGCGAAAAAAATTAAACTCGGGTAACCAATGGAACTGGCAAGTTCCCTGCATTTGACGATGCGGTATCAACGGTCACCCGAGTCGCAGTACCAGGCTTGTGTTGTGTATCGAAACTTGGTGCGCAACGGTACCCGGTACCCGGTACTCGTCTTTCGGACAATGGAGCGTCGTAGATGAGTAACAAGAATAACGATGACTTGAAACGCCAGGCCTCGGAAAACACCCTGGGGCTCAACCCGATCATCGCGTTACGCAAAAAGGATTTACTCGCCTCGGCGAAGATGGTGCTGACCCAAGCCATCAAGCAACCGTTGCACAGCGTCAAGCACGTCGCCCACTTTGGCGTCGAACTGAAGAATGTAATGTTCGGCAAATCCGCGCTGGTGCCGGACGGCGATGACCGTCGCTTCAACGACCCGGCCTGGAGCCAGAACCCGCTCTACAAGCGCTACCTGCAAACCTACCTGGCGTGGCGCAAGGAACTGCACGACTGGATCGGCGACAGCAACTTGTCGGAACAGGACATCAGCCGTGGCCACTTCGTGATCAGCCTGATGACCGAGGCCATGGCCCCCACCAACAGCGCGGCCAACCCGGCGGCGGTCAAACGTTTCTTTGAGACCGGCGGCAAGAGCCTGCTCGATGGCCTGTCACACTTGGCCAAGGACATGGTGCACAACGGCGGCATGCCGAGCCAGGTCAACATGGGCGCCTTTGAAGTGGGCAAGACCCTGGGTACCACCGAAGGCGCGGTGGTGTTTCGCAACGACGTGCTGGAGCTGATCCAGTACAAGCCGATCACCGAGCAAGTGCACGAACGCCCACTGCTGGTGGTACCGCCACAGATCAACAAATTCTACGTATTCGACCTGAGCCCGGAGAAGAGCCTGGCGCGCTTCTGCCTGCGCAATGGCCAGCAGACATTCATCGTCAGTTGGCGCAACCCGACCAAGGCCCAGCGCGAATGGGGCCTGTCGACTTATATCGAAGCGCTCAAGGAAGCGGTCGACGTGGTCACGGCGATTACCGGCAGCAAAGATGTGAACATGCTCGGCGCTTGCTCCGGCGGCATCACCTGCACCGCTCTGCTGGGCCACTACGCGGCGCTGGGGGAGAAAAAGGTCAACGCCCTGACCCTGCTGGTGAGTGTGCTGGACACCACCCTGGACACCCAGGTGGCGCTGTTCGTCGACGAACAGACCCTGGAAGCGGCCAAGCGCCATTCCTACCAGGCGGGCGTGCTCGAAGGTCGCGACATGGCCAAGGTGTTTGCCTGGATGCGCCCCAACGACTTGATCTGGAACTACTGGGTCAATAACTACCTGCTGGGCAACGAGCCCCCGGTGTTCGACATCCTGTTCTGGAACAACGACACCACGCGCCTGCCGGCCGCCTTCCACGGCGACCTGATCGAGTTGTTCAAAAACAACCCGCTGGTGCGTGCCAATGCCCTGGAAGTGTGCGGCACCCCCATCGACCTCAAGCGAGTCACCGCCGATATCTACTCATTGGCCGGCACCAACGACCACATCACGCCGTGGCAATCCTGCTACAAGTCAGCGCAGTTGTTTGGTGGCAAGGTGGAGTTTGTATTGTCCAGCAGCGGGCACATCCAGAGCATCCTCAACCCGCCGGGCAACCCCAAGGCACGCTACCAGACCAGCGACAGCCTGGCGGGCAAACCGCTTGAGTGGCAGGAGAATGCGACCAAGCACACGGATTCGTGGTGGCTGCACTGGCAGGCGTGGCAGGCGGAGCGGGCGGGCAAGTTGAAGAAAGCGCCTACCACATTAGGTAACAATACGTACGCCGCAGCGGAAGCGGCGCCGGGGACTTATGTCCATGAACGATAACAACAGACATTTTTTCGATTGAAATGGGATCAACTGTGGGAGCGGGCGTGCTCCCACACTGATCTCACTCCGGCTGCACCACTTCACAGGGCTTGAGCATGCCGCAACCGTTCATCTTCCGTACCATCGACCTGGATGGCCAGACCATCCGCACGGCGGTACGCCCGGGCAAGCCTCACTTGACGCCGTTGCTGATCTTCAACGGCATCGGCGCCAACCTTGAGCTGGTGTTTCCGTTCGTCCAGGCGCTGGACCCGGACCTTGAAGTGATCGCCTTCGATGTGCCCGGCGTGGGCGGTTCGTCGACACCGAACCGGCCATACCGCTTTCCCGGCCTGGCCAAGCTCACCGCTCGTATGCTCGATTACCTGGACTATGGCCAGGTGAATGCGGTGGGGGTGTCCTGGGGCGGCGCGTTGGCGCAGCAGTTTGCCTACGACTACCCGGAGCGCTGTAAAAAACTGATCCTCGCAGCCACGGCGGCGGGTGCGGTCATGGTGCCGGGCAAGCCCAAGGTGTTATGGCTGATGGCCAGCCCTCGCCGCTATATCCAACCGTCCCATGTGGTGCGGATCGCGCCGATGATTTACGGCGGCTCGTTCCGCCGCGATTCGAAACTGGCCGCCGAACACGCGAGCAAAGTGCGCTCGGCGGGCAAGTTGGGCTATTACTGGCAATTGTTCGCGGGGCTGGGCTGGACCAGCATCCATTGGCTGCACAAGATCCGCCAACCCACGCTGGTACTGGCGGGGGACGACGACCCACTGATCCCGCTGATCAATATGCGCATGCTCGCCTGGCGCATCCCCAATGCACAGCTGCACATCATCGATGACGGCCACCTGTTCCTGATCACCCGGGCCGAAGCCGTTGCACCGATCATCATGAAATTTCTCGAGGAGGAGCGCTTGCGGGCCGTGATTCACCCACGACCTGCGGTGTAGGGACCACACCGCCGCGCAACTTGCCGAGAACCGACTATGGTTCTGAATTGGCGTGCCTGTTGATGGCTTGACGAAGGAGTGTTGGCTCATGCGAGAAAGACCCGTGACGAACCCGGCGCCCACCCCTGCCGCGTTCATCAATGCGCAAAATGCGATTACCGGCCTGCGCGGTCGAGATTTGCTGTCGACCCTACGCAGCGTCGCCGCCCACGGTTTGCGCAACCCCCTGCACACTGCCCGCCACGCCTTGGCCCTGGGTGGCCAGTTGGGCCGCGTGCTGCTGGGTGAGACGGTGCATGCACCCAACCCCCACGATAGTCGCTTCACCGACCCCACCTGGGCCCTCAACCCGCTGTACCGCCGCAGCCTGCAAGCCTATTTGAGCTGGCAGAAACAAACGCGGCACTGGATCGATGACAGCTCAATGAGCGCCGATGATCGCGCCCGTGCCCATTTTGCCTTCGCCCTGCTCAATGATGCCGTCTCCCCCTCCAATACCTTGCTCAACCCCTTGGCGATCAAGGAACTGCTCAACTCCGGCGGCAACAGCGTGGTACGCGGCGCCAGCAACCTGTTCGAGGATTTGCTGCACAACAACGGCCTGCCGCGCCAGGTCAGCAAGCACGCCTTCGAGGTGGGCAAGACGGTCGCGACGACGCCTGGCTCAGTGGTGTTTCGCAATGAGCTGCTGGAGCTGATCCAGTACAAGCCCATGAGCGAAAAACAGTACGCCAAGCCGCTGCTGATCGTGCCGCCGCAGATCAACAAGTACTACATCTTCGACCTGAGCCCGGCCAACAGCTTTGTGCAGTACGCCCTGAAAAACGGCCTGCAGACCTTCATGGTCAGCTGGCGCAACCCGGATGTGAGGCATCGCGAATGGGGCCTGTCCACCTACGTTGCGGCGCTGGAAGAAGCCCTCAATGTCTGCCGGGCCATCACCGGCGCCCGCGAGGTCAACCTCATGGGCGCCTGCGCCGGCGGCCTGACCATCGCCGCCCTGCAAGGCCACCTGCAAGCCAAGCGCCAACTGCGGCGGATCTCCAGCGCCAGTTACCTGGTGAGCTTGCTGGACAGCCAGATCGACAGCCCCGCCACGTTGTTCGTCGACGAACAAGCCCTGGAAGCCGCCAAGCGCCGTTCCTACCAGCAAGGCGTGCTGGATGGCCGCGACATGGCCAAGGTGTTCGCCTGGATGCGCCCCAATGACCTGATCTGGAACTACTGGATCAACAACTACCTGCTGGGCAAGGAGCCGCCGGCCTTCGACATCCTGTACTGGAACAACGACAACACGCGCCTGCCCGCCGCGCTGCATGGCGACCTGCTGGACTTCTTCAAGCACAACCCATTGAGCCACCCCGGCGGCCTGGAAGTCTGCGGTACGCCCATTGATTTGCAGAAGGTCAACGTGGACAGCTTCAGCGTGGCCGGGATCAACGACCACATCACGCCGTGGGACGCGGTGTATCGCTCCACCCAATTGCTGGGGGGCGAAAGGCGCTTCGTGCTGTCCAACAGCGGGCATATCCAGAGCATCCTCAACCCGCCGGGCAACCCCAAGGCCAACTATGTCGAGAACCTCAAGCTGAGCAGCGACCCACGGGCCTGGTACTACGATGCCAATCACGTCGAAGGCAGTTGGTGGCCGCAGTGGCTGGCGTGGGTGCAACAGCGCTCGGGCGTGCAACGCGAAACCCTTACCGCCCTGGGCAACCAGAACTACCCACCGATGGAAGCAGCACCAGGCACCTATGTGCGGGTGCGCTGAGCTCAACGATCCCATTAAGAAGACTGGATGAAGACGCGCGACCGTATCCTTGAATGTGCCCTGCAGTTGTTCAACCAGAAGGGCGAACCCAACGTGTCGACCATGGAGGTGGCCAATGAAATGGGGATCAGTCCCGGCAACCTCTACTATCACTTCCATGGCAAGGAGCCACTGGTACTGGGGCTGTTCGAGCGCTTCCAGAATGAACTGGCGCCCCTGCTCGACCCGCCAGCGGATGCGCAACTGGAAGCCCAGGATTACTGGCTGTTCCTGCACCTGATCGTCGAGCGCATGGCGCATTACCGGTTTTTGTTCCAGGACCTGTCAAACCTGGCTGGGCGCCTGCCGAAGCTGGCCAAGGGGATTCGCAACCTGCTGACCGCGCTCAAGCGCACGCTCGCCTCCTTGCTGGCGCGATTGAAAGCCGATGGGCAATTGGTCAGCGATACCCAGGCACTGGGGCAACTGGTGGAACAGATCACCCTGACCCTGCTGTTTTCCCTCGATTACCAGCGGATTCTCGACCGCGAAGGCGAGGTGCAGGTGGTGGTGTACCAGATCATGATGCTGGTAGCGCCGCATCTGTTACCGCCCGCGCGGCAGGCGACGGAGCGGTGGGCGCTGCGTTATCTGGATAACACTAATTGACGCTCGACGCCGGTGAGTAACGCCTACAGCGACCTCCCGTCACGACGCTCCAAACTGCCGGGTGAATTTGAACAGTTCGCTATCGCTCTTGATACCCAACTTTCGATAAGCCGATTGCTTGTGGGTGCTGATCGTACTTGCACTGCGTGAAAACTTTGCCGCAATTGAGCTGACGGACATCCCGTCCAGAAAGCAGCGCAACACTTCCTGTTCCTTGGGCGTGAGGCAGGTAGTTGCTGGAGTTGAAGCACAGGGTTCCCTCTTCGCGCGCGTGTTCGCCATATCGCAAGTGGGCTGCATACCCTGAAGTGCCGACAGCATACAAGGCTGCAAATAAATACAGCCTTGGGCCACCATTCGTATTGCCGTGATTAACTCTGTCAACGTTTGGGTCTTGCCCAACACCCCCCAACATCCCGCCTTCAGCGCCAGTGAAACCGCTGCGGGCGTGTAGTGCGACGTCACGACGATAGGCTTGCACTGCGCGAAACGTCGGCCCAGGGTCTGGAGCAGGCCCAGGCCGTCGAGGTCGGACGGCCCCAGGCTGAAGTCCATGACGACGATATCCACCGGGCGCCGGGCCAGCGCCTCCAGCAATTCCCTGCCCGTGCCGAAAGAGCCGATGACTTCGAGGTCAGCCTCTTGTTCCAGCCCTAATTCGATCCCCTGTCTAACCATCTCATGATCATCAAGCAACATGAGGGTGTGCATATTGGAAGAAATAGGCATCCGTAAACCCGCACAGGTGAGTACCGCTCATCACAAGCATTCTCTATTCATTACGAGCTCGGTATATCCCAGCGGTACCCTGGATTCAACACAGGAAAAAAATTAGTCCTTATCTTTCAGTAGCGTCTTACAGACGCGTCCTACCTAGCCGGTCAATACAATTAATTTTAATCAAATAGACTCTTTTCGAATAATCACGAGGCAAATCTAGTGGCATTTCTATAGTGAGCCTTAACGTTCCGGCCCACATTAAGACCTCCGCCAACTGGCAACTTCAAACGGCGGGTCACGGACAATTCACTATCGGGACTACTATGAAATTCAACGCTCTCTCCGCCCTTGCGGCCGCTACCGCCTTGGCCGCCGCTGTATCGCACACCGCACACGCCGCCAATGACGGCACGATTAACTTCACCGGACTGGTCAACGATGTGACCTGCACCATTGAAGGCTCTGCGCCCGGCACAGGTGCGGTGGTCAAGGACGTCAACCTGGGTGGCGTCTCCGCTGCGCGCCTGGCGAACCCGGGTGACCGCGCCAACCTCACCGGCTTCACCATTCGCATCGGCGCGCCAGGCGAAGGCAGTTGCACCAACGGGCGTACCGCCATGGTTGCGTTCGACCCTACCAGCCCGGCCATTGACGTGGCGACCGGTCGCTTGAACATCGATGGCTACGATGACCCCTCCGACACCACCAACGCCAAGAACGTCCAGGTTGAAGTGACTAACCGCAACGGCTCGCCGATCAACGTCTACACCGAAAAATCGGAAGGCGTGGTGATCGCCGATAACCAGGCAATCATTCCCCTGGCTGCGCAGATGTACGCCAGCGGTGCCGCGACGGAAGGAGCAGTCAAGACGCGCGTCGGCTTTATGGTCGTGTACGCCGACTAAGGGGCATTCGGGCCTGCGCAAGCGGGCCGCACATGCAACGGACCTGCCGCATCCGGGCAGGTCCCACCCCTGATTAGAAGAGACTTGCGACACTATGAAGAGAATGGCCTGCCTCGCGCTTGCCACCTGTGCGCTGGGGTTGCTCTCGCTGCAAGCGACACCGGCCCGCGCAGGGGTGATCATTTACGGCACCCGCGTAATCTTTCCCGCCGAACAGCAAGAAGTCGTCGTACGCCTGGAAAATAAAGGCGACCGACCGGCGCTGGTGCAAACCTGGCTGGACACGGGCGAACTGGACTCGACACCGCAGACGGCACAAACGCCGTTTACCCTTTCGCCGCCGATCTTTCGCATTGAGCCTCATCAGCAACAGGCCTTGCGCCTGCGCTATGTCGGTGAACAGCTGCCCACTGACCACGAAAGCCTGTACTGGTTGAACGTGCTGGAGGTCCCACCACGCTCAGCCAATGCCGAGCAAAACAACCTGGAACTGGCATTCCGCACCCGCTTGCGTGTGTTCCTGCGCCCGCGTGCATTGCCCTACCCGGTGGGCAGCGCCCCGGCCAAACTGCAATGGCAGTTGGTGCCCCATGGCCAGGATGGCCAGGGTTACGCGCTGCAAGCGACCAACCCCACGCCGTACCATATTTCCGTCACGACGGTGGACTTGCTGAGCGACGGCAAACGGTTCAGCAAAGCGCCAAACAAGGAGGCCAACGATGGCCTGTTGATGCCGGCTGGCGCGGTGAAGCTGTTTGCGCTGCCGCAGCTGCGCGATCGCCCCAACGGCGTACCCAAGGTCGAATTCACCACCGTCAGCGACTACGGTGCCCGCGTGCGCCATTCGGCAATGCTTACCTCTTCGGCCGCGAGATGACCTTTCCCATGAACGCACTCTCACTGTCGCATCGATCGATCAAGTGCATGGCACTGGTCGCCATGTTATCGGGTACAGCCCTGGCACACGCGAGCGTTGTCATCAACAACACCCGGATTATCTACCCGCAGAACGATAAGGAGGTGACGGTCCGGCTTGAAAGCAAAAACCAGGCACCGGTGCTGATCCAGGCCTGGCTGGACAGCGGTGACGAGCACTCCACGCCGGACCTGGCGGGCATTCCCTTCGTGGCTACGCCGCCCATCTTTCGCATGGAGCCTGGCAAACAACAGGTCGTGCGCCTTGCGTACACCGGCGAGCAGTTGCCGACGGAACAGGAAAGCCTGTTTTGGTTCAACCTGCTGGAAGTGCCTGCACAACCCCAGGGCGGCCAGCAAGGCAATCAATTGCAGTTGGCTTTCCGCTCGCGCATCAAGCTGTTCTTCCGCCCACCCAACCTGCCTTACGGTGTCGAAGACGCGCCGGGCAAACTGCAGTGGCGTCGCGCAGCCAGCGAGCAAGGCCAAATCCTGGAGGTTTACAACCCCACGCCTTATCACGTGACCTTCGAGCAGATCGACGTGCTGGAGTCGCAGCAACGCCACGCCCGCAAGGCTGCCAAATCTGGCGCGCAAAACATGGTGGCCCCCGGTGCACGCAACCGCTTTGAACTGCCCGATCTCAAGGCGCCACCGGGCAATGCGGCCACTGTCGAGTTCCAGACGCTCGACGACTTCGGGGTGAAGACTGCACACAGCGCCAAGGTCTCGTCATGACGGCCTAGAGACGCGACCTGCGCGGCACCCGGCCAACACCTTTGCAGGCAATGCCGCCTCCATCACTCACTTCAATGAACACGGTTGTTTGATGCCCGTTTACCCGGGCAGGGCTTCCCTATGCCCGGATTCAGACAGTGCCTATTTTGGGAATGGTAAACATGAGTTTGAACATGCGCGCCAGCGTAAGAATCCGGTCATTACCAGGCCATCGTTGGGTGCGAACGGCGCGTTGCCTGTTGCTGCTCAGTGGCGCCACTGCCATGACCGCCCACGGTGTCGAGAATGTCGAGTTCAACCCTGCCTTTTTTCCGAACGGTGCGAATGGCAAGCAGGTTGATGTTTCCAGGTTCAGCCAAGGCAACGTCGTGCTGCCCGGCAGTTACCGTGTCGACGTCTACCTCAATGGCCAATGGATCGGGCGCGAGACCTTGTCCTTCGTGGCGGTCGAAGGCCGGGACTCGGCGCAAATGTGCCTTGAGCGTGAAGCACTGGTCAGGTTTGGCATCGACTTGGACGCACCGCTGAATCAACCTGCTGAAGTCGACCAGCCGGCCGCCGCGCCGTTTGCAGCGTGCGAAGACGTCGCGAGTTACCTGCCAGGCAGCCACAGCCAATTCGACCCTGGCGAAAACCGCCTGACGCTGCAGGTTCCACAGGTCTACCTGGCACGCCAGGCACGGGGATACGTGGACCCCAAACACTGGGACAGCGGAGTCGATGCCGCCTTTGTGCGCTACAACGCCAATACCTTTGCGGCACAGGCCAATGGTCGCTCCATCAACTCCCATTACCTGGGGGTGAACAGCGGCCTAAACCTGGGCGAGTGGCACTGGCGTCACAATGGTAGCTTCAGCCGCACCGCGATCGGTTCGGGATACCAAAGCAGCAGCACTTACGTACAGCGCGAACTGAGCCCACTGCGCTCACAGTTGGTGGTCGGCGAGATCTTTACCCCAGGTGAACTGTTCGACAGCGTGCGCCTGCGCGGCGCCAGCCTGTTCAGCGATGACCGGATGCTGCCGGATTCCCAGACCGGTTTTGCGCCCGTTGTACGGGGTATTGCCGAGACCAATGCCCGGGTGACTGTACGCCAACGCGGCGTACTGCTGGATGAAGTGTCTGTCGCCCCCGGCCCGTTTGTGCTCAACGACCTGTTTCCCACCGGCTATGGCGGCGACCTGACAGTCACGGTCACCGAGGCCGATGGTCGCCAACGAGAGTTCATTGTGCCGTTCGCCGCCAACGCCAACCTCCTGCGCGCGGGCTATAGCCGCTACGCCCTGAGTGTCGGCCAATTGGACGAGATTGGCCTGCGTCACCCTCCCACGTTGATGCAAGCGACCTACCAGCATGGCCTCAGCAACCTGCTGACCGGCTACACCGGCGCGGTAGTGGGCGAGGACTACCAGTCGCAGTTAGTGGGCGCGGCGTTCAATACCCCGTTGGGCGCGCTGTCGCTCGACCTGACCAATTCGAGCGCAAAGCTTCCCGGTCACGAAGCCCGTGAGGGACGAAGCGTCCAATTGCGCTACAGCAAGAACTTCACCGACACCGGCACTCACTTTGCCCTGGGGGCCTATCGCTACTCCACGGAGGGTTTCCTAAACGTGGCCGACGCCGCACGGGTCCGCGGCCTCGCGATCGACGGGCTCAACCTGGACAACGTCTCGCGCCTGCGGGACCGGATGGACATCAGCCTCAACCAAAGCCTGGGCAACGGTTCGGTGTACCTGACGGGCTCTTCGCAAAACTACTGGAACCGCAAAAGCGGCAACCTGACGTTTACCACGGGGTACACCAGCAGTTGGAAGGGCCTGCACTACACCGTAAGCGCACAACGCACCAAGGACTTGCTGAGCGATCGGGTCGACAAACAAGTGGAGCTGTCCCTGAGCTTCCCGCTGGGCAGCGGTGCACGCTCGCCCACCCTGACCAGCGCAGCGTATCGCGGCAATCAAAGCAGTGGCGAGCGCGTGAACCTGGGCGGCAGCCTGGGTGAACGCAGCGAATTCACCTATGGGGTCGGCGGTACACGCACGCAAGGCAGCGGTAATGCCACGAGTGCCGACATGAAGTATCAGGCCAGCCACGGCGTGCTGTCTGCCGGCTATGGGCAGAGCAACTCGCATCGTGCGGCGTCCTTCGGCATGACCGGCGGTGTCGTCGTCCACGCCGGCGGCGTGACCTTCGCCCCGGAGTTGGGCGACACCCTGGGCATCGTCCAGGCATCGGATGCACAGGGGGCGCGGATCAACGGCAACCACGGCGCCCAAGTCGGCGGGAATGGTTATGCGATCGTGCCGCACCTCACACCGTATCGCCAGAACGTGGTCGAGTTGGACCCCAAGGACTTGTCGGTGGACGTCGAGCTCAAGACCGCCGCGCAGAACGTCGCGCCCCGCGCAGGCTCGGTGGTGAAACTGCACTTCGATACCGTCAGCGGCCAGGCCATCTTGATCACGGCATTGCGCGAGGACGGCGGTGCCCTGCCGTTCGGTTCGGATGTATTCGACGAGGACGGCGCCAGCGTCGGCATTGTCGGACAGGGCGGCAAAGCCTTTGTACGCGTCGCCCGCACGCAGGGACGATTAACCGTCAAGTGGGGGGCGGATGCCAGCGCCTCCTGCCGGCTGCAATACGGCCTGGATACGCAGTCGCTGGCTGATGGCAGCCCGCGTTTGCGCCACTTGGACGCAGGCACGTGCGTAACCCCTACGAGCGGTTGATGTGACACAGGCGCGCCACGCGCCTGCTGTCGCCCTATTTCTTATTGCAGGAATAAAGATGAAACAGTCCACCACACTTCTTTCGACACTGCTCGTGCTGAGCCTGCCGGGCACTGTTCAAGCGGCGTGCGACAGTTACATGAACTCTACCCATGAGCTCAGGCTGCCCGCCACGATCACCGTACCCGACAGCCTTCCCGTGGGCGCTGAGATCACCCGCACCGCCTTCAGCGGCGTTGTTCCCGGACGCTTCATGAATTGCGCCACCAGTACCCTGGTCTCGATTTACGGGCGTTACAACGGGATGCAGACACCGACGCCCCCCTACGCCTGGCGCACCGAAGCACCAGGCGTCGGCATCCTTATCACGATCACCGATGCCCGCCCATCGACCAGCCTCTATGCGTTCACAAGCGGTGAAACCGTAATGCCTGTCGGAAGGCATCCCATCTTCACGAATGCAGAAGCGAGGTTCATCAAAATCGGGCCGGTCACGGACGGGGTAGTGCCTGCCGGCACCATCTGGAGCCACAGCATGCGCAATATCGGCCCACCCGCAGGCATCTTCCGGCTAAACATCAACAACGCCATACGCTTCGTCAGGCCCGCCGCCACGTGCAACCTGGCGACCGGCGACGTCAACCGCACCCTCACACTGCCCCCCATACAAGCCAGCGCGCTAAGAGACTCGGTGTACGCGGGCGAACACCATTTCGAGCTGACCGCCAATTGCAGCGATGCCTCCAACGTCACCTTTCAATTCACCGGTGCCCCCGCGCCCGGCAATGACCTGCTCTTCGCCAATACCGGCACTGCCAGCGGCATAGCGCTGTGGCTGTATTCACGCATCAATGGCATTGGCCAGACCATTACCCCCGGTGGCAACGGCAACACACGCACGCTGGTTGTATCCGGCAATCGTGCGGTATTGCCCCTCGGTGCCGCCTATCACAGGAACGGCACGGTCAGCCAAGGCACGCTGGCCAGCACCGCCACTGTCAACATCACCTACAACTGAAAAAACAAGGACTGACTGATGAACATCCGACCTCTTACCCTTCTTCTGGCCATCACCGCGGGCCTGGCTGGTAACGCCGCGCAGGCCGCCACCACGGGCACCTTGCGCTTTGTTGGCCAGGTCAACGCCGGCACGTGCAACCTGGCCGCCGGTGACGCGAACCGTAGCGTGACACTGCCGCCGGTCAAGGTTTCCGACTTCGACTCAGCCGTCGCGGCGGGAGGGCTCGACTTCGACATTTCCGCCGATTGCGAGTCGGATATTCGTAACGTGATTTTCCTGTTCACGGGTACGCCCGCGGTGGGCAACGGCGCGATGTTCAGCAACACGGGGACCTCCGCGGGAACGGGCCTCTGGCTGTCGCACCGTGGCATTGCAGACATCCCCGCAAACGGTACTGTCGCCCAACGCAGCCGTACGATCGCGACCAGCAGCAACAAGGCCGTGATGCCGCTCAGGGCAACGTACTTCAAGACCGGTGCAACCGTCACAGCCGGCACCCTGGCCAGCGCCGTTACCGTTTCGATCACTTACAACTGACAGGGCCTGAGGCAGCAGCCAGGCTGCGCGCAGGCAAAAAAAATGCCCGACCTTTGCAGGCCGGGCATTTTCTCAGGTCCTGGACAATCAGGACTGACTGGATGGCGTCGGGGTCGCCGGCGTTACAGTCGGGTTCACGGCAGCTGGAGTCGGTGCGGATACCGAGTTGGCTGTCGAGGTGGTTGGCGCCGCAGCAGTAGCAGGCTTTGCCGCAGCGGCAGGCTTGGCTGCTGCTGGTTTTTTCGCCACTGCGGGTTTCTTCGCGGCGGCTGGTTTTGCCGCAGGCTTGGCAGCGGCCGGCTTGGCTGCAGGTTTCGCAGCCGCCGGTTTGGCAGCGGGTTTGGCGGCGGCGGTTTTGGCCGCTGGTTTGGCGGCGGGTTTAGCGGCGGCCTTGGCTGCAGGTTTAGCAGCAGGCTTGGCAGCAGCTTTAGCGGCTACAGGTTTGGCAGCCGGCTTGGCGGCCGGTTTGGCCGCTGCCGTTTTAGCGGCCGGCTTGGCGGCGGGTTTGGCAGCCGCTTTGGCGGGCGCCTTGGCCGCAGGTTTGGCAGCCGGCTTGGCGGCAGCTTTTACCAGAGGCTTGGCGGCAGTTTTTGCAGCAGGTTTGGCCGCTGCGGTTTTAGCGGCTGGCTTGGCAGCAGGTTTGGCCGCTGCGGTTTTCGCCGGAGCCACTTTTGCGCCGGTGAGTTTTTCAATTTGCTTGGTCAGGGTATCGACCTTGCTGTGCAGCGTTTTCAGCTCGGCCTTGCTCGGCACGCCCAGTCGCGAAATGGCACTGTTAAGGCGCTTGTCGAACGTCTCTTCCAACTTGCCCCACGTGTCAGAAATACTCGACTTGGCGGAACCGGCAGTTGCCTTGGCCGCTTCAACTTTTTTACCCACGGTGGTTTTGGTCAACTTCTCGGCCTTCTCGCCGTCCTTGACCAAAGTCTCGAAGTACTTGCCGCCGTCACTGCTAACCTTCGAGTACACGCCTAAACCAGCAAGCCAGATCTTACGGGAATATTTTTCAACTTCCCCGACCCACGAGCTGCCTTCTTTCTGAGTAGTCTTTTTAACAGCCATCCCGATGTCTCCTTAGTGTTTACGCGCGACACGTTCTAGCAATGTCGTCAGCTCTTCGAGCTTAGCAGAGAGTGTCTCAACGTCATGTTTAGACGCAATGCCGATTCGATTCAAGGCACTGGCAACACGAGTATCAAAAGCTTTTTCAACTTTATCCAGCTGAACTTCTACCAGGCCTTTGACAGAGGAGACATTACTCTTGACTTGATCAATCTGACTGTTGGCGGCCTCAAGTTGTTCAACTGCAACTTTTTTGCCTTTACTTTCAACATGTTGACCAGTCTTAACCAGCTCTTTGAAGTAATCGCTGCCCTCGCTTCCAACCTTGGCGTAGGCACCCAGTCCTGCCAACCAGATCTTGCGGGCGTAGGATTTAACGTCGCTCAAGGTCGTGGTCTGGGCGTCGATTTTTTTCTTCAGGATAACTTTGGCCATGGTGCACCTCACTCAGAATAGGGGGGAGGAACGGCCCACAGGAGTTGAGGGCTTGGGCACAAAGTAGGCTGGAAAATTAGAATCGGCACCCTAAGAACACTTGGATCAGGCCAATGCCTTATCCAGGGCTTTTTCGATTTCGGACTTGATGGTGCCACTCATGGCCGACATCAACAGCCCCAGTTCCACATCAATGCGCAGCGAATCATCGGCGACGACGACCGTGCCTTTAACCCCCGAACGCTTGAGGTTCAAGGTATCGCCGGACCAGGACGGCTCGAGGCCATATTGCTCCTTGAGTTTGTGCGCCAACTTGTCGGCCTTTGCGCGTGCCCCTTCTTTACCCAGGGAATGTGCACGCTCAACGGTTATACGGGCCATTGCAATGACTCCTCTTTATACGGATGTGAATACCTTCGATGCGGCAAAAGGTCTCGGTGACCACCCATCTTACCTTCAGCCTTGCCAAGACAAAGCAAGCCTTGGGGATTATCATGTCCCGCATTCTCTTTTGGTGACAGCGATATGACTGATCAGCGCAAAGGCAGCGATGCCGAACCCACCACTCACTTCGGCTTCAAGAACGTCCCGGAAAGCCAGAAAGCGGAAAAAGTCGCTGAGGTGTTCCATTCCGTAGCGGCCAAGTACGACCTGATGAACGACGTGCTCTCGGGCGGCATGCACCGCCTGTGGAAGCGGTTCACCATCGAGCTGTCGGGTGTTCGCACCGGCAACCGCGTACTCGATATCGCCGGCGGTACGGGCGACCTGGCAGCCAAGTTCTCCAAGCTTGTCGGCCCGACCGGCCAGGTGGTCCTCGCGGACATCAACGGTTCGATGCTCAAGGTCGGCCGTGACCGCCTGCTCGACAAGGGCGTGGCCGGCAACATCGAGTTCGTGCAGGCCGACGCTGAAAAGCTGCCGTTTCCCGACAACCACTTCGACTGCGTGACCATCGCCTTCGGCCTGCGCAACGTGACCCACAAGGAAGACGCGATCCGCTCGATGCTGCGCGTCCTCAAGCCGGGTGGCCGCTTGTTGGTGCTGGAGTTCTCCAAGCCGACCAACGCGCTGATGTCCAAGGTCTACGACACTTACTCCTTCGCGTTCATGCCATTGATGGGCAAGCTGATCACCAATGACGCCGAGAGCTACCGCTACCTGGCCGAGTCGATCCGCATGCACCCCGACCAGGAAACCCTGAAGTCAATGATGGTAGAAGCCGGTTTCGACCGCGTGACCTACCACAACATGACCTCGGGCATCGTCGCCCTGCACCGCGGCATCAAGCCCTGATGTTGCTCAAAGGTCTTCTCGCCAGCGTTGAACACGGCCTCAACCGTGTATTGCGCCTGGACAGCACCGCCCTGGCGCGGCTGGCGCACCTCAACGGCAAGATCATTGCCGTCGACTGCCGCAGCCCCGCCTTGCAGCTGTTTATCCTGCCCAGCGATGAAGGCCTGCTGCTCGCGGGCGACTGGGCCGCTGAAGCCGACTGCACCCTGCGTGCGCCGGCTTCGAGCCTGTTGCACCTGGCCGTGAGCCGCAACAAGACTGCCATCCTGCACAGTGCCGAAGTGGAACTGGAAGGCGACAGTTCGGTACTGATGGACCTGGCCGCCGTGCTGCAAGACCTGGAACTGGACTGGGAATACGAGCTGTCCCGTTGGGTCGGCCCGGTGGCCACCCAGTTGATCAGCGGGCACCTGCGCAGCCGCTCGCGCTGGTACCAGCAGGGGTTCGCCAGCCTCAACCAGAACCTCGCCGAATACCTGAGCGAAGAATCGCGCACCCTGGTCGGGCAGCGGGAAGCGCAAGCGCGCTTTCGTGAACTCGACAAGGCCAAAATCGACCTGGAACGCCTCGAGGCACGCTTCGAGCGCCTGAGCCGTTCCCTTGATCCAAGCGATAACGCATGAAGCTGCTCGCCGTCCGCCGTCTGTTTCGTATCCAGCGCGTCGTAATCCGCTACCGTCTCGATGACCTGCTGTTCGCCCTGCCCCTGCCTTGGTTCCTGCTCGCGGTACGTTACGTACTGCCGTGGCGCTGGTTCCCGCGCAAACAGCTGGCGTTGAGCCGTGGCGCGCGCCTGCGCCTCGCGCTGCAGGACCTGGGGCCGATCTTCATCAAGTTCGGGCAGATCCTCTCGACACGCCGCGACCTGCTGCCCGAGGACATCGCCGATGAGCTGATGCTGCTGCAGGATCGCGTGCCACCGTTCGACTCCCAGCAGTCGATGAAGCTCATTGAAGAACAGCTGGGCAAGAAGATCAGCGAAGTATTCAGCCGCTTCGACGTCGACCCGCTGGCCTCGGCATCGGTCGCACAGGTGCACGCGGCGCAGCTCAAGACTGGCGAAGAAGTGGTGGTGAAGGTGATCCGCCCCGGCCTCAAGCCGATCATCGGCCAGGACCTGGCATGGCTGTTCATCCTCGCCCGCGCCGCCGAGCGACTCTCTGCCGATGCACGGTTGCTGCACCCGGTGGACGTAGTGGCCGACTACGAAAAAACCATCTACGACGAACTCGACCTGCTGCGCGAAGCAGCGAATGCCAGCCAGCTCAAGCGCAACTTCGAAGGCTCGCCACTGCTGTACGTGCCGCAAGTGTATTGGGACTGGTGCCGTCCGAAAGTACTGGTGATGGAGCGCATCTACGGCGTGCAGGTCACCGACCTCGCGACCCTGGCCGACCAGCGCACCGACATGAAGATGCTCGCCGAGCGTGGTGTGGAGATCTTCTTTACCCAGGTATTTCGCGACAGTTTCTTCCACGCCGACATGCACCCGGGCAACATTTTCGTCAGCACCGTCAACCCGTGGAGCCCGCAGTACATCGCGATCGACTGCGGCATCGTCGGCAGCCTGACGCCGGAAGACCAGGACTACCTGGCGCGCAACCTGTTCGCCTTCTTCAAGCGCGACTACCGCCGCGTGGCGCAGTTGCACATCGATTCGGGCTGGGTGCCGGCGGAAACCAAGCTCAATGAATTCGAAGCGGCGATCCGCACCGTGTGCGAGCCGATCTTCGAAAAACCGTTAAAAGATATTTCCTTTGGCCAGGTGCTGATGCGCCTGTTCCAGACCGCGCGGCGGTTCAACATGGAAGTGCAGCCGCAGTTGGTATTGCTGCAAAAAACCTTGCTCAACATCGAAGGCCTGGGCCGTCAGCTGTACCCGGACCTCGACCTGTGGAACACCGCGCAGCCGTTCCTGGAACGCTGGATGCGCGAGCGGATGAGCCCGAAAACCGTGCTGGGCAACCTGCATAGCCAGATGGAACAACTGCCGCACCTGGCCAACATGACCCGAGACCTGTTGGAGCGCATGTCCCAGCCCCACGCCAAGGACCCGGCGCCGCCTTGGAAAAAGCCCAAGGACGACTGGTTCCTGCGCCTGCTGGGTGCTGCTCACCTGGTCGGTGGGGTGATGCTGGCCATCGGTGGCCCGCTGAACCAACTGGGCCACTGGCCGGCCGGTATCATGGTCGCCGTGGGTGTTTATCTGATCGTGCGTCGATAGCCAATCCGGTTATACACTGTCGCAAATTGCCGGAGCCGAACATGAAAGACTGGCTGGACGAGATCAAGTGGGACAGTGACGGCCTGGTGCCGGCCATTGCCCAGGACTACAAGACCGGGCGCGTGTTGATGATGGCCTGGATGAACCGCGAGGCCCTGAGCCTCACCGCCACTGAGCAGCGCGCCATCTACTGGTCACGCTCGCGTGGCAAACTGTGGCGCAAGGGCGAAGAGTCCGGGCACGTGCAGACCCTGCACGAGATGCGCATCGACTGCGACGCCGACGTGGTGATCCTCAAGGTCGAGCAGATCGGCGACATCGCTTGCCACACCGGCCGACACAGCTGCTTCTATCGCGTATTCGAGAATGGCGAATGGAAGGTTGTGGAACCGGTGCTCAAAGACCCGCACGCCATCTACTCCGCAGGACACTAGACATGAGCGATACCCTCAACCGCGTGGCACAGGTGCTCGAAGACCGCAAAGGCGCGGACGCCGACAGCTCCTATGTCGCCAGCCTGTACCACAAGGGCTTGAACAAGATCCTGGAAAAACTCGGCGAAGAATCCGTCGAGACCATCATCGCCGCCAAGGACGCGCAAATCAGCGGCGACTGCAGCGATGTCATCTACGAAACCGCCGACCTATGGTTCCATAGCCTGGTCATGCTCGCCCAACTGGGGCAGCATCCGCAGGCAGTGCTGGATGAACTGGACCGTCGCTTCGGCTTGTCAGGGCATGCCGAGAAGGCCTCGCGCCCGTCCGCCTGAATAACTAAGACTAGAGGATTTGCAGCATGGGCATTTTTGACTGGAAACACTGGATCGTCATTCTGGTGGTAGTGGTACTGGTGTTCGGCACCAAGAAACTCAAGAACCTGGGCACTGACGTGGGCGAATCGATCAAGGGCTTCCGCAAAGCCATGAACGACGATGAAAAGCCCGCCGAACCTGCCGCCAACCCGGTACCGCCGGCGCAGCCTGTGCACCCCCAGGCCACCCAGCCGATCACCGAGCGTCGTACCTTCGACGTACAGGCTGAGAAAGTCGAAGAGCCGACCCGCAAAGACTCGTGAGCACTGACTAATGTTTGGTATCAGCTTCTCTGAACTGCTCCTCGTCGGCCTTGTGGCCCTGCTGGTACTGGGGCCGGAACGCCTGCCCGGTGCCGCGCGCACGGCCGGCCTATGGATCGGGCGCCTGAAACGCAGTTTCAACGCCATCAAACAGGAAGTTGAACGGGAAATCGGTGCCGACGAGATCCGCCGGCAACTGCACAACGAACACATTCTGTCGTTGGAGCAGGAAGCACGGAAGATCCTGTCGCCCGTGCAGGAGCCCGCCAAGCCGGCGGCGCCTGTGGGCGACAACAGCACCGTGCCTGGCGCGACTGAAGCAGCACCCGTGGCACCAACCGCGCCAACCGAGCCTGCGCCGACGCCTGCCGCGTCGCCCGCGCCCCATGACCCTACATTGCCGCCGCGAGCCCCATGAGCGCTGATAAACCGGAAAACGACCAGCATATGCCACTGGTCTCGCACCTCACCGAGCTGCGTACCCGCCTGCTGCGTTGCGTAGCGGCCATCTTCATCATCTTTGCCGGGTTGTTTGCCTTCACCCAGCAGATCTATACGTTCGTCTCGACGCCACTGCGCCAGTATCTGCCAGCGGGTGCGACGATGATCGCCACCGATGTGTCATCGCCCTTCCTCACGCCGTTGAAGCTGACCATGATGGTCTCGCTGTTCCTGGCGATCCCGGTGATCCTGCACCAGATCTGGGGCTTTATCGCACCGGGCCTGTACAAGCATGAGAAGCGCATCGCCGTGCCGTTGCTGGTGTCGAGCATCCTGCTGTTCTACACCGGCATGGCGTTCGCCTACTTCCTGGTGTTCCCGCTGATCTTCAAGTTCTTCGCCGCCGCCACCCCGGCCGGGGTGGAAATGATGACGGACATCACCAGCTACCTCGACTTCGTGATGACGCTGTTCTTCGCCTTTGGCGTTGCCTTCGAGATCCCGGTGGCCGTGGTACTGCTGGTATGGATCGGCGTGGTCGACGTGAAGTACCTGAAGAAAATCCGTCCGTACGTGATCATCGGCTGCTTCGTGGTCGGCATGATCCTCACGCCGCCGGACATCTTCTCCCAGACATTGCTGGCTGTGCCGATGTGGATGCTGTTCGAGATTGGCATCCTGTTCAGCGGCTTGATCAGCAAGCGCGGCGAACACCCGGATGACCAGCCCGACGACCAGCCGCCAGCGACCCAGCCGTGAACCTGCTGCTGCTGGAAGAGGCCGACTTTATCGCGGCCGACCGCGTGGTGCTGCGCGATAGGCGCCTGGTGCACATGCAGGAAGTCCACCGCGCGGCCGTCGGCGACAGCCTGCGCGTCGGCCGCATCGGCGGGTTGATGGGCAATGCGCAACTCGTGCGCCTGGAAGCCCGTGAAGCCGAACTGCAGGTGAGTTTCGACCAGCCCCCGCCCGCCAAGCTGCCGCTGACGCTGCTACTGGCCCTGCCGCGCCCGAAAATGCTGCGTCGGGTGCTGCAGACTGTGGCCGCCATGGGTGTGCCCAAGGTCGTACTGGTCAACAGCTACCGGGTCGAAAAGAGCTTCTGGCAAACCCCGTTCCTGGAGCCCGAGGCGATTCGCGAGCAACTGATCCTCGGCCTTGAACAAGCGCGGGACACGGTTCTGCCCGAGATCGTCATCGAAAAGCGCTTCAAACCGTTCGTCGAAGACCGCCTGCCGGCCATGACCGAAGGCACCCTGGGCCTAGTCGGCCACCCGGGCGATTACCCCGCGTGCCCACGTGGGCTGGAGGAGCCAGTGACACTGGCAATCGGCCCGGAAGGCGGCTGGATCCCCTACGAAGTCGACCTGCTGGCCAAAGCCGGATTACAGCCCGTACAGCTCGGTGCACGCATCCTGCGCGTCGAAACCGCCGTCACCGCCCTGCTCGCGAGACTGTTCTAACACCACCTCCCCTGCAGGAGCCGGCGTTAAGCACAGGTATCTACACAACGCTGTCACCCCCCCCTAACCACGATGCGAAGCGAGCCGCTCTTGCTCTTGATCCTGATCTCAGGCTTCCCATCAAACACGCTGGCCGGAATTCGACAGGGATTTGGGGGGTAAACCGGCGGGGATGCCGGTTTAGCCGCCCCGCGCCATGGAGGGCGCGTGGCGGCGGCCCCCCAAATCACTGTCGGATTACGGGCACACCGAGCCTAGGCGAGGTGCCGAGTGTTGGGGCAAGAGCCCTTTTGGTGACTTTTGGCTGGGCCGGCATTCCGGGCTCTTTTCCAAAAGTTACCCGCCGTAAGGGCGGAACCCATAGCAGCCGTTGCCTAAATAACGGATATGTACCCGGTCTGATCCAACCTCCAGGTTGGCTGTCAGGCCGCCTTCGCGGGCAAGCCCGCGCCCACGGTTGGGTCGCGGGGCGACAGGTAGATAGTGGTTGGCTGTCAGGGCGCCTTCGCGAGCAAGCCCGCTCCCACATTTTTGGATCGCGGGGTGAGAGTTAGATGGTGGTTGGCTGTCAGGGCGCCTTCGCGGGCAAGCCCGCTCCCACAGTTGGATCGCGGGGTGGCAGGAAGAGAGTGGTCGGCTGTCAGGCCGCCATCGCAGGCAAGCCGGCCACTACAGAATGTTACCAACCTGCCGATAACCCCTGAATAAGTCCAAGCCTTGTTCCAGGGGAGTTCGCAGCATGTATCGTTGGTTAGCCGAAAAACTGGGGAATGTCAGCGTCAAAACCAAACTCGGCGTGGGCTTCGGCCTGGTATTGCTGCTGACATTAATGATCACCTTTACCGGCTGGACCGGCCTGGGCGATGTGATCAGTCGGGGCGATAAGCTGGGCTTTATCTCCAGCCTCAACGGGCTGACCAAAGACCTGCGCCTGGCACGCCTGGACTTCGAAATGCGTCGCGGCGAACAAGGCACGGACGCGGTCAACGGCCTGATCGCTCAGTTGGACACTGGCCTGAAAAAAGCCGCCGATCTGATCGAGCAACCCGCTGACAAGGCCCTGGTGGAGCAGCAACAGGAGGCCTTGGGTCGATACAAAAAGGCTTTCGGCGCCATGGTCCAGGCCGGGCTCAAGCGTGAAGGTGCGCGCAGCAAGCTTGGCGACACCGCCGACAACGCCGTGGCCAAGATCAATGAAGTCGAGAAGTCCCTGCTGCAAGGCGACAGCGTCACGCAGTTCAATAGCGTGGTCGACCTGAGCAAACTGATCCAGCAATCGCGCTTCCAAGTACGCGGCTACACCTACAGCGGCAAAGTCGAGGCCGAGCAACCGGCCCTGGATGCCATCGACAATGCCCTGAAGAAAATCACCGAACTCCAAGGGCAACTGCCGGCGCAGTACCAGGCCAACCTGCAGGAAGCCAGCGTGTCGTTGCAAGCTTACCGCGACGCCGTCAGCCAGTATCGCGACTCTCAGGTTGCCAGCGCCGCAGCCCTGAAGAACATGACCGCCGAGGGCGATACCCTGCTCGGCCACAGTGAGAAACTCACTGTCTCGCAGACCGTGGTGCGCGACACCGACGCCGCGCAAGCCAAGAACTTCCTGCTGCTGGCCACGTTACTGGCGCTGATCTTTGGCCTGGTCGCCGCCTGGGCCATCACCCGCCAGATCATCATTCCGCTGAACCAGACGCTCCAGGTGGCCGAACGCGTGGCCTCGGGCGACCTGAGCCACAACCTGACGTCCTTGCGCCAGGACGAACTGGGCCAACTGCAACGCGCCATGCAAAGCATGACCGTCGGCCTGCGTGAGCTGATCGGTGGTATCAGCGATGGCGTCACCCAGATCGCCAGCGCCGCCGAACAACTGTCGGCCGTGACCGAACAGACCAGCGCCGGGGTCAACAGCCAGAAGGTCGAGACCGACCAGGTGGCCACCGCCATGAACGAGATGGCCGCTACCGTGCAGGAAGTTGCGCGCAACGCCGAGGAAGCCTCCGAGGCCGCCGTGGCCGCTGACCAGCAGGCCCGTGAAGGCGACAAAGTGGTCGGCGAAGCCATCGCCCAGATCGAACGCCTGGCCACCGAAGTGGGTAACTCCACCGTGGCCATGGGCGATCTGAAACGCGAAAGCGACAAGATCGGCAGCGTGCTCGACGTGATCAAGTCCGTGGCCCAGCAAACCAACCTGCTGGCCCTCAACGCCGCGATTGAAGCTGCGCGTGCCGGTGAAGCCGGGCGTGGCTTCGCGGTAGTGGCCGACGAGGTGCGTAGCCTGGCCCAGCGCACGCAGAAGTCCACGGAAGAGATCGAGGAGCTGATCGTCGGCCTGCAAAACGGCACGCAGCAGGTGGCGACCATCATGGACAACAGCCGTGGCCTCACCGACAGCAGCGTCGAATTGACCCGCCGGGCCGGTAGCGCCTTGGCGAGCATCACTCGTACGGTCTCGACTATCCAGGCGATGAACTCGCAGATCGCCACCGCCGCCGAGCAGCAAAGTGCAGTGGCCGAAGAAATCAACCGCAGTGTGTTGAACGTGCGCGATGTGTCGGAACAAACCTCGTCGGCCAGTGAAGAGACCGCCGCATCCAGCGCCGAACTGGCACGCCTGGGTATTTATCTGCAAACACTGGTCGGGCGTTTCCGCATCTAACCAATAGTTTGTGAAATTTCCTACGCAGTTATCAGCCCAGCAATACTCCGAATCGAATTAGCGTTTCCTCTGTTGCGAAACGCTTTTTCGGATTCGGAGGCCCACCATGTTTTCTCCGCTCACCCGCTTGCTGGCCGACGCCAGCGTCCACCTCAAGCTCGCCCTGGGATTTGGCCTGGTGCTGATCCTCAGCTTCGCCATCGCCGTGACCGGTTGGCAAGCCTTGAATGCCTTGCTGTTTCGTTCAAGCAACCTGACGACCTTGGGCCAGATGGCTGTCGTGGCCGAAGCCATGCGCGCAGACCGTATCGTTTACCGAACGCTTGCGGACATCGCCAGCCTGGGAAAAATGGAACAACAGATTGCCCACATCGATCGACACTTGGACCACCTGTCGAACCGAGTGAAAGACCCGGATGACCTGCAACGTATCCAGGAAGCGCAAGGCCTGGCCAACCACTTCAAAACGGCACTGGTGGAACTGCCACCCTTGATCGAACAGCGCGAAGGCACGCGGCCGCCCCTGCATGCGACGGCGCTCCAGGCCAGTGACACCCTCACACGATTGGCCATTGAATTGCCTGACCAGAATGACCGGCAGGCGCTGGATGCGGTAGAAAATCTGCGCCAGGCCATGGAGCTGGCCGAGGATCGGACCCAAAGCCCTGCCTGGGCAGCCGAGTCTCTGCCAGCCTATGCCGACACCGTCGACAAGACCCTCGACGCCTTGGACGTCGCCCAGGCCGCCGTGGCTCAGTTGCCGGCCGACTCCACCCTGCTTGAAACCGACCTGACGAACTATCGTACGCAACTCATAGCGCTCAAGGACGCTCAACTCACCACAGAAACTGCGCAGAATCGGTTTGAACAGCAGCTCAACCAGTTGCTCGAACACACCGAGTCAGTCAGCCAGAGCCAGGCCCTCCAACGCGACAGGGAAGCGGACGCCACGCGAACACTGCTCATCAGCGTCACGGTGGCCGCCCTGCTGCTTGGTACCCTGGCGGCGTGGTGGATCGCTCGGCAGATCGCTGTGCCACTGCGCGAGGTGTTGTTATCCGCCCATCGCATCGCGCACGGCGATCTCAGTCACGATATCCAGATAGAGCGCCGCGATGAGTTGGGCCAGTTGCAACACACCTTCAGTGACATGACCCGCAGCCTGCGTAGGCTGATCAGCGGCATCGGTGACAGCGCCCACCATATCGCCAGTGCCGCCACGCAGCTATCGGCAGTCACCGAGCAGACCCGCACCGGCATCATCAACCAGAAAAGCGAAACCGATCAGGTGGCTACCGCCATGAACGAAATGCTCGCCACCGCCCAGGAAGTCGCCCGACACGCCGAGCAAGCGTCAATCGCGGCGAATGAAGCCGACCTGCAAGCCAGTGCTGGGGACAACGTGGTGGCGCAGGCCATTGAACAGATTGGCCAGTTGGCGGATGAGATGGCCCTTTCGGGCCGAGCGATGCTGGCGTTGCAACACGAAAGCCAGAAGATCGGCAGCGTGCTGGACGTGATCAAGTCGGTCTCTCAACAAACCAACCTGCTGGCGCTGAATGCCGCCATTGAGGCGGCACGCGCCGGCACGGCTGGCGAAGGGTTTGCCGTAGTGGCCGATGAAGTGCGCAGCCTGGCCCAGCGCACCCAGGAATCGGCGGAAGAAATCGAAGGGCTGATCCTTGGCCTGAACACCGGCACCCAGCAGGTGGCGGATATCATGGACAGTAGCCGCCACCTTACCGACTGCAGTGTCGGCCTGACCCGCGACGCCGGCGACGCATTGGCGGCGATTGCCCGCACGGTCTCCGTCATCCAGGCAATGAACCCGCAGATTGCCGCCGCCGCCGAGCAGCAGAGCGCGGTGGCCGAAGAGATCAATTGCAGTGTGTTGAAGGTGCGTGATGTATCAGAGCAAACAGCCGCCGCCAGCGAGGAAACGGCGGCGGCGAGCGCTCAGTTGATGGGGCTGAGCCTGGACCTGCAAACCCTGGTCGGCAAGTTCAGGCTCTGAGGCTTACAACACCTGGCGCAGGAACGCCTGCGCCCGTGGGTCTTTCGGTGAGTCGAAGAACTCGGCCGGGGCTGCATCCTCCAGCAACTTGCCATGGTCGAAGAACAGCACCCGATCAGCCACTTCACGGGCAAAGCCCATTTCGTGGGTGACGCAGACCATGGTCATGCCTTCCAGGGCCAGGGTCTTCATCACGTCCAGCACTTCGCCGACCATTTCCGGGTCCAGCGCCGAGGTAGGCTCATCAAAGAGCATCACCTTGGGTTCCATTGCCAGGGCGCGGGCGATGGCGACCCGCTGCTGTTGGCCGCCGGACAAGCGAGAGGGAAACTCATTGGCCTTCTGTGCAATACCAACCTTTTCCAACAGCGCCAGGGCCTTGGCCTCACGTTCCTGCTTACCGCGCTTGCGCACGACTTTTTGCGCCAGGCACAGGTTTTCGAGCACGGTCATGTGTGGGAACAGGTTGAAGTGCTGGAACACCATGCCGACTTCACGGCGGTAGGCGTTCACGTCGGTTTTCGGATCAGCCAGTTGCAGGCCGTCGATGCTCACCGAGCCTGAGTCGAACGCTTCCAGGCCATTAAGGCAGCGCAGGAACGTGGACTTGCCGGAGCCGGACGGGCCGATCACCACCAGGACTTCGCCCTTGGCCACCTGGGTGGTGACGTGGTCCACCGCGCGGACCACGTGGCCACGGGTGTCGAAGACTTTTACCAGATCGCGGACTTCAATCACTTTGCGCGAGCCTCCGCTCAAGCCGGCTGGCCATTTTCGACAGCGGCAGGTTGATCAGCAGGTACAGGCCTGCGACGCAGAACAGGATTTCAAACGGCGAGAACGAGGTTGTGATCACTTCACGGCCGCTCTTGAGCAGCTCGGTAATCGCGATCACCGAGACCAGGGACGTGTCTTTCACCAGGCTGATAAATTGCCCGGCCAGCGGCGGCAGCACGCGCTTGAAGGCCTGCGGCAACACCACGTGGCGCATTGACTGGCTGGCACTCAGGCCCAGGGACCGCGCGGCTTCATTCTGGCCACGGGTGATGGACTGCACGCCGGCGCGGACGATTTCCGCCACATAGGCGCCGGTGAACAGCGACAGCGCGGCGATCCCGGCGAACTCCCGGGACAGGTTGAGCACCGTACCGATAAAGAAATAGAAAATGAAGATCTGCACCAATAGCGGCGTACCGCGTACCAGTTCGACGTAGATCGTCGACAGATCCCGCAGGGTCGGGTTGCTGGACAAACGGCACAAGCCGGTCGCCAGGCCAATCACCAGGCCCAGGATGCCCGACACCACCGACAGCCACAGCGTGGTCCACAAGCCCCACATCAGCGGCCCCAGCGCCCACTGCCGGGTCACACCGACCACATCGCCTTCTGCGACATCGTCGCCGCGCGCCACTTGCAGGCTGTTCTCGGCAACGGTCAGCGTTTGCTCGGCGCCTGCGTCGTTGCGCAGGGTCACCTCGGCCACATCGCCTTTGCGCACCAACTCGACCACCGTGGAGATGTCAGCCGCGCGCTGCGACGTTTCGGCCTGGTAGGCGAAGTACTGCGGTACGCGGTTCCAGCGCCACTCGTAGGACATCAGCGAGGTGGCGTAGTACAAGGCGCCGGCCAGGCCGACAAGCACGACCACGGTCAGCAGGTGCCAGGGCCATTGGGCTTTTTTCTGTTTCATTTCAGGTTCCGGGATATGTATCGCCTGGCAGGCCGTCATCGCGGGCGAGCCCGCTCCCACAGGGGAACGCATTCCAACGGTGGGAGCTGGCTTGCCTGCGCTACAGGCAACTCGGTCTAGGCCTTATTCCATGTCCTTGAGCCACTCGGAGCTCTTGAACCACTTGTCATGGATGCGATCGTAGGTGCCGTCGTTACGGATCTGGTGCAGGAAGTTGTTGATGAAGTTGATGCTGTCGTAGTCGCCTTTCTTCAGGCCGAACGCCAACGGCTCGAAGGTGAAGGGTTCGTCCAGGAACACCAGCTTGCCGTTGCCGACTTTCTTCTCGGCAACCACGTTGTAAGGCGCGTCATACACAAAGGCATCGGCCTTGCCGTTGACCACGTCCAGCACGCCTTCCTGCTCGTTGTCATAGCCGTGGTACTTGGCTTTGGAGATCAGCTTCTTGGCGACCATCTCACCGGTGGTGCCCAGCTTGGAGGTCAGGCGGTACTTCTCGTCGTTCAGGTCTTTGTACGACTTGATGGTGCCTTCCAGCTCCTTGCGGATCAGCAGGGTCTGGCCGACCACGATAAAGGGTTCGCTGAAGTTCAGGCGCAGGTTGCGTTCCTGGGTCAGGGTCATGCCGCTGCCGATCATGTCGAACTTACCGGTCAGGAAGGCCGGGATGATGCCGTCGTAGCCGGTGGACACCAGTTCCAGCTTGACGCCCATGGACTTGGCCATGGCCTTGAGGATGTCGACTTCAAAACCGATGATTTCGCCGCGCTTGTCTGTCATTTCGAACGGCATGTAGGTCGGGTCCATGCCGACTTTCAGCGTGCCGCGCTTGACCGCATCATCGATAGCACCCGCCTGGGCAGCATTGGCCGCGACCAGCGCGGTGACGCCAAGCAGCAGCATCGAAAGATACTTTTTCATCATCAAGTCCCCTGAACGATTCTTATGAGATAGGCGCGCAAAAAGGGCTGCACCATTTCGGGGTGCGATCCTAACCCACTCGTCTCCCGTCACAAAGGTTTCGCGGCTATTTGTTATCTGCATATGTCGGAAAAGCCCCACAACGGTGCGACAAAGCACAGCTTTAGACGCTTTCCAATGGGTGGCAGCCGCAACGGATTGATGTGTAAGCAGTTATGACTTTCAGTCGATTTCCATCAACCAGGCGGTGTCCTTAAACCACTTGTCGTGCAGGCGATCATAGGTCCCGTCCTGGGCCACTTGATTGAGGAAATGGTTGATCCAGTTGAGGCTGTCGAAATCTCCTTTTTTGACCCCAAATGCCAGGGGTTCGAAGGTGAAGGGTTGCTCCAGCGCCAGCAATGAGCTGTTTTCCGCACGGCCCAGGGCGATGAGGTTATAAGGCGCGTCATGAATAAAGGCATCGGCCGCACCTGTCACCACTTGGCGCACCCCTTCCTCCGGCGTTGCAAAGCTATTGATCCGGGCCGCGCCCAGAAAACGCCTGGCCGCCGCTTCGCCCGTGGTGCCTTCGGTGGTGGCTATCCGGTAACTGGCATCATCCAGGTCTTCAATGCTGCTGACCTTGCCCAGGTGCCTGGGATGCAACAACACCGACTGGCCAACCACGATGAACGAGTCGCTGAAATTCAGCTTCAGGTTGCGCTCCTGCGTGACGGTCATGCCGCTGCCGATCAGGTCGAATTTTTTCGCCAGCAGCCCCGCCACTAACTCGGTGTAGGGGACGGCGACCAATTCAAGCTCCACCCCCAACGCGCGGCTCATGACCTTGAGCAGGTCGATTTCAAAGCCGACGATGCGCCCCTGTCTATCGGTCATTTCAAAAGGTACATAGGTGGGCGTGGTGCCGACTTTGAGTACGCCGCGTCGAACCGCGTCGTCGATCGCGCCGGCCTGTGCCAGGCCCATGTGAATCAATGCGACAGCGCTTATCAACAGCGCAGAACAATAGCCTTTGCTCATGAATACCCCGAAGGCAGGTTAAATTCGGGGCGATGCTAACTCAGTCGCGGGCACGGCAATACGCCTCGGGCAAAGGTCTTTTGTATCGAAATAGTTTATTAAAAACAGGAGGTTAGCGCAGGAAGGAAGTCACAGGAAACGCTGTAGGACCAGCGCTTCGAACGCCCCCGAGGTGAGCCCTCGGGGGCGTCTGAATCAGGCCGGTTGGGCCTGGGACGACAGCGGTTGCAGCGGCAGCAACGGCGCGTGCGGGTCAGCCTTTAGAGAATCCCGCCAAGCCGCGAGCCACTCGGCATGGCCTTCACTCCAGACCTGCTCATGCAAGCGAGCCAGGGCTACCGGGTCACTGAGCAACGCCAGGCGTTCACCGTTGTTGAGGCCGGCAGGACCGACTTTCAACGCATGGCGCACACGTTCGGCACGCAGGTACTCGATCGGTTCTGCCTGCGCGTGACGCGAGGTCGCCAGGGCACAGGCCAGGGCGTTCTGCTGCGGGTCGACTACCGAGCGCACGAAGCCGTCGTTGAGCGCGTGCCAACGGTTTTCGTGGGTGTACTTGTCGGTGGACAGCAACGCTTGCGGCGGATTGTATTCCTCAGGGATCAGGAACAGGCTCTCGTCGCGGGACTTGAGGCCCAGCCCGACACGGCTGGAAATCACCGACACCGGGATCGACAGCATCAGCGAACCGACGATCGGCACCAGCCACCACAGGAAGCTCGGGTTCAACCACACCACCAGCAGCGCCCAGAGGAAGCCCAGCAGGGTTTGCGGACCGTGGCGCTTGACCGCCTCGCTCCATGGGGTGGAGTCGTCATCACGTTGCGGCGAGTTCCAGGTCGCAGCCCAGCCCAGGAACGCGGCGAGCACGAAGCGGGTGTGGAAGATCATCCGCACCGGCGCCAGCAGCATGGAGAACAGCATCTCCAGCAGCATCGACAAGGTCACCTTGAACTTGCCGCCGAACTCTTTCGCGCCCTTGGCCCAGATCAGGATGATGCTCAGCAGCTTAGGCAGGAACAGCAGCACGATGGTGGTCGAGAACAGCGCCACTGCCTTGTCCGGATGCCATTGCGGCCAGAGTGGGTACAACTGGCGTGGCGCCATGAAGTACTGCGGTTCCATCAGGGTGTTCACCGCCAGCAACGCTGTGGACAAGACCAGGAACAGGAACCACAACGGCGCCGACAGGTAGGACATCACACCGGTCAGGAACACCGCGCGGTGCACCGGGTGCATGCCCTTGACCAGGAACAGGCGGAAGTTCATCAGGTTACCGTGGCACCAGCGACGGTCACGCTTGAGTTCATCCAGCAGGTTTGGCGGCAGCTCTTCGTAACTGCCCGGCAGGTCGTAGGCGATCCACACGCCCCAGCCGGCACGGCGCATCAGCGCTGCTTCGACGAAGTCGTGGGACAGGATGGAACCGGCGAACGCGCCTTTGCCCGGCAAGGGTGCCAGGGCACAGTGCTCGATGAACGGCTTCATGCGGATGATCGCGTTGTGACCCCAGTAGTGGGACTCACCCAACTGCCAGAAGTGCAGGCCGGCGGTGAACAGCGGGCCGTAGACGCGGGTTGCGAACTGCTGCATGCGCGCATACAGGGTGTCCATGCCCGACGCACGTGGCGCGGTCTGGATGATCCCGGCATCCGGCGTGGCTTCCATCAAGCGCACCAGGCTGGTCAGGCATTCGCCGCTCATGACGCTGTCAGCGTCGAGCACGACCATGTACTTGTAGTCACCGCCCCAACGACGGCAGAAGTCGTCGAGGTTGCCGCTCTTGCGCTTTACGCGACGGCGACGACGGCGATAGAAGATCTTGCCGAAACCACCGGCTTCGCGGCATACGTCGAGCCAGGCTTGCTGTTCGGCGATGCAGATGTCGGCTTCATTACTGTCGCTGAGCACGAAGAAGTCGAAGCGATCCAGGTCACCCGTGGCAGCGACCGACTCGAACGTCGCGCGCAGGCCGGCAAACACCCGGGGCACGTCTTCGTTGCAGATCGGCATCACCAGCGCGGTGCGGGCATCTTTTGGAATCGGCTCATCACCCGCGCTTTTACCGGAGATGCGGTACTTATCGTGGCCGGTGAGCAGCTCCAGGAAGCCCATCAACGCGGTCCAGAAACCGGCTGACACCCAGCAGAACAAGATCCCGAACATGATCAGGATGCTGGTTTGCAGGGCGTAAGGGAGTACCTGGGTCGCGGTTTGCAGCAGGGTCTGGTTGCGAATCTCGTCGAAGTCGACCAGCGACCAGCCCTGGTACGGCATGATGCCTTTCATGTACCAGCCAGCAACGATGGTCTGGCCGAGCATCAGCACCAGCAGGATGTAACGACGGATCGAACCGACGGTACGCCAGCGGGCGGCCGGCAATACGCGCTCATCCTTCGGCGGTGCAGGTGGGTTGCTGCGCCCGGTGATACGACGCCAGCCGCGCACCAGGATATTGGTGCGCCATGGCTCCGGTACCACGCGAGTACGACGAATTGGCGGCGTGGACTTGAGGCACACGCGGCCCTCGGCGTCGAGCGCCAGCATTTCAGCGTCTTGCAGCTCTTCTGCGGTGCTGAGGGTCAACCGAGTGCCAACCGACGCCTGCGCGGCGTCGCCAGGCGCATCGAACGTCTTCGACGACAAGCGTTCGTGCAACTCGGTGAAGGATGTGCAGCCCGCCAGTTCGGCGCGCTGCTCAGCGGTCATCGGTAGATGCGCCAGGTACTCGGACAGAGTCTCGGGCGTTACTTGAGAATTACTCATCGGCAGGCAACTGATAGCTCCAGGTTTCGGTCAGGACTTGCTCGGTCTTGATCGGCTCCGGTGTGGCTGGGGCAGCTTCTGGCTGCTTGGCTTCCTTGTCTTTCGCGTCTTTCTTGGCCTGTTTCTCGTGTTGCTTGGCCAGGACCTTGTCGGCCTTGAGCACGTGGCTCGAGTCCTGCTCGGGGGCCGGCGGAGGAACGTCCTGCACCAGCGCCGCGCGCATTTCGGTCGGTTTGCCTGCGTCCTTGATCTTCATGCGCAGGGTCAGGCGCCAGCCTTTGGTGTGCTCGTTGTAGCGCACGCTGTTCTCAACCAGTTCGGCGTTGTCGCCGACACTGACCTGGCTGCGAACCGGGGCATCCGTCGGCAGGGCCTTGAGGGACGGGCCCTCGAAGTCCACCAGGTAGGCCACGCTGCCGTCAGGCTGGCGAATCAGGTTGGATTGCTTCACGTCACCGGTGGAACGCAGGGTCTGCTTGACCCAGGCGCTGTCGGTCGGGTGCAGCGACTTCTCGTCCATGGTCCAGTGCAGGCGGTAGGCGACATCCAGTGGCTTGCCGACTTCTGGCAGCTCCGCAGGGCTCCAGAACGCAACGATGTTGTCGTTGGTTTCATCGGCGGTCGGGATTTCTACCAGGTTGACGGTGCCTTTGCCCCAGTCGCCCTCAGGCTCGATCCAGGCGCTTGGGCGCTTGTCGTAGTTGTCGTCCAGGTCTTCGTAGTGGCTGAAGTCGCGACCACGTTGCAGCAGGCCGAAACCACGCGGGTTCTCTACGGTGAAGTTGCTGACCGACAGGTGTTTAGGGTTGTTCAGCGGGCGCCAGATCCATTCGCCATTGCCGGCATGGATCGACAGGCCACTGGAATCGTGAAGCTCACGACGGTAGTTGAGCACCTTGGACGGCTGGTTCGCGCCGAACAGGTACATGCTGGTCAACGGGGCAACGCCCAGCTTGCTGACCTTGTCGCGCAGGAACATCTGGGATTTGACATCGACAATGGTGTCGGTACCCGGACGCAGGATCAGGCGGTAAGCACCGGTCGCGCGTGGCGAGTCCAGCAGGGCAAAGATCACCAGTTGTTTCTCACCCGGTTTCGGACGTTCGATCCAGAACTCGGTGAAACGCGGGAATTCTTCACCAGACGGCAATGCGGTGTCGATCGCCATGCCACGGGCCGACAGGCCATAGGCCTGGCCCTTGCCGACCACGCGGAAGTAGCTCGCGCCCAGCATGGTCATGATTTCGTCTTGCTTGTCGGCCTTGTTGATCGGGAATAGCACACGGAAGCCGGCATAACCCAGCTGTTCGGTGGCTTTAGGATCAAACTTCACGTCGCCGAAATCGAAGCGCGTTGGGTCGTACTTGATTTCCTGCACGCTGTCGGCGGTGACTTCGTTGATTTTCACCGGTGTATCGAAGTGCATACCCTGGTGATAGAAGGACAGCTTGAACGGGGTGTTCTGATCGGCCCACTCGGCTTTTTCGTTGCGGAAACGAATCTTCTGGTAGTCCGCGAATTTCATTTCGCGGAATTCGTTCGGCAGATTGCTGCGCGGAGCTTCGTATTTCTGCCCGGCCAGCTCTTTTGCCTTGGCCGACACATCATCCAGACTGAATGCCCACAGTTGACCCGCGCCGAACAGGCAAAACAGGGCCGAGCCCGTCACCAGTGCGTTTCGTAACCGTTTGGCAGACAATTTTGGTGCATTACAGGGACTAACAATCACGAGCAACCCTCGCCGAAAACAGATCAAAAAACCAACGGCCAGCTATCTATATGCCAGGTTGGCGAGCATTGTTCCGACTCCCCTGGGTCAAAATGATTCCCCAATGGCTATCGGACAAGTCTCTACCTAAGTCAAAAATGGACCAAACAACGCTGATCCCCGTAGCGCGCGATTATCTAGTAGCCCGCGAAACAACGCATCAGGGATAACGAAGTATTTGTAGCGAAACCCTGCGTTTTTAGGCATTAAAGTCGTTTTTAATACATTCACGTCTGCAAGAGGAAGGTCACAGGGCCATCATTGACCAAATGCACCTGCATATCGGCGCCAAAACGCCCCGACGACACCTTGCCATGCAATTGTTGCGCTTGTAACAGCAAGTGATCAAATAGCGCCGCTCCCAGGGCCGGTGGGGCCGCCGTGGAGAAGCTCGGCCGCAGCCCGCTCTTGGTGTCTGCTGCCAGGGTGAACTGCGACACCAGCAGCAGACCTCCATCGATATCCTTGAGCGACAGGTTCATCTTGCCTTCGTCGTCGCTGAAGACGCGGTAGTTCAGCAGCTTGTGCAGCAGCTTATCGGCACTTTCGGCGGTATCCGAAGGCTCGACAGCCACCAGCACCAGTAAACCCTGGTCGATGGCCCCGACGATTTCACCCGCTACCTCGACCCGGGCGCCTCGCACCCGTTGCAACAGGCCCTTCATGCTTCTTCAGGTGGTAGGTCGAGCAAGCGGCGTGCCATTTCGCTGGTCGCACGCACCAAGGCATCGGTGATACCGGGTTCGGACGCCGCATGGCCGGCCTCGCGGATCACCTGCAGCTCACTGTTGGGCCACGCCTGATGCAACTCCCACGCGTTATCCAGTGGGCAAATCATATCGTAGCGACCGTGAATGATTACGCCAGGCAGATGCGCGATCTTGTGCATATCGCGGATCAGCTGGTTGGGCTCCAGGAACGAGTTGTTGGTGAAGTAGTGGCACTCGATACGCGCGATGGACAGGGCACGTTGCGGCTCGGAAAAACGCTCCACATGCTGCGGGCTCGGGCACAGGCCCAGCATCCGCCCTTCCCAGCCCGACCACGCCTTGGCCGCGTGCATCTGGGCGATCTGGTCGTTGCCGGTGAGGCGCTTGTGATACGCCGCGATCATGTCGTGGCGCTCTTCCGGTGGGATAGGCGCGATGTAATCCTGCCAGTAGTCCGGGAACAGGCGGCTCGCGCCCTCCTGGTAGAACCAGTGAATGTCCTGTGGGCGCGCCAGGAAAATGCCGCGCACGATCAGGCCATGCACACGCTCCGGATGGGTTTGCGCGTAGGCCAGGGCCAGGGTCGAGCCCCACGAGCCGCCGAACAGCACCCATTTATCGATACCCAGGTGCTCGCGGATGCGCTCAAGGTCGGCGACCAGGTCCCAGGTGGTGTTGTTTTCTAGGCTGGCGCGAGGGGTGGACCGCCCGCAGCCACGCTGGTCAAAGGTGACGATGCGGTAAAGGTTCGGATCGAAATAGCAGCGGCTCTGGGCATCACAACCGGCACCAGGGCCACCATGGATGAATACGACGGGCAAGCCTTCGGGGGTGCCACTTTCATCGACGTACAGCGTGTGGGTGTCATCGACTGCCAGATCGTGCCGGGCGTAGGGTTTGATCTGCGGGTACCAAGTCTGCATTGCGCGCTCCGTAGGGGGTCGGGTTCATCCCTGGGGGGACGTCTTTTATTCTGCCGTCTGGCACTATAAACCCGAATTGTGCAATCAGCATGTCCTTGAGCACTTAGACCTGTGTCAGCCCTTCGCTCCCCAGGTAATTGAACAGGTCATCGTAGAGACGGTCCACCTCCGGCACCTGCCGCCGCGCCCGCAGGCAACCATGGACCAGGCCCTTGCCGGGATACAGCACGGTGGCCACGCCCGCCGCCTGCAGGCGTTCGGCGTAGAGCCTGCCGTCATCGCGCAGCGGGTCGAACTGCGCCACGGCGATGAATGCCTTGGGCAAACCGCTGAAATCCACGGCCAACAGCGGCATGGCATAAGGTGAGGGCTGGTCGCTGCCCCGCAGGTACAGCGCCAGGTAGCAGTCGGTGTCGGCACTGCTGAGCAGCGGCGCGTCCATGCAGTCGCGTCGTGACGGCAGGTCGCAAGGGCCACCCAACCCCGGATAAATCAGCACCTGAGCCCCGGGCAGCGGCTGCCCGTCGTCCCGCAAGCCCAGGCACAACGCCGCGGCCAGGTTGCCGCCTGCGCTGTCGCCAATCACTACCATGCGTCGCAGGTTGATCGCGTGAGGCCCCTGCCCGGCCTGCATGGCTTGCCACACAGTGCGGCAATCCTCATAAGCGGCCGGGAACGGGTGCTCGGGCGCCAGCCGGTAATCGATGGCGATCACCAGTACCTGCAAGGTCGTGGCCAGTTCGAAGCAGATGAAGTCGTGGGAATCCAGCCCGCCGACCACCCAGCCGCCGCCGTGCATATAAAGAAGGCACGGCCACCCATCAGGTGGCGTGGGTGCGGTGGGCAGATAACTGCGCACACGAACGCCCGCCAGGGTGAAGTCCTCGACCTGCAAGCCTGCGGGTTGCGGCGGGGTGAATGCACGGCACATGCGGTCATAGCCTGTGCGCAGCCCAGCCAGCGACGAGTCGTTGCTGGCGAAGGATTCGGTCTTGGCGACGAAGGCGGCGAGCTGGGGAGAAATCGGGTACATGCGCAAATATCCCTGACGATGAACATCCACTGTAGGAGCGGGCTTGCTCGCGAAGGCGGTGTGCCAGTCAAGACATTCACGACTGATAAGCCGCCTTCGCGGGCAAGCCCGCTCCCACATTTGTCCGGTGTTGCCCTCAGGGCTTGAGGCTGGCTTGCACGGCCGCCACGCCATCGCTGCCATCGAACGCTTGAACCCCAGCCAGCCAGCGCTGCAAGTCCTCGGGATGATCACGCAGCCATTGCCTGGCCACAGCCTGCGGCGACTGGCGCTCCATGATCGGCACCATCAACTGGCTTTCCTGAGCGGCGGTGAACGTGAGGTTTTCCAACAGCCGGTTGGCATTGGGGCAGCGCTCGGCAAAGTCCGGCGCGGTCACAGTGGAGACGGTAGCGCGGCCTTCGTCGGGGCCAAACACGTCTTCACTGCCGGTGAGGTAGGCCATTTTCATGTTGATGTTCATCGGGTGCGGGGTCCAGCCGACGAACACCACGAATTCCTTGCGATTCACCGCGCGCTGCACAGCGGCGAGCATTCCTGCCTCACCGGACGCGACCAGTTTGAAGCCGCCCAGGCCGAAGCGGTTGGTGTCGATCATTTTCTGGATATCCGTGTTCGCGCCACTGCCAGGCTCGATCCCATAGATCTTGCCACCCAGTTTGTCCTTGAAGCGGGCGATATCGGCGAAGGTCTTCAAGCCCGCATCGGCCACGTACTGCGGTACGGCCAGGGTGGCCTGCGCGTCGGCCAGGCTCGGGGTGTCAAATACATGGACCTGCTTGGCCGCCAGGAATGGCGCGATGTTGTTATCCATCGCGGGTTTCCAGTAGCCGAGGAAGATATCCAGGCGTTTGTCGCGGATGCCAGCGAAAATAATCTGCTGCACGGCGCTGGTCTGTTTGCTGTCATAGCCCAGGCCATTGAGCAGCACGTCGGCCATGCCGGAGGTGGCGACCACGTCAGTCCAGCTGACCACGCCCATGCGGATATTTTTGCAAGAGGCCGGCTCGGCGGCCATGGCGTTGGCGCCAATCAACAGGGCGCCGGTGAGGGTCAACAACAGTCTTTTCATGGAAGAGGTCTCACTCGGCTGTTTTTATTCCACAACCTTACCCAGTGAAACCCTGGCTCACACGACCTGTGGCGACCGGCAGTTGCACTGCGGCGACTATGAGGGCGCCTTCGCAGGCAAGCCAGCTGTCACATTTGGAATGCATTCCAAGCTGGGCGCTGGCTTGCCTGCGATGGCGACATCAGCCGTAACGCTGCTGCCCCCAGGCCAGCACCCCTTCCAGCAATTGCTTGAGCACCACCCGCGTCGGCTCGGCCAGGTCGGGGCGATAGCGGAATGGCTCTACCTCTTCCATATAAGTGCTCTGGCACAGTTCCAACTGCACAGCATGGATGTCCTGCGCAGGGTCACCGTAATGCCGGGTGATGTGGCCGCCCTTGAAACGTCCGTTGAGTACATGGGTGTACTGCGGATGCCCGGCGCAGATGGCCTCCAACTGGCTGGCCAGCTCCGGATCACACGCGGCGCCGTTGAACGTGCCGAGGTTGAAGTCCGGCAACTTGCCGTCAAACAGGTGCGGGATCACCGAACGGATCGAGTGCGCGTCAAACAGCAAGGCATAACCGAACTCGGCCTTGAGCCGCGCCAGCTCTTCTTGCAGCGCGCGGTGATAGGGCCCCCAGATCTTTTGGAGGTAAGTCACGCGCTCTGCCTGCGAAGGCTCCGCCCCTTCACGGAACAACGGCACACCCTCAAACAGCGTCGCCGGGTAGAGGCCGGTCGTAGCGCCCGCGTACAAAGGCTTGTCGTCGGACGGTCGGTTCAAGTCGATCACAAACCGCGAGTACTCCGCTGCCAGGGTGCTGGCGCCCAGCTCTTCGGCAAAGTCATACAACGTGGGGATGTGCCAGTCGGTGTCCGGCAGGCTTTGCGCCTCGGGGATCAGACCTGCCTCGACAGCAGGCGTGAGGCGCAGGCCGGCGTGAGGCATGCTGATCAGCAGTGGCACGCGGCCTTGTTTGAAGCTCAGAACCTTATCCACAACCCGTACTCCTCAAACAGTGACGTCGACGCCGTGGCGTACGACGCGTTTTTCCAACTCGCCGCCCAGCCAGTAGGCGAGGTCGGCGGGACGATCGATTTGCCAGGCAACAAAATCCGCGACCTTGCCCACTTCCAGCGAGCCATGGGTGTCACCCATGCCTAGCGCAGTGGCGGCATGTTGCGTAGCACCGGCCAGGGCTTCTTCCGGGGTCATGCGAAACAGTGTGCAGGCCATGTTGAGCATCAGGCGCACCGACAAGGCCGGCGAAGTGCCAGGGTTGAGGTCGCTGGCGATGGCGATCTTCACGCCGTGCCTGCGCAGGGCATCCATTGGCGGCAACTGGGTTTCGCGCAGGAAGTAGAAGGCGCCCGGCAGCAAGACCGCAACGGTGCCGGAAGCGGCCATGGCGATGGCATCTTCTTCGGTCATGAACTCCAGGTGGTCCGCCGACAACGCGTGGTAACGCGCGGCCAGGCTGGAGCCGTGCAGTGACGAGAGTTGCTCGGCGTGCAGCTTCACCGGCAAGCCGAGTTGCTGGGCGACTTTGAACACACGCTCTACCTGCTCGGTGGAAAACGCCAGGTACTCGCAGAATGCATCCACCGCGTCCACCAGCCCTTGCGCCGCCAGGGCCGGCAGCATCTCGGCGCAGATGTGGTCGATGTAATCGTCGGCGCGGTCCTTGTACTCCGGCGGCAGCGCGTGGGCCGCCAGGCACGTGGCGCGCACACTGACCGGCAATGCTTCGCCAAGGCGACGCGCCACCCGTAGCATCTTGCGTTCGTTTACCAGGTCCAGCCCGTAGCCGGACTTGATCTCGACCGTGGTCACGCCGTCGCGCAGCAGACTGCGCAGGCGCTTTTCGGCGCTGGCAAACAGTTCATCCTCCGTCGCGGCACGGGTAGCACGCACGGTGCTGGCAATACCGCCGCCCTTGGCCGCGATCTCGGCGTAGCTGACGCCTTCGAGGCGCTGCTCGAACTCGCCGCTGCGGTTGCCGCCAAACACCGTGTGGGTGTGGCAGTCGATCAGCCCGGGTGTGACCCACGTGCCTTGCAGGTCATGCACCTGGGCGTAATCCGCCGTGGGTACCTGGCTGCGGGGGCCGATCCACTCGATGAGCGAACCGGCGGTCACCATGGCGGCATCCTCGATGATCGAGTATTTGCCCTGGGCCATGGTTGCGACGTGGCAGTGTTGCCAAAGCGTTTTCATCAACGCCTCCCTAGATTAACGATGAGACAAGGCCGGGTCGTAGTGGACCCTGGCCGCTTGGCCTGCTGCGGGCTTGACCCACAGCAGGTAGGCAACGACCAGCAGCACGATCCACACGGCCCCGACCAGCAAGGCGGCCTGGGTGTCCGGGAAGTAACCCAGCACACCAAACACGAACAGCATGAAGACAATGGCGGCCGCTGGCGCGTAAGGCCAGAACGGCACCGGGAATTTCAGTTCGGCGACCTGTTCCTTGGTCATCGAGCGGCGCATGGCCACTTGGGTGAACAGGATCATCAGCCACACCCACACGGTGGCGAAGGTCGCAATCGAGGCGATCAGCAGGAACACGTTTTCCGGGATCAGGTAGTTGAGCACCACCCCGCCCAGCAGCGCCGCGCCCATCACCACCACGGTCATCCACGGCACGCCGTGCCTGGACAACTGCGCAAAGCCCTTGGGCGCCTGCCCCTGTTGGGCCAGGCCGTACATCATGCGACCAGCACCGAAGATGTCACTGTTGATGGCCGAGACGGCCGCCGAGATCACCACGATGTTGAGGATGGTCGCCGCCGAGCCGATGCCCAGGTTGCTGAAGATCTGCACGAACGGGCTGCCTTGGCTACCGATCTGCGGCCACGGGTAGATGGCCATCAGCACGAACAGGGTCAGCACGTAGAACAACAGGATACGCAGCGGCACGGCGTTGATCGCCTTGGGGATCACGCGTTGCGGGTCCTTGGCTTCACCCGCGGTGATGCCGATGATTTCAATGCCGCCAAAGGCAAACATCACCACCGCGAACGAGGCGATCAAGCCGCCGATGCCATTGGGCATGAAGCCGCCGTGGGCCCACAAATTGCTGAGGCCGCTGGCCTGGGTGTCACCGGCCGAATGAATGCCGAACAGCATGATGCCGAAGCCGCCGAGGATCATCGCGACGATAGCGCCAACCTTGAGCAGTGACAGCCAGAACTCCATTTCGCCAAACACTTTGACGTTGCACAGGTTCAGGCCACCGATCAAAAACACAATGCCGAGTACCCAGACCCAACGCGCGACCTCGGGAAACCAGAAGCCCATGTAGATGCCGAAGGCGGTGACGTCCGCCAGGCAGACGATGATCATTTCAAACGCGTAGGTCCAACCGAGGATGAACCCGGCCATGGGGCCCAGGTAAGTGCTGGCGTACTGCCCGAAGGAACCGGCCACCGGGTTGTGCACAGCCATTTCGCCAAGGGCGCGCATGACCATGAACACGGCGGCGCCGCCGATCAGGTAGGCCAGCAGCACGGCTGGGCCGGCCATCTGGATAGCAGAGGCAGAGCCATAGAACAGCCCGGTGCCGATCGCGGAACCGAGTGCCATGAAGCGAATATGTCGGGCACTGAGCCCGCGTTTCAATCCTTTCTCTTGCGGGAGCATTTCTCGTCCTTAATTATTTTTATCCTGAGAAAATTCAGAGCTGCGAACGCTCAAATGTGGGAGCTGGCTTGCCTGCGATGGCGGTGTATCAGTCGCAAATTCTTTAACTGACAGCGAGCGATCGCAGGCAAGCCAGCTCCCACATAGGGCGCCGGTGAGCTTAAAGGCTCGGCAGCAGCTTGGCCGGCACCAGCTCATTCAGGCAGCGGCTGGCAAGCAATTCGCTGGCGGCGATGATGTCCGGGGCGAAGAAGCGGTCTTTGTCGTAGAACGCCACTTTGTCGCGCAGGATGCCACGGGCCTTCTCCAGCTTCGGCGAGGTCTTCAGGCCTTCGCGCAGGTCCAGGCCCTGGCAGGCGGCCAGCCATTCAACGGCCAGAATGCCACGGGTGTTCTCGGCCATTTCCCACAAGCGCTTGCCGGCGGCCGGGGCCATGGACACGTGGTCTTCCTGGTTGGCCGAGGTCGGCAGGCTGTCGACGCTGTGGGGATGGGCCAACGCCTTGTTCTCGCTGGCAAGTGCTGCAGCGGTTACCTGGGCGATCATGAAACCGGAGTTCACCCCGCCATTGCCCACCAGGAACGGCGGCAGTTGCGACATATGCTTGTCCATCATCAACGAGATGCGACGCTCACTCAGGGAGCCGATTTCCGCGATGGCCAGGGCCATGTTGTCGGCCGCCATGGCCACCGGCTCGGCGTGGAAGTTACCGCCGGAGATCACGTCACCTTCAGCGGCAAACACCAGTGGGTTATCCGACACGGCGTTGGCTTCGACCACCAGCACGTCTGCGGCCTGGCGGAACTGGGTCAGGCAGGCGCCCATCACTTGTGGCTGGCAACGCAGCGAGTACGGGTCCTGCACTTTGTCGCAGTTCTGGTGCGACTGGGAGACCTGGCTGCTTTCGCCGAGCAAGTCGCGATAAGCCGCCGCCGAATCGATCTGCCCACGCTGGCCGCGTGCCGCATGAATGCGCGCATCGAACGGCGAGCGCGAGCCCAGCACCGCTTCCACGGTGAGGCCGCCACACGCCAAGGCGCCCGCGAACAAATCTTCGCCTTCGAACAGGCCACGCAAGGCATAGGCGGTGGAGACCTGGGTGCCGTTGAGCAGCGCCAGGCCTTCCTTGGCGGCGAGGGTCAGCGGCGTCAGGCCGGCGACTTTCAGCGCCTCGGTGGCTTCCAGCCATTCGCCTTTGTAGCGCGCCTTGCCTTCGCCCAGCAGTACCAGGGACATGTGCGCCAGGGGCGCCAGGTCGCCGGAGGCACCCACGGAACCTTTCAGAGGAATATGCGGGTACACCTCGGCGTTGATCAGCGCGATCAGCGCGTCGATCACCTGGCGGCGAATCCCGGAGAACCCACGGCTCAAGCTGTTGACCTTGAGCACCATGACCAGCCGTACCAGCGCATCGCTGATCGGCTCACCGACGCCAGCGGCGTGGGACAGCACCAGGGAACGCTGGAGGTTTTCCAGGTCTTCGCTGGCGATGCGGGTCGAGGCCAGCAGGCCGAAACCGGTATTGATGCCGTAGGCGGTGCGGTTCTCGGCGAGAATCTGCTCCACGCAGGCAACGCTGGCTTCGATCTGCGCCGTGGCGCTGTCATCCAGACTGAGCATTACCGGCTGCTGGTAGATGGCTCGCAGTTGGGCAAGGCTCAGTTGGCCTGGAATCAGGTTTAGCGCAGTCACATTCATACTCCTTTTGAATAATTCTTTTGAATACATAAGTGTTCAGTGCAAATTCGGTAACGCGGTGTCCTTGACCAGCTTGGCGGCAGCCGCAATGTCCGGCGCCAGCCAACGGTCCTGCTCATAGGCCGGCACCACTTCACGCAGCAAGCGCCAGGCGCGCTCAGTGCCCGCGCCGAAGCGTTGGTCCTTGAGAAACTCGAACGCCTGGGCCGCCAGCAAATACTCAATGGCGAGGATCTGCGTCACATTGCCCAGCACCTGGTGCAGCTTGAGCGCGGCATTGGTGCCCATGCTCAGGTGATCTTCCTGCAGGCCCGAGGTGACGAAGTTGTCGAGCACCGCCGGTTGCGCCAGTTGGCGGTTTTGCCCACACAGCGAGGCAGCGACGTACTGCACGATCATCATCCCGGAGTTGACCCCGGGGTTGCTGACCAGGAACGCCGGCAGGCCGCTGACGTGCGGGTTGATCAGGCGGTCCAGGCGGCGTTCGGCCACCGAACCGATTTCAGCCATGGCAATCGCCAGCATGTCCGCCGCCAGCGCCACGGACTGCCCATGCGGGTTGGCCTGGGACACCACGCGGTAATTGTCCGGGGTGCCGAGCACCAATGGGTTGTCGGTGGCGCTGTTGAGTTCGGTCTCGATCTGACGGGTGGCGTGTTCCACCTGATCACGCGCCGCGCCGTGGATCTGCGGGATCGAGCGGATGCTCAGGGCGTCCTGAGTGCGAATGCCTTTGCTGCTGGCGATCACTTCGCTGCCATCGAGCAAGGCGCGCAGGTTGATACCCACGTGTTGCATGCCAGGGTGTGGCTTGAGTGCGATGATTTCTTCATCGAAGGCATCGATCTGGCCACGCTGGGCTTCGAAACTCATGGCGCCGATCACGTCGGCCCATTGCAGCAAGTGATGCGCATCCGCCAGGGCCAGGCAGCTCAGGCCGGTCATGCACGGCGTGCCGTTGACCAGGCACAAACCGTCCTTGGCGCCGAGCACCACCGGGTGCAAACCTTCAGCTGCCAGGGCTTCTTGCGCCGAAACGACCCGGCCGCGATAGCTCACAGTGCCGACCCCCAGCAAGGCCACGCCAACGTGGGCCATATGGGTGAGGTAACCCACCGAACCCTGGGACGGCACTTGCGGTGTGATGCCGTGATTGAGCAGCGCCAGCAGCGAATGCACCACCTGCGGATGCAGGCCGGATTTGCCGTGGCTGTAATTGATGATCGCGGCGCAGATGATCGCGCGGGTCTGCTCGTCACTCAGCACCGGGCCGACGCCGCAGGCATGGCTAAGCAGGGTATTGCGCGACAGTTGGCTGAGTTGCTCGCCCTTGAGCGACACATTGCACAACGCGCCCAGGCCGGTGTTCACACCATAGGCGCGCTCACCGCTGGTGACGATGCGCTGCACGATGGCCTGGGCATTGTCGATACGTGCCCAGGCCTGGCCAGACAGCTCGAGGACAGCGCCATGACGGGCGACGGCGACTACGTCCTGCCAGCGCAATGGCGTATCGGCGAGGGTGATTTTTGTTGCCTGGGACATCTTCATACCTTCTTTAATTCTCTTGCAGCCTTACTGGCCTCATCGCAGGCAAGCCGGCTCCCACAGGGGAATGCATTCCAAATGTGGAAGCGGGCTTGCCTGAGACAGCGCCAGCCGGCTCACCACAAGGTCCGGTCAGACCACCGCAGCGCGCCGCTGAACAAACCGGTCCACGTACTCATCCGCCGGCGAATGCAGGATCTCGCGCGGCGTGCCGACCTGGATCAGCTTGCCGTCCTTGAGGATCGCAATGCGGTTGCCGATGCGCACGGCCTCGTCGAGGTCGTGAGTGATGAACACGATGGTTTTGTGCAAGGTCTTTTGCAGTTCCAGCAACTGGTCCTGCATCTCGGCGCGGATCAGCGGGTCGAGGGCGCTGAAGGCTTCGTCCATCAGGATGATGTCGGTGTCGGCCGCCAAGGCGCGGGCCAGGCCCACACGCTGGCGCATACCGCCGGAGAGCTGGTGCGGGTATTTGTTTTCGTAGCCCTTGAGGCCCACGGTTTCGATCCAGTGCAGCGCGCGCTCGGCGCACACCTGCTTGGTCTCGCCACGCACTTTCAAGCCATAGGCGACGTTGTCGAGCACGCTCTTGTGGGGCAACAGGCCGAAGCTCTGGAACACCATGCTGATCTTGTGCCGACGGAATTGGCGCAGGGCTTCCATATCCAGTTGCAGGATGTCTTCGCCGTCCACCAGGATCGCGCCGCTGGTCGGGTCGATCAGGCGGTTGAAGTGGCGCACCAGGGTGGACTTGCCGGAACCCGACAGGCCCATGATCACGAAGATCTCACCGGTGCCAATGCTCAATGACAAGTCGTTCACACCGACCACGCAGCCGGTTTCGGCCAGGACCTGGTCCTTGGTCTTGCCCTGGCTGACCATGGCCAGCGCATCCTTGGAACGCGCGCCGAAGATCTTGAAGACGTTTTTAACTTCGATTTTGCTGACAGTAGTCATTTGCTCGCCTCATGCCGTGGACGACCATAGGCCTGGGTAATGCGGTCGATGACCACTGCGAGAATCACGATCGCCAGCCCGGCTTCGAGGCCACGGCCAACGTTGAGGGTCTGGATGCCGACGAGGACGTCTTCACCCAAGCCCCGGGCGCCGATCATCGACGCGATGACCACCATCGACAGCGCCATCATGGTCGTCTGGTTGATACCGGCCATGATGCTCGGCAATGCCAACGGCAGTTGCACACCGAACAGTTGTTGCCAGCGGTTGGCACCAAACGCGTTGATGGCTTCCATGACTTCGCCGTCGACTTGGCGAATGCCCAAATCTGTCAGGCGAATCAGCGGTGGCGCGGCGTAGATCACCGTGGCGAAAATCGCCGGGACCTTGCCCAGGCCGAACAGCATCAGCACCGGGATCAGGTACACGAAGCTGGGCATGGTCTGCATGATGTCGAGCAGCGGCATCAGCACCGAACGCAGGCGATTGCTGCGTGCCGACAGAATGCCCAGCGGAATGCCGATCAGCACCGATATCACCGTGGCAACCATCATCAAGGCCAGGGTCTGCATCAGCTTGTCCCACAGGCCTACCGCGCCCACCAGGAACAGCAAGCCGACGATCACAGCTGTGGTCACCAGCTTGCGGGTGGCGTGCCAGGCGACACCGCCGACGATAGCCAGCATCAGCCACCACGGCGCCATGCGCAGCAACCCTTCCAGGTTGACGATGGCCCATAGCAGGGTGTCGGAGATGTGCCGGAACACATCACCGTAGTTGGTGACCAGTGAGTCCACCCAACCGTTGACCCAGTCGGCGATGGAAAACGTAAAACTCTCAGGAAACATATCGTGCTCTCGATCCAGTGGGTTGTGGCCAGGCGCCCGGCTGCCCCTCAGGGTAGCCGGGCACGCTTGACCTACAAGGCCGCGTCGATTTTCTTGGCTGCGTCGTCGCTCACCCAGGCGTGCCAGACTTCAGGATGTTCCTTGAGGAAAATTTTCGCCAGTTTTGGCGACTCAATTCGCTCCTTGGCCATGCGACCCAGGTTCTGGTTCAGCAGGTCGATGGGCAGGTTGACCTTTTCCAGCACGGCCACCAGCTCCGGGGCTTGTTCGTGGAAGGTCTTGGACAGGCCGACCTTGATGCTCACGCTTTTATCGACGCCGGGTTTTTCTTCCAGCTTGACCAGGTCGACCTGACCCATCAGCGGCGTTGGCGACCAGTAGTAGAACAGGATCGGCTCGCCACGCTTGTAGCTCGACAGCACCGCTGCATCCAGCGCCGGGCCGGTGCCTGGGCGGAAGTTGGTGTAGGCGTTTTCCAGGCCGTAGCTTTTCAGCATCTCGCTGTTGTCCAGCTCGCAAGTCCAGCCGGCCGGGCAGTTGTAGAAGCGGCCCTTGGAAGGCTCTTCCTGGTCCTTGAAGACCGAGGCGTACTTGGCCAGGTCGGCGATGTTTTTCAGGCCTGGTGCCTTGGGTTCGAGCTTGCGCTTGGCGTCGCCTTCGATCACGTAGCGTGGCACGTACCAACCTTCGATAGCGCCGACAACCGGGGCACCGACGCCGACGACTTTGCCGGCCTTCTCGGCTTTGTTCCAGACCTCGCTGCGGCCGACCCATTCTTCGGCGAACACTTGGATGTCATTGCTGCTCAGGGCGTTTTCCATGGTGATGGAATTACCCGGCAGGCTGTCGGTTTTGCAGTCGTAGCCTTTTTCCAGCACGGTTTGCAGGATGTCGGTGAGCAACATGCCGCTTTCCCAGTTCAGGCCTGCGAATTTCACTGGCTTGCCGGATTCACACCAGCCGGCCGCCTGGGCGCCAGCGCAGGCCAGCAGGCCTGTAGAGAGCACGGTGGCTAATAGGGTCTTATGCATTTTCATTGTTGTGACGCTCCCAATCTTGAAATGGATTACGGCAGTCAGTAGGCATCCTGCCCTGTCCACGTCCCATCAGGCTTGTGCAGCCAGCCCGTTTGCTCTTGGTATAGCGCCCTGCTCTACCGGCAGGATCAGGTGATCGGGCACCGTGCCGTGCCATTTTTTCGCACACACGTAATACAGCACGGCCGGCAGTACCAGACCGATGATCCAGGAAATATCCACATCCCCCAGCGCGGCCACCAGGGGACCGGTGTAGAACTTGGTGGAGATGAACGGCAACTGCACGAGCACGCCGAACACATAGACGCTGATACCGAGCAGGTTCCAGCGACCGTAGCGTCCGTTCGGGTCGGCGAGCGCCGGCACGTCATAGCGCTCGCGGGTGATGCAGTAGTAGTCCACCAGGTTGATCGCGCTCCAGGGCGTAAAGAATGCCAGCAGGAACAGAATGAAAGACTTGAATGCCCCCAGGAACGAGTGCTGGCCGAGCAGCGCGATCAGGGTCGCGGTGCCGACAATCACCAGCACGAACACCAGGCGCTGCAGGCGCGTGACCTCCAGGCGACCACGGAAGCCGCTGATGATGGTCGCGATGCACATGAAGCTGCCGTAGGAATTCAGCGTAGAGATGGTGACCTTGCCGAACGCGATGCTGAAATACAGCAGCGCAGCGGTGGCACCAGTACCGCTCAAGCCAACGATGTAGGCCACTTCGTGACCGACGAACTGCCCGTTGGACATGGCCGCGGCAAACACGCCGAGGATCATCGCCACCTGCGCACCCACGACCGAACCCGCGCCAGCGGCGAAAAAGGTTTTCATCGATGACGTCTTGCTTGGCAGGTAACGCGAGTAGTCCGCCACGTAAGGGCCGAAAGCAATCTGCCAGGAGGCCGCGAGCGACACCGCCAGCAGGAAACTGCTCCAGCTGAAGTGGCGGATTTGCAGGAGTGCGCCGACGTCGGTCTGGCTCACCAGGCGACTGAACAGGTAGACAAAGGCAATCACGCCAATGACGCTGGCAACGCGACCGATGAAATGGATCACCCGGTAACCCAGTACCGTGACCAGCACGATGACACTGGCGAAGACCAGGATACCGACGCTGTCGCTGACCCCGAACAACTGCCCCAGCGCCTGACCGGACAGCACGGTCCCGGTGGCAGTGAAACCGAGGTACATCAGGCACACCAGCACGATCGGGATGGCTGCGCCATACACGCCGAACTGCACCCGACTGGAGATCATCTGTGGCAGCCCAAGCTTAGGCCCTTGCGCCGCATGCAACGCCATGACGCCACCGCCGATCAGTTGACCGATAAACAGCCCGATCAACGACCAGAACACATCACCGCCCAACACCACGGCCAAGGCCCCGGTGACAATCGCGGTGATCTGCAGGTTGGCACCCATCCACAGGGTGAACTGGCTAAACAGACGACCGTGTCTTTCCGCTTCCGGGATGTAGTCGATCGAACGCCTTTCGATCAACGGGGTGGTGCTTGCACGTGCGTCATTTGCAGCCATGTGTGTTCAACCTCTGATGGATTGTTCATAAAGCCTGTGTAAAACCGCTTGTCTGTGGGAGCTGGCTTGCCTGCGATGCGGGCGACTCGGTCTATCAGTCGAACCGAGGGGATGCCATCGCAGGCAAGCCAGCTCCCCCATGGGTTATTTGATCATCGGGAGATTGAGGCCCTGCTCCTTGGCACAGTCGATCGCGATCTGGTAGCCGGCGTCTGCATGACGCATCACGCCGGTGGCCGGGTCGTTGTGCAGCACGCGGGCAATACGCTCGGCCGCTTCGTCGGTACCGTCGCAGACGATGACCATGCCGGAGTGCTGGGAGAAGCCCATGCCTACGCCGCCGCCATGGTGCAGCGAGACCCAGGTCGCGCCGCTGGCGGTATTGAGCAAGGCGTTGAGCAGTGGCCAGTCGGACACGGCGTCGGAGCCGTCCTGCATGGCTTCGGTTTCGCGGTTCGGGCTGGATACCGAGCCGGAGTCGAGGTGGTCACGGCCGATCACCACGGGGGCCGACAGCTCGCCGCTGCGCACCATTTCGTTGAACGCCAGGCCGAGCTTGGCGCGCTGGCCCAGGCCAACCCAGCAGATACGCGCCGGCAGGCCCTGGAAGCTGATGCGCTCGCGCGCCATGTCCAGCCAGTTGTGCAGGTGGGCGTCGTCCGGGATCAGCTCTTTGACTTTGGCGTCGGTCTTGTAGATGTCTTGCGGGTCGCCGGACAGCGCAGCCCAACGGAACGGACCAATGCCACGGCAGAACAGCGGGCGGATGTAGGCCGGCACGAAACCCGGGAAGGCGAAGGCGTCTTCCACGCCTTCTTCCTGGGCCATCTGGCGGATGTTGTTGCCGTAGTCGAAGGTCGGAATGCCTTGTTTCTGGAATTCCAGCATGGCTTTGACGTGCACGGCCATCGACTGCTTGGCGGCCTTGATCACGGCGGCGGGCTCGGTCTTGGCGCGGGCGCGGTATTCGTCCCAGGTCCAACCAGCCGGCAGGTAGCCGTTGAGTGGGTCGTGGGCGCTGGTCTGGTCGGTGACCATGTCCGGGCGCACGCCGCGCTTGACCAGCTCCGGCAGGATTTCGGCGGCGTTACCCAGCAGGGCAATGGAGATGGCCTTGCCTTCCTTGGTGTATTTGGCGATGCGTGCCAAGGCGTCATCGAGGTCGGTGGCTTGCTCGTCGACATAACGGCTGCTCAGGCGGAAATCGATGCTGACCTGCTGGCACTCGATGTTCAGCGAGCACGCGCCCGCCAGGGTTGCCGCCAGAGGCTGGGCGCCGCCCATGCCGCCGAGGCCGGCAGTCAGCACCCAACGGCCTTTGAGGTCACTGTTGTAATGCTGGCGACCGGCTTCGACGAAGGTTTCGTAGGTGCCCTGGACGATGCCCTGGCTACCGATGTAGATCCAGCTGCCGGCGGTCATCTGGCCGTACATGGCCAGGCCCTTGGCATCCAGTTCGTTGAAGTGTTCCCAGCTTGCCCAGTGCGGCACCAGGTTGGAGTTGGCGATCAGGACACGTGGCGCGTTGCTGTGAGTCTTGAACACGCCGACCGGCTTGCCGGATTGCACCAGCAGGGTTTCGTCATCGTTCAGATGAGTGAGGCTCTCGACGATCTGGTCGTAGCACTCCCAGTTACGTGCCGCACGGCCAATACCGCCGTACACCACCAGCTCCTTGGGGTTCTCGGCCACTTGCGGGTCGAGGTTGTTCATGAGCATGCGCAGCGGCGCTTCAGTCAGCCAGCTTTTGGCGGTGAGCTTGTTACCGTGGGCGGCACGGATTTCGACGTCACGGTACTTGGTAGGCTTGGTCACAACAGAACTCCTCGGCGATCGATGCGCGAACATGGATGGTGCGAAGGAGAGTCTTACGCACACATCTTTACTTGTACATACAAGCATATGCAATCAAGCGGCCAACTTTTTCGGCGAGGTGTTTGGATTTTTTTGGAAAGCGCGTCCGGGCCTTGGAAATTAAGGCTTCGAAGCTTGATGAAATTTCTTGAGGGAGCGTTCTGCCAAGAGGGAGGCTTGTCACGACAGCGCGGTTTTGCGCCACGCTGGGGCATTCGGTAACAAATTGGTGCGGGCGCTGGAAACAGTTTTTTGCTCACCACAAAACAACGGTGGGAGCGGGCTTGACCGCGAATGCGGTGGCTCAGCCAGCCTATCTGGTACTGATACACCGCACTCGCGGGCTAGCCCGCTCCCACATTTTCTAGTCGCGGGCGGTCAGTTCGATGACGCAGCTGCGACCGCTGACGGAGATATCCAACAAGCCAGTGTTACCGTCCACTTGCAGGCAGTCGTGATGGCCCAGCGTGTGACCCAGCACCTTCACTTCGTCCGCCACGCTAAACACCAACACCGTCTGTGCCGTGCTGAAAAAGCGCTGCTCGCCATCCACCCATTGCAGCCTCGCGTGGTAACGCTGCGGCGCATAGATCAGGTTGAAATCGCGAATCGGCCCGGTGATCAAGCGGCACGACACCTGGCTGTCACCCTTGAACGCAAAGGGTTGCAGCGGTAACAACCCGCGCTGCTCCTCGCCATCCACAGTCAGCACCATGCCCGCGCCTTTGATCACCGTGATCACGCGCTGGTAACCGGCGAAGGTGGAAAACCCACCCGACTCGGCGATATCGGCAATCGACAGGCGCCAGCCGAAACCATCCAGGCCCTGGCCTGCGTCTCGGGTGATTTCTTCAGTACTGCCGCCGCCGTTTTTCCACGGCATGCGTACGTAATCGGCGGCGCGCCAGACTTTTACTGCATTCATTTACTGAAACGTCCTTCCAGGCTGTGACGGGAACCGGGGTGGATCAGACGCGCGGCGGTCACCGGCTGGCGACCCGACCAGGTGCGCCTGCGAATCAACAGGCACGGCTCGGCGGGTTCGATCTGCAGCAGCTTGCACTCGGCCGCATCGGCGAGGATGGCTTCGACCACGTGCTCGCCTTCGGTCAGCGGTGCCACCTGGTTAAGGTAGGCATAGGGCGTCTGCTGGGTGAAATCCTGTTGCAGGTATTCCGGTGCGACCAACGCATTGACGAAACGGTCCTCGATTTGCACGGGAATATCGTTCTCGAAGTGCACGATCAACGAGTGGAAGACCCGCCCGCCTTCGCGCATTTCCAGGGCGACAGCACGCTCCGAGCCGGCAGCTTCTTCACCCAGGGTGATGACCTGGCAGGTATGCCGGTGGCCGCGCGAGGCGATCTCATCGGCAATGTTGTGGACTTCGAACAGTGCAGACTGGCTCTTGGGCTCAGCGACGAAAGTACCGACGCCTTGCATGCGTACCAGCAGACCTTCGGCGGTGAGCTCGCGCAGGGCGCGGTTGATGGTCATGCGACTGAAACCGAGCTGGCTGACCAGTTCGCTCTCCGACGGCACGCGATAATGGGGCGGCCAGTTGCCGTTGAGGATTTGCTGGCTGATCATCTGTTTGACGCGGGCATACAAGGGCGCCGGACTTTCGTCCATGTGGGCAGCCAGCGAGGAGTTGGCGGGCGGAGTCGGCACAGGGAATCCTTGCAGGGGGAAAAGATGCATAGATTGCCGGAGTTTACCGAGCAGGCAAACGTCTGTATATGTATATACAAATAAACACACGACCGGGGTGCCTTGATCATGTCCGCTTTCTTTGCCGAACGCGCGCTGCTGCCTAATGGATGGGCCAATGATGTACGTCTTGAAGTCAGCGTCGATGGGCGACTGACACAGGTTGAGGCCAATGCCAGCGCAGAGGCTGCTGAACGGCTGAGAGGCCCGGTCTTGGCGGGCATGCCGAACCTGCACTCCCACGCGTTCCAACGGGCGATGGCGGGTTTGGCCGAGGTGGCCGGTAACCCGAATGACAGTTTCTGGACCTGGCGCGACCTGATGTACCGCATGGTGGGCAAGATCAACCCGGATCAATTGCAGGTGATCGCGCGCCAGCTGTACATCGAGATGCTCAAGGCCGGCTACACCTCGGTGGCCGAATTCCACTACGTGCACCACGACGTCAGCGGCCAGCCGTATGCCGATCGCACGGAATTGTCGCGGCAGATCAGCCAGGCAGCGACCAGCAGTGGCATCGGCCTGACGTTGGTGCCGGTGCTCTACACCCACTCCGGGTTTGGCGGCCAGGCACCGAATGAAGGCCAGCGGCGCTTTATCAACAGCACTGAAAACTACCTGGATCTGCAGGCACGCCTGCAGCCGATCCTCGCTGCACAACCGGCGCAGCAACTGGGCCTGTGCTTTCACTCGTTGCGTGCCGTCACGCCGCAACAAATCAATGACGTGCTGGCCGCCAGTGACAAGGCGTGCCCGGTGCATATCCACATCGCCGAACAACAGAAAGAAGTCGACGACTGCCTGGCCTGGAGCGGCAAGCGCCCGCTGCAATGGTTGTATGACAATGTCGAGGTCGATGAGCGCTGGTGCCTGGTGCACGCCACGCATGCCGATACAGACGAAGTGGCGCGCATGGCCAAGAGCCGTGCGATTGCTGGCCTGTGCCTGACCACCGAGGCAAACCTGGGTGACGGTATTTTCCCGGCGGTGGATTTCCTCGCCCAGGGCGGACGCATGGGGATCGGCTCCGACAGCCATGTGTCATTGAGCGTGGTGGAAGAACTGCGCTGGCTCGAATACGGCCAGCGGCTGCGCGACCAACGGCGTAACCGCCTGTATCGCCGTGATCAGCCGATGGTTGGACGCACGCTGTTTGATGCCGCACTCGAGGGTGGTGCCCAGGCACTGGGACAGCCAATTGGTCGGTTGGAAGTGGGCAAGCGTGCGGATTGGATTGTGCTGGACGGTAATGATCCGTACCTGGCGACGGCGACGGAGGATGGGATTCTCAATCGCTGGCTGTTCGCGGGCGGTGACCGGCAGGTGCGTGATGTGCTGGTCAACGGCAAGTGGGTAGTGCGCGACGGGCGTCATGCCGGTGAAGAAGAAAGCAGCCGGGCCTTTACGCATGTCTTGAGAGATCTATTGGGCTAACTCGCGACACATAACAAATGTGGGCGCTGGCTTGCCTGCGATACAGGCACCGAGGGGTTTCAGTTACACCTCGGTGATGCTATCGCAGGCAAGCCAGCGCCCACATTTTTTGATCGGCGGTGACCCAGGTTTATTGAGAGGTCTTCGCCATCTGCTTGTCCGACGTACGCCAGATCAACCGTGTGGTGTCATACCCCTGTTGCCGGGCCCTGCTCAGCAGGTCTTCACGGGTGTCCGCACTGACCGTCGGCGTGCGCGACAGAATCCACATGTAACGCCGGCTCGGGCTACCGACAATCGCGGTCTTGTAGTCATCGCTGACATACAGCACCCAGTAATCGCCCTTGGCAACGCCCGGCAACAGGGCGGTGAACCAGTTATTGAATTCCACCCAGAGCTTGTCGGTCTTGCCCGGCACTTGCGGGGTGGCTGTGCCCTTGGCTTCTTCCCACTTCCATTCGGTGGTCAGGCAACGGTTGAACACCGACATGTCGCCATCGGGCAGCAGGGTGTAGCGGGCTTCGGACTGCGCGCAGTTGCGCTGGAAGTACATCGGCAATCGGGCCAACTCATACCAGGTCCCCTGGTAACGCTTGAGGTTGACGTTGCTCGCTGTCTTGGGTTGCAGATCGTCGCCAGAATGGCTGGCGCACCCCGCCAAAAACAGGCTGGCGCAAAGGAACAAAACAAAACGCATCATTCTTCTTCTCCCGCAGGCTTGCGCCCCGGTTTACTTCAGGCCTTGCCCGGAAAACATCAGAACCTTGTCACCGGCATATTGAACGCTGATAAAGCTGTTTTTATCGCCCCAGGTGCAGCTGGACATGCCCAGCGCGCCGGAACAATCGGTCGGCTTACCCAACAACGACTCCACCTCTGCCTTGGCCATGCCAGCCGATAGCTTCGCGTAGTTTTCTTGGTTGACCTTGCTGCAAGCGGCCAACAGCACGCAAAAAGCCAGCAAAGCGAGACGGCGTAACGACATGGAAAAACTCCTGGAGGGACGAAGCAGCTTGGGTATCTGCCAGAAGCTTAGAAGGAAAAATAGGTGTCTGGTTCCCGACGAGTGAAAACAAAAAAGCCCCGAAAACGCTGAAACGTTTCGGGGCTTCTTCAAGGGTGAACCGGCTCACAACAACACCGGTCACTTATCGCAAAGACTTACTTCTTGTGGTAGGCCGTCACACGCTCAACTTCTTCCTTCGAACCCAGGAATACGGCCACGCGCTGGTGCAGGCCTTCAGGCTGGATGTCGAGGATGCGCTGGTGGCCGTCGGTGGACGCACCGCCCGCCTGCTCAACCAGGAAGGACATCGGGTTGGCTTCGTACATCAGGCGCAATTTGCCTGGCTTGGACGGCTCGCGGCTGTCGCGTGGGTACATGAACAGGCCGCCACGGGTGAGGATACGGTGCACGTCGGCGACCATCGCGGCTACCCAGCGCATGTTGAAGTTTTTCTTCAACGGGCCTTCTTCGCCTTCCATCAGCTCGTTGACGTAGCGCTTGACCGGCTCTTCCCAGTGGCGCTGGTTGGACATGTTGATCGCGAATTCCTGGGTGGAAGCAGGAATGGAGATGTCTTCGTGGGTCAGGACGAAGCTGCCCATTTCGCGGTCCAGGGTGAAGCCCTTGACGCCGTCGCCCAGGGTCAGCACCAGCATGGTCTGCGGGCCGTAGATCGCGTAGCCGGCAGCGACCTGCTCGGTGCCTGGCTGCAGGAAGGCCTTTTCGTTCAGGGCTTCGTTCTGGCTCAGGTATTCGTTAGGGCAACGCAGCACCGAGAAGATGGTGCCGACCGGTGCGTTGATGTCGATGTTGGACGAGCCGTCCAGTGGGTCGAATACCAGCAGGTAGGCGCCTTTCGGGTACTTGCCTGGGATCTGGTAGGCATTGTCCATTTCTTCGGACGCCATGCCGGCCAGGTGACCACCCCATTCGTTGGCTTCCAGCAGGATCTCGTTGGAGAGCACGTCGAGTTTCTTCTGCACTTCGCCTTGGACGTTTTCAGTGCCCATGCTGCCCAGGACACCACCCAGCGCGCCTTTGGAGACGGCGTGGCTGATTTCCTTGCAAGCACGCGCCACCACTTCGATAAGGAAGCGCAGATCGGCAGGCGTGTTGTTGCTGCGGGTCTGCTCGATCAAATAGCGACTCAGGGTAACGCGGGACATGGAAGGCTCCGGAAAATGGGGGGCTAAAAACCCGCGCAGTTTAACGCGAGTCGGGGCGTATTTCCTCCTATCAGAGGATTTAAACCCAATAGAGTTCATGGACTTTATTTAACGTGCCACCGGTGGCTTGCGCAGCAAACTGTAGGCCATGGCGCCCAGTGCCGCCACGCCAAGCAGCAACACGGCCCACAGGCCGAGTTTCTTCCAGTCGGTGCCGGCTTCGGGCAATGCGGCAATCGTTGGCGGCTTGACCGCGATTTCCCCCGCCAACGTGGCCTGCCCCAACGTCTTCAGACGCTCGGGACTGTCATCGGGGATCAGCGTCGACAGCGGCAGGTTCGCCCCTTTCACGGAAGCATTCCCCAGCGCCAGGGTAAACGGCGGCTCCCCACGCGCCAGGAAAACCAACTGCGTGGCACGCACGGCAACACGCAACGCGGGAGTTTCGACGCCCAGGCCGCCGCCCCGCTCATCCACCTGCAACTTCAACTGGGCAACCGTCTGGCCGGGCAACTGCAATTCATCCTGCACCACGTCCTTGCCGTTCTGGCTCAGGCGGTACAGCAGGCCATTGCTCAACGGCTGCCACGTTTGCTTGATGTCACTTCGGCCCGACAACGTCACCGGCGCCAACGTGTTGGGCTGCGTCAACTCGACCCGCAAACGTTCGACATTCAGCCCCGCCGGCAATTGCCAGCTGTACTCTCCCGCCTTGAGCCGCTCCCCCGCCAACGCTTGCGACCACACCAACGGCATCGGCAGGTTGCTGCTGGTGGCGCTCTCCAACTGGGCCGACGTCAGCAACGGCGCCGCCTGGCCCTGCCATACCAGCCGCAGGTAACGCGCCGATTGCCCAGGCAGGCTCACGTCATGCTGCTCGACCCGCTCATCGGCAAATGACAGGCGCGCCACCTGACCATCTCCCCAGGCTCGCCAGTGCTGCAAGTCATCACTGGCTTCAATGCTGAAACGCTGGAAACCCTCTTGCTCGCGGCTCCAGTCCAGGCTCAGTTGCTGCAGCGGGGCCTTGATTGCACTGGCGTCCAACACCCAGCCACGCAGCACTTGTTTGCCGGGCTTGGGAGCGCTGGACGGTTTTATTTCAACCAGGGTGCCTGCCGTGGTGGCTTTCATCACCACGTCGGGCAAGGCTTGCTGGGTATCGGCGGCGTACAGTGGGAACCACTTCACGTCGGTGACGGTGCGGCTCTCAGTGCGCTGCGCGGTTTGGCGCGACAACGCGTAGGCCTGGGGCTCTCCGGCGGCGTTGAACACGCGCACGTCGCCGAGATCGGCCTGGCGCGCGCTCAATTGCACGGCCAGCGGCAGCTCCAGGCGGTACCAAGGGCCGCTGCCGCTGACACTCAGTGGCACGTGGATGGTGAAATCGGCGGGCGTTTCCTGCGCCCACACGGACAAGGTCGTACACACGCCCAGCACAGCCACGCTCAACTTACCGATCAAGAGGATGCTCCTTGAGTTTCCGACCCCGGTTCTGCGCGTTTGGGCGGCAGCGGTGCGAAGTAGCCCACCACCAGCAACAACCCACCCACGCCAATAAACGACACGATCCGCGCCAGGCCGCCACGGTTGCTCAGTTCGACAAAGAACAGTTTGGCCACCACCACGGCAATCAGCGCCGCGCCGATCAGCCACACTTCGCGGCGATGGCGCAGGTGACCGCCGATCATCAGGCCGAGGGCAATCAGCGTCCACACGATCGACAGGCCGGCCTGTACCCGCATGGAGTCGAGCAACGCATCCAGTTGAAACGGCACGCCGCCCCAATGGTGGGCGGTTCGCATCACCAGCGCGGTAAAGAAGGCAAACAGCGAAACACCCACCATACCTTGGGCGATCAACTCGACACGCGGTCCGCGCAGCGGCGCCACACTTCGCGCGCACCAATACACACCCAGCAGCGCGAACAGCAAACCCAGGTCCAGCGGGTTAATCAGTGGCAGATAGGGCAGCGGCTTGGCCGTGCCATCGCTGAAGCCGTTCGCCAGCCAGAACCAACCGAGCATCAGCACCGCCAATGGCACTGCCGCCAACACTCGGTACTCCCTTGGATACGCCGACACCGGCCAAGGCCATTGGCGCGGCGTGGCAGCCAGCACGAGATAGAGGCTTGGCAAGATTGCCCAGCCCAGCCAGCGCCAGGCGTTGTACTCGGCAGACAACCTCAGCAAACCGTAACGCAGCTCCAGCGCCAGCATGCCGACCAGCATCCAGCAGCCCAGCACGTGAGCGACACTCAGCGCCTTGGCAGGGACAATCGCCGCCAGACGTCGCAGCGAGATGAAATGCACCACGAACACCGCCGACCACGCCAGCCAGCCGTAGTCCGCCCCCGGGTGGTAATAGGTATGCGCGCACACCAGCAACACCACGCCCGCCGCTGGCATCAGCATCGTGCACAGCACACCCAGAGACACCCATTTCAGGCGCGAAGCCAGCAGCGTCCAGATCGCAACGCTGATCGCCGCGCTGCCCAACAGGAACGCCCCCTGCAATTCCTGCGGGATAAACCGCAACACTTCACCGACCAGCGCCAACGTCCACCACGCGGCGCCCCACATCAACAGCAGGTCGGACAGGCGTTGCAACTTCAACACGGCAAACATCGGTGGGTGGGGTTCACGCTGCAAGCGCCAGGCACCCACGAGTGCGGCCAGGCCCAATACCAGCGGCGTCCAGAAACCGCTATGGGCCAGCGGGCGCAAGCCCTCGCTGGTCAACGGCCCGAGCAACTCCGGCACCGCCAGCAGGAACGAGGCGCCACCCACCAATTGCAGTAACAAACCAAATACGAAACCGACGCGTTGTTGCAGGTACAAGCTCAGCCAGATGATCAACAAACCACTGGCCGCCCATACGCCGCTGGCGCTTTCCCACGGCAGCACGAACAGCACCGCCAGGTTGATCAGTACAAGTCCAGCCAGCAGCACCACCGACAGCCCGCGCAGCAGCCGGACATCACTGCGCACCCCGTCGTCTTGTGCAGCCAACAGCATGCCGCCGATCAACGCCAGGCCGATCAGTGAAGCGCTCAACAAACCACTCCAGCCCGCGCTGAACACCGCCGTCCCGTCGCCACCCTGCAGTTGCAGCAGGAACAACGCGCCGCCCAGCAATTGCACGGCGAACGCAGTGAACAGGAAGGTCCGCGAGCCGATGCGCAAGCCGATGAACAGCGTTACCAGGCCGGCGATTGCCCAACTGAGCGCGGTGCCTTGGGTATTCAGCCACAACGGCGCGAGCAGGTACAAAAAGCTCAAGCCAAGGCTCGCCAGTACCGGCAGGCCTTTGCGTTCCCAGTCTGCCGCCTGCTCGGTCGTCGCCTTGCGCAGTTGATCAAAGCTGAACAGCAACGCCGCCCCCAACAGCAACGCCCCCAAGGGCGCACCGTCGAGCAAGGTGCGCTCTGCGACACGCAACTCGCTGAGGAATGCCAGCGCCGAGCCGACTTGCAGCAGCACGCCAAAGGCCCGCGCCAACGGTCGCTGCTGACGCAGGCCGAGCCAGAAGATGCCCGCACCTTCCACCGCCCAGGCCGACGCAGTCCAACGCGCATCCAGGCCCAGGGGAATCGCCAGGCTGGCAAAGATCACCCCCAGGGCCAGGCAGGTTTCCGCGAGCAGCAAGGCACGCCCGCCGCTCAATAGCCGGGCCAGGCCCATGTAGAGGATACCCAGGCCCAAGGCGCTGAACGCGGCTGCAAACTCCAGGTGCTGCACCACTGCGAACTGCAGGCCGAAACCCACCAGCGGCGGGCCGAACAGCATGCTGCCGTCGACATAATCGCCCTTGGCCGCTGACCAGCGCAGCAGCGCTTCACGGCTGCTGTCCTCGGGCGCGTCCTTCATCTCCCGCAACTTGCGCCGGGCGAACAACAGGCCGATGGCCAGGTACATCAGGAAAAACAGAATCAGGAACGGCTCGGTACTCCACAGCAGTTCCGGCGTGTAGGAGCGCAGGCCCCAGGCGAAACCGATACCAAAGGTGCCGACAAAGCCGATCAGGTTGAGCAGGCGCCAGGCCTTGAACCAGGCAATCGCAAGGATGCCGGCGTTGAGCAACGCGAAATAGCTGAACAGCGCCACCGAGTTGCCAGCGCCGGTGGACGCGAGGATCGGCGCGGCAAAACCACCCAGCGCTGCCGCGCAGGCCAGCCCCAGCGCATCCTGGGTAATCGCCAGGATCGCCGAGAACACCGTGACGGCCACCAACAGGCCAAGTGCAGCACTGGGGTCGATCAGCGGGTGCAAGCGCATCGCGGCGAACACCGTCAGGTAGAGCACGGCAATGCCGGTGCCTTGCAGCATCAGGCCGTAATTGCTGTTACGCAAGCGCAGCCACCAACCCAGTCCCAGCAGGCCCAATGCAGCAGCGGCAACGCCGGCGTAACGCACTTCGATGGGCACCACCATGCCCTCGGTGGCGTAGCGCAGCAGGAACGCCAGGCCGAGGAACAACAGCACCACACCCACTCTCAGCACAGTGTTGCCGCCAAACAGCCAATTGCGCGCACCGTTGATGGCGCGTTCGATAAGGTTGGGGCCACGGGGAATGGCGGGCGCTTGAACACGCGGCGTCGGGGCAGGCGCCCAGACATCTTCGGGCAGCGGCTGGCTCGCCTCGGCGACCGGTTTGACGGGGTCCAATTCGGCAGGCAGCTCCCAGACAAGCTCGGGCGCCTGGGTGACGGGCGTCGGCTCGGGGATTGGCGGTTCGATAATGACACTGCTCGTCGCGGCGGGTACTTCCAGTTGCCGCAGGCGCTCACCCAGCGCTATCAGCGACTTCTGCGTGGTTTCCAACTGACGAGCCTGCTGTTCTGCCTGGGCCGCCAGCTTCGTCAGGCGAATCGCCTGACCAATCCCCAACCCCAGCAGCGCACCGATACCCGCACCACTGAACGACTCATCGAGCGTCCAGCCGAGCACCAGGCCAATCAGCATGAAAATCCATTGCATGGTCGATATCCCTAAGCAGCCCGAAGCGGGCAAACCGAGGCCTAGTATATCGACGCGCACCCCATGTGGAAGCGGGCGTGTGTGGGAGCCGGGCGTACCCGCGATGCAGACACCTCGGTGTATCTGTCACACCGAGGTGATGCTATCGCAGGCAAGCCAGCGCCCACACAAGCCCGCACACATGTTCAGGTCAGCGATGTTCAGTCGAGGGCTTTCCAGATCTCGGTCGCGTACTCCCTGATCGTACGGTCAGAGCTGAACCAGCCCATGCGCGCGGTATTGAGCACCGCCGAACGCCACCACGCCTTGGAGTCGTGCCAATGCGCCTCGACCCGCGCCTGGGCGTCCCAGTACGAATCGAAGTCGGCACAGACCAGGAAGCGGTCATAGTCGATCAGCCCGTCGATCAGTCCCACGTATCGGCCCGGGTCATCCGGCGAAAATACCCCGCCACGGATCGCTTGCAGCACATCGTTGAGACGATGGGAGGCGGCGATGTCGGGCCCGGCATTGAATTCACCCGCATGCTTGCGGGCTTCCACCTGCTGCGCACTGAGACCGAAGATAAACATGTGCTCTGCACCCACGCGTTCGTGCATTTCCACGTTGGCGCCGTCCATGGTGCCGATGGTCAGCGCACCGTTGAGGCCGAACTTCATGTTGCTGGTGCCCGAGGCTTCAAAGCCGGCCGTGGAGATCTGCTCCGACAGGTCCGCCGCCGGAATGATGCTTTCCGCCAGGCTGACGTTGTAGTTGGGCAGGAACACCACCTTGAGCAAACCGCGCACCGTCGGGTCGTTATTGACCGTGCGGGCGATGTCGTTGGTCAGCTTGATGATCAGCTTGGCCTGGTGATAGCTGGCCGCCGCCTTGCCGGAGAAAATCTTCACGCGCGGCACCCAATCAGTGCCCGGTTCGGCACGGATCGCCTGGTACAGCGCCACGGTGTGCAGCAGGTTGAGCAGTTGGCGCTTGTACTCGTGGATACGCTTGACCTGCACGTCGAACATCGCCGCCGGGTTGACCGCAATGCCCAGGCGCTCGTGAATGATGTCCGCCAGTGCACGCTTACTGTGCAGACGCTGTTCGGCAAACGCCTTGCGGAACGTCTGTTTCTCGGCAAACGGCTCAAGCTCCACCAGCCGCTCTTCGGGCTTGTCGAGAATGTCCGGGCCGAGTGCTTCCACCAGCATGGACGTGAGCTTCGGGTTGGCCTGGTACAACCAGCGGCGGAAGGTGATGCCGTTGGTTTTGTTGTTGATGCGCTCCGGGTACAGCTTGTGCAGCTCGGAGAACACCGTGCTGCGCATCAGTTGGGTGTGCAGGCCGGACACGCCGTTGACGCTGTGGGAGCCGAGAAACGCCAGGTTACCCATGCGCACACGGCGACCGTTGTCTTCTTCGATCAGCGATACCGCGCGCAGCACGTCAAAGTCGTGGATGCCTTTGGCGCGCAGCGAGTCGATGTGCTGGGCATTGATCAGGTAGATGATCTGCATGTGCCGGGGCAGCATGCGCTCCATCAAGCCGACCGGCCAGGTTTCCAACGCTTCGGGCAGCAGCGTGTGGTTGGTGTACGACAGGGTTTCGACGGTCACGTCCCACGCGGCTTCCCACGGAATGTCGTGCAGGTCGACCAGTTGGCGCATCAACTCGGCCACGGCGATAGACGGGTGGGTGTCGTTGAGCTGGATGGCGGCATGCTCGCCCAGGCTCAGCACTGAGCCGTGCATGTTCTTGTGACGGCGCAGCAAGTCCTGCAGGGAGGCGGAGACGAAGAAATACTCCTGGCGCAGGCGCAGCTCTTGCCCCGCTTCGGTGCTATCGGCCGGGTACAGCACTCGGGAGATGCTTTCGGCACGCGCCACTTCGGCGACGGCACCCAGGTGGTCACCGGCGTTGAAGCGCTCCAGGTGCAAATCTTCGACCGCACGGGCACGCCACAGGCGCAGGGTGTTGACGCTGGCGCCACGCCAGCCGACCACCGGGGTGTCATAGGCCACAGCCCTGACGGTTTCGTTGGGTGACCACACCTGGATCATCTTGCCGGACGCGTCAGCGAGGGTTTCGACGCTGCCGCCAAAGCCGATCGGGTAAATCACTTCGGCCCGCTCAAACTCCCACGGGTTGCCGAAATCCAGCCAGCGTTCGGTTTGTTCCTGTTGCCAGCCATCGACAATCGCCTGGCGGAACAAGCCATGCTCATAACGAATGCCATAACCATGGCCAGCAATGCCCAGGGTCGACATGCTTTCCATGAAGCACGCCGCCAAGCGGCCCAGGCCACCGTTGCCGAGCGCCGCGTCGGGCTCCAGCAAGCGGATACGCTCGAGGTCGACGCCCAGCTCGGACAGTGCTTCGCGTGCGATTTCCAGCACGCCAAGGTTGCTCAGGCTGTCGTAGAGCAAGCGGCCAATGAGGAACTCCAGGGAAAGGTAATAAACCCGTTTCTGGCCTTTACGGTAGATACGCCGTGTATGGTCCATCCAGTGGTCGACCATCTGGTCGCGGGCGGCCAAGGCAATGGCTTCGAACCAGTCATGGTCAAAGGCGTGATCCGGGTCCTTGCCCACCGCGTAGGTGAGCTTGGTCAAGACGGCATCGCGAAATGCGGCTACCTCTGCTTCTCGTGCAAGTGGTTCCTGAGACATCAATTGCGACCTCGGGCGAGATAGAAGGAGTTGCTAGAGCCTAGACGGTCTGACAGACGGTAGACGCTCTGGTTCGGCAGTTTTTTAACTCATTCACCATTGCATGAATTAGATGCAGGGGTCGTGCCCGATCAGCCCGAGCGCAAACCTTTGAGCTGAAAACCTGAAAATATTGTTCAAAAAATCACCAATCCCGGTATGATCGCGCGCCCGGATACAGCCCCACCTTTGGAACCCTGATGAAGCCTCAATTGATCGCCGCCGCGGAACTCGACCGACTTGAAACGTGGCAGAAATACTCCGCGCATATGTGCGGCGGTTGCGTGTCCAGCTGCTGCACGCTGCCGGTCGAAGTGAAGATCAAGGACCTGATCCGCATCGGCATCGTCGATGAATTCGAGCGTGGCGACCCGCCGAAGAACATCGCTAAGCGCTTGCAGAAGGAAGGCATCGTCGAGCGTTTCAATTCCAAATCCGAGATCTTTACCCTGCAGCGCATGAGCAACAACGATTGCCTGTACCTGGATCGTAAGACGCGCTTCTGCACTATTTATGACAAGCGCCCGGATACTTGCCGCAACCACCCGAAAATCGGGCCGCGCCCGGGGTATTGCGCTTATAAGCCGAAGGAAGTGGTGCGCGAGACGAAGTTCAAGACCCTCGACAAGTTCTGATCCAGATTTTTGCAGGGTTCTTGAGGGCCCTATCGCAGGCAAGCCAGCTCCCACATTTGGAATGCATTCCAATGTGGGAGCCGGGCTTGCCCGCGATGAGGCCAGCACAGTAAACACAAAAACCCAAACATAAAAAAACGCCCCCGGCCTTTCGACCGGGGGCGTTTTTCATTCAGCCTGAGTTAACTCAGTTCTTGGCTTTCTTGGCAGCGCGGGTACGCTCGCCTTCGTCCAGGATCTTCTTACGCAGGCGGATCGACTTAGGCGTGACTTCGCACAGCTCGTCGTCCTGGATGAATTCCAGGGCCTGTTCCAGGGTGAAGCGAACAGGTGGAACCAGAGCGATGGTTTCGTCTTTACCCGAAGCACGCATGTTGTCGAGCTTCTTGCCTTTGGTTGGGTTGACGCCCATGTCGTTGTCACGGCTGTTCAGACCAACGATCTGACCGTTGTAGATCTCTTGACCGTGTTCAACGAACAGCTTGCCACGTGCCTGGAGGGTTTCCAGGGAGTAGGTCAGCGCCTTGCCGGTTTCTACCGATACCAGAACACCGTTCTGACGGCCGGACATGTCGCCGGACTTCATGGTGTCGTAGCGATCGAAGATCGAGGTCAGGATGCCAGCACCGTTGGTCAGGGTCAGGAACTGGTTACGGAAACCGATCAGACCACGAGCAGGGATGTTGTATTCCAGACGCACACGGCCTTTGCCATCCGGCACCATGTTGGTCAGGTCGCCTTTACGCAGGCCCATCTCTTCCATGACCTTGCCCTGGGATTCTTCAGGGGTGTCGATGGTGACGTTTTCGAACGGTTCCTGCTTCACGCCGTCAACCTGACGGATGATCACTTCCGGACGACCAACGCCCATTTCGAAGCCTTCGCGACGCATGGTTTCGATCAGTACCGAGAGGTGCAGCTCACCACGGCCGGAAACCTTGAACTTGTCAGCCGAGTCGCCTTCTTCAACGCGCAGTGCAACGTTGTACAGCAGCTCTTTGTCCAGACGCTCCTTGATGTTACGGGAGGTCACGAACTTGCCTTCTTTACCGCAGAAAGGCGAGTCGTTTACCTGGAAGGTCATGGAAACGGTTGGCTCGTCAACGGTCAGAGGCTTCATCGCCTCTACCGCGTCCGGGTGGCACAGGGTGTCGGAGATGAACAGCGAGTCCATACCGCTGATGCACACGATGTCGCCGGCAGCCGCTTCTTCAACGTCCACACGGTGCAGACCGTGGTGACCCATCAGCTTCAGGATACGACCGTTACGCTTCTTGCCGTCGGCGCCGATAGCGACAACCGGGGTGTTTGGCTTGACGCGACCACGAGCGATACGGCCAACGCCGATAACACCCAGGAAGCTGTTGTAGTCCAGTGCGGAGATCTGCATCTGGAACGGACCGTCACGGTCAACAGCCGGCGCAGGTACGTTGTCGACGATCGACTGGTACAGCGGGGTCATGTCTTCGGCCATGTCGGTGTGGTCCAGACCGGCAATACCGTTCAGGGCCGAGGCGTAGACGACTTTGAAGTCCAGCTGTTCTTCGGTAGCACCCAGGTTGTCGAACAGGTCGAAGATCTGGTCCAGAACCCAGTCCGGACGCGCGCCTGGACGGTCAACCTTGTTGATGCACACGATCGGACGCAGGCCGGCTTCGAAAGCCTTCTTGGTCACGAAACGGGTTTGCGGCATAGGGCCGTCTTGAGCGTCAACCAGCAGCAGAACGGAGTCAACCATCGACATTACGCGTTCTACTTCGCCGCCGAAGTCGGCGTGGCCCGGGGTATCCACGATGTTGATGTGGTAGCCGTTCCAGTTGATAGCGGTGTTTTTAGCCAGGATGGTAATGCCGCGCTCTTTTTCCTGGTCGTTGGAGTCCATCACGCGCTCGTCGTTGAGCTCGTTGCGCTCCAGGGTGCCGGATTGACGCAGGAGTTTGTCTACCAGGGTGGTTTTACCATGGTCAACGTGAGCAATGATGGCGATGTTACGTAGATTTTCGATCACTTGTGTATCTCGATCAGAGGATTCGGTGTGCTGACAGGTCGTGGCAGCGATTAACAGTAGAGTCAGGCCTTGCCGTTACAGCTTGACGGCAGAGTCGGGGGGCCGGTGACGCAGGCCACAGGCAAACAGCCCCGGGCTCTTAGCTCGGTCGATAAACGCGCACATTGGCATGCCCCTCACTGAGCAAATGGTGGGCATGCAGGCGACTCATCACGCCTTTGTCGCAATACAGCAGGTACTGACGGCTGTTATCCAGTTCCTTGAAACGCGCGTTCAGTGCATAGAACGGCAGCGTTTGTACGTCGATGCCGGCGATTTCCAGCGGCTCATCTTCAGCGGCATCCGGGTGACGGATGTCGATGACGATCTGGCCCGCCAGGGCTTCGCTGACTTCTTCGATCTTGATGTCCTGGCCCAGTTCGTCGATCACACGATCGATCGGGACCAGCTTGGCGTTCTCGAGCGCACGCTCCAGAATCGCCATGTCGAATTCTTTCTCTTCATGCTCCACGCGGGGACGCTTGGCGTGGGTCTTTGGGTTCACCGAGATGACGCCACAGTACTCAGGCATGTGCTTGGCAAAATCGGCGGTGCCAATCTGTTCTGCCAGGTCGATGATGTCCTGCTTGTGGCTCGCGATCAGCGGGCGCAATACCAGCTTCTCGGTGACGCAATCGATAATCGACAGGTTCGGCAGTGTCTGGCTGGCCACTTGGGAGATCGCCTCACCGGTCACCAGCGCGTCGATCTGCAATTGATCGGCGATTCGGGACGCAGCGCGCAACATCATACGCTTCAATACCACGCCCATATGACCGTTATCGACTTTGCCGAGAATTTCGCCCAGCACTTCTTCGAACGGTACGCTTACAAATAGCACGCGTTGCGAGCTGCCGTACTTCTTCCAGATAAAGTGCGCGACTTCCATCACGCCCAATTCGTGTGCACGCCCGCCCAGGTTAAAGAAGCAGAAGTGGCTCATCAGGCCGCGGCGCATGATCTGGTAGGCCGCCACCGTAGAATCGAAACCGCCAGACATCAATACCAGGGTCTGTTCCAGGGCGCCCAGCGGGTAGCCGCCGATGCTGTTGTGCTGGCTGTGGATGACAAACAACCGTTGGTCGCGAATTTCCATGCGCACTTCAATTTGCGGTGCCTTGAGGGAAATTCCAGCCGCGCCGCACTCGCGACGCAGCTTGCTGCCGACGTATTTCTCGACGTCCATTGAGCTGAAAGTGTGCTTGCCGGCGCGCTTGCAGCGCACCGAAAAGACCTTGCCTTCCAGCTCGCCACCGTAGTGCTGTTTGCACTTCTCGGTGATGTCGTCGAAGTCACCCAACGGGTACTCATCCACCTGCAGGAAATGCGCGATGCCCGGCATGCAGCTCAGGCGCTCGGTCATGTCCTTCAAGGCTTTGGGCTCGGTAATGCGGGTTTCCAGCTCGAGATTGTCCCACACGCCGTTCACCACCACAGCCGGGTCCAGATCGCGGAGCACGGCACGGATGTTCTTGGCCAACTGACGGATGAAACGCGTCCGTACCGGTCGGCTTTTGATGGTGATCTCGGGGAAGACTTTAACGATTAATTTCATGGAAACAGCGCGCGCCGGGCCTGCTGAAAAAGGGGGGCGCGGATTATAGCGGAAATCGCTCAAGGTTTAACCAGTTAATATGCACAGCACGCGCAACGCACTAAATAGGTGCATTTGCGCACCTTTACGCTACATTGAGGTGCGCTATTTTTGGGCTTTTGTCGTAATGCACCTTTATAGGGGCGTTTTTGGAGCAGAAAACCCATGTTGGCGCACTGGCATGCAATTTGCTCTCTTGTGAGGCAGGTTGCCATGGCGGAGTATCCGCGCCGGCATCACCCACATTCTAAGGGCTAACTCCACTACCCAGCCCGAAGCCACCCGGAGGACACTATGTCGAAGTCGGTTCAACTCATCAAAGATCATGACGTTAAATGGATTGATCTGCGCTTCACGGACACCAAAGGCACTCAGCACCACGTGACCATGCCGGCTCGCGACGCGCTGGATGAAGCTTTCTTCGAAGAAGGCAAAATGTTCGACGGTTCCTCCATCGCTGGCTGGAAAGGCATTGAAGCTTCCGACATGATCCTGATGCCGGACGACAGCACTGCCGTACTGGACCCCTTCACCGAAGAGCCGACCCTGATCCTGGTGTGCGACGTGATCGAACCGTCGACCATGCAAGGCTACGACCGCGACCCGCGTGCGATCGCCAAGCGTGCCGAGGAATACCTGAAGTCGACCGGTATCGGTGACACCGTATTCGTGGGCCCAGAGCCAGAATTCTTCATCTTCGACCAAGTGAAGTTCAAGTCCGACATCTCCGGTTCCATGTTCAAGATCTACTCCGAACAAGGCTCCTGGATGTCCGACCAGGACGTGGAAGGCGGCAACCATGGCCACCGTCCAGGTATCAAGGGTGGTTACTTCCCAGTTCCGCCGTTCGACCACGACCACGAAATCCGTACCTCCATGTGCAACGCGATGGAAGACATGGGCCTGGTCATCGAAGTGCACCACCACGAAGTGGCCACTGCCGGTCAGAACGAAATCGGTGTGAAGTTCAACACCCTGGTTGCCAAGGCTGACGAAGTACAGACCCTGAAGTACTGCGTACACAACACTGCCGTTGCCTACGGCCGTACCGCTACCTTCATGCCTAAGCCTCTGTATGGCGATAACGGTTCGGGTATGCACGTTCACCTGTCCATCGCCAAAGATGGCAAGAACACCTTCGCTGGCGAAGGTTATGCCGGCCTGTCCGACACCGCCCTGTACTTCATCGGCGGTATCATCAAGCACGGTAAGGCCCTGAACGGCTTCACCAACCCGTCGACCAACTCCTACAAGCGTCTGGTCCCAGGTTTCGAAGCTCCGGTAATGCTGGCCTACTCGGCTCGCAATCGTTCCGCCTCGATCCGTATTCCTTACGTGTCCAGCCCGCGTGCTCGCCGTATCGAAGCCCGCTTCCCGGATCCAGCAGCCAACCCGTACCTGGCCTTCGCTGCCCTGGTAATGGCCGGCCTGGACGGTATCCAGAACAAGATCCACCCTGGCGATGCCGCCGACAAAAACTTGTACGACCTGCCGCCTGAAGAGGCCAAAGAGATCCCGCAAGTGTGTGGCAGCCTGAAAGAAGCCCTGGAAGAGCTGGACAAGGGCCGTGCGTTCCTGACCAAAGGCGGCGTGTTCAGCGACGACTTCATCGACGCTTACATCGGCCTGAAAAGCGAAGAAGAAATCAAAGTACGTACCTTCGTACACCCACTGGAATACGAGCTGTACTACAGCTGCTGATCCAGTAGCGCTGCTTAACGTGGCGCGATGAAAAAGACCTCCTTCGGGAGGTCTTTTTTTTGGCCCGCGATTGCGCCGCGCCAGGCATCTATTGTATTGACTGCTACTGCGCCATCGCGGGCAAGCCCCGCCCCCACAGGAGATCATCCTTGAAACGTCGACTTGTGTTCGCTCTGTTGTTCGTCAGTGCCAGTGCCAGTGCTGCGCCGCCCACCCTGGAGCCGCTGCTCAACAGCATCGCCGAACGCCTGGAGATTGCCGACCAGGTAGCCCTGAGCAAATGGGACAGTAAAAAGCCGGTGGAAGATAAAAAGCGCGAACAGGAGGTGATCGCCAGCCTTAGCGCCCAGGCGCCAACCTACATGCTGGACCCGGCCGCCGCCGAGCAGTTCTTTTCGGCGCAGATCGAGGCCAACAAGCTGGTGCAATACACTCATCTTTCCGACTGGCAGTTCCAAGGCAAGGCGCCGGACGACCCACGCCCGGACCTGATCAAACAGATTCGGCCGCAGCTGGATGAACTGCAAAAACGCCTGCTGCAACAGTTGGCCGACTTTACCCCGCAACGTGCCGACCCGCAGTGCCCCGCATGGCTTGCCACAGCCGTGCATGAGCCGCTGAACGATCCACTGCGCCAACTGGCAATGATCCGCGCCACCGCCGAGCTGTGCATCCACAAAGGTTAAACGTTGCAAACCCAGTCAACACTGCGGGAGCGGGCTTGCCCGCAAAAGCGGCTTGCCAGTCACCCATGCATCCACTGAAACACCGCTTTCGCGATCAAGCCCTTTCCCCCCGTTTGGATGGGGCGGATTCAGCTGCACCTTCAACGCCTTCCTGAACAACCTGCGCAAATCAGCACTATATTGGTGCAATGACTTGCACCCTTCCCACCTGCCCAGCCCATTTTGGTTCGAAACTTCCCGACCAAGCTGGCAGAACGCCACAGTTTCGCGCCTAAAACCTCCATTTCAAGGCTTGCGCGCTTCTTTTCGGAGCCTTGGTTTGGTTTTTGCATTTTCCTTGTATCAGCGTGTGCCTCAAGCCCGCGCGTTGCTCCAAAAGAGGTCCTGATGACCATCAGCGATGCACTGCACCGTTTGTTACTCGACAACCTGACCACCGCGACCATCCTGCTCAATGACGACCTGCGCCTTGAGTACATGAACCCGGCGGCGGAGATGCTGCTGGCCATCAGCGGTCAGCGCAGCCATGGGCAATTCATCAGCGAACTGTTCACCGAGTCGGCCGAAGCCTTGAGCTCATTGCGCCAGGCGGTGGAGCAGGCACACCCGTTCACCAAACGCGAAGCGATGCTCACCGCCCTCACCGGACAGACGCTGACCGTCGACTACGCCGTGACTCCGATCCTCAGCAACGGCGCCACCCTGCTGCTGCTGGAAGTGCACCCCCGCGACCGCCTGCTGCGCATCACCAAGGAAGAAGCGCAGTTGTCCAAACAGGAAACCAGCAAGATGCTGGTGCGCGGCCTGGCACATGAGATCAAGAACCCGCTTGGTGGTATTCGCGGCGCGGCGCAACTGCTGGCCCGCGAACTGCCGGACGAGAACCTCAAGGACTACACCAACGTCATCATCGAGGAGGCCGATCGCCTGCGTAACCTGGTGGATCGCATGCTCGGCTCCAACAAGCTGCCGTCCCTGGCGATGACCAACGTGCACGAGGTGCTCGAGCGCGTCTGCCATCTGGTAGAAGCCGAAAGCCAGGGCTGCATCACCTTGGTGCGTGACTACGATCCGAGCATTCCCGACGTATTGATCGACCGCGAACAGATGATCCAGGCGGTGCTCAATATCGTCCGCAACGCCATGCAGGCCATCAGCAGCCAGAACGAACTGCGCCTGGGCCGCATCAGCCTGCGCACCCGCGCCCTGCGCCAGTTCACCATCGGCCATGTGCGCCATCGCCTGGTGACCAAGGTCGAGATCATCGACAACGGCCCGGGTATTCCTGCGGAACTGCAGGAAACCATTTTCTTTCCCATGGTCAGCGGCCGCCCGGACGGTACCGGGCTGGGCCTGGCCATTACCCAGAACATCATCAGCCAGCACCAGGGTCTGATCGAATGTGAGAGCCATCCTGGCCACACCACCTTCTCGATCTTTCTGCCTCTGGAACAAGGAGCCCCATCGACATGAGCCGTAGTGAAACTGTCTGGATCGTCGATGACGACCGTTCTATCCGCTGGGTCCTCGAGAAAGCCTTGCAACAGGAAGGCATGACCACCCAGAGCTTCGACAGCGCCGACGGGGTAATGAGCCGGCTGGCGCGCCAGCAGCCTGACGTGATCATCTCCGACATCCGCATGCCCGGCGCCAGTGGCCTGGACTTGCTGGCGCGGATTCGCGAGCAGCACCCGCGCTTGCCGGTGATCATCATGACCGCGCACTCGGATCTGGACAGCGCTGTCGCGTCCTATCAGGGCGGAGCCTTTGAATACCTGCCCAAGCCGTTCGACGTGGATGAGGCGGTGGCATTGGTCAAGCGCGCCAACCAGCACGCCCAGGAACAACAGAACCAGGAAGCCCCACCGGCCCTGACCCGCACCCCGGAAATCATAGGCGAAGCGCCAGCGATGCAGGAAGTGTTTCGCGCCATCGGGCGCTTGAGCCATTCCAACATCACCGTGCTGATCAATGGCGAGTCCGGTACGGGTAAAGAACTGGTCGCCCACGCCCTGCATCGCCACAGCCCACGGGCGGCCTCGCCGTTTATCGCACTGAACATGGCAGCGATTCCCAAGGATCTGATGGAGTCCGAGCTGTTCGGCCATGAGAAAGGCGCCTTCACCGGTGCGGCCAACCTGCGTCGCGGCCGCTTTGAACAGGCGGACGGCGGCACCTTGTTCCTGGATGAAATCGGCGACATGCCGGCCGATACCCAGACCCGCTTGCTGCGGGTGCTGGCGGACGGCGAGTTCTACCGCGTGGGCGGGCACACACCGGTCAAGGTTGACGTGCGCATCATCGCGGCGACCCACCAGAACCTGGAAACCCTGGTGCATGCGGGCAAATTCCGTGAGGACTTGTTCCACCGCCTCAACGTGATCCGCATCCACATTCCGCGCATGTCGGATCGTCGTGAAGACATTCCTACCCTGGCCCGCCACTTCCTCAGCCGCGCCGCCCAGGAGCTGGCCGTCGAGCCGAAGCTGCTGAAAAGCGAGACCGAGGAATACCTGAAGAACCTGCCGTGGCCGGGTAACGTGCGCCAGCTGGAGAACACCTGCCGCTGGATCACCGTGATGGCGTCCGGGCGCGAAGTGCATATCAGCGATCTGCCACCGGAGCTGCTGAGCCTGCCGCAGGACTCTGCGCCTGTGACGAACTGGGAGCAGGCGTTGCGCCAATGGGCCGACCAGGCCCTGGCACGCGGCCAGTCGAGCTTGCTGGACAGTGCAGTGCCGGCTTTCGAGCGGATCATGATCGAGACTGCCTTGAAGCACACCGCTGGCCGCCGCCGCGACGCCGCCGTGTTGCTGGGTTGGGGGCGTAATACCCTGACGCGCAAGATCAAGGAGCTGGGGATGAAGGTCGATGGTGGGGATGATGATGAAGGCGATGAGGGCTGAATCTCAGACCCACTGAACTTGAATGTAGGCGCGGGCTTGCCCGCGATGGCGGTGTATCGGTCAACAGATGTATCGACTGGTCCGGCGCCTTCGCGGGCAAGCCCGCGCCCACGTTTGAATCGCCACAACGCTGCAGTCCTGTGCACCGCTTCAATGCACCATGAACTAGCATCGGGCATGGACCCAGCGCCTGAAACCCCGTCGGTGGTGAAATAAACCTGAACGCCCAAAACACCAAAGCCCCGTATTCCGGGGCTTTGCGCTTTCTGGGGAAAATTTTTTGGCACAACCTGGCGACTCTGGCACGCGCCCTGCAATAACCCTCGTACTACCCAGTTTCGGGGACCTTGGTACAGGCAGGCCGAGAATCCCCTCTTTACACCCGGGGTGCTTGATGCGAATCGCGTCGCGCTCCACACCGCTTTGGGGAACCTCGGTACAGGCAGGCCGGGGACTCCCTCTTTAACACCGAAGCCTTCAGGCTTCACCCCGTTTTGGGAGCCCTGGTACAGGCAGGCCGGGAACTCCCTTCTTTACACCCGGGGCTTATGTGGCACTGCGCCCATAGCCCCAGCCCGTTTTGGGGACCTTGGTACAGGCAGGCCGGGGCTTCCCTCTTTTATTGCTCCTGGAGATGGATCTCCAGCCGCCAGCGGCCATCGGCCTTCTCGCCCTTCCACTCCCCACGCAACGGCCGGGCCGCTACCAGGTTGAGCAGCAGGCCACCATCGGTCTTGCGCACGCGCCAGTTCACGTCCTTTTCATTGACCTTGAGTTGCCCACTGGCCGCCTTGCCTTGCGCGTCGAACAGCAGCGCCACGGTACCGTCGATATGCTCGCCGTGCAGCTTGGGCTCGCTGTTGAACCACACCACTACACCCTCCGCCGCTGTCTCGACCTGTTGCAGCTCGACCGGGTCCGGGGTGGTGAGGCGGCCGATCATCAGGCCCACCATCAAGCCAACGATTGCCAATGAGCCCATGACCCGTGGCATAAGCTTCGGCCTTGGGTCCTCTTCGGGGGTAGAATGCAGCGCATCTTTGCCTTCGGAGCCGTGCATGTTTCACGTCATCCTTTTTCAACCAGAAATTCCGCCGAATACCGGCAACGTTATCAGGCTGTGCGCCAACAGCGGCTGCCACCTGCATTTGATCGAGCCCCTGGGCTTCGACATGGACGACAAGCGCCTGCGCCGTGCCGGGCTGGACTACCACGAGTACGCCACGCTCAAGCGCCACGCTGACCTGGCCAGTTGCCTGGAAAGCCTGGGGCACCCACGGCTGTTCGCGTTCACCACCAAGGGTTCGCGGCCGTTCCATGATGCCAGCTTTGCCGAAGGCGACGCCTTCCTGTTCGGCCCGGAAAGCCGCGGGCTGCCAGCCGAGGTCCTCGACGCCCTGCCCGACGGCCACCGCCTGCGCCTGCCGATGCGCGAGGGTTGTCGCAGCCTGAACCTGTCCAACACCGTGGCCGTCGCGGTTTACGAAGGCTGGCGCCAGCTGGGTTTTAAATAACACTGCAAACAAATGTGGGAGCGGGCTTGCTCGCGAAAGCAGTGTGTCAGTCGACGAAGATATCGACTGAAGTACCGCATTCGCGAGCAAGCCCGCTCCCACATTTTTTACCGCGTCGACTTACTGAACCGTCGACGAACCTTCTTGTTGCATGCGCTGCAGCTCTTGGGCGTACAGGGCATCGAAGTTCACCGGAGCCAGCATCAGCGCAGGGAACGAGCCACGGGTGACCAGGCTGTCCAAGGTCTCACGGGCATATGGGAACAGGATGTTCGGGCAGAACGCACCCAAGGTGTGGCTCATGGAGGCTTCGTCCAGGCCCTGGATCAGGAAGATACCGGCCTGCTGCACTTCAGCGATGAAGGCCACTTCTTCGCCGTTCTTGACGGTAACGGACAGGGTCAGTACGACTTCGTGGAAGTCGCCTTCCAGTGCCTTCTGGCGAGTGTTCAGGTCCAGCGCAACGCTTGGGGTCCATTCCTGGCGGAAGATGGCCGGGCTTTTCGGCGCTTCGAACGACAGGTCACGCACGTAGATCCGCTGCAGCGAGAACTGTGGAGCTTGGGCTTCTGCTGCTTCGGTGTTCTGTTGGTCAGTCATCGCAGATCCTTCTTGATCTTGGGGTCTTTTAGGGTTTAGGAGTCAGACGAGCAGCAGCGCATCGAGTTTACCGGCGCGCTCCAGGGCGAACAGGTCGTCGCAACCACCGATGTGCCTGGCGCCGATCCAGATCTGCGGCACGGACGTGCGCCCCGCCTTCTGGGCCATTTCAGCACGCACCTGGGGTTTGCCGTCGACCTTGATTTCTTCGAAGGCAACGCCCTTTTTCTCCAGCAGGGCCTTGGCCCGCATGCAGTAGGGGCACCAATCGCTGGAATACACGACAACCTGGCTCATATCACTTCACCAGCGGCAGGTTATCGGCGCGCCAGCTGCTGATGCCACCGGACAGCTTGGCGGCGGTGAAGCCGGTCTTGAGCATTTCGCGGGCGTGGGTGCCGGCATGCTGGCCTTGGGCGTCGACCAGGATGATGGTCTTGGCCTTGTGCTTTTCCAGCTCGGCCAGGCGCGCGATCAGCTTGTCCTGCGGAATGTTCAGGGCACCGACGATATGGCCGGCAGCAAAATCCTTGGCCGGGCGGATGTCCACGACAACGGCCTCATCCTTGTTGACCAACGCGGTCAGCTCCGCCGTGCTCAGGCTGCGGCCACCGCGGCTCAATTCGTGAGCGATCAGCAGCGCCAGCAGGATGACGAAGGCACCCACGAGCAGGTAGTGGGCAGTGGCAAATGCAATCAGGTGATCAACCATCAAGGAGGTTCCAGGGCGTTAAAATGGCGGTAAGTATACACAGCCGTCAGGGGGGGCCAACCCCCGTAAAGCGGTGACGTGGTCGGAACTTCGCTTTAAACTGCCACTCCCTTTTCAATTGTCTTCCTTTATTACCGCCGCGAGAGGATCTATGACTACGACGCCTAAACCTTTGGTCCTGATAATTCTCGATGGCTTCGGACACAGTGAAAGCCACCACGACAACGCGGTATACGCGGCCAAGAAGCCCGTACTCGATCGCCTGACCGCCACCGTACCCAACGGCCTCATCTCTGGCTCGGGCATGGATGTGGGCCTGCCGGACGGCCAGATGGGCAATTCGGAAGTCGGCCACATGAACCTCGGCGCCGGACGAGTGGTATATCAAGACTTCACGCGAGTGACCAAAGCGATCCGCGATGGCGAGTTCTTCGAGAACCCGACCATATGCGCCGCGGTAGATAAAGCAGTGGCGGCTGGCAAGGCCGTGCACTTCATGGGCCTGCTGTCCGATGGCGGCGTCCACAGCCACCAGGACCACCTGGTCGCCATGGCCGAACTGGCCTTCAAGCGCGGCGCCGACAAGATCTACCTGCACGCCTTCCTCGACGGCCGTGACACGCCGCCTAAAAGCGCACAATCGTCCATCGAACTGCTCGACGCCACCTTCGCCGCCCTCGGCAAAGGCCGTATTGCCAGCCTGGTGGGCCGTTACTTCGCCATGGACCGCGACAACCGCTGGGACCGCGTCTCCCAGGCCTACAACCTGATCGTCGACGGCCAGGCCGAGTTCAACGCTGCCACCGCCCAGGAAGGCCTGGAAGCCGCCTACGCCCGCGGCGAGAGCGACGAATTCGTCAAGGCCACCACCATTGGTGAGCCGGTGAAGGTAGAAGACGGCGACGCCGTGGTGTTCATGAACTTCCGTGCCGACCGCGCACGCGAGCTGAGCCGTGTGTTTGTCGAAGACGGTTTCAAGGAATTCGAGCGCGCTCGCCAGCCGAAGGTGCAGTACGTGGGCCTGACCCAGTACGCCGCCAGCATCCCGGCCCCCGCCGCCTTTGCCGCCAGCAGCCTGGACAACGTGCTGGGCGACTACCTGGCCAAAAACGGCAAGACCCAGCTGCGCATCGCCGAAACCGAAAAGTATGCCCACGTGACCTTCTTCTTTTCCGGCGGCCGTGAAGAGCCGTTCCCGGGTGAAGAGCGCATCCTGATTCCATCGCCAAAGGTCGCCACCTACGACCTGCAGCCGGAAATGAGTGCACCGGAAGTCACCGACAAGATCGTCGACGCCATCGACAACCAGCGTTACGACGTGATCGTGGTCAACTACGCCAACGGCGACATGGTCGGCCATAGCGGCAACCTGGAGGCCGCGACCAAGGCCGTGGAATGCCTGGACCTGTGCGTCGGCCGCATCGTCGACGCCCTCGAGAAAGTCGGCGGCGAAGCGCTGATCACCGCCGACCACGGCAACTGCGAGCAAATGTCCGATGAATCCACCGGCCAGGCCCACACGGCCCACACCACCGAGCCGGTGCCGTTCATCTATGTCGGCAAACGCGACTTCAAGGTGCGTGAAGGTGGCGTGCTGGCGGATGTGGCGCCGACCATGCTGATGCTGATGGGAATGGAGAAGCCTGTGGAAATGACTGGCACTTCGATATTGGTTTAAGCCCTTAAACCAAGCGATTAAATCGCCTTAAACGGCTTTTTATGACGAACGCCTCAAAGCAGTTGGCCTTGAGGCGTTTTTTTTGCCGCGCTTGGCGGGCATACTAGGCCGTCCCTTTCCCTGGTGTCGCCCGCCTCTATGCTTCGCGCCTTGATTACCCTTGCTCTTGTCTGCCTGCTCCAACCGGCGTTTGCCGATGAGCGCGCACAAACCCAACAACAGTTGGACGCTACGCGTCAGGACATTACCGAGCTGAAAAAACTGCTCGGCAAGCTCCAGGAAGAGAAATCCGGGGTGCAGAAAGACCTGCGCGGTACGGAAACCGAAATGGGCAAGCTCGAGAAGCAAGTCCAGGAGCTGCAAAAAGAATTAAAGAAGAGCGAGTCGGAACTGGAGCGACTCGACGCTGAGAAAAAAAAACTCCAGAGCGCCCGCGTTGAACAGCAACGCCTGATCGCGATCCAGGCCCGCGCGGCCTACCAGAACGGCCGCCAGGAATACCTGAAGCTGCTGCTCAACCAGCAGAACCCAGAAAAATTCGCCCGCACCCTGACCTACTACGATTATCTGAGCAAGGCCCGGATGGAGCAGTTGAAAAGCTTCAACGAGACCTTGCGCCAGTTGGTCAACGTCGAACAGGAAATCGCCAACCAGCAATCTCAGTTGCAGGACCAGAAAAGCGCCCTGGATACCCAGCGCGACGAACTGGACAAGGTGCGCAAGGAGCGCCAGCTGGCCCTGGCCAAGCTCAATGACGATGTGAAGGCCCGCGACGCCAAGCTGCAAGCCCGCGAGCAGGACCAGGCCGACCTGGCCAAGGTGCTCAAGACCATCGAGGAAACCCTGGCCCGCCAGGCACGTGAGGCCGAGGAGGCGCGGCAGAAAGCACTGATCGCCCAGCAGGAAGCCGAAAAAAAGCGCCAGCGTGAGGCCGAGTTGGCTGCCACCTCGGACGCCCCTGCACCCCGTAAACCGGTGCGTGCAGCCCCTGGACCGCTGGTTTCCAGCGCCGGTGAGTCATTCGGTGGGCCTTTTGCTTCAGCGCGCGGCAAACTTCCATGGCCGGTTGATGGTCGACTACTGGCACGCTTTGGGGAAACCCGTGGCGATGACACCCGCGCCAAGTGGGATGGGGTGATGATCAGCGCCTCCGCTGGCAGCCAGGTCCATGCGGTGCATGGCGGGCGTGTGGTGTTTGCCGATTGGCTGCGCGGCGCCGGTTTGTTGGTCATTCTGGACCACGGTAATGGCTATTTGAGTCTTTACGGCCACAATCAGACTTTACTCAAGTCGGCAGGTGATGTTGTAAAAGCCGGTGAATCCATCTCCACTGTCGGTAACAGTGGTGGCCAGGACACTCCGGCGTTGTACTTCGCTATTCGTCAGCAGGGCCGCCCAAGCGACCCTGCACAATGGTGCAGAACCCAAGGATAAGGGTCGCATCTACATTAGGAGTTCGTTCGACATGCTGCATTTGTCCCGCCTCACTTCGCTGGCCCTGACGATCGCCCTGGTGATCGGCGCGCCTCTGGCATTCGCCGACCAGGCCGCACCGGCTGCACCCGCCGCCACGGCCGCGACCACCAAGGCGCCGTTGCCGCTGGACGAGCTGCGCACCTTTGCCGAGGTCATGGACCGGATCAAGGCCGCTTATGTCGAACCCGTAGACGACAAGACCCTGCTGGAAAATGCCATCAAGGGCATGCTCAGCAACCTCGACCCGCACTCCGCCTACCTGGGCCCGGAAGATTTCGCCGAGCTGCAGGAAAGCACCAGCGGTGAGTTCGGCGGCCTGGGCATTGAAGTCGGCGCCGAAGACGGCAACATCAAGGTGGTCTCGCCGATCGACGACACCCCGGCGTCCAAGGCCGGTATCCAGGCGGGTGACTTCATTGTGAAGATCAACGGCCAGCCGACCCGTGGCCAGACCATGACCGAAGCCGTCGACAAGATGCGCGGCAAGATCGGCCAGAAAATCACCCTGACGCTGGTACGCGACGGCGGCAACCCCTTCGACGTAACGCTGACCCGCGCCACCATCGTGGTCAAGAGCGTGAAGAGCCAGCTGCTGGAGTCCGGATACGGCTACATCCGCATTACCCAGTTCCAGGTCAAGACCGGCGACGAAGTGGCCAAGGCGCTGGCCAAGCTGCGCAAGGACAACGGCAAGAAACTCAGCGGCATCGTGCTCGACCTGCGTAACAACCCAGGCGGCGTGCTGCAGTCGGCGGTGGAAGTGGTCGACCACTTCATCACCAAGGGCCTCATCGTGTACACCAAGGGCCGTATCGCCAACTCCGAGCTGCGCTTCTCGGCCACCGGCAACGACCTGAGTGAAAACGTGCCCCTGGCCGTGCTGATCAACGGCGGCAGCGCCTCGGCGTCGGAGATCGTCGCCGGCGCCCTGCAAGACCAGAAGCGCGGCGTGCTGATGGGCACCACCAGCTTCGGCAAAGGCTCGGTGCAAACCGTACTGCCGCTGAACAACGAGCGCGCGCTGAAGATCACCACTGCGCTGTATTACACGCCGAACGGGCGCTCGATCCAGGCCCAGGGCATCGTGCCGGACATCGAGGTGCGCAAGGCCAAGATCACCAACGAGATCGACAGCGAGTACTACAAAGAGGCAGACCTGCAGGGTCACCTGGGCAATGGCAACGGCGGCGCCGACCAGCCAACCGGCAGTGGCAAGAAAGCCAAGCCGATGCCGCAGGATGATGACTACCAGCTGGCCCAGGCGCTTAGCCTGCTCAAGGGCTTGAGCATCACCCGCAGCCGTTGATATGCGTTTTGCCCTGATCATCGCTGTGCTGTGCAGCCTGGCAGGCGTCGCCCACGCGACACCTGCCGGCGAGTCCCACAAAGCCTACCTGACCCTCATCATCGACGACCTTGGGCAAAACCTGCCCAGGGATCGGCGCGTGCTCGCCCTGCCCGGGCCGGTCACCACGGCAATCATGCCCGACACGCCCCATGCTGCCGAATTCGCCCGCGAAGCGCACAAGGCTGGCAAGATCGTGATCCTGCACATGCCCATGGACCCGGCGACCGGGCCGTTCGCCTGGCACCCCGAGCTGCCCATCGAAGAACTCGGCAAGCGCCTCGACGCCGCGTTCCAGGCCGTGCCCTACACCGCCGGCATCAACAACCACATGGGCAGCCGCATGACCGCGCAACCGCAGGCCATGGCTTGGTTGATGGCCGAACTGCAACGGCGCAACAAGTTCTTTGTCGACAGCCGTACCAGCGCGCAGACCGTCGCCGCGGCCGAAGCGCAGAAGATCGGCTTGGCCAGTGTCTCGCGGGATGTGTTCCTCGATGACGAGCGCACTGAAGCGGCGATCACCACCCAACTGCAAACGGCGATCAAGCTGGCCCACAAGCAGGGCTCGGCGGTGATGATCGGCCATCCCTACCCGCAAACCCTGGCGGTGCTGGAGCGTGAGCTGCCCAAGCTCAAGGCCCAGGGCGTTGAATGGATCGACATCAAGTTGATGATCAGTGTGCGCAGCAATCGCGCCATGGCCGGTCACGGCAAAGACGGCACCTATCGCTAGATAATTACCACTCGCGCCCTTCCAAACTCCCGAATAGTGCCTGCATGCGTGGCGATAGCGCCACGTCACGACAGTGCACTTCTGGCATCGGGAAAACCTATGGAACCGCTTAAATACAAAGACCTGCTGATCAGCTTCACCACGGAATTCACCCAACTCTGGAATGACAAAGGCACTCGCGCCAGGCAGGCCGTGACCTTCTGGCGACCGAGCACCAGCGCCGACAACCTGACCCCGTTTTATTCCCTGGGCGACGTGGCGGTGGGTGACTATCAGAACATCAACCAGCACAAAATCGTCGCGGTGGTCAGCGAAGTGGACAAGGCCAACGGCACGGCACTGCGCATGCCCGATGACTTCGAGCTGGTCTGGAAGCACTCAGGGCCAAGGGTGCGTACCGCCTGTTCGGTCTGGCGGCCGATTGCACCCAACGGCTACGTGGCGATGGGCCTGGTGTGCGGTGTGGGCAATGACAAGCCGCCACGCAGCACCCTTCGGTGCATTCGCGAAGACCTCGTGGTCGCTTCCCAGCTCGATGCCCTGATCTGGAACGATAAAGGCAGCGGCGCCCACACCTCCTTCAGCGCCTGGACGGTCGCTCCTCCGCAGGCCTCTCCCGGAGAGGCGCTGCTGGCTCCCGGCACCTTTGCCGGGGCTCCCGCCTATTCGAAACCGGCCACACCCTTGACGGCTTACGCCCTGCGCACGGTGCTGGCACTGCACGTTTCCCCCTTGGCTCCCCAGCAGGCACACTGGCGCCCAGGGCCGGCGAGCGCACCCAGCACCTACGAGTTGCCGTGGTTTACGGTCAAGGACGCTGAACTGAGCCCCGTGGAGCAATTGCAACGCTCCCCGCTCTACAGGCTGGAGCGAACCGACCGGCATGCCTTATTCGCCAGCGAGCGCAACGAAACAGACAGCAGCAAGCTTGTCAGCTGGAACAGCCCAAGGGGTGAAAGCGGTGAGCATTCATCGCAACTCAAAACGGTGACCGGTATCGAGATGGTCAGTAGTTGGGCAGCGAGTATCCCAATGTCGCTGCTGAGCTTCTCTGCCAGGCTCGACGGCGAGTTCGCCCATGGCCTTTCCGCTCGCGGCTGGGGGAACCTGACGATGGCCGAGGTCATTGTGCATGTACCCGCCCACCAATATGTCGATGGCTACATCACCAGGAGCGACTACACGCTGTTGCGCAAGGATGGCAGCCAGTCGGGCCCCGAACTTGGCTACTACAGCGAGGTGAAACTGCACTTCCATGAGCCTGCCGAGCGCGCCTCCGCTGGCAGCGCCCTAGAGATAGCGCCCCATGATGTCGGCGATAACACCCTCGTCTCGTAGTTGATCCAGGGCGGCCTGCAGCTTGGCCACCAGCTCGTCCGGCACGTTCTTGTTCAGTGCCAGGTACAGCTCGGCACTGTTGAAGCGCAGCACGGTCTTGAGCCCGGTCACCCCGACCTGGCGCGCCAGGTAGCGGCCCGCCGGGTCGCCAGTGGCCCAAAGGTCGATCTGTCCCTCCATGAGCTTTTGCGCGTTGTCCTGGTCACGCAGCACCACCACCGGCTTGAGGCCCTGCTTCTCCAGGGTCTCGGCGATGGCATCGCCCTTATAGGCGCCGATCTTGTAGCGGCGGGCATGCTCAAGGTCGTTCAGTTGGATCTTGCTGTCAGCCTTGGCCAGCAAGACCCAGTCATCCGGGCCGATGGGGCCGACCCATTTGAACAGTGCTTCGCGGTCTGGCAGGCGGGCCATGACGAATACGCCATAGCCGGGTTTCTCCAGGGCGAGCTTGTAGATCCGCTCCCAAGGGAAACGCAGGGTAAGGTTGTAGGGGATGCCTGCACGCTTGAAGGTCTCGCGCACGATGTCCACGGCGATGCCTTCGATGTTCTCGTCCTTGGCGAAGTTCTTGCCGTTTTTCGCCATGTTGTAGGGCGGGAAGTTTTCCGTCAGCAACACCAGGGAGGCATCAGACGGTTCATCGGCGTGAGCCGGGCCAGCCAAAAGGAGGGAGGTACTGGCGAGAGCGAGCAGCAGGTGTTTGAACATGAAGGTTACCGGAATCCATGGCAAGCGCAGAGAGTGCCTCTGGCCTGCCATGGTGTCCAGCAGCGTTTAGCGAACGACGATACCGCGCGCTGCCATGTAGGCCTTGGCCTCGGGAACGGTGTATTCGCCAAAGTGGAAAATACTCGCCGCCAGTACCGCACTGGCGTGGCCTTCGATCACGCCGTCGGCCAGGTGCTGCAGGTTGCCGACGCCGCCGGAGGCGATCACCGGAATGCCCAGCGCGTCGCTGATGGCGCGGGTTACACCGAGGTCGAAGCCGTTTTTCATGCCGTCCTGATCCATGCTGGTCAGCAGGATCTCACCGGCGCCCAGGCCTTCCATCTTCATCGCCCACTCCACCGCGTCCAGGCCGGTCGGCTTGCGACCGCCGTGGGTGAAGATTTCCCAGCGCGGGGTTTCGCCCGGGCCAGAGACTTTCTTGGCGTCGATGGCGACCACGATGCACTGCGAGCCGAAATGCTGCGCGGCTTCGCCGACAAACTCCGGGTTGAACACCGCCGCCGTGTTGATCGAGACCTTGTCCGCGCCGGCGTTGAGCAGGTTGCGGATGTCTTGCACGGTGCGTACCCCCCCACCCACGGTCAGCGGGATGAAGACCTGGCTGGCCATGCGCTCGACGGTATGCAGCGTGGTGTCACGGCCGTCGACGCTGGCGGTGATGTCGAGGAAGGTAATCTCGTCGGCACCTTGCTCATCGTAGCGACGGGCGATTTCCACCGGGTCACCGGCATCACGGATGTTCTCGAACTTGACGCCCTTGACCACACGACCGTTGTCGACGTCCAGGCAAGGGATGATGCGTTTGGCCAGCGCCATGGTCAGTCCTCAGCCGTTGTAGGCATCGCAGTAAGCCTGGGCTTCGGCAACGTCCAGGGTACCTTCGTAGATCGCACGACCGGTGATGGCGCCGATGATGCCAGGGGCCTTGGCGTCCAGCAGCGACTTGATGTCGCCCAGGTTGTGGATACCACCGGAGGCGATCACCGGAATCTTCGTGGCCGCAGCCAGCGCAGCGGTGAATGGCACGTTGCAGCCTTGCATCATGCCGTCTTTGGCGATGTCGGTATAAACAATGGCGCTGACGCCGTCGGCTTCGAACTGCTTGGCGAGGTCGATCACTTGCACGGTGCTGATTTCGGCCCAACCGTCAGTGGCGACGAAACCGTCCTTGGCATCCAGGCCCACGATCACTTTGCCAGGGAACGCGCGGCAGGCTTCGGCGACGAAGGCCGGGTCTTTCACGGCCTTGGTGCCGATGATCACATAGCTTACGCCGGCCTTGACGTAGTGCTCGATGGTTTCCAGTGAGCGGATACCGCCGCCGATCTGGATCGGCAGGTTCGGGTAGCGCTTGGCGATCGCGGTCACCACTTCGCCGTTGACCGGCTGGCCTTCGAAGGCACCGTTCAAGTCCACCAGATGCAGACGACGGCAGCCCCCTTCCACCCATTTGGCAGCCATGCTCACCGGGTCATCGGAGAACACAGTGGAGTCTTCCATGCGGCCTTGGCGCAGGCGTACACAAGCGCCGTCCTTGAGATCGATAGCGGGGATAATCAGCATCTGGCAAACCTTATTCGATATTCAGCAATGCTTGGGAAATCAGGGTTTCTCAAGCGACCACAGGTCGCTTTCGATGCTTTCGAACCTTTCTTTAAGGAGCGTCTGCGTGTCGAAAATCGCCCTGTTGTAATAGTGCGGAGCAACTTCGGTGGTGAACAGTTCGAGAATCTCGGCGACCTCGAACGACCCCAGCTTGAGCTCGAAGCGGTCTTCCATGAAGCGTTTGATCTTGAGGGTAGCCTCACTCTCCTGCTCGGGCGTGAGGTTCAAGATCGGCGGCTTCGGCTTCCTGGCCATTTACCAGCGCCCGTCCCATGCGGCGAAGTTCTGCAGCAATTGCAGGCCGTGGGTATGGCTCTTCTCCGGGTGGAACTGCACGGCAAACCGCGAACCTTCGGCCAGCGCGGCGGCAAAATCAACGCCGTAGTGCCCGCCACCTACCACCTGGCCCGGTTTACCGGCGGCAATGTAGTAGCTGTGCACGAAGTAGAAACGCGCCATGTCCGGCACTTCGTGCCACAGCGGGTGATCCACGGTCTGGCGGACTTCGTTCCAGCCCATGTGCGGGACTTTCAGGTGATCGCCGTCTTCGTGAAGGTCCTTGCCGAAGAACTTCACCTTGCCAGGGAACAGGCCGATGCAGTCGACGCCGTCGTTTTCTTCACTGCTGTCGAGCAAGGCTTGCATGCCCACGCAGATGCCGAGGAACGGGCGGTCCTGGCTGACTTCGCGTACCAGGCTGTCGAAGCCCAGTCGGCGGATCTCGGCCATGCAGTCGCGAATCGCGCCAACGCCCGGAAACACCACCCGGTCGGCTTCGCGAATCACGTTGGCATCGCTGGTGATCAGCACCTTGCCGGCACCTACGTGTTCGAGGGCCTTGGCCACCGAGTGCAGGTTACCCATGCCGTAATCGATAACCGCGACCGTCTGCATTACAGGACGCCCTTGGTCGACGGCATTTGCCCGGCCATGCGCTCATCAAGCTCTACAGCCATGCGCAGGGCGCGGCCGAATGCCTTGAACACGGTTTCGATCTGGTGGTGGGTGTTGGTGCCGCGCAGGTTGTCGATGTGCAGGCTGACAAGTGCGTGGTTGACGAAACCCTGGAAGAATTCCTGGAACAGGTCGACATCGAAGCCACCGACGGTGGCGCGGGTGTAAGGCACGTGCATCTGCAGGCCTGGTCGGCCGGAGAAGTCGATGACCACGCGCGACAGCGCTTCGTCCAGCGGCACATAGGCGTGGCCATAGCGACGGATGCCTTTTTTGTCGCCGATGGCCTTGGCGAATGCCTGGCCCAACGTGATACCGACGTCTTCCACCGTGTGGTGGTCGTCGATATGCAGGTCGCCCTTGCTGACGATATCCAGGTCGATCAGCCCGTGACGGGCGATCTGGTCCAGCATGTGCTCAAGAAAAGGTACACCGATATCAAATCGGGCCTTTCCGGTGCCATCCAGGTTGATCGAGGCTTTGATCTGGGTTTCCAGAGTGTCGCGCTCGACGGACGCCTTACGTTCGGCCATCACCAGCTCCGCAAAATCATTGGGCGAAAAAGGCAGCCATTATAGGGGCGCGGGCGCTAAACAGAAACATCGGAGGGGATAAGACTGACGAGTTGAAGCGAGGAATGTCGGGGATAGACATGTGTGTACAACCCCCGACCGGCACAACATGGCCATGCAGGAGCCGGCAAGCCAGCCCCTGCAAGCATTGCATCAGTGGAACAGTACCGCGGTTTTCTGCAGGGTCACCCACACACCCCACGCCAACGGAATACCCACTACCAGCCACGCTGCGATGGCCAGTGGCACGGTGCCGGAGGCTGCTTTCCACTCCAGGGAAGTGGTGGCATCAGCCCCTTTGTCATGGCCCAGCGCCTGCTCGGCGGCCAGTTCGGCGTCGGTCATGAAGTACTTGTCAGCCACCGGGCGAACCAGCAGGTTGCAAACGAAACCCAATACCAGCAGGCCAGCGAGGATGTACAACGTGATGTCGTAGGCGGCAGCACGTTCAACGCCGATGCTCAGCTGATATTCACGCAGGTAGTTCACCAGTACCGGGCCCAGCACGCCCGCGGCGGCCCAGGCGGTCAGCAGGCGACCGTGGATCGCGCCGACCATCTGGGTGCCGAACAGGTCGGCCAGGTAGGCCGGGACGGTCGCAAAACCACCGCCGTACATCGACAGGATGACGCAGAACGCCGCTACAAACAGCGCCACGTTGCCCAGGTGCCCCAGGTTCGGGATCAGCGCGTACAGGGCAAAGCCCAGGGCGAAGAACACGAAGTAGGTGTTTTTACGACCCAGGTAGTCGGAGAACGATGCCCAGAAGAAGCGACCACCGATGTTGAACAGGCTCAACAAGCCGGTAAAACCTGCAGCAATAGCTGCGATAGAAGCCAGTTGGCCGGCGTCCAGTTGACCGAACGGCACGTCAACACCCAGCAATTTGCCGCCGAAGACTTCCTGCAACAGTGGCGAAGCCATGCCCAGGATGCCGATACCGGCAGACACGTTCAGGCACAGCACCAGCCATACCAGGCGGAATTGCGGGGTCTTCCATGCCACATTCACATGGACGTGACGGTGGGTGATCATCGCGTTACTGGCTTTTTTCGCCGGGGCAGTCCAGCCCTCAGGCTTCCAGCCGGTCGGCGGAACGCGGTACAGCAAAGCGCCGCCGATCATGAACACAAAGTAGATCGCCGCCATCACCACGAAGCTCTGCCATACACCCACGCTGGTTGGCGTGGCGAAGTGGCCCATCAGCGCTGCGGCCAGGGGTGCACCCACCATCGCGCCGCCGCCAAAGCCCATGATCGCCATGCCGGTGGCCATGCCGCGTTTGTCCGGGAACCACTTGATCAGGGTTGACACAGGCGAGATATAGCCCAGGCCAAGGCCGATACCGCCGATGACCCCGGAACCGATCCACATCAGCCAGATCTGGTGGGTATAGATACCCAACGCCGAGATCAGCAGGCCGCCGCACCAGCACAGCGCCGAAACAACGCCAGCCTTGCGCGGGCCCGCATGCTCCAGCCAGCCACCCCAGATCGCTGCCGAGCAGCCCAGGAAGATGAAGAACAGCGTGTAGATCCAGCCCAGCATGGAGATGGGCCAATCGCATTGGGACGAGAAAATTTGGGCGATGAAGCCCATGTCCGGCGCGCAGGCGAGCGGTTTGGTGATACCCAGCGCCTTGGACAATGGCAGCCAGAACACCGAGAAGCCATAAGCCATGCCGATGCACAGGTGGATGGCCAGGGCGGCCGGCGGAACGAGCCAGCGGTTGAAGCCGGGCTTGGCGATAATGCGCTCCTTGGACAGGAACGCAGGCTGTGCGGCAGTTGAACCCGCCGCAGTGCTAGTGCTCATTGGTGTTTCCCCCAGTTGTTAGTATGTGTCCGTCAGGCGCTCTCTCCCTCAGCCTTGCACGCAAAGCGTTGGCCGTTGTTGTTGAGTAAAGCTCCATTTAAGCGCGACGTTGTGTCGCAGAAGGCAGACGAACCTGCGCAGATTAGCACCTGTGGATGACAGAAAAACCAAACTGATATCACCTTTTTCAGGAAATCTGTTTTGTTTGACGTCAAAAACCCGTTTTCCGCCTCTGGATACAATGTAACGATCGGAGCACTGACGCAGGCCATCGGGCGTTATACTCTGCGGCTAAATTTTGAAATCGACATACAAGGACTCGCCCATGAAAGCGTTCGGCAAAATCCTGGGTCTGGTACTTCTCGGGCTGTTGCTGATCATTGTGGCTCTGGGCTTTGCCCTGACCCACCTCTTCGATCCCAACGACTATAAAGATGAGATTCGCCAGATTGCCCGCGACAAGGCCCACATCGAGCTGACGCTCAACGGCGATATCGGCTGGAGCCTGTTCCCCTGGCTCGGCCTTGAACTGCACGAAGCCAGCGTGGCGACCCTGACCGCCCCGACCCAGCCTTTCGCCGACCTGCAGATGCTCGGCCTGTCTGTACGTGTGCTGCCGCTGCTGCGCCGTGAAGTGCAGATGAGCGACGTGCGTGTCGAAGGCTTGAACCTGCGTCTCAACCGTGACAAGCAAGGCCATGGCAACTGGGAAGACATTGGCAAGAACGTGACCGAAGCGAGCGCCACCAGCCCTGCTTCGGTCGAGCAACCTGCCGAATCCGAACCGGAAAAGCCGGCAAAACCCATCCGCCTGGACATCGACAGCCTGACCATCAACAACGCCCGCGTTGAATACAACGATGAGCAGACCGGCAAACAGTTCAGCGCCGAAAGCATTCAACTGAGTGCCGGTGCCGTGCACGAAGGCGCCAGCATCCCGGTGAAACTCACCGCCTTCTTCGGCAGCAACCAGCCGGTGATGCGCGTCAAGACCGAGCTCAACGGCAACCTGCGCATCCAGCGTGCGCTCAAGCGTTATCAGCTTGAAGACATGAAGATCACTGGCGAAGCCACGGGCGAGCCGCTGCAGGGCAAGACCGTGACATTCTCCACCCAGGGCCAACTGCTGGTGGACCAGGCGGCCAATATCGCCGAATGGACCAACATGAAGCTCTCGGCCAACCAGTTGCGCGCCCTGGGCGAACTGAAGGTCAACGACCTGGACAAGACCCCGCAGCTCAGCGGCGCCCTCTCCATTGCCCAGTTTGACCTGGCCAAGTTCCTCGACAGCGTCGGCCACCCGTTGCCGCCGATGGCCGACGGCAGCCTGAGCAAGGTCGAGCTGGTCAGCCGCCTCAAGGGCACGCCGAGCAGCATGGCGCTGGAAGACCTGAACCTGAAACTCGACGGCAGCACCTTCACCGGTCGCGTCGCCGTGGAGGATTTCGCCAAGCAATCCCTGCGCGTCCAGCTCAAGGGCGACACCTTCAACGCCGATAACTACCTGCCGGCCAAGTCCGAATCCGCCAAGGGTGCAGCCGCCGCACGCCAGGCCGAAGTGCAGAACAGCGAAGCCGGCGCGATGGCCGCCGGCGGCACCACGCCGTTGCCCGACGCCCCGACCAAGGGTGCCTGGAGCACTGACAAACTGCTGCCATTGACCCGCCTGCGCACGCTGGATGTGGACGCCGACCTTGCGTTTGGCCAACTGACCTTGAGCAAGCTACCGATCCAGAATGCCGCACTCAAGGCGTCCGGACTCGACGGCCAGTTCAAGCTCGACACCCTGAGCGGCGGTCTCTACAACGGCACCTTCCAAGCCAACGGCACCCTTGATGTGCGCCAGGACATTCCCGTGCTGGCACTGCAGAGCCGGATCAAGCAGGTGCCGGTCGAGCGCATCCTGCAAGCCCAGGGGCAAAACCCACCGGTGAAGGGCCAGATCACCCTCGACAGCAACCTCACGGGGCGCGGCAATAGCCAGAAGGCCCTCATCGACAGCCTCAACGGTACCGCCAGCTTTGTGATCAACAACGGCGTGCTGCTCAATGCGAACCTTGAGCAGCAACTGTGCACCGGCATTGCCCTGCTCAACCGCAAAACACTGAGCAGTACGCCGCAAGGCAAGGACACGCCGTTCCAGGAGCTGAAGGGTAACCTGACCTTCCGTAACGGTGTCGCCACCAACCCTGACCTGAAAGTGCGCATCCCGGGCCTGACGGTCAATGGCAACGGCGACGTCGACCTGCGCGTACTGGGCATGGACTACCGCGTGGGCATCATCGTCGAAGGCGACCAGCGCGCAACGCCAGACCCGGCCTGCCAGGTGGGCTCCAACTTCCAGGGCATCGAAGTGCCGCTGCGCTGCCGTGGCCCATTGGAACTGGGCGCCAAGGCGTGCCGCCTCGACAAGGATGGGCTCGGCCAGGTCGCGATCAAAGCGGCTGGCAACCGCCTCAACGAGAAGCTGGAAGAGAAACTCGACAAGGTTAATCCGCAACTGAAAGACGCATTGAAGGGCTTGTTCAAGCGATGAGAAGCGAGCAGTTTTCAACGGCGGTGCTGGACTGGTACGACCGCCACGGTCGCCATGACTTGCCCTGGCAACAGGGCATCACGCCGTATCGGGTGTGGGTCTCGGAGATCATGCTGCAACAGACCCAGGTGAGCACCGTGCTCAATTACTTCGACCGTTTCATGGCGTCGCTGCCAACGGTCGAGGCCTTGGCCGCCGCGCCGGAAGACGAAGTGCTGCACCTGTGGACCGGCCTGGGTTACTACACTCGGGCGCGTAACCTGCAAAAGACCGCGAAGATTATCGTGGCCGAGTACGGCGGCGAGTTTCCCAAGGATGTCGAGAAGCTCACCGAGCTGCCTGGCATCGGCCTCTCCACCGCAGGTGCGATTGCCAGCCTGAGCATGGGCTTGCGTGCACCGATCCTCGACGGCAACGTCAAGCGCGTACTCGCGCGCTTTACCGCGCAGGAGGGCTACCCCGGCGAGCCCAAGGTCGCCAAGCAGCTGTGGGCCACCGCAGAACGCTTCACCCCCCATGACCGCGTCAACGCCTACACCCAGGCGATGATGGACATGGGCGCCACCCTCTGCACCCGCAGCAAACCCAGCTGCCTGCTGTGCCCGCTGGAAAAAGGCTGCGAAGCGCACATGCTCGGCCTGGAGACACGCTACCCGATCCCCAAGCCGCGCAAGACCATCCCGCAAAAGCACACGCTGATGCCGCTGCTGGCCAATGCCGAGGGCGCGATCCTGCTTTACCGCCGTCCTTCCACGGGCCTGTGGGGCGGCCTGTGGAGCTTGCCGGAGCTGGATGACCTGCAGGACCTCGAGCACCTGGCCAACCAGCACGCGCTGGAACTGGGCAAGCAACAGGAACTACCGGGATTGATCCACACCTTCAGCCACTTCCAGCTCGCCATCGAACCCTGGCTGGTCCAGGTCGAGGAATCCGCCCATCACGTGGCCGAGGCCGACTGGCTCTGGTATAACCTCGCCACCCCGCCGCGCCTGGGCCTTGCAGCCCCGGTGAAAAAACTGCTGAAGCGCGCGGCCGACGTATTGAATGCAGGAGTGTCGTCATGACCCGCACCGTAATGTGCCGCAAGTACAAAGAAGAATTGCCAGGCCTGGAACGCCCTCCGTACCCGGGCGCCAAGGGCCAGGACATTTTCGAACATATTTCTGCCCAGGCCTGGGGCGACTGGCTGAAACACCAGACGCTGCTGATCAACGAAAAACGCTTGAACATGATGAACGCCGAAGATCGTAAATACCTGGCGGGCGAGATGGACAAGTTCTTTTCCGGCGAGGAATACGCCAAGGCCGACGGCTACGTGCCGCCTGCTCAATAATTGATCAAAAACCGGGGTCGGCACGTAAGCGACGGTAATAATTAAATATTTTTTGAAAACTTGCTTGACGACCCCCTGAAAAACCCGTTTAATGCGCCCCGTTGCCCAGATAGCTCAGTCGGTAGAGCAGGGGATTGAAAATCCCCGTGTCGGCGGTTCGATTCCGTCTCTGGGCACCACCTTCAGCTTTCAGGTGGTGTAAACATCACGTGAAAGCAATCAAGAAACCCGCCTAGTGCGGGTTTTTTGTTGCCTGAAATTTATAGGCCCGACCTGAAGCGATTCGGGATCGCTTCAGAACGCACGCTGGCTCAGTTGAGCAAAAACACCATCAGCGGGTTGTCATTCAAGCGCCCTTCATAAGCTGGAGCCAGATGCTCAAGCACCGTTCCGTGCAGCAGCGCGGCCTGCTTGCGCGCCACAATCACCCAGGCCGGCCGAGGCACGCTCTCCAAGCGCTCAAGCTCATGACGGCCGATAAACACCGGCTGCTCGTCGTGATCCAGGTTCATCATGTAACGCACCGCCCAGGTGTCACGCCCAAGGTCGACAAACACCAAGGGGCCGGGTGCTGCCGCGCGAAGGGTTTCTACCCGGCTGACAAACTGCCGGGTATCGAATTGCAAGTCTTTGGCAGGCTCCACCACGGTCACCAACAACAACCATTGCGCCGCCAAGGCGATCAGGCTGAGCCACACCAATCGGCCAACCCGACGCCATGCAACCCATGCCGCTACCTGCAGAATCACCAAGACCCCAAGCAGCAGCGGCAACGAAACGTTCGGCCAGTAACCATGCTTCTGCCACGCCTGCCGACAGACAAACACTACAACCACGCACAAAGCCGGTAGTGCTGCGACAAGCCATTCGTAGCACCGGCGCACGCCAGCGAGCCAACTGTGTGCCTGGAGCAGCCCATAGGCGGCGACAGCGGCGAACATCGGCACCATTGGCAGAATGTAGTAAGCCCGCTTGAAATGCGGCACCGACAACCCGAGGAGGATCATCAAGCCACAGGCACCGAGCCGCGCCACTAACTGCGTGTCGCCCGCGAACCGCTCGGGCCAGCGGTGACGCAGCGCGATCATTGTCGCCAGCGCCATCGGCACCACCGGAAAGTAGCGGTACATGCTGAGCTGGAAGTAGAAATAGAACGGCTCGCCGATTTCATCGAGTCGCCCACCCACCTGCATCTTGAACACCTCATCGGCAAAGGCGTCCCCTGCGCTGATACGCGCCAACTGCATCAACCCCCACCAACAGAGTGCCAGCAGCATCACTCCGACTACGCCGTGAATCAGCACCTGCTTCACGCGCTCCCCAGGCTTGCCCAGCGCCCAGTAGACGCACACCACGCCGCAGACCTCGATCAACCCCAATGGCCCACGTATCGCAAAGCCCAGGATGAACAACGGGAACACCGCAAGCTGCCTCCAGCGACCACCGCTGTGCAGCAGGTAGAAACTGCCGACACAGAGCAACGCCACCATCTGATCCAGGCACACCGAGCGGGATTTTTCGAGCAGTTGAGTGGTAAGCAAAGTCAGCAACACCGTGAGCAGTGCCCACTGGCGATTCATCGGGACCAGCAAGCGATAGATCACGGCCACGACCCCAGCGGACGCCAGGGCGGTGGGCAGCACATTCGCCAAGTGATTAGGCGCACCAAACAGTCGGGCGAACACAACGCTGAAGAAGGTCGCAGTGCCTGGGTAATCTGCATAGGGCTGGCCATAGGTGGTCGGGAAAAGACTCGCGCCATGGCGATACATTTCTTGCAGGAACAGCGCCCAGCGCCCGTCAAAACCTTGGGGCTGCTGATCCCAGATACCCAGGGTGAACAGCAAAAGAGCGAACAGGAAAATGCCCAGTGATTCCAGGCGAAAACGGCTGCGGTGATCCATCGGTTGACCTGTCAGGTAAGGGGCGCCGACTTATGGTGCCGACTGCCCTGCTGAATAGCGCCTGAACAGACCTGAATATTCCCGCGCTTACCGACCTGCGGGCCAAACCCACTTCGGGATCAGGCGAACGTAAACCAACTCGCCAACGAGCTCGACCAGGGTTTGCAGGATAACCGCCGTCGCCGCCAGGCTGCGCACATCCTCGGGCAATGCCAGCGCCAAGGGCAGCACCACCAGCGAGTTGCGCGTCGACGCGCTGAACGTCACCGCTCGCGCCGTTACCGCAGGCAACGCAAGCAGCCGCGACGCCAGCACCCCCATCAACGGCGCCAGCAAGAGGAAACCGATGTACACCGGGACCACCGGCAGCATTAGGCTGATGTCCCGGACCACTGACGTGATTTGCGAGCCGATCACCACAAACAGCACCCACGCCATCGCCGGCACCGGCAACCACGCCCAGGCGCGATTCCAAACGCTGGCAATCGATGAACGCCGCGCCAGCGATGTCGTGACCACCGCCAGAATCATCGGCACCACGATCAACAGGAGGAACGCCTCGATAAACGGCCGAGCCTCAACCACCCCGTCGGATTGCGCGCCGAGCATCAGGCTCAGATAGATCGGCAACAGCGCCAACTGAAGCAACAACAGCACTGGCGTGGCCGCGAGCATCAATCGCGAATCGCCCTTGCCGATGTGGGTGAACACCACCACGTAGTCGATGCACGGCGTCAGCAACACCAGCAACGCCCCCACCAACAACGCAGGGCGCCCCACCAGGCTTTGGGTCAATGCCCACACCAGCAGGGGAACGAAGATGAAGTTGGCCAGCAGCAATGCCGACAGGAAGCGCTTGTTGCCCACGCTTTGGCGCAGATCCAGGAAGGGGATTTGCAGGAACATCGCGTACATCAACACCGCGATAGCGGGCGTGACCATTTGGCTGAGGCCGTGGGCGAATGAGGGCGCGAACAGGCCAAAGACAGCGGCCAGCGCCACGGCGGCGAAGTAGACCGGGATCTGGTTGTGTTCGAGGGCGTCGCGAGTCATAAGGCTGGCTCAGAGGGATCAACAGGTCGACAGCCTAAGCATCCAGGGCGGCAAGGTCGAGCACCCTGACAATCTCCGCGATCACGATGCGCGAAATTTGTTAAGTTCGACCCCTTATAAAAAAAGCGCGTGAGCCTGCATGCCCTCACCCAAGGCGCAAGGACCGAGTAGCCCTATGAACCTTCCAACCCGCCCCAACCTGGAAGCTTTCCACGAGCCTGCCGCCGACGGCTACACCCTGGGCGGCTTCACCTGGCGCCACCCGCGCACCGACCTGGAACGCCCGGTCGTCATCATCAACGCCGCCACCTCCGTGCGCTGCCGTCACTACTCGCGTTTTGCCGACTACCTGTTCGCCAACGGCTTCGATGTCATCGCCTACGACTACCGTGGCATCGGCGAATCTCGCAGTGGCTCGTTGCGCGGTTTTAAAGCCTCATGGTCGGATTGGGGTGCATTGGATTTCGAGGCGATGCTGCAGCGCGCGCAGCGGGAGTTTCCAGGACAGCCAATTGATGTCGTCGGCCATAGTTTCGGTGGTTGCGCCGCAGGACTCGGGGCTTCCGGTGCAGTCATCCGGCGGATGGTGACAGTGGGCGCACAGTTTGCTTACTGGCGCGATTACGCAGCGAGCGTGCGCTGGCGCATGTTCGCCAAGTGGCACGTCGCGATGCCGCTGGTGACCGCGCTGTGCGGGCACTTTCCCGGCAAACGCCTGGGCTGGCTGGAAGACACGCCCGCGGGCGTGGTACGGGACTGGAGCACGCCGACGCCCACCTATGAAACGCGCCCCAGCGGGCGAGGGTTGGGCAAGCTGCCATTCAGCCATGTGAAGGCGCAGATACTGGCCATCAGCATCACTGACGATCCGTTCGGGACGGTCGCTGCCATCGAGCGGCTACTGGGTTACTTCGACCGCAGCGAGCGCACTCATCTGCGCATCGCGCCTGAAGACATAGGCGAAAAAGAAGTCGGACATTTCGCATTTTTTCGCAGCGAGTATCAGGACCGGCTGTGGCCTATTGCATTGGCATGGCTTCAAAATGGCCAATTAACTGCGGATACCCTTGGGATTTCCCCCAACCTGCGCTTCAATACCCTACCCAGATCCAGACCCCCAGGACGTTGAGCCCATGGCCTCGCCGAACAAGCAGCAAAAACGCGCCCACCGGGCAAAGGCCAAGGCCAAGCAAAACCGTACCCAGCGCGCCGTTGCGACCAAGCCGGACGCGTTCGCCGGCGACGACAGTCGCATTGACCTTGAGTCAGTGGATCTGACCGAGCTGTTCGTAGAGATGCGCACTGCGGGCGAGACCAGCCAGCAGGCACTGTGCACAGCCTTCCTGGCCCATCCATTGCTGGCACTGGTGCTGGAGCAGGAAGGTGAAGAGGAAGCCACCGACTTCATTCTCGCGGCATTGATCGAGTATCGGCAGTGGGCCACGGACACCGACGACGAAGCCGCCGCACTGGCGTGGATCGAGTCGCCGCAGTTCCAGGCAGATTACGTTGCGGCGTCCCAGGCGCTGGCCAACACCCAGGACTGATACAAAACCAGATGTGGGAGCGGGCTTGCTCGCGAATTTGGTGTGTCAGTCGCCCGCAATAGTGACTGATCGACCACTTTCGCGAGCAAGCCCGCTCCCACATTCCAATTGCGGCGCCCTCAGGCACCGGCTTACATCACATCAGTTAAGTGCCGCAGCACCGACCCTCTGCGCCTTGCGACGGCTCGCCACGATCAGCCCCGCCGCCACCACCAGCACGCTCAGCACGCCAGTCGCGATGATCTCGACCCGATGCGCTTCCTGGAACAGCATGATGGTCAGCGTACCCACGATGAACACCATCACCGCGTAGGTCAGGCCTGGGAACAGCCACATCTTGAAGACAATCTTCTCGCCCGCCGCCGTGCGTTTCTGGCGCATGCGCAGTTGCGACACCGCGATCACCAGGTACACCAGCAACGCAATGGCGCCGGAACTGGCCAGCAGGAACTCGAACACCGCCGCAGGGGCCACGTAGTTGGCGAACACCGCCAGGAACGCAGCACCGGTGGACAACAACACCGCCCAGTAAGGCGTGCCGCTCTTGTTGGTGCGCTTGGCCACGGCCGGCGCATCACCGCGACGGCCCAGGGAGAACAGCATGCGCGAAGCGGTGTACAGCGCCGAGTTCAAGCAGCTGGTCACGGCCACCAGTACCACCAGGTCAACGATCAGCTTGGCATTCGGGATGCCCATGCGCTCCAGCACGGTCTGGTAGGAACCTACCGCCGCCAGGGTCGGATCGTTCCAAGGCACCAGGGACACAACGATGAAAATCGACAGCAGGTAGAACAGACCAATCCGCCAGATCACCGAGTTGGTGGCCTTGGTGATCTGCTGGCCTGGGTTCTTGGATTCAGCGGCGGCGATGGTGACGATCTCGGTGCCCATGAACGAGAACATGGTGGTCAGGATCGCGGCCAATACTGCGCCCATGCCGTTTGGCATAAAGCCCTGGGTGTCGAACAGATGCGAAACACCGCTGACCTGGCTGGTCGGCAGGAAGCCGAATATCGCGGCCAGGCCAAGGATCACAAAGCCCACGATCGCCACGACCTTGATCAACGCAAACCAGAACTCGAACTCGCCGTAGTTCTTCACGCTGAACAGGTTGGTCGCCGTCAACAGCAAGGTGATGATCAGGGTAAAGGCCCAGATGGCGATATCCGGGAACCAGGCGTGCAGGATGGTTGCGGCGGCGTTGGCCTCCAGCGGAATCACCAGCACCCAGAACCACCAGTACAACCAGCCAATGGTAAACCCGGCCCAGTGACCGATTGCGCGGTCGGCATACGTGGAGAACGAACCGGTGTCCGGCGACGCCACGGCCATTTCGGCCAGCATGCGCATCACCAATACCACCAGCGTACCCGCCGCGGCATAGGCCAGCAGTACGGCCGGGCCGGCGGCAGCAATCGCGTGGCCGGAGCCGACAAACAAACCTGCGCCGATTACACCGGCAATCGACAGCATGGTGACGTGACGCGGTTTGAGCCCCTGTTCGAGGTCATTGGAGCTTTGCGTACTACTCATTGACACACCTATACGAGGAATTGCGAAAACGGTCCGCCCGGCCCGGGATCTCTCTCGTGAAAAGAAACCAACAGGGCGTTCTTTATTTTTTACGCAAGATTTGCGCCAAAATGTTACAGAGCCTTGATTGACGCGGCCTGCAGGAGCGATCAACAACCATCGCAAGTCATTGAGAACAATGGCATTCCGCTATAGCGTTACCGTGCGACCCACATTGAAGACGAATAAACGCACCATAAACACACACAAAAAGTACGTGACGCCCTATAAAGGGGCTGATAGGCACCGTTTGCCCGGTTAACCCTTCCAACACCCGGCCAAAGCTGGCACCATCGCGCCCTTTTTTACGCGAAACCGGTGGTTTTTCGGGTTCAAACGGTTGTTCGGTTGTTGATGGCGCGACACGCTGCTGTGCCGATGCGACACCCTGCCGCACACCACCTGTTTACCCTCGGCCGCGCTGTTGGCTGCCATCAAGACGCTATGCTAGCTTGGCGCCTCGCCAGGAAGGCGGCCCAACAGCAGGATCGCAACGAACACAATGAGGACCCCACATGGCCGAGGCCACGCCCGCGCTTGAAATCCGCAACTTGCATAAACGCTATGGTGAGCTGGAGGTACTCAAGGGTATCTCGCTGACCGCTCGCGACGGCGATGTGATCTCGATCCTGGGTTCGTCCGGTTCCGGCAAGTCAACCTTCCTGCGCTGCATCAATCTGCTGGAGAACCCGCATCAGGGCCAGATCCTGGTGGCCGGTGAAGAGCTCAAGCTCAAGGCCGCGAAAAACGGCGAGTTGATGGCCGCGGACGGCAAGCAGATCAACCGCCTGCGCAGCGAAATCGGTTTTGTGTTTCAAAACTTTAACCTGTGGCCGCACATGAGCATCCTCGACAACATCATCGAGGCCCCCCGCCGTGTGCTTGGCCAGAGCAAGGCCGAAGCCATCGAAGTCGCCGAAGCCCTGCTGGCCAAGGTTGGTATCGGCGATAAGCGCCACGCCTATCCCGCGCAATTGTCCGGCGGCCAGCAACAACGGGCGGCTATCGCCCGCACCCTGGCGATGCAGCCCAAGGTCATCCTGTTCGACGAGCCCACTTCGGCCCTTGACCCGGAAATGGTTCAGGAAGTACTTAATGTGATCCGCGCACTGGCCGAAGAAGGCCGCACCATGCTGCTGGTCACCCATGAGATGGGCTTCGCCCGCCAAGTGTCCAGTGAGGTGGTGTTCCTGCACCAGGGCCTGGTCGAGGAGCAAGGATCGCCACAGCAGGTGTTTGAAAACCCGCTTTCGGCGCGCTGCAAACAATTCATGTCCAGCAACCGCTAACGGAGCAACATGCATGCAGAACTACAAAAAATTCCTTCTGGCCGCGGCCGTCTCGATGGCGTTCAGCGCCACGGCCATGGCAGAAACCTTGAAAATGGGGATCGAAGCCGCCTACCCGCCGTTCAACAATAAAGACGCCAGCGGCAATGTGGTCGGCTTCGACAAAGACATCGGCGACGCCCTGTGCGCCAAGATGAAAGTCGAGACGTGCGAAGTGTATGTGTCCGACTGGGACGGCATCATCCCGGCCCTCAACGCCAAGAAGTTCGACTTCCTGGTGTCCTCGCTCTCGATCACCGACGAGCGCAAGGAGGCCGTCGACTTCACAGACCCGTACTACTCCAACAAGCTGCAGTTCATCGCACCTAAAGCCACCGCGGACTTCAAGACCGACGCCGCTTACCTGAAAGGCAAGGTCATCGGTGCACAACGCGCCACGTTGGCCGGTACATACCTGGAAGACAAGCTGCCTGATACCGAAGCCAAGCTGTACGACACCCAGGAAAACGCCTATCTCGACCTGACCTCCGGTCGCCTCGACGGCATCCTCGCCGACAAGTACGTGCAGTACGAATGGCTCAAGAGCAAAGACGGTTCCGCCTACGAGTTCAAAGGCGACCCGGTTGTAGAAAGCGACAAGATCGGTATCGCCGTACGCAAGGGCGACCCACTGCGCGAGCGCCTGAACAAAGCCCTGGCAGAGATCAAGGCAGACGGCACCTACAAGAAGATCAACGACAAGTACTTCCCTTTCAGCATCGAATGATCTGAACGGCCTGACCGGCGCGCCCACTTGGGCGCGTCGGTTTTTAGCAATGCCTGCCGCGATATGAAAACACCATGAATTTCGATCTCTACGGATTCGGCCCGGCCCTTGCGGCTGGCGCGCTGATGACCGTCAAACTGGCGCTCACGGCCCTGTGCCTGGGGCTGGTGCTTGGCCTGGCCGGTGCCTTGGCCAAGACGTCGCCGTACAAGCCGTTGCAATGGCTTGGCGGCGCTTACTCCACCATCGTGCGCGGCATTCCCGAATTGCTGTGGGTGCTGCTGATTTACTTCGGCACGGTCAACCTGATGCGCGCCCTCGGTGAGTTCTTCGGAAACCCCGACCTTTCCCTCAGCGCCTTTGCCGCCGGGGTAATCGCCCTGGGCCTGTGCTTTGGCGCCTACGCGACGGAAGTGTTCCGTGGCGCGATCCTCGCCATCCCCAAGGGTCACCGTGAAGCTGGTATAGCGCTGGGCCTGTCGAAGTTCCGGATCTTTACCCGGTTGATCATGCCGCAGATGTGGCGCATCGCCCTGCCGGGCCTGGGCAACCTGTTCATGATCCTGATGAAGGACACCGCGCTGGTATCGGTGATCGGCCTTGAAGAAATCATGCGCCATGCGCAGATCGGCGTGACCGTCACCAAGCAGCCATTCACCTTCTTCATGGTCGCCGCCTTCATGTACCTGGGCCTGACCGTCCTGGCCATGACCGGCATGCACTTCCTGGAAAAACGCGCCGCCCGCGGCTTTGCAAGGAGCTCCCAATGAGCGGCGACTACAGCTGGCTGGCGCATTTCGACCTGGGCCTGAACTGGGCCGTGATCATCAAGTGGCTGCCCAAGTTGGCCCAGGGCGCCATCCTGACCCTGGAGCTGGTGGCCATTGCGGTGATCGCCGGCCTGCTGCTGGCAATCCCCCTGGGTATCGCGCGCTCCTCACGGCGCTGGTACGTCAGCGCCGTGCCCTATGCCTACATTTTCTTCTTCCGTGGCACACCCTTGCTGGTCCAATTGTTCCTGGTCTACTACGGCCTGGCGCAGTTCGACTCGGTGCGCGAGAGCTTCATGTGGCCCTACCTGCGCGATCCGTTCTGGTGCGCCACTGCGACCATGACCCTGCACACCGCCGCCTACATTGCCGAGATCCTGCGTGGCGCGATCCAGGCCATCCCGCCGGGCGAGATCGAAGCGGCGCGCGCGCTGGGCATGTCCAAGCCAAAGACACTGTTCTACATCATCCTGCCGCGCGCCTCGCGCATCGGCCTGCCGGCGTACAGCAACGAAGTGATCCTGATGCTCAAGGCCAGTGCCTTGGCCAGTACCGTCACCCTGCTGGAATTGACCGGCATGGCGCGGACCATCATTGCCCGCACCTATTTGCCGGTAGAGATTTTCTTCGCCGCCGGCCTGTTCTATCTGTTGATGGCGTATGTGCTGGTACGCGCCTTCAAACTGCTGGAACGCTGGCTACGCGTCGATGCCTGCCAAGGACGTTGAAGCACGCTTCCAGGCGCTGGACGCGTTCCTGGTCGAGCACCAAGGGCTGTGGAAACCACGGCCCTTTACGCATCGCCAATTACCTTGGGAAGCCGAGCATCCCGACCTCGCCCATTGGCTGCGCCAACGCTCGTTGGCCGATGCCGAAGCCAGTCACAACGGCCCCCATGACTTGGCCGCCCCCGCACCTTTTCCACAGCTTGCTGCGCAGGCCCTGCAGCTCGGCGCTGTGGATAAGTTACCGGCGCACCCCCTGGCTCCCGCACGCCCTCGCCTGAACGTCGATGTTCCGGGCCGCAAGTGGGCACAGATTGAAGCGTTCGGCGCCGCGCTGCAGTTTGCACAGGCGCCCACGCACTGGCTGGACTGGTGCGCGGGCAAAGGCCACCTGGGTCGTCGCCTGCTACAAGACGATCAAGCGCTGACCTGCCTGGAATACGATCCAGCGCTGATCGCTGCAGGCCTGGCCTTGAGCGATCACCACGGCTTGGCCGTCACCCATCGCCTGCAAGACGTCATGGCGGACGTCACCCTCGGTCCCGAACACACGCCCGTCGCCCTGCACGCCTGTGGCGACCTGCATGTACGCCTGCTTCGACTGGCCAGCGCCGTCGGCTGCAAGCAACTGGCGTTCGCGCCCTGCTGTTACAACCGCGTCCAGTCCGATACCTACCAGCCACTGTCCAGCGCAGGCCACGCCTCACGCCTGCAACTGTCGATCGATGACCTTGGCTTGCCGCTGAGCGAAACCGTCACCGCAGGCAGACGCGTGCGCTTGCAGCGGGACACGTCCATGGCACGGCGCCTGGCATTCGATCAGCTGCAACGCGAGCTGCGGGGCTGCGACGAATATTTGCCCACACCGTCCCTGCCCGCCCATTGGCTGGACAAACCTTTCGCGGACTACTGCCGGGACCTGGCCACCCTCAAAGGGTTATCCACAGGTGAACAGGATTGGCCGGCCTTGGAAGCACATGGCTGGCGCCGCTTGGCGCAGGTCAGGAACCTGGAATTGGTGCGTGGTCTGTTTCGGCGCCCGCTGGAGTTGTGGCTGGTGCTGGATCGGGCATTGTTTCTTGGTGAAAACGGCTACAAGGTCGAGGTGGGCAGCTTCTGCGAACCCGCATTGACCCCGCGCAACCTGATGGTGCTCGCCGAGCGCGATTAAGGGGCAACATTGTCGCCGTGCAGCCTGTGGATAACTCTGTTGATGAATTCTTTACAGAGCCTGTGACCATCTGCGCTTCAGGGCAAAAGCCAGGTTGGTCATTTTTTGTTCACACAATAAAACGCACGTAAAACAGGCAGTTGCGGCGTGATGAGAACGTCTCCACATAATGGCCGTTTCGTGACACCGCCATCCAACCGATTGTGCATAAGCATCTGGCGTTAAGCGTATAAACCGCGATTTACAGATGTTTTTTGCGCGCGATCAACAACCGGCAAAGCTCGTTGATATCGTCCCCCGCCAAGCTCAATGCCTGGCTATCCAACGGGTCGGTCCCGAACGCCAGCGCCTCGCTGATTGCCATGTCGTGGTGCACTTCCAAGGGCTCTTTCGTGCCCAGGCGCTGCTTGAACGCCTCGACCATGTCCAGGCTGAAGGCATTGTCCTCATCCAGTTGGTTGAGCACAAAGTGCACATGCGGTGGTCGCTCGCGCTCAAGGTGCGGCGCCAGCAGGCCGTCGAGTTGGTCCAGAGTGCCGAGTGATGCGGCATCGGCCTGCGCGACCACCAGCACCACATCGGCGACGCTCAAGGCTTGATGAAAGTAGACGTTGTTGCCCGCGGGGGTATCGATGATCACTGTGTGACGGGGGCTCAAGTCCAAGGCTGACAGGCGCTGTGCCAGCCAGTCCGGCTCATCTTTGAGCCAACGTTGCAGGTCGTCCTGCTGGCGCAGATCGGTGTCGCCGAAGGTGATCACGCGGCTGCCGACAAAGCCCGGCTGCTGGATCGTGTCCCAGTGCGCATTGCGCAGGCTGGTAGGGCCGATACCCGCCGAACCCGGGCTGACCCCGAAGTGCATGCGCAGGGCGTTCTGCGGGTCCAGGTCCACGGCCACCACCGATTCGCCTAGGCGCTGCAAACCGCTGCTCAACGCAGTGGCCAGGGTACTGCGACCCACGCCACCATTGACCGACACCAACGCCACCACGCAGGGACGCCGCACGGCCTTGTCCACCGGTTGGGACTGCGCATGAGCAGAGGGGACGTGAGGGGGAAACGGAGTGCCGTCATCCACGGGAACGCTGCCAAAAAAATGCAGCCGCGCATTCAGCCCTTGCGGATCGCGGCTCACATCTCTGCCTAGCAGAACGAGAAGACCATCAGTGAAACTCATAACGCATTCCTCATCACGGCGAAGCTCAAAGACGTGAGAAGGTCAGCTGATACGACTGCTTACCGCAGGTCTTTTTGTGGTCGCCTTAATGCAGGCAGTCTGCTTCAAGCGCGGATAAGTGTCATTATTTTGATGATGGCACTGTCTATTTTTTAGACAAACGGCAAATCGTCAAATTACTGGCCCATGCTGATCGAATCGTAGGGCGTTTGCAAATCCCGCTCGGGAATCTCCCAAATCAATAGCTTAGGCGGAGTTTGCCTGAAGGCAGGGCTTTCAAAGTAAGCCTTGGCCGCACCAGAGAACTCGCCCCCGTCCTTGCTGAAATTACCGACAGGCGCATTCAGGGCTTTTTGCAGAAAGCCGATGAAGTTGGAGTTACGTGAGAACGACGTGCCGATCAACGCCACATTGGGCAGGCCGGCATCGCCAAACAGGTCGTCGGCATTACTGGTTGCGCCACCGGTTTCATGGGCCGTGCTGGCTGCGACTGACTCCCCTGGCGGCTGCAACTTGGACGGCAACCAATCGAGACCGGCCAGGCGTACCAAGTCGCCTGGGCGCGCAGCAAGCGCTGCGTGAGTGATGTCGAAAGTCTGCTCTGGCGTGGCCTTGATGCCGCGCTGCCGGATGCGCTGCGCCAGGGCCTGGGCACCGGCGTTGGCGCCGATTTCACTCCAGTGGGTGTCAGTGCGCAGGTAGGCTTCGGCGCCCAGGGGCTTGAGTGTGTCGGTCAAGTCCAGCGCGGAAACACCGGCAGCCTGCAACGCCGCGGTCCAATCGCGGATTCGATTATCGAGCACCGCCGGGCGGTACAGGCCACAGCGCTGGGCGGCGGCGATACGGCTCTTGTCCGGCACCACCACCACTTGCAGGTCGATACCTTTCTGGCCCAGTTGTTTTTGCAGGTCGATCACCGCCTGGGCCTTGGTCTGGGCATTGGCTCCGGCATGGCGGTTGATGCGCAACTCATCGCTGATAAACAGCCAGCCGGGGCAACCCGGACGTACGCGCGGACCGGTGTCGCCGAAGGCCAGCCAGCTGCCGCCACGCTCGAGGTTGGCGGCCTGGATCGCCATCGGTGCCTTGGCCAGTTCCTTGGCAAAACGGTGAGTCAGGTCGCCGTGCAGCAGCATGTCGCCGTCGACCTTGGCCGGCACATAGCTGATCGGCCCCTTCACCATCAACCAGGCGCAGGACAACAGCCCCGCTGCCAAAAAGATCACCAGCACCCAGGCCGCCAGGGGGCTGGTGCGTACGGCCAAGTCGCTCGGAGGAGTCGGCGCAGTCGGAGCGGGCATGGTCGGGCGTCCTTAGAACTGAAAATACAGAAACGGTACGGCGTCGCGGCTGGCAATCAGCGCGAACGACAATACAAACCCGGCGACCGGCCACAGTGAGGCCGCCACCACGAACCAGGGCTGGGCACCGAAACGCTGCTCGCAACGCACCTGCCAGATCGGCGCGATGATGCACACCAGGCCCAGCAACGCCGCCATGCCATGGGCCGGGCGCATGGCCACGGCCATCGCATCCCCCAGCGCCATGCCGTGCAGACCGAACTGGCCGGCGTACATCGTCAGCGCCGAATGGAAGTCCGGCGCGCGGAACAAGGTCCACGCCAGGCACACAAACAACAGCGTGAGGCTGTGCGACAGCAACGGCGGAATGCTCGGCAGGCTCGACCGCGACCACGCCCGGTCCACACACAGCGCCACGCCGTGGGCCGCCCCCCACAGCAGGTAGTTCCAGCTGTCGCCACCGTGCCACAACCCGGCAATCGCCATGGTCAGGAACAGGTTGCGATAGGTGCGCCACACGCCGTCGCGGTTACCGCCCAGGGCGATGTACAGGTAGTCGCGCAACCAACTGGACAGCGACAAGTGCCAGCGCCGCCAGAAATCCTGGATGCTGCTGGCCAGGTACGGCCGATTGAAGTTTTCCGGAAAGTGGAAGCCCAGCATCAGGCCCAGGCCGATGGCCATGGCGCTGTAGCCGGCGAAGTCGAAAAACAGTTGCAGCGAATACGCCAGGCAACCGATCCAGGCGTCCACCAGGCTCGGGTTTTCCAGGTGGAAGGCAATGTCCACCAGCGGCGACAGCGTGTCGGCCACCAGCACTTTCATGCCCATGCCGATCATGAAGCGCCGCGCGCCCAGGGAGAAATTCGCCCAGTTGAAATAACGCTGGTTCAGCTCGCGGCGGACCCAGTCGTAGCGGATGATCGGGCCCGCGATCGAGTGCCCGAACATCGAGATATAGGTGGCGTAGTTGATGAAGCTACGCTCCACCGGCACCGTATGCCGGTGCACATCCACCAGGTACGAAATCGCCTGCAGCACGATGAACGACAAGCCGGCCGGCAAGGCCACGCGCTGCCAGTCCAACGGCATCGCACCGTACCATGTGATCACCTCACTTACGGTGCCGGCGACGATGTTGGCGTACTTGTACCAACACAGCACCGCCGTGTTGAACACGATCAACGCGATCAACAGGCGCACCCGGCCTTTGCCGTCCTCACGGGAGCGGTCCACCAGCAAGCCACCGACCCATGCCACCACGGTCAACACCATGTGCAGGAACAGGAACAGCGGGCTCAACCAGCCGTAGAACAACCAGCTGCCGATCAACAGGATGACGTTGCGCCAGCTCGGACGAGCCAGCGCATAAATCAACAGGAAGGCCGGCAGGAACAGCGTGAGGAATTCGAGTGAGGCAAAGACCATGGTGGTGTCGGGCCCGATCAGTTAGCGAGCGAATCAGGTGCGAACAACAACCGGGAACCCGACGCCGATGGCAACGCCAATACGCTGTAGCGCTCGCCCGCCTTGAGGCCGAAGGTCAGCGGCTGGCCGACCGGCGCGCCGGCGCACTTGAGTTGCACCGACAATTGCACCGGGTTGATCATGCGGCGCTGCACCGAACCTTCGGCGACCTTTTTGAACAGCTCGGCCTTTTGCGCCACCGCTTCGAGGCTGGCATCCGTGCACGCGGCGTCGGCGTTGATGAACGCCAGGGAGGCTTTCAGCGCGTTGAAATCGTCCGGTTGCTCATGGATCACCACTTGGCGAATGCCGCCCTTGGCATCGGCCACGGCCACCACGGTGGCGAACTCGCCCGGGGCCACGGTAACGGCCAAGTCAGCGGTCTTGCCGCCCTGGCTCAACACCCCCTTGATGGGCGTGCTGCCGCCCGATACCGGCAGGTAGTCGGAAACCCGTTTGTCGCCCGCCAACACCAGGCTGGCCTTGGAGCCGTCGGCGACCAGTTTCAATTCGCCGGCCGTGCCATTGGCAAACCGCAGGAACGCCGAGTCCTTTTCCGGGCCGGTGGGGTACAGCGGAATGTCGGCACTGTAGGCGCTGACGCTGGCGAGCAAAGTCGCCAGGCCCAGGGTGATGCGCTTCATCACTTGGCTCCCTTCACAGCGTCGGCCGGCAATGCCGACAGCGCGCCGCCGATGGCCTTGGCCCACTTCTGGTAGCCATCAATGGTGAAATGCTGACCGTCAGTGGTGATCCACTCGCCCGGTTTGGAGAAGGTCAGCGAGTCGATGTAGGTGCACGGCGCCACGTTGGTCGCCAGGAACGACGACATCAGCTTGGTGCGCGCGTCATCCTTCTTGTACATGCTGCCGACCTTGCCCCACGCCGGGCCGACCCACACGCATTTGGTACCGGTTTCGCTGATAGCCTTGGTGAGCGAGGTCACGCTTTTCCAGGCCCAGACTTTCGGGAACTGCGGGTCCGGATAGGACGCCATGGTGTCGCCGATGATGATCACCACGAGGTCCGGCTTGTCCTTGGCGATCAGGTCCTTGACCGGCGTGGTGCTCATGGCGTTCTTGCCGAACACCTGCGGCTTGCCACCCGGCAGTTGCTCGGCACCACAGTCGACTTTCTTCGGCACGATCCAATCGGCCGCGCCAGCGCCGCAGGCACCGAGGGTGTGAACCTTGGCGCCTTGCGCGGTGAGGTTGGCTTGCAGCGGGTCGAGCAAATGGTCCGGGAAGCTCAAGTGGCTCTCGCCGAGTACCAGCAGGGTCAGGCCGGCAATTGCAGAAACAGGCATGGATGACTCCTATCAATCAATTCGAATAAGGGGAACGGTAAGGGCTGACCGGCAAGGGCATAGGCCCGCTCAGGTCCTCAAACAGGTAGCGCAGGTAGGCGTTGCCGACGTACTGGCGATAATCCTGGGCGTTGTCGACACCGACTTCGCCACCCAGGTAAAAGCGTGAAGTCAGACGGTATTCGGCGGCCGCGTTGAGGCTGTAGCCGATGCCGGTCTTGCTGCTGCTGTCGTACTTCGGGTCATCCCGTCGATCTTGCAGAACACTGTCCGTCGGGAAGTAATCGGCGCCATCTTGTGCGATATGTTGCACACCCACCGAGCTTTTCAACTCGTAGCTGAAGCGGTCGAAACTCTGCGCCCAGCGAATCGGCACAGCGAGGGAGAAGAAACGTTGCGGGCTGAAGTAGCCGCCATTGCCATAGGTGTAGTTACCCTGGTTGTCCTTGAACCCCATGGCCATGCCGCTGATGCCCAGTGTGAGGGTGTCGGTTGGCGTATTGCGCAGGTACCAGTAGACGCCGCTGCCCAACTCCATGCGCGTGTTGTCTTCGACGTGATTGCCGAGAAGCTGGTGCAACGACGCGTAGCCATACGCACCCATTTCCTGGTTGTCGTAACTCAGTTCGGCCCGCCCGCCATTGGCGGTGACGCCGCCCCACTTGCGGCCGGTGGCCTTGTCCTCAGACCCGGCAAACGAGGTGACGCTGTCGGTAACCGGACGCCGCGAAACGTTCACGCCATAGCGCAGGTTGCCGCCTTCGGTGAACGGTCGATTCACACTCACGCCACCCACCACGGTGTTGTAGGTGAAGCCCAGCGGGCTCACACCGATGTCAGCCTTGACGCCTTGCGCCGGGTCTTCCACCGCGACCGCCAGGCCGACGCCGTTTTCACGCTTGGCCCCATCGCCAGTGTTGCCACCGGTGCCAAAACGCGCCGCAGAGATGGCCTTGACCGTACCAGAGCTCAAGCTCACCGGTGTCGCACGCAACGCCACGTTGTAGTCACCCACCGGCATGCGCGCTTCGAAAGGCGTCTGCACGTCGGTGATTTTGCTCAAGCCACTTTCACCGTTGTTGCTGCGCACGCTCAAACCTTGCACCAAGTAGGCGCTGCGATCACGCAGCAGACCATCGAGGGCACGGCGCGCCGGGCTCAGGGTCGGGTTGTCCAGCGCGGCGATGCGCGTAGGCGGCACGAACGGGTCGCTCAGCCTGTTGGAAGGGGCAAAGCCGGCAGCGCCCACGGTATTTCCGGGCGCCGATACCGCGGCGGGCATGACGTTGGCCGGCGCATCGATCGGTGGAGGAACCGCGCCACGGTCAACGGCCAGGTCGGTGATCTGACGACGCTGGCCCGGCAGGCCAACGAACGGGTTGTACGCCACGCCTTGCGCATCCGCCAAGGCCGAGCGGGCCTGGGCGCGCTGGGTGTTTTCAATGGCCAGGGCGCGACGCAACAACTCCGCTGCTTCGGCGTTGCGGCCCAGGCCCTGATAGATCTGCCCCGCCGCTGTCAGCGTCTCGGCGCTGGTCGGGTCCAGCCGCAGCGCCTTGTCGGTGGCCGACTCGGCCAGGCTACGGTTACCGCCCTTCAAGGCAATACCCGCCAGGCCCAGTTGCAGGCGAGCGTTGTTGGGGTTTTGCTGCACGAGCGGCTCGTAAAGCGCCATGGCTTTCTTGCCGTCGCCGCCGTCGGCGTACATGCGAGCCAGCACGGCAATGGCCGATGTGTCATGGGGCCGCTGCACCAGTGCCGGCGAGAGCATGTCGTAGGCTGCCACCAGGTCGTTCTTCTCGCGCAACGCATCGGCTTGCTTGACCCGATATTGGAAGATCAGGTCTTCGTAGCGTTGACGCCCGGCATCACTCAGCGGCTGGCCCTGCATGCCACGCAGGATGTCGCCGGCCTCGGTGTAGTGATTGGCCTTGAGCAGTACGCCCGCGTAGAGCAGCCTCTGGTCGGCAGTCGGATCAGGCGTGCTGTCCAGCACACCTTGCATGATCTGCAAGCCTTCTTCCGGCGCGCCGACGTCCACATAGGCAGACGCCAACACCGCCAGGCGCTCGGGCTTTTTACCCGCCAGCGTCGCGCTGCGCCCCAGCAATGCCAGGGCTTCCGGGCGCTGGCCACGGCGAGCGCTTTCAATCGCGATTTCGGTCTGCTTGTGCAGGGCGATGTCACTCGCCAACTCGTTCATGTCGGCGGTGCGCTGGCCGGCTGGAATGCGCGACAGTGTCGCATCGGCGGCTTTCCACTCGTCCAGTTCCACCGACAGCAAGGTACTGGTGTACAGCGCGTCCGGTTGGTTGGGCTGGCTTTTGAGCAGGCCATCAAGCAGGGCGCGGGCGTTGCGAATCTGCCCGTCGCGCAGGTAGACACGCGCCAGCGCGAAACGCGTCCAGGGGTTTTCCGGGTCGGCGTCTAGCGCCTGCTGATACGCGGCTTGCGCGGCCTTCAAGTCGCCACGCTGATCGGCGACCTTGCCCATCTGGGTGGCACGCAGGGCCTTGATTTTCACGTTGGAAGACAGCTTGGTGCGATCCGCCGCAGACACCGAGTCGATCAGCTTCAGGGCTTCTTCCGGACGGCCCGATTGCGACAGCACACCGATCAAGCCATTCAACGCGTCCGCGTCGCCAGGGTTGCGCGCCAGCACCTTGCGGTAGCTGGCTTCGGAGGCGTCGAATTGATTGTCCTGGGCCTGGAAACCAGCGAGGGCCACGGTGGCATCCGCCCGGCTCGGGTTCAGGCGCTCGGCCTGCGCGGCCAGGTCGCGGGCCTGGCTGCTGCGACCGGCAGTCTGCGCGTCACGGGCCTGGCTCAGCAGGCTCCAGTAACGCACGTCATTCAGGGCTTTTTGCCAGGCCGCGCCGCCAGGCAAGCGGGTGGCCTGGCCCAGGTAGTTTTCTGCCTCGCTGAAGCGCTGCTGCTGTTGGCGCAGCACGCCCATGCCGCCGAGCGCATCCACATCGTTGGACTTTTCCGCCAGGCGCGCCGCCAGCAGTGGCTCGGCGGTTTTCAAGTCGCCCTCATCGAGGGCCTTGAATGCCTTGACCAGCTTCGGATCACGTTGCCAGCCACCGTCACCCTTGCCCTGGGCAATGCCCTTGTTCATCAGCGCGCGGATCTCAGTGTCGTCCGGGTGCTTGGCAAGAAATTCCTGGAACAACGGCACCTGGTCACGGTTGGGTGCACCGAGCCAGACCAGCGCAAAGCGCCAGCCTTCGTCAGCGGCGCCGCCCACTTCGTTGTTGGGCGCCAGGCGCGCCATGGCGCGAATACCTTCGACACGGGTGCCAGGGTTGCGCGCCAGGTGCCGGGCCAGGAACAGCGCGGCAATCGCGTCATCCGGCCGCTCACGCGTCACACGCTGCAAGCCGGCGATGCCTTCGGCAGTCCCCTTGGGGGTGAAGGCCAGGGCGTTGTAATACTCACGGGCGATCAAGCCTTGAGGCGGGCGGTCCTGGAAAATCTGGCGGTACAGGGCGACAGCCTGTTCGCGTTCTTCGACCGGCTCGCCCAGCTCACGGGCCTGCTCCAGCAATTTGGCATTGGCGGGTACGTTGACCAGGATGTCCTGCTCAAGCTGCAACGCCTGGCGTGGCAGCGGCGAAATCGCGCGCAGGCGAGCCAGGTACTGTTGCGCCTCGTCCGGGTGTTGCTGTTGCACCTGGATAAGCCCCAGGCCGTATAACGCGTCCGGTTGTTCCGGGCTCAGGCCCAGCAGCTTCTTCCAGGACTCAGTGGCCCGCTCCGGGTTTTTCTTCGACTGCCAGTAGTAACCCTGCTCGACCAGCAAGGCTTGGGGGTCGGTGGTTGCGGCCAGGCTGGCGCTGGACGCCAGGGTAGCCATGATCGCGAGGGCTAGCGTGTGACGGCGCATGCGCCCTCCCAGAATAATTTCACCGTACCGTCCTGTTCGAAGCGGTACTTTTGATCGGTAAAGCCTTGGCTGAACAGGCTGAGCATGTAGTCGTAATACACCGGCTGCGCGTTGTCGGGCGCCGACGGGGCCATGGCCTTGCCCAGCATTTCATCCAGCGTGTTCTTTTGCAGTTGCATCAGGGCCGTTTCGCCACGCGCCTGGAAGAACACCAGGGCAGAGGCCGAGAAGCCCAGCGGCGAAAAGCCGTTGTTGTTTTCGGCAGCGCCGGTAAGCACGTGGATCTTCTCCGGCGGCAAGCCACTGGGAGACGCCGCCGTCGCACGCGAAAAACCGCCCAACGCCTTGAGCATCGGCGCCGCCAGCGGATCAGCCTTGGCGGTCATGCCGGCCCACAGGTACGTGCGGATGGCATCGTAGCTGCCGAGGTCGTCGGAATACGGGTCGACCACAAACATCCCGGCATTCGCGCTGGTCGCGCGGTAGCCCACCCAATTGGCAGCGATACCGTGGGGGTTGCTCTTGGTGTCGGCGAGCATCTTGGCGTTGCTCTCGGCCACGTCATTCCAGCCGCCGTTGGGACGTTCCTTGTGGAAGCGCCGCAGTTGCGCCAGTACCTGGTAGCTGGGGTTGAAACGCCACAAGCCGTCGGGGTAGCTATAGCCCACCGGCCCCGGCAACAGCATCTTGCCCAGTCCCGGCACGCGTACGATCAAGGTCTTTTCGACATTGGCCAACATCAACTGCGCGTCAGCGCGGTACTGCGGCACATTCCACACACGCGCCGCTTCCAGCAGCGCGTAAGCCACCCACAGGTCAGCGTCGCTGGCAGAGTTGGCGTCGATCACGCCCCACTCGCCACCCTTGGTCTTGCCCCACAGCCAACCGGGCAGGTTACGGCTGATGTCGTTGCCGGCCATGTTGGCCTTGGTCCAGGTCCAGAGCTTGTCGAAGCGCGCGCGGTCGTTGCCCACCAAGGCAAAGAACATCGCGTAGGACTGGCCTTCGGAATTGCTCTCGCTGGGGTTCAGGGACGAGTTCAGCACCCGCCCGTCATCCTGCACAAAGCGCGTCGCGTAGTTCTGCCACAGCGGCCACTGCGCGTCGCACGTCTGCGCCTGGGCTGCGCCGGCGAAGAGCGCGGCGCCCAACGCAACCCAACCGGCTCTGCGCATCATGCCAACCGCCGTTTTGCACGTGCCCGCAGGGACAGGTAGATCAGGCAGGTGACAATTGCCAGGCCCAGGAAGGTGAACAGCAGCATCCAGCCCAGGTTCTGCGACAGTTGCCATTGCACCTGTTTGAACAGCCCCAGCTTGCCGACGTAATACTGCTGGTCCGCCACCAGCGAACTGACCTGTGTGCCTTGCACCACCGCGAGGCTGCCCTGGATGGTGTCCTTGAACTGATCACCGCCGATCAATACAGCCGTCGCGGCCTGCAGGCCCTCGGGCTTGGTGCTGGAGATAAGCACCACACTGCGCCCCGCCTTGAGCGGCGACTCGAAGCCGGCAAACCAGGTGCTGGTGCTCAAGCTATTGAAGCTGATCGCAGCGTTAGCGGCGTGCTTGTTGGCGTCGGCGTCGGGGCTGACCCAGTTGCTCACATAACGCGGCAGGTCAGACAGTTTGAAGTGCTGCCGAGGCCCGTCGGCGTTGGCCGGCAGGTACTGCTGCCACTGTTTGAACAGCGGCTGGTCAGCACCGGTGGCGATCACCAGCAGGTCCTTGTCGGCAACGCTTTGCACGTCCTTGGCCTGCACCACCTTGACCGCGGTGGCCGGGTAGCCGGTGGACTCCCCGAAGCGACCGAGGATGGTGAGGTAGGCGCTCAGCTCCTCGGTGCCGAAGGTGTCCGGCAAAACCACGGCCGACTCGGAAAGGTCCGCCAGGCGTGTGAACGGGAAGCCGGCATCGTTGAACACACCCAGGTTGGGCATGGCGATGAAGTGCTGGTAGCCGCTGATGTCCAGGCTCGAATCCGGGTCGATGGTGCCGCGCATGTTATCGACGATGATGTCGCGGCATTCTCCTTCCTTGATGTAGTCGTACATGAAGCGCAGTTGCAGCTTGGACATCGGTGACGCCGAGCTGATCGGCAGCAGCACGGTCGCCTCGCGCGGCAGCGTGTTGTCTTTCTGCAGCATGCTCAGCAAGGTCTTGCCGTCTGCCAGGCTGGTGATCGAGGGCAGCGGCATGGACTTCATGAACTGGTCATCCATACCCACCAGCAACGACGAGTTTGTCGACACCTGCTGCGGCGTGTAGCGGTATTTGAGGTGCAGCGGCACGCCTTCTTCACGCCAGTTGAACAGGTCGGGCGGCAGGCGGAAGTCAACGTTGATGGGCCCTGGGTTGTAACCGGCGACGCTGAGTTTGTTCAGCTCGACCAGCTCGCCGAGGCGCACCGGGCGATCACTCGGCACCCAGTTCGGCGCGTCGTAGGGGCGACGCGGCGCCAGGCTTTCGAGCTTGTCGATCACCACGCTGCTGCCAGCCAGTACCGAGTTGCCCAGCACCACAGCGGTGGCGGCACGCTTGAGCTCGGCGCCATCGCGGCCCGACACGACCAGCAGTTTGCCCTGCGGGTCGTTGGGGTTGGCGATGAGGTTCAGGGTCGGCCCGGTGGCCTGTGCCACCTTGACGCCGTTGACGTCGACCGCGCTCGGGCTCAGCACCAGGACAATCGCGTTGCCCTTGGCCGGCAGCGTGCCGTAGGTGGTCGGGAATGTCGCGCCACGGTAGCTGGCCAGCGCGCCGAACCACGACGACAAGGTGGCCGCCGCTTCCAGCGTGGCGTTGTCCGGCGCAGTGGCAAACACGAACGGCAGGCTGACCTGGCGTGCATCGCGCTTGTCGAAGAACGGCAGCGGCAATATCGACAGGTCATCCTTCAACGGGATCTGCGAGACCTGCAGTTTCAGCTCGCTGCTGTTGCTGATCTTGGCCCACAGGCTGCTGTGCAGCGGGTCTTCGCAGGACATGCTGTAGTGACCGATGAACTGCACCCGCAAGCGGTTGAACTCGGTGATCAGGTGCGGCGGGATCTGCACCAGTGTCTGTTGCGCAGTGCCCGCGCCCTCTTTGGTCAGCGGGATGCTGGCCGCCACTTCATCGTTGACCAGCACATTGATCTGCGACAGGTCCGCGAGCAGCGCCGGTGAGTAGCTGTAGTTGAGCAGCACTTGCGCGCCGGTCACGACCTGGTCGGCGCGGATGTCGAAGTTAACGCTGTCGGACGACTCCACACCTTGCAAGTTCATGGTGTCGCGACGGCCCAATTGCTTGAGGGTCAAGCTGTAGCCGTCACTGGCGACCGGTGCGGCGGGCGGTTTTTCGGCGGCCTGCAGCAGCGGGCTCAAGCCCAGCAGCGAGGCCGTCACCAACGCGAGTGCCGCACGCACGTGTGTGCGCGCGAAAAGGAATGTGGAAGTCATGGCTTGTCCATCAACGTGTCGAGCGGTTGTGAGGGCGTGCGGCGCAAGGCCATTCGCAATTCATGCAGTGTGGCGCGACACAGGGTGAACAGGCCGCCGATGCCAATGCCACCCACTTCACGCAGGGCCGCCAGCGGCGTGTCGGGCTGGCCGGCGCCCCAACTGGCAGCCCAGGTGTCGGCACGGGAAAACGTCAGGCGTACCAGCTCGCTTTGCTCGCGCAGCGACAGCGATTCAAATTGCGCCCCGATCTGCGAGCCTTTGCTGAACGCAACCCGCGCCTGGAACAGGCTGTCCTGGCCATTTCGCGACAGCACCAATTGCACCCGTTCGCCCTGGCCGATGGAATGGCCATCGTTCAGGATCAGGCCAAAGCCGTTCTGGGAGAAATCCTGGGTCACGCCGCCAAGTACCCGGCCGTCGGCGCAGATCACGCTGACCGGCAGTTTCGCACTCACTCGCGGCTCGGAACGCACTTGGCGTGTCTCGGACGCCACGGCCACGGCGGCGCTGGTGATGATCAGGTTGTAGAGGGTCCAGGTCAGGTTGATCGCCACGGTCACGGCGGTGGACTCATCACCCCAGATCAACTGGTGCACACCGAAACCGATACCGACCAGGTTCACCAGCAACAGCACCAGGTAGGGGCGCGCCAGTTTCCAGTCGAAGAACTGCTTGTCGATGATGCCGCCCTTGTCGGTCACGTTGAAGCCGCCGGCCTTGGGATTGACCAGCGCCACCAGCACCGGCGGCAGGATGTACCAGGCGAGTACGGTCTCGTACACCTCGTTCCAGAACGAGTGACGGAAACGCCCCTGGATCCGCGAGTTGGTCAGGCTGGAGTGCACCAAGTGTGGCAGCACGTAGGCCACGATCATCAACGCCGACGCATGGAAAATTTCGGCGCCGAACACCAGGTAGGCCAACGGCGCGGTGAGGAACACCAGCCGCGGCAGGCCATAGAAGAAGTGCAGCATGGCGTTGGCGTAGCAGATGCGCTGGCCCCACTTCAGGCCCTTGCCCAGCAGCGGGTTGTCGGTACGGAAAATCTGCGCCATGCCCCGCGCCCAGCGAATGCGCTGGTTGATATGGCGCGACAGGCTTTCAGTGGCCAGGCCCGCGGCTTGCGGGATGGCAAGGTACGCGGTGTTGTAGCCAAGGCGGTTGAGCTTGAGCGCGGTGTGGGCGTCTTCAGTCACGGTCTCGACCGCTACGCCGCCGATTGCCAGCAACGGCTCACGGCGGATCACCGCACAGGAACCACAGAAGAAGGTAGCGTTCCACAAGTCGTTGCCGTCCTGCACCAGGCCGTAGAACAGCTCGCCCTCATTGGGCACGGCGCGGAAAGTGTCGAGGTTCTTTTCGAACGGGTCCGGCGAGAAGAAGAAGTGCGGCGTTTGCAGCATCGCCAGCTTCGGGTCCTTCAGGAACCAGCCCAGGCTTACTTGCAAGAAGGAGCGCGTCGGCACGTGGTCGGCATCGAACAGGGCGACGTATTCGCCGTCGGTGACCTTCAATGCTGCGTTGAGGTTACCGGCCTTGGCGTGGACGTTGTTGTCACGGCGAATGTAGTTCACGCCGATCTTGCGGCAGAAATCGCGGAAGTCATCGCGACGACCGTCGTCCAGCACATGGACGCGCAGCTTGTCCTTGGGCCAGTCCATCGCCTGGGCGGCGAAGATGGTCAGCTTCACGATGCTCAGCGCTTCGTTATAGGTGGGGATAAACACGTCGACCGTCGGCCACTCTTCCGGCTCGGTCTTGAGCCACACCGGGGTGCGGCGCAGCGGCCAGGCGGTTTGCACGTAGCCGAAGATCAGTACGACCAGGGCATAGAACTCGGCCGCGACCAGGCCGTAGCCAAAGAACATGTCGACCCAGGTTTCAAAACCGAGGGTGGAAGTGAGTCGCCAGAACATGTAGCGCAACGACGCGACCAGCGACAACACCACCAGCGCAAGGATCGCCAGGCGCCCGGGAATCTTGCGCAACACCAGCACTGCCACGAAACACACCGCGGCAAACAGGCACTGAGTCACGAGGTCCAGTGGCGCGCAGATAATGGCCAGCAGCAGCAAGCCACCGAGCACGCAACTGCCCACCACCAGCAGGCCGCGCACTATCGCAGGCCAGCGATTGAAACGCGCGATGGCACCGTTCAGGCGCTGTTCAGCGCGCCCCTCGACGAAGGGCGTGGAGGACGTATTGTCGGTCATGGAAGGTCCGAGTCGAGGCGTTCGAGCAACGCGCGGCACAGGGCATGGACGTCCTGGCAGCCGATACTGTTGACGGTAGGGTCGAGGGGGTCACGCCCATAGGCCTGGGCTTCGCTGAACGAAGGGTCGCGATGCACCGTGCCGAGCAAGGCAGTGCCCAGGCGGGTCTTGAACACTTCAGCCATGTCCAGGCTGAAACGGTGGGCAGCATCCAGCTGGTTGATCACGTAGAAGCGTTGGGGCGGTTTCTCGCGCGCCAGGTACGGCGCGAGCATCGCGTCCATCTGCGCCAGGGCGCCGAACGAAGCCACGTCCGGCTGCACCACGACCAACACAGCGTCGGCAACCGACATCGCCTGGCTCAAATACGGGGTGTTGCCGGCCGGGACGTCGATGATCACCGTGTCCTGGCCGTTCAGTTTGAGCCCGGCCAAGCGCTTGCCCAGCCACTCGGCATCCTGGCCCAGCCAGCGGTTCAAACTCTTTTGCTGCTCATGGTCAGTGCTGCCAAACGCTACCAACCGGCAACCGGCAAAGCCGCGCTCGGGCAGGTTGCCCCAGCCTTCATTCAGCAGGCTGGTGGCACCGACACCGGGAATATCAAGGCCAAGGCACAGGTGATGCCGCAGGGCATTTTGCGGGTCCAGGTCCAGGGCGAGCGCCGGGCGGCCCTGACGCTGTAAACCACTGGCAAGCGCAGCGGCAAGGGTACTGCGGCCGACGCCGCCCTTGACCGAGACCACCACCACGATTTTCGGCGCGGTCGGCTCCGAATACACCTCGCCTTCAGGCCCTTCCACCACTTCGGGGGGATGCACGTGGTCGGCTTCACCGTGGTTCAGCTCTTCCAGCAGGCGCAACAGCGGCGCCGACGGGGCTTCGTCTACGACAGCGGCCACCACACGCGGCTGGGGCGCTGGAGCAGCCAGAGGCGAGTCGACAACAACGGCAGCGGTTTCCAGAACCTCGACTTCGTCCTCAATATACGCGTGGACGACGTTGATCTCCCGGTAGCCGCTGGGGCTAACGCCCAGCTTGTTGAATAGTTTTGAAATGTCATCTGCTCGACTCACGTATTGCCCCTCCCCCACCCTGATTTGCGCTCTAAAGGCGATAAAAAGGCCAGCAATGTGCTGACCTTGAATTTTTCTAGTTATGTGAAGTCGGGCGCATTCTGTGATATCACAATGACAGTGTCAGTATTTTGATTGTTACAGCTCATTCTTATCCGACGAACGGATATTCGCCATTTTTATGACGATTTTCTGGCAGAAAACACATTTACTGTAAGAACATCGACTTGCGCTGTTCTCGCGCCAAGATTACTGAACGATCGGACATAGACGGCACAAAACTGACACATTTATCGACGACCTGGCCGGCGCCTAAAACAGCTCGAAAATTTTACTACACGATTCCGCGATTAAACTGACGCTTTATATCGCGCGACAGAATACGCAAACCCAGACCCGATTCAAGGGGAAACCAGCCCAACGGTAGTACCAACATTGCCGCCGACGCCAAGGCCGGTAGGTCACCGTGTCTCCAGCCCTGGGACGACCCATGACAAAGCAAAACCCGCGCCGTCCAACACAGGCCGATACCTTCAGAACGCTCGACAAGACCCTTCTGCCGGGCTGGAGAATACCCACCCTGCACTGCGAGACCTTGATCGTCGTCAGCCTGCTGGCTTTTGCGGTGGATGGCGCACGTCTATATGGAGCCCAGGCGGACGGTGCAGCAGGGGTTACCCACCCCTGAGGAGAATCGCGGGGTGAGTGCGCGGATGACGTGTCTGGATTGGAAAGGACAGAAAAAACAGCCGGAGTGCATGCAGCCCCCAGCTTTCTAGGCGAGGGAGCTGGCTCCCGCTGGCGCGTGTGGCACGCCAAACGGGCTACGTAGATGCAACTGAACCTGCGGATGCCCGCCTTTAGAGCATTTCAGCGCGATTAACGAACGCGCCGCTCCGTAAACGCATAGTCGTCCTGGCAATCCGCCTCCGGACTCGCCGCCACACTCACATAATTCACCGTATCCGGGTCCACCAACTTATAGGTGTACACATCCGGCGTACGCACCCCGTCGGTGCGCAACTCACTCTTCCCATCAGCCGCCAGCCACGAGCCCTGCTCGGTCTGGATGACCTGCGTCTGCTGTGCATCGCGGAAGAAGGTAATAGTGAAGCGACCATCAGGCTTGAGCTGATTGGTCCACGACAGGAATTGGCAGGTGCCGGTTTGCGTGCGCAAGCCTTTCCAGGTACCCACCAAAGCCGGGTCGTTGGCGGGCTTGTGGCTGGAGCACGCGCCGAGCGTGGCAGTGAGAAGAATGAGAGCGAGCGTCCGTTTCACGTGGGGCTTCCTTTGGTTTGGATGGGTGCGACTGCACCTGGCAGCAACGGATGAATCCTACCTTCTCCGAGGAGAAAAAGGGACAGAAGCGACTTTCGCAAAAATAGTCAGAATTCAGGGGTTTACAGAACCTTGCCAATCGCTATAATCGTCGCCCTAACACGCCGGTATAGCTCAGTTGGTAGAGCAACTGACTTGTAATCAGTAGGTCCCGGGTTCGACTCCTGGTGCCGGCACCATATCTCGAAGCCCCGCAATGCGGGGCTTTGTGGTTTCTGGGGTTTGCAAAACAGCCTGCACTCAACGTGCGGCCTGCGGGAAAAATGCCCACGGCCGTCCCCGCGCCCACAAAAAAAGGCACTGCCGCTAACGGCGAGTGCCTTTTTTTACGCCCGTCGAAACCCGATCAACGCGCCAACATAAACGTCTCGTACTCCAGGTTTTCCAGTGTCGACGACAAGCGCGCCAGCCCCAGCAATACACACACCAGCAACGACAGCGTGAACCCGTAGCCGAAGAAGCTCGGGCCCAGGTGCATGCTGAGCAGTGTCAGGCCCGCGTTGAGGACGGCGAACAGCACGCACAGTTCCAGGACCACGCGGCGTTTGTCGAGGTAGAAGAACACGTTGAGCAACGCCATGAACACCACCTGGATGCTCACGCCGATCAAGTCGATGTAGAACAGCGGCAGGTAGTAGCTGGAGATGCCGATCCACTCCAGCAGGCGTGGCGCAAAGAGGAACAGCAGCACCACCGTAAGGCCCTGGACTTTGCAGATTTCCAGCAGGCCCTGGCGAATGGACAGGGTCATTTCGGTTTTCAGCGAACCGATGTGCTGCAAGGTCTCACCGTCGCGGATGGCACGGAACAAGCGGTCGTACCACTCGGCAAAATCGGTCTCGATGCGCACCAGGAACACGGCCATGCCAGGGATGATCGCCAGGTAGGCAATGAAGATCGGCATGTCGTACAGGATCGACGCACGCAGCGGGCCGATCACGGCGTTGGAGGTGCCCGGGTTGAACCAGAACAGGATCTTGTCGACCCAGATGCCGAAGTTGTAGAAAAACCCGGTGACCAGCAGGCTGAGGAAGACGTTGCGACGATTGAGGAAATCGAAGGCAATCATTTTCTCGGCGCGATACTCGCGCAGGATGTCGTACAGGTACAGGAACAACAGGCTGCCGTGCCCGATCAACAACGCGAGCAACAGCCCGGGCATCTTCAGGAAGCTCAGCAGGTAGGCGCTCGCGACCATCAGCGAATAGCCCACCACCATCACCAGCAGGATGCGGTTATATTTCTTCATCCCCGAGAGGAAGATGATCACCAACCACAGGTTGCACAGCACCACGAAGTTCGACAGCACCAGCACGCGATAGATCAGCGGCTGATCGAACAGCAGCGCCAGTACGATGACACCCAGCACGCCGGCGCCGACCGTGACCATCAACAGGATGCCCAGCAGGTTGGGCAGGATCTGGTCGTAGTTGTGCTCAAACAGCTGGTCGGACACAAAGCGAGTGAAGAACAACTGCAGGCCGCCCGTCAGGATCAACGAGCTGGCCATCAGGTATGTCACCGTGACCAGGAATTGTCCCACCAGCGAGTTAGGCAGCAGCAGGCCCAGGCTGATGATCCCCACCAGCATCACGCTGATGATCGACAGCACCCATGGTCCAGAGCTGATCAAACCGGCATACACATAGGCATGCAGGGTGGCGGTGTATGAGTCGCGCGAGAGGATCTTGCGCAGTTCGAAGCCAATGCCGGCCATTTAACTGTTCTCCATGGCTGCCTGGTACAGGTCGCGGTAGCGCTGCAGCATCAAGGCTTCGGTGTAGTAACGGTTGACCCGCAGCAAGCCGCTGGCTTGTGCAGCCTTCCAACGCTCGGGGCTGCGCAACAGCTCGAGGATGGCGGCGGAGGTCGCCTGTGGGTCGGCGATCGCCACCACCTTGCCCGCGAGGCCAAGGTCACGGTCTTCGGCGCTGCCGCCTTCGATCAATTCGCGGCACGAGCCGACGTCGCTGCTGATCACCGGCGTACCGGCGGCCCAGGCTTCCAGGATCACCAAGGGTTGCGCTTCGCTGATCGACGTCAGCACCATCAGGCCAAGTTTGGGCAGAATGTCCTGGATACGCTGGAAGCCCAGGAAGTGCACTTTGCCCTCGAGCCCCAGGCTCGCCATCAAGCTGCGGCACTCGCTGACGTATTCCGGATCTTCCTCTTCAGGGCCGACAATCCAGCCTTCGGCGTTCGGCATGGCGCTGATCACGCCACGCATGGCGCGCAGGAAGGTTTTCACGTCCTTGATCGGCACCACGCGCCCGATCAACCCCACCACCGGTGCAATGCCCGGCTCGCGGGTTTCCATGGCGCTGGCCCACTGCGACAGGTCGATGCCATTGGCAATCAACTGGGTGCGGCGCGGATCGGCACCGTCCTTGATCTGGCGCTGACGGTTGCCGTCATACAAGGCGATGATGTTGTCGGCGCTGTTGTAGGCCAACTGGCCGATCCGCTCGAAGTAGCGCACCCACAGGGTACGGATATAGCCCGAACCACCGTCGAGACTGCGGTTGAGCGCCTGCCCGGAGCTTTCGGCGATCCACGTGGCCTGGGCCAGATCGATCTTGCGCTCCTTGGTATAGATGCCGTGCTCACTCAACAGGTAGGTGCACTTCCAGCGGTGCTTGAGGATGCAACCCAGCAGTCCGGCGTAACCGGTCGAAATCGAGTGCAGCACCCGTGCTGGCGGCATCTTGCGCGAGGCTTCAGCGAGCATCAGCAGCGGTGACTGCAACGAACGCAGGGTCCAGAAATAGTTGACGAACGACGGGTCGGCGCAATGCTGGCGATAGCCTTCGCTGAGAGTCTCCCAGCTGGCGCGGCTGCGCAGTACGTCATCGAGGGTCATGTGCCCATCGGCAATGCAACTGAGCAAGCGCTCGCCCAGCTCGCGTTCCGGCTGGTCAGGGTGGTGCAAAAACCGGTACAGGTCGGCGAGCTGCTGCGGATCGGCTTCACGCGGCGTACCCCGGGTGTTGGTAGGGTGCGTCGCATCCTCCAAGTACACCTCTTCGATGTGCACCACATTGGCCGGTATCTCATAGCGTCGCGAGGCGTAGGCCGAACGCTGGCCGCCAATGAACATCACCGAGAAGGTCAGCTCCGGCAGGCCCAGGATCATCTGGTGAATCCAGCTCGACACGCCGCCACGCACGTACGGCCAGGTTCCTTCCAGCAACAGGCAGATATCGGCAGTCGGTGACGTTTGCTTATGATTCATTCCAGCTCCTCACCAGCTCAGCGAAAGGTGGCCGCTGGCGGGTTTCTTCGGGAAGGCTGGCGAGCAACCCGGGGATTTCATGATAACGACCGGACTCGAACGCCAGTTCAGCATGAAACGGCAGCAGTTGGGCCGCGCCCAGGCCGTTCTTCTCAGCCTCGTGCAACAGCGTTTCGGCGCGTTCGTTCTCGCCGCGCTCCAATGCAATACGGCCGGCCAGCAGCAACAGTTCGCCACCCTCGCCCGCCGCCAGGCCCTGCTCGGCGTGTTCGCTTGCCTGGCTCAGCACGTGCTCGAGCACGCTGCCCTGGGCCAAGCCGAGGTAGGCCAGCTCCCAGTACCAGCGCGCCAACATGCCATGTACCGGGCCAGCGGTCCGCGAGCTGACGCCGGCCAACTGCTCAAGGGCCATCTGGATGTGCAGGTTGATGTCGCTTTCTTGCTTGTCGAGCATCGAATACGCCAGCAGGCGCACGTCATCGCTGGGGTCGCCCAGGGCTAACTTGAGGATTGGCACAGCGTCCTTGCCGGGCATGCGGCGGGTCGCCAACAAGGCGGCCAGGCGCTGGTCCGGGTCCGGCGCGTGGCGCAGTACGTCCTGCAAGCCACCATCCGCAAAAATCGGTGAGCGTGTCTGGGCTTGCGCACGAAAGGGCAAACCCGGGATACCCACGGCTTGCCAGGCCTGACGGTCACGCTTGCGTGGCAGGTAAAGCGCAGGAAAGATCGAGGCAACCACGCCCAGGGCGCCGATGACCGGCACGAAGAACGCCAGGCTGAAGATAAACAGCGGGCTCCAAGGCAATGGTGCGCGGTAGCGCGCCGGCAGCAACATCCACACGGCGCCGCACAGCATCAGGCAGGCAAGGCCGTGGCTGAACATGAAGACCAGCAGTTGAGGCAACTGCGGCGCATCCAGCCACAAACTGGCCCAACTGCCCGCCTCTAGCACCAAGGCCCCGCTAAACAGCCACTTGCTGATCATTCAGGCCACACTCGTTGTAGAGGAAGTTACGCAGCCCGTTGCGGTCACAGCCAGGCTCCAGGTTGAAAGGCATGACCCGCACACCCAAGCTGTCAAAATCGGTGTCGACACCAAAGTGCTCGTGCAACAGCATGCCAATGCGCGCCAGGTAGCCCTCGGTACCGTCCGGGCTTGTCAGCGGCAAAAGCACCAGCAACAGGTGATGCTCGCGGTTGTTCCGCACCGAAAGGTGCAGGTCCAGGCCACGCTGGCTGCGCTCCATCAGACGCAAGAGTTCGTCGTTGGCGCGCGTCATCTCGAACGCGAACAGACCGGCCGGCAGGGTGTGCTGCTCGACATCCACCAGCGAGCGCTTGAGCTGCAGGGTGAATTGCTGGGAATCGGCGTCGGGCAATTGCAGTACGTGCGGGTCGCGACGCAACAGGTCGGCGATGTGGCCGGCCAGCAGTGACAAGAGGCTCAGCGTACGATCCTGGAACGCGAAGAACGGCATCTGCCGGACCGCCAGGATCGCCAGCAAACGACCTTCTGCATCGATCAACGGGATACACGCCTGCAGCGATGAGAACTGCGCGGAGTTACCCGAGTCGATCAGTTCCTGACGCACGCTGACCAGTTCGCCGCGCTCCAGGCACAGCTTGATCAAACCGTCGTCGGTGCCCAGGGGGCCCATCACGCCGATCATCGCCAGGGCTTGCGGCAGAACGTTTTTCTCGGCCTCGTCGACGCGGTACAGCCCTGCTACGCGCAGTGCCCCGTACTGTCCCAGCATCGCCACAATCGGCTCTGCCAGTTCGCTCAACGCATCGCCTTCGACTGGCATGCCACGCAGTTTCTCGCGCAGGCCCAGCAGCGAGCTGCGCAGGCTCTGGTCACTGCCGGCCGCGCGTTGCTCGAGCAGGTCGTGGGACACCCGCAGGATCTGGTGGGCACGCGTAAATTCGTCGAGACGGTACTGACGGTATTCGTTAGCCATCTGCAGACGCTCCAGGCGGCGCACCCACAGATCGCGCACCTCACCCACCAGCATCCCGCAGACCAGCACACCCACGATGAACGATGGCTCAAGCTGGGTATAACCTTCATGGCCGGTGTAACGCAGCGCAAACAGCGCCGCCACCAGCAGCGCGGCACTGAACAGCCCGCGCACAAAACCGTAACGCACACCCAACAGCAGCGGCGCCAGAATCGGCCAGGGGAAACCGCCGTGCATCTGCAGCGGGTCTTCGGGAGTCAGCCAGAAGCCAAGGCCAATCGCCAAGCCCGTCACCAGCAGCGTTTCCAGCCAAGACACCGGCCCGCTGGCGCGAGGCGCCAGGCTGTAATCCATGTGTGGAGAATTCATTGCGTTCACTCGAACCGAAGGGCGCCAACAAGTTTGTCGATTACCGTCTGAGCATTGCCCGCCAGGCTTTCACGGGACCAGCCGGCGCGCGCGCCGCTTTTGCTCCAGAGCACACGACCGCTGCTGGCTTCCAGGACACGCAGGCTGATGCCGACCGCTGGCTCGCCGTCCAGGCCGTTCTTGTACTGCCACTCTTCCACGCTGCCGGACACGACGTAATCAAGCTTTTGCTCACGCGCCCATTCCAGCGCACCGGTGAGGCGCTCGTTGTCATCCATCAACGCCTGTTCGCCCTGGGTGCTGGTTGGGTAGACCCGCGGTTGCAGGCCGTGGCTGCTGAGCACGCTGAGCAGGATCTGCTCGCTGCGCTCACCGGCCTGCGGGGTCTGGGAGTAGTTGATCATCGGCACGATGCCCCACTGCGCATTGCGCGGCAGGTTCGGGCTGTTTTCACTGGTGAAGCTGGAGCAGCCGGCGACGAACAGCACTGTCAGGGCCAGGCTCAGGTTACGAATTGCTTGCATAGGTTTTTCTCCCGTAGATTCTGTAATCAGCGCCCGAAACGCACGCCGTAGCTCATGCCCAGTGTGCCGCCGGACTTGCCATCCCCGCCTTGTGGCGCGGATTGGTAGCCGAAGGTAAGGGCCAGTTCGTCGTCACCCAGGACTTCGAAGCCGACGCCGGTGTTGATGCCGTAGTTGAAGGTTTGATCGGTCCACTGCCAACCCGCCGTCATGTCCACCAGCCAGGTGTATTGCGGCTTGCTGCGCACCAGCGCGCCCGGTATGCCACGGCGCCAGGAGCTGCCGACGTAGAGTTGGCCGTAGCGGCTTTGCAGCAGGTCACTGGCAGGGACCGACTGCGGGTCATCCGGATCGCTAACCACCCGAATAGGCCCCTTGGGATCAATGGCATCGGACAGGTAGTCCAGGTTGCGATCCTTCACGCTGTTTTTCTGATAATCCACACCGCTGCGCACCGTCCAGTTAGGCCCGGCGAATTCCAGCGTGTGGTTAAGCTCCAGCTTCACCGCATGGCCGCTGCCCAGTGAGTCGCCGGCGCGGGTCGAGAACGACCGTTGCGCCACTTCCCAGCTCAACTGGTCCCGTGCGGTCAGGCCATGACGCCCGCCGACCCAAGCCCGGTCCTGCTGGCCGAAAGCGCGCATCAGGCCGCTGTCGTCGCTCTTGCGATGCCAGTCCAGGCCGGTCTCGAGTTGATGGCTGGAACCCAGCTGCCACATGCGCGACAGACCCAAGCCGTTGCGATCATCGTCCTGGCGTTGGCTGGTATCGGCGAACAGCTTCCAGCTGCCGTTTTCCACCGAACGGATCAGGGTCAGGGCCGCGTTGCTCTCTTCGCCGATTCGCGATGAAATCACGTCGTCGCCTTTGTACTTGCCATGTTCCATCTCGACGTCGGCGTACCATTTGTCACCCAGGTTATGGGCGATTTCCAGGCGCGGCGCATCAAACGAAAGGCCACCGAAGTCTTGCTTCTGATAAGACAGCAGGGCGCCTTGCGGCGTGGATTCGTGGATCTCTACCGCCTGGCGCCGCAGTTGCTCATTCACCGAGTCTGGCTGGTCATCACCCAACGCGGAGAGGCTGGTTTCCAAGGCTTCATTGTTACGGTTCAAACGGCTGAGGGCCTGGGAACGTTGCGCCGGGTTCAGGTCGCTGCTGGCCAGCAGGGTTTCGACCTGGGCTTTGTTGCGGCTGCGCAGGGCTTCCTGGATTTGCTCATAACGGTCGACCTTGAGGCCCTGGGAGCGCGCCCAGGCCAGCCAATCGTCTTTCTGCGCCTGTTGATTGGTCGCATCCAGACGGGCCAGCAGGCGTTCGAACCACAGCTGCTTCATCGACGGCGAACCGTCTTTCCACTTCAGGAGCTCCTGCTGCGCCTTGCGTGGCGAGTAGCTGCTGGACATCAAGCGCAGCCAGATCGCGTAGCGCTGGGACGACGGTTGCAGGTTGTCTGCCTCGGGGTTGCGCAGTAATTTCAAGCGCAGACGCTGAGCGGCATCCTGGTAGCCGGAGGTCTCCAGTGCGTCGGCATACGCCGCCTGCACCAGCCAGTCGTTCGGGGAGAGCTTGAGGTACATGCGGTACCAGGCCAACGCCTCGGCATCGCGCCCCAAGAGCTGGCTGGCACTGGCGAACGGCAACCACAGCAGGCGGTCTTCGCGCGCATAGGCACGCCACTTGGTCATCAATGGCTTGAGCTTGGCCGTGTCCGCCTGGTCGACGTAGAGCCAGGTCAAGCGTTCGCGGAACAGGTTGTCGTCGGGGTAACGCGATAGGCCCAGCAGGTACAAACGCTCGGCTTCAGCGGGGTCACCCTGCTCTATCGCCAGCGCGCCACGCACCGCCAGGACCTGGGCTTGCTCGTAGGCGTCGGGGTACTTCTTGGCGTCTTCCAGCAAGGCGGTGACTTGGTCCCATTGCTCCAACTCCTGAGCCAGCTGCAGCGCCTCGACCAGTCGCTGCGGGTCCTGGGCACGGTGCCAACTGGCAACCATCAGCGCCAGGGCGCGTTGTGGGTCGCGGGTGCGGTACAGCGAGATCAACTGGCTCTCGTCACCACTGACCAACTTGCCATTGATGGACAGCAGTTTTTCCAGTGAGACGCGCAAGTCTTCGTCGCGCTCCAAGTCCCAGGCCAGGGCAGCACGGGTGCGCCAATACTCCGGGTCATCGATGGAGGCGTCATCGGACTTCACCACGTCCCATGCAGCCTGCTCATTGAACAGCTTCATCTCAGTGCTGGCCCAATCAACCAATTCAGCCGTGGTCAACCTGTAGCGTTTTGCATAATCCTTGTAGAGCTTGCCCTTGGCGGCGAACTGCCCGGTGTTTTCCAGGTTTTGCAGCAGGCGCGTCCAGGCCAGGCGATGTGACGGGTATTTGCGCAGGTAACTGCGCAACCAGGCCTCGGCTTCGGCGGGCGTACCGCGCGATTCGTGGCCGTAGATCAGCGCGTCCAACTCGATGTCCGTCAGCGCTCGTTGCTGCATGATCTCAGCGAGCAACGGGATAGAGCGGTCAAAGTCGAACTGCTGGCTGGCGAGGCGCCAAGCATGCTCGCGGACTTGGGCGTCTTCCTTGATCTTGAGCACGCGGATCCAGTAACCCAGCGCCGCCTCGTTATCACCGCGCCATTCACCGAGCTTGGCCATCTGCTCGAGCAACTCGATATCATCCGGATAGTCGACCGTCAGTTGTTGACCGGTGTCCCACGCACCCGCCAGGTCATTGATGGCCAGGCGAACGTGGAACTGCTTCAACGCAATACTCGGGTTGTCGGGCTCCAAGGCATGCCACTGCTCAAGCACACGCTGTGCGAGCTCGAACTGCTTGGTTGCCACGGCGACATCGACGCCCTGCTTCAGCCACGCCACGTCGGTCTGCGGGTTCGTGAGCGTCGGCAACTGGTCGGCGAGCACCTGTGCGGCCTGTTCGTCACGGCCGGCCGAGAGCAAACTGTTGAACGCCAACTGCGCGTACTCACGTTGCTCGCCAGGGTCCTGCGCATCACGCTTGAGCTGCAAATAGATAGCCGCCGCACGTGCCGGTTGTTCACCCGCCAGGTACCACTGCGCGGCCGACTTGAGGGCGTCGCTCTTTTGCGCAGGATCACGCCCGGCGATCTCTTCGAATACACTCGCGGCAAATGCCGGGGCCTGCAATGTCAGCGCCAGCTTCGCCAGGTTCTGCAGCTGCGCCACCGGCAATTTACGGTGATCGAAGCTTTCCAGGCGCTCAACCAATGCCTGCTGCGCGATCAGGTCGTTGCCGCTGGCGGCAACCAGCGCATCCAGCTCCAGCCGGTAGTAGGCCTGGGTTTCCAGCTGCGGCTTGGGCCAGGCTTCAATGTGCTCGCGCGCCTTGGCGTAGTCACCGAGGCGAATCAGCAGATCGACCAACTGCAAGCGCAGGTGGTCGTCGTCCGGGTGCGCTGTCAGCAACAGCTCGGCGTAGTTGGCCGACACCGCATCGGGCTCGCGCCCGTCGGGCTGGAACACGGATTCGCGCTGAAAGGTCGCCCATAGCAAACCGCCTACGGCAACCGCGACCACCGCCAGCGCCCAGGGATTGAGCAGGCGGCTATTCTTAGTTGCAGAGGAGCTGAGCATTACTCACCTGCTTCATAGGTAATTGAAAAGTCCAAAGGCCGGCCGAAGCCTTGCCCGCGAAGCGCTGCCCATCCACTTCCACGCGACAGGCTGTTGCCGAGCGTACGGAGAAGGACAGGTCAAACTGACCGGCGAAGGAAAAACTCACACGCCGATCATCCAGGTAGCGCCAATCCAGCAACGGCAGGTTGGCTTCCTCCAGGGCAGGCCTGGGGTCTCTGTCCGCGCGCAGCACAAGCAACGCCTTGTCGCTGCTCAGTGCTACGTAGCGGCCTTGCGGCAAGTCGCGCACGCCAGCAACGCCTTGTGATTGCAGCAAGTCAGGCCAGCCCATTTGTGCATCGAGTCGCACGGTGCGCAGCGCATCCATCCCGCGGATCTGCCAGGCCCCGTCGGCGGTACGCGCCAGACTCGCCTGGTACAGGCCGTGCAGTCGGTCGACGTAGTCAGTCATCCACAACGACATCGGCTGTTGCTCGCGCATGTAGCCGTAGATCTCGTGCATGGCCTTGATCGAGGCCTGCTTGGTGCTGGAGTAGAAGTGGTAATAGAGGTGCAGGCCACGCAGGCGGCGTGGGCTGTCGGTCAGCTCAAAGGTCTCGATCAACTCGCGAAAGCCGTAATACGGGCCTTTCCACAGGTTGGTGTACAGGTTTTCGTTGATGATGGGCGCGTAGTACTGCAACCCGCCTGGGGTCGGCCTCAGCAACGGGTTCAAGCCAGTCAACGACGGGTTGGCCTTGGTCATGATGGTTTCGGCGCCATTGACGTTCTTCAGGCCGGCGTCGTAGGCCAGCTTGATGGTGTCGGACGATGGCAGCGCGTCGCCTGGCCAGAACACCATCTTGACTGGCTTCTGCGGGGTGGTCAGGTTCTGGTTGATGTAATCGCGCGAGCCAAAGATCTCGCGACGAAAATCAATTTTGTCGTAGCCGGCGATCTTCATGTTCAAGCCGTATTCCGGGTTGAAATTCTCGCGCTTCTTGGCTTTGTCAGGCTGCATGAAAAAAGGGTGGCTGTAGGTGTGCGTGGCCACTTCGACTTTAGGGTTGGCGAAGATTTCACGGGCAATCGGCTCAAGCTCACGCGCCAGGAACGGGAATGCGCCACGCGGCGAGATCTCGCCTTCGATGATCGACACCGAGGTCAGGAACGGGTTGGGCTTGATGTAGTCGTCCAGGGTGTGGCGACCGGCATACGGCGTACCGCGCACTTCGGCCCGGGACGGGAAACCGTCACCATCGATATGCACGGTCGCGATGCGCCGGCCGTTTTCGGTGGTGGTGTCTGGGCGCGGCTGTGCCGGCAGTTTCAGGCTGGCTTGGAGAAACGCGAAAGGATCGAGAATCCAGCGGCTGCGCTCGTTGTTGATTTCCAGCAGGTAAGGCGCCAGCGCAAGGCCGCCCCATTTGCCGACTACCACCGGGTTGAACACGGCGCCACCGGCACCGCTCAAGGACAAGGCCGGTGTCGGGCCGTTGGGCAGGACCGACACCGCCGCCAGATCACGGGAGCGAGGCACCACTGGCGCCTCGAACGCACCCAGCAAGGCCTTGTCCTGGTGAGTGATGGTCAACACTTGGGTGGCGGGCGGCACATCGCGCTTGAGGCCCAGGCGCTTGAGCAACAGCTTGTCTTCAACCGGCAGGCCACTGAAAAACACCACCGGCACCTGTTCGTCCAGGCGCGCATTGAGAAAGCGATTGAACGCCGGTGCGTCCTGGGGCGGGCCACTGGTCATCCAGGTCACGACACCCGCGTACAACCCACTGAAACCGTAAAGCGGCAGGTCACTGTTGGCCGGCAAATAATCGACACGGTAGCCGAGGTACTCCAGCAACCCACCCAGGTTGCTATGGCCGGCGGCATCTTCCAGCGCACCTTCGCGCGGGTCGTAGATCATCGCGATTCGGCGCGGCTGGACTTCGATGCTGCTGATGCCCAGGGTGTTGAGGTCAGGGGTGCTGATGTACGGGATAAAACCTTCGTCGCGCAGTCGCTTGGCGAGCTTGCGTGCTTCCTCACGACGCTCGGGGGGCAAGTAGTCAATCGCCACCAGCGGGATACCCTTGGCACGCAGCGGCTGCAGGTGCGTTTCAAGCCACTGGCGGTCGGACTCCGACACCGGGCGATAACGCTTGGCGGAGGCATCCCAACCGGCATGGATCGATTCGACCGCCACGGCGGCGGCGACGCCGTCCAGGTCCGGCAATACTTCGAAGCCGCGGTTGAAAAACAGCTTCAGCGTGGGCTGACGCTTATGCAACTCACGCAGCAGACTGGCCAAGCCTACACGCTGGGCTTCGCGCTGGGCTTGTGGCACCAGCTGGAAACTGTCGAGGGTGTCGAGGAACAGACCCGTATAGCCTTGCGCTTCCAAGGCCTTGGCGCGACCGAACAAATGCTCACGCCAAGCCGTCGAAGTGAGGTCCATGACCTGACTGTTCCAGGCGTCGTTGCGTACAGGCGAAACAGCTTTGCCCAAGCCCGCTTTCTCGATCTCAGCCTTGTTGCCATCGAACTCGCCAATGGACAGGTACGCAAACGGCTGGCTGCCCAACGCCCGCAAGGTTTTCACATCGCCCGGCGTCATGTGGCCCGGCTCGACCACGGCCCAGTCGAACTGCGCCAGCTCGGGCAGCGGTGGTTGCTCGGCGTACCAGAAGGCCACGCTGGACGGTTGGGGTAAAGCAGCTGCGTGGACAACCGGCACACCCACGAACAATGCAAGGGCAGCCAACAGCCGCTCGGCGATCGCGCGAACACGCGTCCTGCGGAAAACGATTTCCATAATTCACTCTAGAAGATGACTGAGCCAATACTGCGTTAACGTCGGGCGAATGGACCGGCGAACTACAAACTGCGTAAAAGCTGCGCTAAACCCTGGCCGATCGAGGTCGGTTCCGGGAGTGCAAAGCGCTCCAGCAGTCGGGTGTTGTTGGCGCGCGAATGGCGTATATCGCCTTGGCGTGGCGCCTGGTACGTCACATTCAACGGAGCACCTGTGGCATGGCCCAGCTCAGCAATCAGGTCGTTGAGACTGGTCGAACGGCTAAGCCCTACGTTGATCGCCTCAGGCGCCGGCTCGCGAGTCTCGACGGCCTGTACAAGGATGCTCACCAGGTCTTGCACGTAGACGAAGTCGCGCGTTTGCTCGCCATCACCAAACACGGTGATCGGCTTACGCGCCAGTGCGCGCTCGGTGAAGATGCTGATCACACCGGAGTAAGGCGAAGAAGGGTCCTGGCGTGGGCCGAAGATATTGAAGAAGCGGAAAATCACCGGCTCCAGGCCATGCTCGCGACGGTAGAAGTCCAGGTAGTATTCACTGGCCAATTTGTCGCTGGCATAAGGCGTCAGTGGAGACTTGGGGGTGTCTTCCACGATGGCAGTGCCTTCACCGTTGTTGCCATAGGTCGCCGCGCTGGACGCAAACACCACGCGTGTCACACCGGCCTTCAACATGCTTTGGCACACATTGAGTGTGCCGACGAAATTGGCCTGGTGGGTGGCCACAGGATCATCAACCGAAGCCTGCACCGAAGCCACTGCAGCCAGGTGCACGACCGCGCTGCAACCTGCCATGGCCAGCTCCACGGCGGCGCTGTCCGCGACATCGCCGACCACCAGTTCCAGGTCAGGATTACCGACAGGCAGATTCGTCGTTTTGCCCGTCGACAAGTCGTCCAGTACGCGAATCTTGTAGCCTTTACCCAGCAGAGCATCCACCAGATGTGAGCCAATAAACCCTGCACCACCGGTAACCAGAATTCGTCCTACAGCCATGAAGTTCACTTCCTTAAGACTCGCGAGCAGGCGCGAAGAAACGAGCCTGCTAATACGGTGACAGTGTTTAAGGGCTACCCTGACCAACGTCGCTTGGTCATCCGAGTCGAAGCAGCCACATTCCTATATTTTCGAGAACCACAGCATGGGACGAAGGTGCGCCGCTAATATCATTTTAATGGCTTAGAGCCATCAAAATCGTCGCGAATAATGTTGGATCCCAAGTGAACTGTCAACGTATTGTCTCTTTTGCCGCCAGACGGCACTCCGCGCCCAAAAAAGTCATTTAATTGACGACATTAATAGAGCAGGGAGCGAGCGATTCGGCCTTGCTGACGCCACCTGAACGGCAAGCGCAGGCACTGCATCGCGGGTGAACAGGGCGGTCGAGGGAGGACGATGGGGCGGCCGTGGCTGGGAGTTCGGACGCGGTTTTCAGCGGTGGCCGATGAGGGGCGATGGGAATGGATTGTCGCCAGGACGGCGTCATCCACGACATTGTCGGTAAGGTGCTCGCTACGAGAGGCTAGCGCCCGGCCGGGTTAGGCCGGGGCTTGTGTATCAATGACCCGCGCTTTGCCCCCCGTCCACATGCAGAATCTCACCCGTCACAAACCCAGCGTGCTCCAGGTAGATGATCGCCTGGGCAATATCGCTCACCTCCCCCATATGCCCAACTGGGTGCAATTGCCCCAACGCCGCGTGACTTTCCTCGCCGTGCATCGGCGTCTTGATGATCCCGGGGCTCACCGCATTTACCCGAATGCCGCGCTTGGCGTATTCAATCGCCAACGACTTGGTCGCCGAATTCAGCCCGCCTTTGGTGAGGTTGGCGAGCACCGACGGCACCCCATCGATGGCGTGGTCCGCCAGGCTGGTGGTGACGTTGACGATATGGCCAGCGTTGTTCTTTTCCATCTCGGCGAGGGCGAGTTGGGTGATGTAGAAAAAACCGTTGAGGTTCACCGCGAGCACGTTGGCGTAGTCCTCCTGGTTGTAGGCCGTGAATGGTTTGGCAATGAAAATGCCGGCGTTGTTGATCAGGCTGTCGATACGCCCGAAGGTGGCCAGGGCTTCGCGGACGACACGCTGGGCAGTGGCCGGGTCGGCGATATCGCCAGCGACGGCAAGGATGTCCGGGTCGGTGGGCGGCTGGATCGAGCGCGAAGTGGCGACCACGCGATAATCGAGGGCACGGTAAGCCTGGACCACGGCGGCGCCGATACCTTGGGACGCGCCGGTGACGATGACGACTTTTTTCATGAGGATTCTCCGGTAGGGATTCAGGCTTGGGATTTGCGGTATTCGGTGGTGGTGATGCCGGCGTAGCCCCAGTTATCGGTGTCGACTTCTTCGATGACGACGTGGGTCAGGTCCGGGCGTTTGTGCAGGACGCGTTCGAGGGTTTCGGTGAACTCGGCGATAACCTGGGCTTTTTGCTCGGGGGTAACGCCGTCACGGGTGATGCGCAGGCTGACGAAGGGCATGACGAAGGCTCCAGCGGCCGGCCATCGGGATGATGGGCGGGCAGTGGGGCCAATTTAGAAGTTCATCGACAGGGGATAAAGACGGGCTGGGGTACTTCATTAATGCCGTGGTGTAACAGGTGTTCACGGCCCTTCCCTACGCATTCACACCGCAAGCCGCGGCCACGGAATTGATCATTAGAAACCCCAGGCATAAAAAAACCCCGAACCAGTCGGGGTTTCTATCGCCCAGGATCAGGCGCGACCTGCGATCAATTAGAAAACGTTGATCGGGTAGTCGGCGAACAGACGGATTTCGTTACCGCCTACGTTGTACTGGTCAGCGTTGCTGGAAACGCGCAGCCACGAAGCACGAGCACGCAGGCTCAGGTCTTTGGCCGGACCGCTCTGGACCACGTACTTGAACTGGTTCCAGATTTCACGCTCGGTGCCGTCGCCGCGGTTGGTACCGTCGTCGATGTTGGTACCGCGCACATAGGCAACGTTGTAGGTCAGGCCCGGTACGCCGAAGGTGGCGAAATCGATGCCGTAGCCCACTTGCCACGAACGCTCGTCCTTACCGTTGAAGTCAGACCAGTAGGAGTTGGCCAGCAGGATGGTGTTACCGCCGTCACCGATGCCGCCAGCGTTGCGATAGCCGCCGTACAGGTAGCCAGTGTCACCGGTGCTGCGCTGGTGAGCGACAGTGAAGCTGTGCGGGCCAACGGCCCACGTGGCGCCCAGGCTCCAGATTTTGTTGTCACGAGCGTTTTCGTCCTTTTGGTTTTCCAGGGCGAAGCTCTTGTCCAGCTTGGTTTTGTAGCCGTTGAAGTCAAACGTCAGCGACTGCTTCTCTGGCAGGGCCAGCACGTAGTTGACATTGACGTATTGCTTCTTCAGCACGTCCTGCATGTCGGAGGCGTACAAGGCAGCCGACAGGCTCTCGGTGAATTTGTAGCTACCACCGATGTAGTCGATGCTTTTCAGGCGGCCGCTGTCGGTGCCTTCCATGCTCTTGCGCGCTTCTTTGGTGAAGTGACCCGCGTCCAGTTGCAGACCGGCGATCTCTTTGGAAACGATCGACGTACCGGTGTAGGTTTCCGACAACAGACGAGAGTTGTCGTACTGCAGCACAGGCACGGCCGGGAACTGATCACCGTACTTGAGCACGGTGTTGGAAACGCGGAACTTCACGGCTGCGCCGCCCTTGGCCAGGTCGTGTGGTGCCGAGCCAGGGTTGTCAGTGGTGCCATTGCCCGGCTTGAAGAAGTCGATACCGCCCGCGCCGGCGCGACCTTTGCCACCGTCCAGACGGATAGCGTATTGGCCGATCACGTCAACACCCACACCGACGGTGCCTTGGGTGAAACCGGACTCGAGCTTGCCGATGAAACCTTGGCCCCATTCGGCTTTGTCTTGCTTGCCATTTTTGTAGTCACGGCTGATGTAGGCATTACGTGCGGCGATGTTCAGGTGGCTGTCTTCGATAAAACCCTTGGACTGGTCCTGGTCGTTTGCCATCGCTGTCGATGCGCTCAAAATCCCCAGAGCGATCAGACTCATCCGTTGCTTCAACATTTTCTTGTATTCCTTATTTCTGGTTGAGTACGCGCTGTGACACCAGGCTCCATGTCGCTTTTCTGGTGTCGACTGATTCCGGAAAAAAGAAGGCCCGCGGACGACTGAACATGCCGCGGGCCTTTTTTATTGGATGAGTCATGGCGGTTAGCCACAGGCGTTGGGCGCAATCCTAGTCGCGCCCGGAACTATGTGTCAATTTCGCGAATCGTCTGTATTTAGGCGAAATAATTCTAAGCAACGGCCTACAGCCGTTCTAAAAACGACAAAAAATTGCACCTGAAACGCAAGAAAACACATCTAGTAACATATTTCAAAGTCGATACGTTTGGGAATATATAACGCGCGCAAATGCAAAGCATTACCATTAGCGCGCAGTTCTACTTCCTAATAATTCGGATGCATTCCTCCATGCCAGCCCCTCGCCTGACGCCCATCACCCTTGGGCTTTCTGTTCTGCTGTCTGCCGGTTTTGCCTGTGCGGCCACGACCCTGCCCGAAACCTCGATCAGCGCCGAAGCTGATGAAGACGACCCGCGCGTCAAGGAAACCAGCACGGCCACCCGCACCGCCACACCCGTGCGCTATGTGCCCCAGGCCATCGATTCAGTAAAAACCGAGAGCCTGCGCGCCTACGGGACCAATGACCTGGGCCAGGCGTTGAGCGGCATTCCCAACGTAAGCAGCGGTGCCGACACGCGCTTCGACAGTTTGCGCATCCGCGGTTTCGACGCGAGCAATGACTTCTATCTCGATGGCATCCGCGACGACAGCCAATACGTTCGCGACTTGCATAACATCGAGCGCATCGAAGTCCTCAAGGGACCGGCAGCCGTACTCTACGGGCGAGGCGGTCAGGGAGGGATCGTCAACCGCGTGAGCAAACTGCCTATCGCCGGACACACGTCGAGCATCGAGGCCCAAGGTGGCAGCAACGACCTGCGCAGTCTGTATGCGGACCTGAGCACCGACCCCACCGACAACATCAGCCTGCGCCTGAACATGGGCAACCAGGACAACAATAGCTTTCGCGATGGAGTCAGCGGCAATCGCCAACTGTTCGCGCCGTCGATGAGCTGGCAGCTCACGCCGGACCTGAACTGGCTGGTGCAATACGAATACAGCCGCTACAACCGCACACCGGACCGTGGCATTCCGGGGGTCAACGGCCGACCAGCGGACGTGAGCCGCAGCACCACTTACTTCGACAGCCGCGACTATATCGACGACACGTCGCAGTCCCTGCGCTCCAAGCTCGCCTATGAACTCAACGACAACTGGCAACTGCGCCATACCCTCGGCGTGTTCAAGCTCGACAGTGATTTCGATAACACCTACCAGACCGGTGTGACCGCTGCCAACCTCGTCACACGCCAGCGCTGGCAGCAAGACCTGACCACCCGCAACGTGTTCAACAACCTTGAGCTGGAAGGCGGCTTCAGCACGTTCGGCCTTGAGCACCGCCTGCTCACAGGCCTTGAGTTGGGTAGCCAGCGCCGCGATCCGAAGCTCTACACCGCCACCGCCGTCAACCGTGGCGGGCGGGTCGTGCCGAGCCTGGACCTCAACCAACCCAATCGCCACCTGAGCCACACCGGGTCGATGAGCCCTTCCAGCAACAACCACACGGAGGTCGAAAGTCGTGCCCTTTATGTGCAAGACCAGTTGCGCCTCAACGACCAGTGGCAAATCCTGGGTGGCCTGCGTTATGACCGTTTTCAAGTGGACACCACCAACCGGTTGCTCAACACCCAGCAGGACGTCAAGAGCCACAGCACCAGCCCGCGCTTTGGCTTGGTGTGGACGCCACTGGAGCACCACTCGTTCTACGCCTCGTGGAGCAAGACGTTCTCCCCGGCAGGCGGTGGCCTGATCGGCATCACTCCGAACGCCGCCGGCAGCGTCAACGACCTGAGCCCCGAGCTGACCAAGCAGAAGGAAATCGGGGTCAAGAGCGATTGGCTCGATGATCGCCTGAGCACCACCCTGGCGGTGTACGAGTTGGAACTCTATAACCGTCGCACCAGTGACCCGCTGGACCGCAGCATCACGCTGCTCAGCGGCTTGCAGCGCTCACGCGGCGTGGAGCTGACCGCCACCGGCAAGATCGTCGGCAACTGGTACGTACGCGGCGGTATCGGCCTGCAGGATGCCACGGTCGAGAAGGACAACAACGGCTTTGAAGGCAAGCGCGTCAGCGATGTGGCCAAGCGCAACGCCAGCCTGTTCGTCACCTGGAAACCGGAGATGGGCTGGTACGCGGAAACCGGCCTGACGCTGGTGGGCGACCGCTATGCCGACAGCCTCAACACCGTAGTGCTGCCGGGCTATGGCCGTTGGGACGCATTGGCGGGGTTCCGCCAGAAGAAATGGGATGTCAGCGCGGCGCTGAACAATATCGCGGATAAAACCTACTACGCATCGGCAACCAGTGTCGCGCAGATCCAGCCAGGGGATCCGCGCAGCCTGGTGGTGACAGGCACTTACAGTTTCTAACGCCACACACCCTGCCAATGTGCGAGCGGGCTTGCTCGCGAATGCAATGTGCCGTTCACTTGATAAGTGACCGATGCACCGCCTTCGCGAGCAAGCCCGCTCGCACATTTTTGGTCTCAGTGTTCTCTAGTTGTTTATCAGCTCGCACAACGCGTGCACTTCATCCTCGCTGAACAATCCCGCCGGGTAGCGTTCGCTCATCATGCTGCGCCAGTCAGGCTGCCGCCGGATCTGTCGCGAGCCGTTTTCCTTCAACCAGAGCGCCAGCGCATGGATCGCGTCGCCGTTGACCCGCAAGGGGTGGCACGTTCGCGTGTACATCGGGTTGATATCGGCATTCATTTCAGCGCTCTCTCCTACTGCGTGAGCGGCTAACTTACTCAAGGTTTATGACAGAACTGCGCAGTCTTCACCCTGGGCCACTGTGGCAACACCGATACAAGAGCTATGCCAATGTCCCGTGTTCATAGGCATTCGGACACAAAAAAGCCCACGACCTGTCTGGGTCGCGGGCTTGTCGCAGGCGCTTGAACTGATCAGCACCGGATCGCCGTCATGGCGCTGTTACAACTGCACTCAATCTTTGTGCGGGGCGCACTGTTGTTGGGTCAGGCAATGGATATTGCCACCCCCCAGTAACAGTTCGCGGCCCGGCACCATCACCACTTCGTGCTGCGGGAACAGGTCCTGCAGGATGGCCTTGGCCTGGCTGTCCAGTGGGTCGTCGAAACTCGGCGCGATAATGCCACCGTTGACGATCAGGAAGTTGACGTAGGAACCCGCCAACCGCACGGTCGGATTGCGCTCCTGGCTGCCGTCAACCGGGTCCACACCAGCGCACTCTTCCTCAGTGGCATACAACGGACCAGGGATCGGCATTTTATGCACTGTGAACGAGCGCCCCTGGGCGTCTGTGCTGCTTTGCAGCACGGCCATGGCGGCATGGCAGCGTGCGTAGTTCGGATCTTGCGGGTCATCGGTCCAGGCCAGCAACACCTCGCCCGGACGCACGTAGCAGCAGAAGTTATCCACATGGCCGTCGGTTTCGTCATTGAACAAGCCGTCCGGCAGCCAGATGATCTTATCCACAGCCAGGTTGGCGCTTAGCACCGCTTCGATTTCGGCACGGCCGAGGTGCGGATTGCGATTGCGGTTGAGCAAGCATTCTTCGGTAGTGATGAGCGTGCCTTCACCGTCGACATGGATCGAGCCACCTTCCAGCACGAAGCCTTCAGTGCGATAGCGCGGGGCGCGTTCCATCTCGAGGATCTTGCCGCCGACCTGTGAATCGCGGTTCCACGGTGCATACAGGCCGCCGTCAAAGCCGCCCCAGGCGTTGAAGTCCCAGTTCACACCGCGTACTTCGCCGCTGTTGTTGATCACAAAGGTAGGGCCTGTGTCGCGCACCCAGGCATCATCACTGGACATCTCCACCACACGGATATTCGGCACATCCAGGCGAGCCCGGGCGTTTTCATACTGGCCGGCGGAAACGGCCACGGTGACCGGCTCAAAACGTGCGATCGCCTTGGCGACCGCCACGTGAGCGGCCTGCGCCGGTTTGCCGCCCAGGCGCCAGTTGTCCGGACGCTCGGGCCAGATCATCCACGTCTGAGTGTGTGGCGCCCATTCGGCAGGCATGTGGAAGCCATCGGCGCGAGGGGTGCTGTGCAGGGTGGTCATGGCGATCAGGGCTCCGAATGGGGGGAAAGGCCGACTTTATAACGGATAAAAATCGGCTTTAAAAGCAACTAAAGATCATAGTCAGAAAATATGACAGCATTTAATCGATAACAATCGATTATTTACAATTGCTCATCCAGCACCTTCGACAGCATGTCGACGAAGAAATCCACACTGCGCCTGGAGGTGACCATCGGCGGTTTGATCTTGAGGATGTTCAAGTGATCCCCCGTGGGCTGCATGAAAATCCCCAAGTCCCGCAAGCGATCACACAATAACGTGGTTTCCTCGGTGGCCGGCTCCAGGGTTTGCCGGTCGCGCACCAGCTCCAGGCCGAGGTAAAAGCCGGAACCGTGGACAGCGCCCACCAGCGGATGACGCTCGATCAGTGCTTCCAGGCGCGCCTTGAAATACCCGCCGACTACCTGGGCGTTTTCCCACAGCTTTTCCTCTTCCATCACATCCAGCACCGCCATGCCAATCCGGCAACTCACCGGGCTGCCTCCCGATGACGAGAAGAAGTAGCCCTCGGCCTCCAGTGCTTCAGCGATTTCACGCCGGGTGATCACCGCGCCGAGGGGCTGGCCGTTGCCCATGCCCTTGGCCATGGTGATGATATCGGGCACCACGCCCTGCTCTTCGAAGCCCCAGAAGAAATGCCCCATCCGGCCATAACCCACCTGCACCTCATCGGCGATGCATACGCCACCCTGGGCGCGCACACGCGCATACACCTGCTGCAAATAGCCCGGCGGCAACGAAATACCACCGGCATTGCCATACACCGGTTCGCAGATGAAACCGGCCAGTTGGCGGTTGCTCGCGGCAATTTTCGCCAAGTTGTGCTCCACACTTCTTACGTAGTCGGGCGCGCAATCCTGCCCACGGAATTCGCCGCGATAGGTATTGGGCGCGGTCACCGGGTGCACCCAGTCCGGGCGGCTGCTCAAGGCCTGCGGGTTGTCGGCAATCGAAGTCGACACCGCATCCGCCGCCACCGACCAGCCGTGATACGCCTCCAGCACGCTGAGCATGTCGCGCCCGCCGCTGTAGGCCCAGGCCAGGCGGATCGCCAGGTCATTGGCCTCGGTGCCACTGTTGACCAGGAACACCCGGTCCATGCCTTTGGGTGCCAGCGCGAGCAGGCGTTCGGAAAACTCGGCAATTGCCGCGTAGTGGAAGCGTGAGTTGGTATTGAGCAGTGACCATTGCCGCGCCGCCACCGCGGCCATCCGCGGATGACCGTGGCCGAGCACGGCCACGTTGTTGAGCATGTCCAGGTAGGAACGGCCCTGCATATCGATCAAGTGATTGCGCCAGCCGCGCTCGATGCGCGGCGGGTCGACGTAATAGTGCTTTTGCGAGCGGGCGAAACTGGCGTCTCGGCGGGCCAGTAGAGCCTCTGGGTCCAACTCGGGCTCGGCATCGCAGGCCAGCCCCAGCAGCGCGGCCGGCGATGGGCACAGCGCCTGCCATGCGGGTGCCCGGGACGGCGTGCAGAACAGCGGTGCGGGCAAGTCAGAGCGGCACAGTTGCACGGTGAGCGGGCCTTCCACTTCACCGATCACCTGGCCCTTGAGCACTGCGGCACCCGGTTTCAACAGCGCTTTTACACCCCACAGCCGCACGTTCGCTTCGAGGTTGTGCACATGAAGTTCGCCGTTGGCACCCCGTCGCACAACACCTGCAAACGGCGCTTCGACGGAGGTCCCCAACGGCACGTGCAGTTCGACGTGCAGCGGGAACGTTTCTGGTTCATTGGCGCTGTCGGGCCGGGTACGCGACAAACGGTACTGCCCATAGCGGCTTGCCGCCAGGCCATGCAGCGCGGCCGCATCCTGCAACAAGCGCTGGTCGATGCCGGGTTGTTCCCAGTTTCCAGCCTCGAAATGCGCGCTGAGCACGCCCAGGTCGATCAACGCGAACTCGCGCCCCACCAACCCCGGCAATAATGGCGCAAAGCCTTGCCCGGCGATCGGTGCCGGCGCCTGCCCGACGCTGCCTAGAATCGCCGCCTCCATCAGCTCGAACGGCACTGACGTCGCCACATGGAAGATTTCCCATTCATGCTCGGCGTTTTTCAACAGATAGCTGTTATCCGGGTCCAGGCGCTGCTGCTGCTCGCTGCTCAACACCAGCACCGCCGCGCGCGCGACGACAGCGGCCACAGCGCCTGCAATTCTTCGTGCTGCAGCGGTGTCACCGCGTGACAGGCCTGGATCGCCGGCAAGATGGCAAAGGGATCGCCATCGGCATGGTGCAGGAGGGCCGCGCAGGTGACCGACAGGTCGGCGATGCGCCAGGTCTGCACCAGGTCGCCGAAATCGATCACCCCTTGGACCTGCCAATGCCGCTGCGCATCGCGCTGCCAGACCACGTTGTCGTCAGTGATGTCCATGTGCACCGCTTGCCACGGCAGGCGCTCGGCCAACTTGCCAAGGCGCGTGGATACCTGCTCGGCGACTTGTTCCAGTATGTCGCGATAGGGCAGGTCCTGCAGGGTAGCCAGCAAGTGGGTGATCAATGCCTGGGCGTGACGTGGGTCCCACTGCAAGGTGCGGTCCAGACCAGGGTGCTTGAAATCCGCCAGCGCCAGGTTCATTCGTCCGCACAGTTCGCCAAAGCCTGCAATCACGTCGCGGCCCAGGTGGGGCAGATGGGTCAGCGGCTGGCCGTCGATGTAGCCCAGCAGCCGCAGATGCACGGTCTGGCCCTCCACCGCGACGGTGAGCAACTCTTCACCGGTGAGCGCCTTGATGACGTCGGGCACTTGCACGTGCGTAGAGGTTTTCAGGCTTTTGAGCGCCGCGTGCTGGGCCTGCAGCTCCACCGCCGCATAGTCACCCCGGCAGATCTTCAGAACAAAGCGGCCATAAGCGCTGTCGACTTTATAGTTGAGGTCTTGCTGGCTGCCCAGGGACTGCAAGGTGCCGGTGAGGCCGTAATGCTGCTCGAGCAAGTGTGCAGCCTGATCGGGGCCTACTTGCGGGCAAGGCAGACTGGCGCGGTGGATCAACGTGGCAAGCAACATTGTGACGACCTCTGATTTTTCAGGCGTCTATATCGCCACCTTTGAGGGGGGGAAGGCAACCCCCAAAGCACAGCGCGCTTGCACAGCCCTGCGTCACAACTCAAGCTATGCTTCATTCGCTTAATGTCCGTCTAAGGAAAAGGCCCCCGACATGCGCATTCTCATCACCGGCGGCGCTGGTTTTATCGGCTCTGCCCTGATCCGCCACTTGATTGAAAACACCGAGCACGAAGTGCTCAACCTGGACAAACTCACCTACGCCGGCAACCTCGAGTCGCTGACCAGCATCGCGTCCAACAGCCGCTATGAGTTCGTCCAGGCCGATATCGTCGACCAGGCCACCGTCAGCGCCGTACTGGCGCGCTTCGAGCCCCAGGCGATCATGCACCTGGCGGCCGAGTCCCATGTGGACCGCTCCATCGACGGCCCGTCGGATTTCATCCAGACCAACATCGTCGGCACCTACAGCTTGCTAGAAGCCGCCCGCGCCTACTGGCAAAAGCTCGATGAGCCGGCCAAGCGTGCGTTCCGCTTCCATCACATCTCCACTGACGAGGTGTACGGCGACCTGCATGGCGTGGACGACCTGTTCACTGAAACCACACCGTATGCACCCAGCTCACCGTATTCGGCCAGCAAGGCGGCGTCCGACCACCTGGTCCGCGCCTGGCAGCGCACCTACGGCCTGCCGGTCCTGCTGACCAACTGCTCGAACAACTACGGGCCGTTCCACTTCCCCGAGAAGTTGATCCCGCTGGTGATCCTCAACGCCCTCGCGGGCAAGCCGCTGCCGGTCTACGGTGATGGTTTGCAGGTACGCGACTGGCTGTTCGTCGAAGACCACGCACGTGCGCTGCTCAAGGTGGTCACCGAAGGTGTGGTCGGCGAGACCTACAACATCGGCGGTCACAACGAGCAAAAAAATATCGACGTGGTGCGCGGCATCTGCGCCCTGCTCGAAGAACTGGCGCCACAGCGCCCGGCCGGTGTCGCGCAATTCACCGATCTGATCACCTTCGTCAAGGACCGTCCGGGCCACGACCAGCGCTATGCGATCGATGCCAGCAAGATCGAACGCGAGCTCGGCTGGACGCCGGAAGAAACCTTTGAAACCGGACTGCGCAAAACCGTGCAGTGGTACCTCGATAACCTGGAATGGTGCCGCAGGGTCCAGGACGGCAGTTATCAAGGTGAACGTTTGGGCAACACCGACTTGAAGGACCTGATTGCATGATGAAGGGAATCGTATTGGCCGGCGGCTCCGGCACACGTTTGCACCCCATTACCCTGGGTGTGTCCAAGCAACTGCTGCCGGTGTATGACAAGCCGATGATCTACTACCCGATCTCGGTGCTGATGCTGGCGGGTATCAAGGACATCCTGGTGATTTCCACACCGCTGGACTTGCCGCAATACCGCAACCTGCTGGGCGATGGCAGCCAGTTCGGCGTGCGTTTCAGTTACGCAGAGCAGCCGTCGCCCGACGGCCTGGCCCAGGCGTTCCTGATTGGTGAGGAATTTATCGGCGAAGACCCGGTGTGCCTGATCCTGGGCGACAACATCTTCCACGGCCAGCATTTTGGCGACCAATTGCGCACCGCGGCCGAGCGCGCTTCAGGGGCCACGGTGTTCGGCTACTGGGTCAAGGACCCGGAGCGTTTCGGCGTGATCGACTTCGACAAAGAGGGCCGCGCCCTGTCTATCGAAGAGAAACCGGCCAAGCCCAAGTCGCCCTATGCGGTCACCGGCCTGTATTTCTACGACAACGACGTGATCAAGATCGCTAAGGCGGTCAAGCCTTCACCTCGTGGCGAGCTGGAGATTACCGACGTCAACAATGCATACCTCCAGCGTGGCGACCTGCACGTGGAGCGTTTCGGCCGCGGCTTTGCCTGGCTTGACACCGGCACCCACGACAGCCTGCTCGAGGCGTCGACCTATGTGCAGACCATCGAACACCGCCAGGGCTTGAAAGTGGCGTGCCTGGAAGAGATTGCCTACGAAAATGGCTGGATCGACCGCGACTATCTGCTAGAGCGCGCCAAGTACTTCGGCAAGACCGGTTATGGCCAATATCTGTTCACGCTCGCAGGGGAAACGCCATGAATGTAACCGCCACTGCGCTGCCCGGTGTACTGATCATCGAGCCGAAGGTTTTTGGCGATGAACGCGGTTTTTTTTATGAGAGCTACAACGCTCGGAATTTTGCGCAAGCCACCGGGCTGCAAGCGCAATTTGTCCAGGACAACCACTCGCGTTCGCAAAAGGGCGTGTTGCGCGGTTTGCACTACCAGATCGAACATGCCCAGGGGAAACTGGTGCGTGTGACAGCTGGCGAAGTATTGGACGTCGCGGTGGACATCCGCCGCAGCTCACCTCACTTTGGCAAGTGGGCCAGCGTGCGGTTATCTGCTGAAAACAGCCGGCAGCTGTGGATCCCACCGGGGTTCGCCCACGGGTTTGTGGTGCTCAGTGACTATGCTGAATTCCTGTACAAAACCACTGATTACTACACCCCCTCCGCTGAACGCTGCATTCGCTGGAACGATGCTGATCTGGATATCGATTGGGAGTTTGCCGGTGATCCGACGCTGTCGGCCAAGGATCAAAACGGCAAAAGCCTGAAAGAGGCAGACCTTTTCCCATGAGGATCCTGATCATCGGCCAGCACGGCCAAGTCTCCCGCGAGCTGCAACGTCATCTCCAGGGCCTGGGCGAGCTCATCGTCCTGGGCCGCGACCAGCTTGACCTGGCCAACCCCGACCAGATCCGCCAGCAAGTGCGGGCACACCGCCCCGACTTGATCATCAACGCCGCGGCCCACACGGCTGTCGATCAAGCGCAAAGCGAGCCGGAAGTGGCGTTCGCGATCAATGCCACGGCCCCCGGCGTTCTCGCGGAGGAAGCCAAGGCCCTGGGCATCCCGTTGATCCACTACTCCACCGACTACGTGTTCGACGGCAGCAAACCGGCGCCCTATACCGAAGCCGACACGCCGAACCCGCTCGGCGTCTACGGCCAGAGCAAACTGGCGGGCGAACAGGCGATTGCGGCCGTGGGCGGCGAACACCTGATCCTGCGCACCAGCTGGGTTTACTCCAGCCACGGCAAGAACTTCCTGCTGACCATGCAGCGCCTGCTGCAGGAGAAGCCGCAGATGCGTATCGTCGCCGACCAGATCGGCGCGCCTACCTGGGCCGGCAGCATCGCCAGCAGCACCCGCACGTTGATCGAGCGCTGGCAGGCAGGCGAGCCGGGTGAATGGGGCGTCTATCACCTGACCGCTGGAGGCGAAACCTCCTGGTTCGGCTTTGCCCAGGCCATCGGCGAGCACCTGCGCCAGCAGGGCAAAGCATGCGCCGACCTGGAGCCGATCCCCTCCAGCGCCTACCCGACGCCTGCCAAGCGCCCGTTGAACTCGCGCCTTGATTGCACTCGCCTGCAACAGCAATGGCACGTCAGCCAGCCGCACTGGCAAGACGCATTGCGCGAGTGTCTTGCACAGCAGCACTAGGCATAATGCGCCTGTACCCACAGGCGCACGACTCCCATGACCCCACCCCTCCCGCGTAGACCCCGCTGGCGCAGCCTCGCCCTGCTGGCGTTGTGCCTGGCGCCGCTGCTGTGGCCGCTGGAGCACCTGGCCGAGCGCTATTACCGCAGCGAACTGGCCGGCCAGAACCGCCAGACCCTCGACCTCTACGTGGCCAACTTGCTGGGCACCCTGCACCGCTATGAAGTGCTGCCGCAAATCCTGGGTGACCTGCCGGCCTTGCGCACGGCGCTGGACGCGCCTCACGTCAGCACCAACCTGGTCAATGCCAACCTGCTGCTCAAGGACGTCGCCGCCCAGGCCGGGGTGGAGGTGATGTACCTGATGGACACCACCGGCAAGACCCTCGCCGCGTCCAACTGGGATAAACAAGACAGCTTTGTCGGGCGTAATTTCTCGTTCCGCCCCTACTTCAGCGAAGCCATGGCCGGGCGCCTGGGGCGGTTCTTCGGCCTGGGCACCACCTCGGCCAAACGCGGTTACTTTTTCGCCGCCGCCGTGCGCGATGGCAATGCGATCATCGGCGTGCTGGTGGTCAAGGTCGACCTGGACCACACCGAAAGCCTGTGGGGCAATACCCCGGAACAGCTGCTGGTGACCGACCACAACGGCGTGGTGATCCTCACATCGCGCCCGCAATGGCGATTCCGCGCCACCCGGCCGCTGACCGCTGAAGAGCGCCAGGCCATCATCGCTATCCAGCCCTACCCGACCCGCGACCCGCAACCGCTGGCCCTGAGCTCCACGGCGTGGCTGCGCCAATCCACGGCCATCGCCGAGACCGGCTGGAATGTGGAAATTCTCGCACCGCGTTCGCTGATCAACCGCCCGGTGCGTACGGTGGTTGCGGTGGGCGGCGCCACGCTCCTGGTGTTGATGTTGCTCCTGGGCCTGATGATGCAGCGCCGCCGCCATTACCTGGAACGCATTGCCTTTGAAGCCAAGGCACGTCGGGAGCTGGAAGCCCGCGTGGTCGAGCGCACCAGTGACCTGGAAGGCCTCAACCGTCGCCTCAAGCAGGAAGTGCTGGAGCGCGAACATGCCCAGCAGGAGCTGGTGCGGGCCCAGGATGATCTGGTGCAGGCGGGAAAACTGTCGGCGCTGGGCACCATGTCGGCGAGTATCAGCCACGAACTCAACCAGCCCCTGGCGGCCATTCGCAGTTACGCGGAAAACGCCGAAATCCTCCTCGACCACGAGCGCACCACTGACGCCCGGGGCAATCTCAAGCTGATCAGCGAATTGACCGGGCGCATGGCCTCGATCATCGCTCACCTGCGCGCCTTTGCCCGTCGCGACCGCCACGCGCCCGAGAGCGTGGCCCTGCAACCGGCGCTGGACGATGCGCTGGCGTTGCTGGCCAAGCGCAGGCGGTCGATGGAAGTGGAGCTGATCCGCGATCTGCCCGAAGCCACCTTATGGGTACAGGCCGGTGAAACCCGCCTGCGCCAGGTACTGGGCAACCTGCTGGCCAACGCCCTCGACGCCCTCACCGAAAAAGGCCCACCGCGCAAACTGTGGCTGAGTGCCGAAACCACCGAACAGGGCGTCAACCTGTACATTCGCGACAACGGCCCTGGCTTTTGCATGGAAGCCCTGGGCCGCGCCAGCGAGCCGTTCTACACCACCAAGACCCGCACCCAGGGCCTGGGGTTGGGGCTCGCGATCTGTGACACCCTGATGCGTGCCTTTGGCGGCGAACTGCTGTTTGCCAACCACAAGGAAGGCGGCGCGCTGTTAACCTTGAAATTGCGTGCCGGCTCGCCGGGCGTCAGTCTGCAACCGTCCGAGGACCGCAGTGTATGAGTATCGATAACCAGATTCAGGTGGTGTTGATCGACGACGATCCACACCTGCGTCAGGCCCTGTGCCAGACCCTGGACCTGGCCGGGCTGAAAGTCCTGACCCTGGGCGAAGCCACCGGCCTTACCGCGCGCCTGTCGCGGGATTGGCCAGGCGTGGTGGTCAGCGATATCCGCATGCCTGGCATGGACGGCCTGGAGCTGCTGGCCGAACTGCATGGCCAGGACCCGGAGTTGCCGGTGCTGCTGATCACCGGCCACGGCGACGTGCCGCTGGCGGTGCAGGCCATGCGCGCAGGTGCCTATGACTTCCTGGAAAAACCTTTCGCCAGCGACGCCCTGCTCGACAGCGTGCGCCGCGCGCTGGCCCTGCGCCGCCTGGTGCTGGACAACCGCAGCCTGCGCCTGGCCCTCAGTGACCGCCAGCAACTGAGCACCCGCCTGGTGGGGCACTCCCCGCAAATGCTGCGCCTGCGCGAACAGATCGGCGCCCTGGCCGCGACCAGGGCCGATGTGCTGATCCTCGGCGAAACCGGCGCCGGCAAAGAGGTGGTTGCCCGCGCCTTGCATGACCTGTCCAGTCGTCGTAGCGGCCCCTTTGTGGCGATCAACGCCGGGGCATTGGCCGAATCAGTGGTTGAAAGCGAGCTGTTCGGCCACGAGCCGGGCGCTTTCACTGGCGCGCAGAAACGCCGTATCGGCAAGTTCGAATTTGCCAACGGCGGCACCTTGTTCCTCGATGAAATCGAAAGCATGAGCCTGGATGTGCAGGTCAAACTCTTGCGCCTGTTGCAGGAGCGGGTGGTGGAGCGCCTGGGCGGCAATCAGTTGATCCCGCTGGATATCCGCATCATCGCCGCCACCAAGGAAGACCTGCGCCAGTCCGCCGACCAGGGCCGCTTCCGTGCCGACCTGTATTACCGCCTCAACGTCGCGCCGCTGCGCATTCCACCGCTGCGCGAGCGCGGTGAAGATGCGTTGATGCTGTTCCAGCACTTCGCCGATGAAGCCAGCAGCCGCCACGGCCTGCCACTGCATGAACTGCAACCGGGCCAACGCGCACTGCTGCTGCGCCACAGCTGGCCGGGCAATGTGCGTGAGTTGCAGAACGCCGCCGAACGCTTCGCCCTGGGCCTGGAGCTGGCGCTGGACAGTTCGCCGGATAACCCATCGGCTGGCGTCCTGACCTCTACATCCGGTGGTCTGAGCGAGCAAGTCGAGCAGTTTGAAAAGAGCCTGATCGCCGCCGAACTGACCCGCCCCCACAGCTCCATGCGCAGCCTGGCCGAAGCCTTGGGCGTACCGCGCAAGACGCTGCACGACAAGCTGCGCAAGCACGGCCTGAACTTCGCCGACAGCGCCAGCCACAGCACTGACGACGAATGACCGTCACCACTCGCCAAGAGGCCCCCATGAGCCGCGACAGCCGTTACCTGGAATCCATCCTTCACCATGACATCCCCCTCACCCGGGAAATGGGCCTCAAGGTGCTCGACTGGCAACACGGCCAATTGCAGCTGCACCTGCCGTTACAAGCCAACATCAACCACAAGAGCACCATGTTCGGCGGCAGCCTGTATTGCGGCGCGGTGCTGGCGGGCTGGGGCTGGCTGCACTTGCAGTTGCGCGAAGCAGGCATTGAAGACGGCCACATCGTGATTCAGGAAGGGCAGATCAGTTACCCGCTGCCGGTCACGCGGGACGCGACGGTGGTGTGCCAGGCGCCGGAGGAGAAGGTATGGAAGCGGTTCGTGGCGACCTACAAGCGCTACGGCCGCGCACGCCTGACGCTGGAGACGTGGATTGTGAATGAGGGCAGTGAGGAGCGCGCAGTGGCCTTCACCGGCCAGTACGTCCTGCACCGTTAGAAGCCACAATACAAAGCACCTGTGGGAGCGGGCCTGCTCCCACCTGTTGATACGCTGGGGCCCTAGGCGCGAGCCAGGGTCAACAACCGCTCACGCCAGGCAGCTTTCGCCGGCAATGCCAGGAAGAACGGGTTCAGCAACGATTCCCGCGCCGGGTAGCTGAACGGCGCACCGCTCAACTCCAACACTTCGCCCCCCGCGCCTTCCAGCACGCCCTGGGCCGCCGCCGTGTCCCACTGTGAAGTCGGCGCCAGGCGCGGGTAGCAATCGGCGCTGCCCTCGGCCAACAGGCAGAACTTCAACGAGCTGCCGATATTCGCCAACTTCAACGCACCCAGGCCCTCGCTCAGGCCGTCCAGCAGACGCTCCTGCTCCGGGCTGGTATGTCGACGACTGGCCACCACGGTAAACGACTCGCCCAGCGCCGGGGCCTCGCGCACTTGAATCTGCTTGGGCGCCGCATTCACATCCGAACGCCAGGCGCCCAAGCCGGCGCCACCGAAGTAGCAACGGCCGCTGGTGGGCATCGACACCACGCCAAACACCACGCGTCCCTGCTCGATCAGGGCGATGTTCACGGTGAACTCTTCACTGCCGGCGATAAATTCCTTGGTGCCGTCCAAGGGGTCCACCAACCACCAGCGCTGCCAGCCGGCGCGTACGCTCTGGTCGATGTCGGCGTCCTCCTCGGACAGCACCGGAATACTCGGATCCAGCGCGGTGAGGCCCGCCAGGATCAGGTGGTGAGCAGCCAGATCCGCTGCGGTCACGGGGGAATCGTCGGCCTTGGAGGTCACGGCCACGTCGGCGCGCCAGTACGGCAATATCACTTCACCGGCCTGGCGTGCCAGCTCAATCACAGGGGCAATAAACGGATGGCCCAAAAACAGTTCGCTCATGCGATAAACGCTCCTCGCTGGGTCAACAGGTCTCGTACCAGGTACAGCGCAGCCAGGGCGCGGCCTTCGCTGAATTGCTCGTTTTGCGCGAGCAACGACAGCTCACGCAGGTTTACCCGGTCCACACGCATCGGCTCAGGTTCATCGCCTTCCAGGCGTTCTTCATAGAGATCGGTGGCCAGTACCACCTGGATTTTCTGGCTCATATAGCCAGGCGACAGCGACAGCTCGGTAAGGTGTTCCAGCTGACGTGCGCCATAGCCGGCCTCTTCCTTGAGCTCGCGGTTTGCGGCCGCCAGTACATCTTCGCCGGGCTCGATCAGCCCCTTGGGCAACGACAATTCATATTCGTCGGTACCGCCGCAGTATTCTTCCACCAGCAACGCATGGTCCGCGTCGATCATCGCCACGATCATCACCGCGCCATAGCCGGCACCGCGGCCCACCAAGCGCTCGTAGGTCCGTTCAACGCCATTGGAAAAGCGCAATTGCACTTCCTCCACGCGGAACAAACGGCTACTGGCGACTATTTCGCGGGCGAGGACGGTGGGTTTCTGGCGCATAAGCGGCTCCTTGGCGTGATCGGGTTACTATACCGTGGCTTTTCCGATTGTCTGTGTCGGATATCTTTACTTACATGAGACCGCACCATGCCCTCTTTGCCCTGGCACGCCATCGACACTGTCCTGCTGGACATGGACGGCACCCTGCTCGACCTGCATTTCGACAACCATTTCTGGATGGAACACCTGCCCCAGCGTTACGCCGACCTGCACGGGGTAAGCCGCGCGATGGCAGAGATGGAGTTGCAGCCCCTGTTCGAGCGTAACGCCGGACAGTTGCAATGGTATTGCCTGGATTTCTGGAGCACAGAGCTGAAGATCCCGGTGCGCGAACTCAAGCTGGAAACCGCTCACCTGATTGCGCTGCGCCCGGATGCGGACACCTTCCTGGCGGCGATCAAACGAGCCGGCAAGCGCGTGATCCTCATCACCAATGCTCACCGTGATTCTCTCTCATTGAAGCTGGAACGCATTGAACTGGCGCCGTATTTCGAACGATTGATCAGCTCCCACGATTACGGGTTCGCCAAGGAAAACCCGCAGTTCTGGGACGCCCTGCAAGCCGACATCCACTTCGACCCCGCCCGCAGCCTGTTTATCGACGATACGTTGCCGATCCTGCGCAGTGCCCAGGCATTTGGCGTGGGGCATTTGCTGGCAGTGAAGGAACCGGACAGCAAGAAGGGTCCGAAGGACACGGGGGAATTTGCAGCGGTCGACAACTACCGCGACCTCATTGCCGGGCTCTAAACCAATGTGGAGCGGGCTTGCTCGCGAATGCGGTGTATCAGCGACACATCCAGTGACTGACACTCCGCTTTCGCGAGCAAGCCCGCTCCCACATTTTGCGCTGCGTTTTACTCAGGAATGCGCAATGTCTGCCCTGGGTAGATTTTGTCCGGATGCGACAACATCGGTGTATTGGCCTCGAAGATCTTGTTGAACTGGTTGGCGTTGCCATACACCGCCAGGGAAATCGCGCTGAGGGTGTCGCCCTTCTTCACCACGACGAAACGGGCGGCGGCAACAGTCCCGCCGGATACGGTGATCTGGTCATCCACGCTTGCCACACCGGCAATATTGCCCAGTGCCAGCAGGATCTTCTCTTTCTCTTCTTGGGTCGCGACTTCACCCGTCACGGTGACCTTGTCGCCCTCCACTGTGGTGTGCACATTCGGGCTACCCAGCCCCACCTTGGCGACGTGGTCCTTCAATTGTTGACTGGCGTTGGCGTTACCCGGCGTCAACAGGTCGACAATCTTTTCGCCGGCTTCCTTGATAAAGCTGAAAATACTCATGGTGCGCTCTCCTTGGATTTGAGTTCCTGATGCCCAAGACTAGACCAGTCGCCAAGACTTGGGTTCCGACCCGACCAAAGACCCAAACGCGCTAGAATCCACCGCCATTGGAATAAGCCTGGAGCGAAGATGGACATCAAACAGCTGAAATTCCTCATCGCCCTCGACGAGACCCGTCACTTCGGCCAGGCGGCGGCGCGTTGCCACATCACCCAACCGACACTGTCGATGCGCCTGCGCAGCCTTGAAGAAGAGCTTGATCTTCCCCTGGTTAACCGCGGCCAGCGCTTCGAAGGGTTCACCGCGCCGGGCGAACGCGTGCTGGCCTGGGCACGCACGGTACTGGCGGCGTATGACGGCCTGCAGGCCGAAGCGGCGGCCTGTCGCGGCAACCTGGTGGGTACGTTGCGCCTGGGCGTGGTGCCGCTGTCGAGCTTCGATCCCTTGGCGTTGATGCAGCAGCTGCATAAAGAGCACCCGAGCCTGCGCTTTGAACTGTCGGCACTCAGCTCCGAACAGATCCTGGAGCAACTGGCGAGCAATCGGCTGGACCTGGGCGTGTCCTACCTGGAGCGTTTGGACACTGAACGCTTCGACTCGCTGGCCTTGGGCGAAACCCGCATGGGCCTGCTCTACGATCAGCGTTTCTTCAGCTTTGGAGACACGCCGCTGAGCTGGGAGGCCTTGATTGAGTTGCCATTGGGCATGCTCACCAGCGGCATGCACTTTCGCCAGTCCATCGACCACAACTTCCACAGCCGTGGGCTCAACCCGCAACCGCTGCTGCAGACCGATGCCGTCCATCAGTTGTTGCAAGCCGTGCACGGCGGCCTGTGCTGCGCCGTCATGCCACTGGACGGTGGCCTGGATGCACTCACTGAGCACTTGCGCCTGCAGCCGATCGAAGACGCCCACACCTTGGCGCGCCTTGGACTGATCATGCGCCGCAGCGCACCGCGCTCAGCGCTTGCCGAGGCGTGTTTCGCGCTGTATCAAAAATCGCAAAAAGACTCTTGATCGACGTCATCTATCGATAGATCAGTACTGGCAATTAGACGCGACGCTTTGTCGCGCCTAGTCTAAACACTGATCAATCCGTCGGTGGTACTGCCCCATGAACGCCCAGCGCCCAGTCTGCGCGGCGCCCGCTCTTGAAACGCCAGCGCCCGCCGCCAGCCAGAGCTACCAGTATTGCAATCTCGAACACACAGCATTTGCCAGCACTGCGCTGGCCGAAGAGGTGGCGTTGGCGATCGCCTACAACGACATCAGCCAAGCGGTGATGTTGGTGACACCGACGGACCTGGAAGACTTCATTGTTGGCTTCAGCCTCGGTAGCGGCATTATCGCCGACGTTAGCGATATTTATGACCTAAACCTCAGCGGATCGGGCGCTACCCAGTATGCGCAGGTGCAGATTTCCAGCCGTGCGTTCTGGAACCTCAAGCAACAGCGCCGCCAACTCGCTGGCACCAGCGGTTGTGGCCTGTGCGGCGTAGAAGCGGTCGAGCAGGCTCTGCCGAACCTTCAAGTGCTGCCTGGCGCGCCTCTGCCGCCCGCCGAATGGCTCGATGGCCTGCGCCAACGCATCAGCGCGTTTCAGCCACTGGGCCAATACAGCGGCGCCGTGCATGCGGCAGTGTTTATGAACGGCCAGGGCGAGTTGGTGCTGGGCCGCGAAGACATCGGCCGACACAACGCCCTGGATAAGTTGATCGGCGCGCTGATCCGCCAACAGATTCCGACCGAAGGCGGCCTGGCGATTGTGACAAGTCGTTGCAGCCTGGAGCTGATCCAGAAAGTCCTGCGCGCGGGCATCCAGACCCTGGTGAGCCTGTCGTCGCCCACCGGCCTGGCCCTGCAATGGGCGCGCCGGCATAACCTCAATCTCATCCACCTGCCGCAGAAAAGTGCGCCGCGGGTCTACAGCCCTGCGATGGAGAACCAGCCGTGAGCAATCATCATCAAGCCGACCAAACCCCAACCCCGCGCTACAAGCCCTACAAAGGCCCGGCCGGTGGCTGGGGGGCGCTGATCAGCGTGGCGCAAGCCTGGCTGACCAGCGATAACGCGCTGAAAAACCTGCGCATGATGCTCAAGACCAACCAGAACGGCGGCTTCGACTGCCCGGGCTGCGCCTGGGGCGACTCGCCGGAAAGCGGCATGGTCAAGTTCTGCGAAAACGGCGCCAAGGCGGTGAACTGGGAAGCCACCAAACGCCGTGTCGATGGTGCATTCTTCGCCAAGCACAGTGTCACCGCCCTGCTGGAGCAGAGCGACTATTGGCTGGAATACCAGGGTCGCCTGACCGAGCCGATGCGCTATGACGCCGAGACCGACCGCTACAAACCCATCAGTTGGGACGCGGCATTCGACCTCGTCGGCAAGCACCTCAATGCCCTGCCAAGCCCGAACATGGCCGAGTTCTACACCTCGGGACGCGCCAGCAACGAAGCGGCGTACCTGTACCAGCTGTTCGTGCGCGCCTACGGCACCAACAACTTCCCGGATTGCTCGAACATGTGCCACGAAGCCAGCGGCGTCGCCCTGGCGCAAAGCGTGGGTGTCGGCAAAGGCACCGTGACCTTTGATGACTTCGAACACGCCGATGCGATTTTCGTCTGGGGCCAGAACCCAGGCACCAACCATCCGCGCATGCTCGAACCGTTGCGCGAAGCAGTTAAACGCGGCGCCCAAGTGGTGTGTATCAACCCCCTGAAAGAGCGCGGCCTGGAGCGCTTCCAGCATCCGCAACACCCGCTGGAAATGCTCACCAATGGCGACAAGCCGACCAACACCGCCTACTTCCGCCCGGCGCTGGGTGGTGACATGGCTATCCTGCGCGGCATGGCCAAGTTCCTGTTGCTGTGGGAACGCCAGGCACAGGCCGAAGGCAAGGAGGCCGTGTTCGACCACGACTTCCTCAACGAACACACCGCCAACGTGCTTGATTACCTGGGCAAGATCGACGACACCTCCTGGGAAGAAATCGTCGAGCAGTCCGGCCTGTCCCTGGTCGAGATCGAGCAAGCAGCGCGCATGTATGCCAAAGGCAAGAACGTGATCATGTGCTGGGCGATGGGCATTACCCAGCACCGCCACTCGGTGCCGACCATCCAGGAAATCGCCAACCTGATGCTGCTGCGCGGCAACATCGGCCGTCCTGGCGCCGGGCTGTGCCCCGTGCGTGGCCACAGTAACGTGCAGGGCGACCGCACCATGGGCATCAACGAGCGCCCACCGGTAGCGTTCCTGGACGCCCTCGACCGTCGTTTTCAGTTCCAGGTGCCGCGAGAAAACGGGCACAACGTGGTCGAAGCGATTCACGCCATGCTCGAAGGCCGCTCCAAGGTTTTCATCGGCCTGGGCGGCAACTTTGCCCAAGCCACGCCGGACAGCCCACGCACCTTCGAAGCGCTGCGCAGTTGCGACCTGACCGTGCAGATCAGCACCAAGCTCAACCGCAGCCATCTGATGCACGGCAAAGACGCGCTGATCCTGCCGTGCCTGGGCCGTACCGACATCGACATCCAGGCCGAAGGCCCGCAAGCGGTGACGGTGGAAGACTCGTTCAGCATGGTCCACGCCTCCAATGGCCAACTGCAGCCGCTGTCGAATTTGATGAAATCCGAGCCGGCCATCCTGGCAGGCATCGCCGCCGCGACCCTGGGCAGCAAACCGGTGGATTGGAACTGGCTGGTGGCTGACTACAGCCGCATCCGCGACCTGATCGCCGATACCATTCCGGGCTTCAAGGACTTCAACGAGAAGATCAAAAATCCGGGCGGCTTCTACCTGGGCAACTCCGCAGGTGTGCGCCGCTGGAACACCCCGTCGGGCCGTGCCAACTTCCGCCCGAACATCCTGCCCAAGGATTTGATCCACGAGCGCACCCACGCCACTGGCCGCGTGCCGGACCTGATCATGCAGTCGATGCGCTCCCACGATCAGTACAACACTACGATCTATGGCCTGGATGACCGCTATCGCGGGGTCAAGGGCCAGCGCGATGTGCTGTTCGTCAACGAAGCCGACATCATCCGCCTGGGCTTCAAGCCGGGGCAGAAGGCAGACATCGTGTCACTGTGGGAAGACGGCCGTGAGCGTCGCGTGAAGGGCTTTACCTTGCTGGCGTTTGATATTCCGGCTGGCCAGGCGGCGGCCTATTACCCGGAAGTCAACCCGCTGGTGCCACTGGAAAGCACCGGGGATGGCAGCCATACGCCGACGTCGAAATTCGTGGCGATCCGCTTGGAAGCAGCGAGTGAGACTGGGCTGATCATGGCGCGTTCGGCCTGACGAAAATCCGGCGGGCTGTCATGACAGGGGCAAGCCCGCTCACCACGAAAAAGCAGATTGCCGTAGAAAATCCGGGCACAAAAAAAGGCCGCTTTTGCATAAAAGCGGCCTTTCCGAAGTAACTAAAGACTCGCTAAATTGACTTAAGTTCCCCAGCTAAAACAGTAACTTAGAGAATTGTGTACAACTCGTGCTACTGGTCGGATTTCTATTGTCACAATCTCGACACAGCCTCAGGATCGCGCCGTCATCCTCTTGAGGTCTCTCTATGAAGTTCTCCTCGATTCTCTTGTTGTCCCTTGGCCTGGTCAGTGGCGCAGCCATGGCCGGTGGCACCACCGAAGCCGGTGTGGGCGGCGCATTAGGCGGGGTACTCGGTTCGGTTGTCGGCCAACAGATAGGCGGTAACACCGGTTCGGCTATTGGCGCAGCCTTGGGTGGCGCGGGCGGCAGTGCGGTCGGCGCCGACAAGCGCAGTCGTGGCGAAGCAGCCATCGGTGGCGCCCTGGGCGCAGCAGGCGGCAACGTGGTAGGCCGCAGCATGGGCGGCAATACCGGCAGCCTGATCGGCGCAGCCGCCGGTGGTGGCGCTGGTGGTGCGCTGGGTAACTACATGGGCAACAAGAGCGATGACGACGATCGTCGTTATCGTGGGCGCGATAACCGTCGTTATGACCGCGATGATCACCGTGGACGTGGTCATGCCTATGGGCATCGCAAGAACAAGCATCACTACCTTCACCGGTAAGTCAGCCATTCAAACAACACCACAGCCCCTTGTGGGAACCGGGCTTGCCCGCGATTGCGTCGTGTCAGGCCACACTGATTGACCTGACCCACCGCTGTCGCGGGCAAGCCTGGCTTTCACCGCATGCAAAAAATGCGTCAGGCCACCAACCGCTGCAATGCCTCGCGCAACATCCCCGGTATCGTCACCGGCTGGTTCGACGCGCGATCCACGAACACATGCACAAATCGCCCCGCCGCGCAGGCTTCCTCCTCGCCCGCCTTGAACACCGCCAACTCATACTGCACTGAGCTATTGCCCAACTTGCCTACCCGCAGGCCGATGTCGATGCGCTCGGGAAAAGCGACCGAGGCGAAATAATCACACGCCGAACTCACGACAAACCCCACCACATCACCGTCATGGATATCCAACCCGCCTTGTTCGATCAGGTAGGTATTCACCGCCGTGTCGAAAAAGCTGTAGTAGGTCACGTTGTTCACATGGCCATACACATCATTGTCGTGCCACCGCGTGATGATCGGCTGGAAGTGGAGGTAATCGGCACGTTGTGGCACTGAATCAGGCATCGGGTCATCTCGTGAAAGTGAGTTACAGATCATCCAAATGGGTCTGGACCCACTCGCGTACCTCGGCGTACGGGTAATCTTCCAGTGCAGCGGAACCCGGAATGCCCCGCGCCTTCAACTTGGTAAACAACGGCACGCTGATACCCAGAAGGAAACGCGTCAGGCGTTCCGCCCCAGGCAATTGGCCCGTGTGCTCATGATGCCTGTGGATAAAATCACCGCACAGCCCCATGAAATTTTTATCCACAAGCGGCGGCAGGCGCGGCGGTGGAGGCAGGTGCGCTACATGCCCGTGGCACACCGAGCAATGCCCGCAACGCTGGGGTGCGTTTTCATCGCCAAAGTACTGCGCCAGGCGTTGCCCCAGGCAGTGCTCGGTGGCGAACAGGTCGAGCATGGCGTGAATCCGTGCGACCTCCCCCACCTCGTGCTGCTTGAAGCCCATGTATAACGCCTCGCTCAGCACCTGTGGATCGAAGTCGGTATCCAGCAGGCTGTAGACCTCGGTCATCTGCTTGCTTTCCAGCTCGATCAGGCCCTGCTCCTGGAAGTAATCCAGCGCCTTCACCACGCGGTTGCGCTCGGCATTGTGCTGTTGATAAAGCGCATCGAAGTCCACCGTTGCCCAGGTCTTCGCCCGTTTGCATCCCTGGATGATCGCCGCCACGAACTGCTGTCGCTCGCCAGAGAAACGCGCCAGCAATGCCTCAGGCTCGATCAGGTATTTGAAACGGTACTCGGCATAGAACGCATAGCGCGGCGCGATCACACCCTTGAGCTCCAACTGCACCAGCAGTGTCTTCAAGGGCAGCTCGCGGATATTGCTGTGGTCCGACAGCGACCTCAGCAAGAATTCCCACTGTCCTTCGCTGCGTGCCGCCTGCAACTCCTGCAGCACCCGGCGAATGCCCTCCTGCTCGGGCGTGTCGCCGAAGACAAAGTTTTCCAGCACATTGAGGCTGTCGCGATTGGCCAAGACCAGGCAGTCGGACGGCTGCCCATCACGCCCCGCGCGGCCGATTTCCTGGCTGTAGTTCTCGATGGACTTGGGCAGGTCGAAATGCACCACGTTGCGGATATCACTCTTGTCGATGCCCATGCCAAACGCGATGGTGGCAACAATGCAATTGGAGCGCCCGCCCATGAAGCGCTGCTGGATGCCCTCGCGTTTATCGTGGGGCAAGCCGGCGTGGTAAGCCTCGGCCTGGATGCCGTTGCGGTTCAGGTGCTCGGCAATCTGCTCGGCGGTTTTCTGCAAGGTGACGTAGACGATACTGGGCTGATCGGCACGCTCGCTCATCCACTGGACCAGGCGCCGACGCTTGTCGGCACCGCTCACCGGTTCCACCAACAAGTTGAGGTTGGGCCGGTAGAAGCCCGTGGTGACCACGTCGTCCGGCGCAATGGCGAACTTGGCCTGCATGTCGGCAATCACCTTGGGCGTGGCGGTAGCCGTCAGCAGCAGCGCTTGGGGGATCTTGAACTGACGCTGGTAGTCTGGGAGTTTCAAATAGTCCGGACGGAAATTGTGGCCCCACTCGGAAATACAGTGCGCCTCATCCACCACCAGCAGCGAAATCTGCACGCTTTGCAGAAAGTTACGAAAGCGCTCGTTCTTCAAGCGCTCCACCGAAATCATCAGGATCTTCAGCTCGCCCGAACGCGCACGGGCCATCACCTCATTGGCCTCCTCGCGGCTCTGGGCCGAATCGATACTGCCCGCCGAAATCCCATGGCGCTGCAAAAAGCCGAGCTGGTCCTGCATCAGCGCCAACAGCGGCGACACCACCAACGTCAGATGCGGCAGCAATACCGCCGAGAGCTGGTAACAAAGGGACTTGCCCGAACCCGTGGGGAAAATCGCCGCTGCCGAACGACCGGCCAGTACGGCGCTGACCGTTTCTTCCTGGCCCAGACGAAACTGTGGATAACCAAAGACCTGCTGGAGGGTGTCGTGCATAGGCTGTCACTCCATTGACCGCTGAGTTGGCTCAAAAACATAGCCCGGGAATCTCAGCGAATCGAGAAAGGTCGCAAGGAAAAAAGAGACAGGATGATACACAGGGAGGGGATGGCCTAGGGCCGAAGTGGGAACATTCCGAGGTAGTCGCAGGAACGGAGTATCACGCGGCAATTTCATACCTGACCCACTGCCATCGCGGGCAATCCCGACGCCCCTAATTGGCTTTTTTACCTGTTGAGTCGCCGCCAAGCCGTAAATACCGGAAACAGCTGTAAGAAATCTCCAAACGCTGCGACATCCTTTTCCCAAACTGCATATAACAACCGCTCACCCCTCTATAGAAGTTGCCCGCAGCTGACCGAAAATAGCGTCCTCACCACTGTCTCGGCACAAAACCCGTGAACATAGAAAGGACTCAACACCTCAGCCACTACGGGATCACCTTCACAGTGAGTCGCGTCACTGTGATGCCCAGGGGCCAGGATGCACGCGCTGCCCTTGGCTTGCCAGAAGCGCAGACCTCAGCGTTCAAGCTGCTCCATGCATGTGTACTTAAATGAGCCACAGCGAATGGCTTTACCTACAAACAGCGCTGTTCTTTGCCCTCTCTCTACTGCTGTATTACAAAATCACTGACTGCACGCTAAGAAAGCGTTTCGCTATTACCCTCCTCGTAACGGGGTCATTCCTGTTGTTATGTCGACCCTCCGTGGTCATCTTCCTTAACATCCAACGCTTACCTCTCGCCCTAATCTTGATAGGCTTGGCACTCTTCATCACCCGAAACAAATACCGCCCCAGGCGCAATAAGCCCCCTCACCCACTCCTGTGTGCCCCCACCATGAACCTCGCCCCCAACCTCCCCGAAGACCCCGTCATGCAGCAACTCTTGCAACTGCTGCACGAAGAAATCGGCCTGCCGAAACACAAGACGATCCGCCTGCAAACCTCACTCAATTTCGACCTCGGCTGTGACGGCAGCGAGGCCAAGCAACTGATGGAAGCGCTGGAACAGGAATTTGCCCTCGACCTGGGCGACTACGACACTTATCGTTACTTCAACCCGCCGGTGTTCGATGTGTTCCTCAAACGCCGGGCCAAGGGGCGCGGCGAAAAAGTGCCGCTGACCATCGGCATGCTCTACCTGGCCATCAAGACCCACAGCTGGGACACACAGACGCTGGAAAACCTGAGCTGATCCCAAGAACACCGCTCCCACAGGGGTTATGCGTTAATCTGGCGATTAGAGCCATAAAAAGGGACCTTACATGGACGTAACAATGGGCCTGCTGGCCGCCCTGCTCTGGGGCGGTACGGATTTTCTCGTAGGTCTCAATGCCCGCGCCGTCGGCGTTAAACGCGCGGTGTACTTCGGCCAAGCGCTGGGGTTACTGATCATGACCCTGCTGCTGGTCATCCTTCCAAGCTTCCTGTTCAAGTCCCTCGATGCCCCGCTGAGCGTCTGGCTGCTGGGCATCGCTGCGGCCCTGCTCACCGTGTCCGGCGCACTCGCGCTGTCCAAGGCGTTCGCGCTGGGTAAAGCCGCCCTCGTAGCGCCGCTGGTGACGTCCTACGGCGTAGTGACCACACTGCTGTCATGGGCCAGTGGAGAACACATCAACCTGACGCAACTGGGCTGCATCGCGCTGTGCGTCATCGGCGTGACCCTCTCCAGCATGCACAAGGACAACGACATCCCCCACAACAACCCACGCCTGTCCATTGCCTACGCCATGCTCGCCGCATTGCTCTACGGCACCAGCTTCTGGCTGCAGGGCCGCTACACACTGCCGGCGTTGGGGCCAATCGCCATGCTCTGGCTGGGTTACTTGGTGGGCCTGTGCGTACTGGTGGTGATGGTGGTGAAGATCAAGGATGGCCTGAAGATCCCACCGCTGAAAAACTGCGCGACGCTGACCGGTGCGAGCGTGATGAACCTGGGCGGGTTTTCGGCGTTTTCGTGGGGCGCGATGGCGGGGTCGGTGTCGGTGGTGACGGTGATCAGTACGTTGTCGGGAGGCATTGCGGCGATCTTGGGGTTTGTGTTTTTCAAGGAGCGTCTGTCGGCGGTGCAGGTGCTTGGGGTAGTGCTCGTACTGGTCGGCGCCGTGGTGTTGCACATCGCCGACTGAGGTGACGCCCACAAAAAAGCCGCCCACGAGAGGCGGCTTTTTCACAACGATCGAATCTTACAACTTGGGACCCGCGGCCTTGATCGCATCGCTCACTTCAAACTTCTTGAAGTTCTCGATGAACAGACCCGCCAGTGCCTTCGCCGCTTCATCGTAAGCAGCCTTGTCAGCCCAGGTGTTGCGTGGGTTCAACAGGCCAGTCTCAACGCCCGGTACGGCCAATGGCACGTCGAGGTTGATGGTGTCGAGGTGTTCGGTTTCAGCACCGATCAACGCACCGCTCTGGATCGCCGCGATGACGCCGCGAGTGGTCGGGATGTTGAAACGCTTGCCGACGCCGTAGCCGCCGCCAGTCCAGCCGGTGTTGACCAGGTAGACCTTGGAGCCGAAACCGCGGATGCGCTTGATCAGCAGCTCAGCGTATTCGCCAGCCGGACGCGGGAAGAACGGTGCGCCGAAGCAGGTGGAGAAGGTCGACTTGATACCGCCGCCCGACCCCATTTCAGTCGAACCCACCAGTGCGGTGTAGCCGGACAGGAAGTGGTAGGCCGCTTGTTCTTCGCTGAGAATCGACACGGGCGGCAGTACGCCGGTCAGGTCGCAGGTCAGGAAGATCACAGCGTTCGGCTCGCCGCCCAGGTTCTTCTCGGAACGCTTGGCAACGTGCTCCAACGGGTAGGCGGCGCGGCTGTTCTGGGTCAGGCTGACGTTGGTGTAGTCGGCGTGCTTGGCATCGTCGATCACGACGTTTTCCAGCACGGCGCCATGCTTGATGGCCTTCCAGATCACCGGCTCGTTCTTCTCGGACAGGTCGATGCACTTGGCATAGCAACCGCCTTCGATGTTGAACACCACGCCTTCGCCCCAGCCGTGTTCGTCGTCACCGATCAGGTAACGGCTTTCATCGGCGGACAGGGTGGTTTTACCCGTACCCGACAGACCGAAGAACAGGGTCACGTCGCCTGCTTCGCCAATGTTGGCGGCGCAGTGCATTGGCAGTACGTCGGAAGCCGGCAGCAGGAAGTTCTGCACCGAGAACATGGCTTTTTTCATTTCACCGGCGTAGCGCATGCCAGCGATCAGGACTTTTTTCTGTGCGAAGTTGAGGATCACGCAACCGTCGGAGTTGGTGCCGTCACGCTCTGGCACGCATTCGAAGTTGGCGACGTTGAGCACTTGCCACTCTTCACGACCGGCCGGGTTGTACTGGGCCGGGTTGATGAACAGGCAACGACCGAACAGGTTCTGCCAGGCAGTCTGGGTGGTCATTTTCACGGCCAGGTAGTGGTCTTCGGCAGCCCCTACGTGAACATGGGAAACGAAATGCTCTTGCGCGTTGTTGAATGCTTCTACACGGCTCCACAGGGCATCGAACTTGTCGGCCGGGAACTTGCGGTTGATCGGGCCCCAGGCAATGGAGTCCTGGGTGGAGGGCTCTTCAACGATGAAACGGTCGACTGGCGAACGGCCGGTACGGTGACCGGTTTCGACGACCAGCGCGCCAGTATCGGCAAGCACGCCTTCACCGCGCTGCAGGGCTTCTTTGACCAGATCGTCAACACTCAGATCGGTGTATACGGCGTTATTGGCTTGCGTCATGAGGTTCCCCGTCGGCCTGAGGCCGAGTGCTCCAAACGTTTTGTAGTAGAAAGTTGCGCACTACTACCGCGAAAAAAGTGGGCCGGATTATGCCAGAAAAGCCCAAAAAGAGTAGGGCCCTCCCGTCAGAACAGCGCTAATCCGGCATTTGTCAGGTGATTCACCTGTGCTTAAACGTTTTAGTGGCGGGTGTCGGAAGGGGTGTCGATGCCTGCGCCGGCGAACAATTGGGCGACATCGGCCGCATCGAACAGGTAGCGCTGGTTGCAGAACTGGCAGTCGATCTCGATATGGCCACCGTGCTCCACGACCAATTCCTGCGCATCCTCCAGGCCCAGGCTCACCAGGGCATTGGCCGAACGCTCGCGCGAGCAGCTGCAATGGAAGCGCAGGCCCTGTGCGTCGAACAGGCGCACGGCCTCCTCGTGGTACAGGCGGTGCAGGATGGTTTCGTTGTCCAGGCCCAGCAGCTCTTCAGCCGTCAAGGTGCCGGCCAGGGCGGTCAACTTGCGCCAGCTATCGGTGCGCTCATCGTCATCCTTGATGCGGTCGGCCGGCAATTGCTGCAACAGCAGGCCACGGGCGCGCTTGCCATCGGCGTTGAGCCAGAACTTGGTGCCTACCTGTTGAGACATCACGAAATAGTTGGTGAAGCAGTCCGACAGGGTTTCGCCGTCCAGATCGACGATGCCCTGGTAGCGCTGGCCTTCAGTCGGGTCGACGGTAATCGCCAGCACGCCGTTGGCCATCAGGTCGGACAAGCTCGCATCCGGGGCAATCTGGTCAGCTTCGTAACGGGCCAGCCCGCGGATTTCGCGCTCGCTGGAGCATTCGATCATCAGCATCGGCACCGGCCCTTCGGAGCGCGCCTGCAGGATCAGCAAACCGTCGAACTTCATGGTGCCCACCAGCAACGCAGCGGCCGCCATCAACTCGCCGAGCAGTTGCGCGACCGGCTCCGGATAGGGGTGCTTGGCGAGGACTTCGGCATAGCTGCGCTCCAGCGAGACCAGTTCGCCGCGGGCGTCGGTCTCGTCGAAGATGAAGCGTTGGGTGAAGTCGGTATCCGGTAGATCAGTCATAGGTCTGGGTATCTGAATGGATGACAAAATGATTACAAGGTTTATAAAATTAAACGCTTTAGCACCATATTGGTGCGGCTTTCTCCTGGAAACAGAGAGCTTCATAGAGCGAAGAGGGACAGTTTATGAACAATCCGGGTTTGTTCCAAGCCAAGTGGAACCTCCGGCAATGGGCTCTTTGCAATCTACTCGCTATCGGACTGCTGTGTTTTTGGCTGTGGCCCACGGGCCAGATGCTGTGTGTGATTTTCGACGAGTGGCTGTTTCATCTGCTCAATGACCCGCTGGCGAGCAACCCGGCATGGCTGCATGTGTGGGCTGTCGCCAGTTTGCGGCCTTTTGATGCGGTAGTCGGGGTGATTCTGCTGGCGCTGCTGATCCGGGGAGAATGGGTGTTCAAGGCCGTGCAGGTGCGCCAGGCACTGTTAGGTTTTGTCGGCATTCTGCTGCTGTTGCTGTTTATCCGCATGCTGTTTTCCAAACTCGCGGCGCAGATGGGCTGGCAACACAGTAGCCCGTCAATGGTTATCAGCGGGGCGATCCAGATGAGCGACTATTTCCCGGGGCTGGAGAAGACCTGGGAACTGAAGGACCGTTCGAGCCAGAGTTTCCCGGGGGATCACGCTTCGGTCTTGTTGATCTGGGCGATGTTCATGACCGTGTTCGCCAAGCGCTTCAGCCAGGTGCTGGTGATCTGGGGCCTGGCGCTGCTGTTCATGATGCCGCGCCTGGTGGCGGGCGCGCATTGGGGTCAGGACGATTACATCGGCGGCGTACTGCTGGCGCTGTTGGCGCTGGGATGGGGGTATTACACACCGTTTGCGGCGAAAGTATCGGGTGGGTTGTTGCGTGTGACGGCGCCGGTGTTCGGGCTGTTCCAGCGGGTGCCGGTGATCGGCCGCCTGAGCGTCATGAACTCGCCCCAATAACTGAACGGTGGCGAGTGGGCTGCCACAACCAGCCCGTTCGCCCCCCATAACGACTCGCCTGCGGCGCTAATCGTCATTGCCACTGCCGCGGAACTTGAACAGGTCGCGGCGCTGCTTCTTGCTCGGCTTGCCATCGGTAGTCATGCCGGTGGCGCCCGCCTTGCGCATGGCTGCCGCGTTTTCGCGCTTGGCAACGCTGGCCTCCGTCTCGGTGTACAGCGCCTGCGCTTCAGGCGCCCCGCGACGCACAATGGAAAGCGCCTGAACCACCACGGTCTTTTCGTCGAAACCGGTACGAATCTGAAACTCATCACCGACACGTGGCTCTTTGCCTGGCTTGCAGCGCTCGCCACGATGATGAACCTTGCCGCTCTCGATAGCGGCCTTCGCCAGGGCACGGGTCTTATAGAAACGCGCGGCCCACAGCCACTTGTCCAGACGGACCTTTTCTTCCTCTTCCTGCTTTTGAGCCACTTGAATTCCTCGCTCTGAAAAATGTCGCAACTTTACCGTTGAAACCCTTCGACGCATAAACCCCAAGGCTCACCTAAGATACGCCAGGTAGCACCCTGTTTTCGCGAGGATACGCTGTGACCGAATTCCCCCCTTCACTCACCTCGCCCAACCAGCGTTGCGTGGGTTGCCAGCAAAGCGAGCCCCTGGGGTTCGATTTCGCGTTCGCTTACCAGCCTATCGTAGACCTTCGGGACCACTCGATCTTTGCCCATGAAGCCCTGGTGCGCGGCCCGCACGGCGAAGGCGCGTTGTCGGTGCTGGACCAGGTCAACGAAAGCAACCGCTACCGGTTCGACCAACGCTGTCGAACACAGGCCATCGCCGGGGCGTCGGCCCTGGGCATGCAAACCCATCTTTCGATCAACTTCATGCCCAATGCCGTATACCGTCCGGAATTGTGCATCCGTAGCACCTTGGAGGCGGCGCGCGCGCATAATTTCCCGCTAGACCAGCTGATTTTCGAGACCTTGGAAAGCGAGCACGTAGATAACAATCGCCATTTGACGAATATTCTGCGTGAATACCGCGAATTCGGCTTCAAGACCGCCATCGACGATTTCGGCGCGGGCTATTCGGGGCTGAACCTGCTGGCCGATTTCCAACCTGACCTGATCAAACTCGACATGGCGCTGATCCGTGATGTCGATAAGGATCGTGTCCGTCAAGTCATCGTCCAGGGGATTGTCACAATCTGTGAGCAGTTGGGGGTTACTGTCATCGCCGAAGGCATCGAAAGTGCCGGCGAGCGTGACTTCCTGTCCGACTGCGGAATATTTCTGATGCAGGGTTACTGGTTCGCCAGGCCTGCATTCAAGGCCCTGGCCGAGGTTTCCCCTCAGGCCTGGGCGAATTGATCGGTTATCCATATTGAAGACATTTGACCATTTGACCGTTGTGGGTCTGCGTGAGTGGGTGGCACTTCCCGACTTGGGAGTGGCAGGCCTGCGCGCGAAGATCGACACGGGTGCGAGTACCTCAAGCCTGCACGCCACCGACATCGAACCATTCGAGCGCGATGGCGAGAAATGGGTGCGTTTTACCGCGCACCTGGGCAGCGTGGTGCAACTGCGCCACCGTCGCTGCGAAGCGCCCCTGGTAACGATGAAAACCATCAAGAGTTCGAACGGCCATGCGCAGGTGCGCTATGTCATCAGCACCACGCTGGCGATGGGTGATCGGGTCTGGCGTGTGGAGTTCACCCTGGCCTGTCGCAAGGCCATGCGCTACCGCCTGTTGCTGGGCTCCAAGGCGCTGATTGACGGCCAGTTGGTGGTCAATCCCGGTATCAAGTACGTTCAAGACAAGCCGGTGTTCCCGGTCTCTACTATTTCTGCCCCAGGTGCTGCATGAAGATTGCTGTGCTGTCGCGAAACCCGCGTCTGTATTCCACCCGCCGCCTGGTTGAGGCCGGCACCGAACGTGGCCACGAAATGGTGGTGATCGACACGTTGCGGGCCTATATGAACATTGCCAGTCACAAGCCGCAGATCCACTACCGGGGCAAGCCGCTGGAAGGGTTTGATGCCGTCATCCCCCGTATCGGCGCGTCGGTGACGTTCTACGGCTGTGCGGTGTTGCGCCAGTTCGAAATGATGGGGGTGTTCCCCCTTAACGAATCGGTGGCCATTGCTCGCTCGCGCGACAAGTTGCGCTCGCTGCAGTTGCTGTCGCGACGCGGAATCGGCCTGCCCGTTACCGGCTTTGCCCACTCCCCCGACGACATCCCCGACCTGATCGACATGGTCAATGGCGCGCCGCTGGTGATCAAAGTGCTGGAAGGCACCCAGGGCATCGGTGTGGTGCTGTGTGAAACCGCGACGGCGGCGGAGTCCGTGATCGAGGCTTTCATGGGGCTCAAGCAGAACATCATGGTGCAGGAATACATCAAGGAAGCCGGCGGTGCAGATATCCGCTGCTTCGTGGTGGGTGACAAGGTGATTGCGGCGATGAAGCGCCAGGCCAAGCCGGGTGAGTTCCGCTCCAACCTGCACCGTGGCGGCAGCGCCAGCCTGATCAAGATCACCCCTGAAGAGCGTATGACCGCACTACGGGCAGCCAAGGTGATGGGGTTGAGTGTGGCGGGTGTGGACATCCTGCGGTCCAACCATGGGCCGCTGGTGATGGAGGTGAACTCATCGCCAGGCCTGGAAGGTATTGAGACCACCACAGGGAAGGATGTGGCGGGGATCATCATTCAACATCTGGAAAAGAATGGTGGGCCGAATATGACCAGGACCAAAGGCAAGGGTTGAAGGCACTCGACCTATCAAGCGCTATAAAACAAGTGTGGGAGCGGGCTTGCCTGCGATAGCGGCGGTTCACTCAACTACAATGTTGAATGTGCCGACCTCATCGCAGGCAAGCCCGCTCCCACATATGGACTGGGTTGTTGCTTAGACCGCATCTCGGGGTAGCATCAGGCCAAGCGGCAAGCGCACACGTGCTTCCAGGCCACCCTCTTCGCGGTTGCGCAACTCGACATTGCCGCCATGCATCGAGGCAATCCGCCGCACAATCGCCAATCCCAGCCCGGTTCCCTTACCCCCCCGGGCACGGTCGCCACGGGTGAAGGGGTTGAAGATCCCTTCCAACTCGTCTGGGTCGATGCCCGCGCCCCGGTCCATCACGCTCAGCACCACGTAAGGCGCAGTGCTGTCGCCAGACACGTACGCCGCGACTTCCACATCTGAACCTGCGTGGTGCAAGGCGTTGCCAATCAAGTTGTTCAACAGGCGCTTCATCGACACTCGACGCAACGCAAACGGCTGGATCGGCTCCAGGCGCATGCGCACCTGTTCGCCGTTCTGGTTGTAGGGCGCGACCACCTCACGTACCAGGTCGGTCAGGTCGACCTCCTCTACCACCTCATCACGGCCATCGCGGATAAACGCCAGGAACTGGTCGAGAATTGCGTCCATGTCCTCAATGTCGCGGACCATGTCATCGGTGAGGTCGGTATGGTTGCCCATCAATTCCAGAGACAAGCGCAGTCGCGTCAACGGTGTACGCAGGTCATGGGACACCCCAGCCAGCATCAACTCGCGTTCGCGCCCGGCCTGTTCGACGTCCTCCGCCATCTGGTTGAACGCACCGTACACCTCGGTCATCTCGCTGGGCGTATCGCTGACCGGCAGGCGCACACTGCGCCCCTGACCGAGTTGGCGGGCGGCAAACACCAGGCGCTTGAGCGGCTGGTTGAGCTGGCGCACGAAAATCCACGCCGACGCCGTTGAAAGCAGCCCGATCGCCAGGAACCAGCCCAATACGTTCCAGATCTTCTGCCCCCGCAACGGATGCGGGTACAACGGCACCTTCAGCCAATCTTCGCCCAGGCTTGGCGCGCGTACCCATAACGCCGGCGACACATGCATGCGCAGCCGCACCTCGGTGTCCTCACCCAGTTCGGCCTGCATCTGGCGCTGGTAGATTTCACTGTAGGGCCAATGCTGCTCGCCCTCCGGCACACCCGCGCCCGCCACGCGTACAAGCGTGGCGGCCTTGGCGATTTTTTCGCGATTCTCAGGGTCAGCTGCCCAATAGGCGCGCAGCGTCAGGGCGACACCGTGGCTGTATTGCCGGTCTACCAGCACGTCCTCGTTCATCAACAGATAAACCAGCGTGAGTGCCTTGGAAAACAGAACGACGATCAGCACCAGCCAAAGGGTGCGGGAGAAGAAACTTTGCGGGAACCACAGCGGGGTTTTCATAGGAGACAGCTAGACACCTTGCAGGAACGAGCGGCGCTCGCAGAATTGCAGACGCCGGGCATCCCGTCGACTCTCATGGAGTCAAACACCGGAAGGCCCGCTTCTGCAAATCACTGGTCAACTGGTTTTATTGCCATCCGGCACAAACACATAACCTACGCCCCAGACCGTCTGGATGTAACGCGGCTTGGAAGGGTCTGGCTCGATCATCCGGCGCAGACGAGAAATCTGTACGTCGATGGAGCGTTCCAGGGCGTCCCATTCCCGGCCACGGGCCAGGTTCATCAGCTTGTCACGGGTCAGCGGCTGGCGAGCGTTCATCACCAGGGCCTTGAGTACGGCAAACTCGCCGGTGGTGAGCATGTGCACTTCATCGCCACGCTTGAGCTCGCGGGTCGCCAGCGACAGTTCGTAGTCGCCAAAGGTGACACTTTCGTCTTCGCTGCCCGGCGCACCCGGAACCGGCGGCGCCTGGCGACGCAGTACGGCTTTGACCCGTGCCATCAACTCGTCGGGGTTGAACGGCTTGGCCAGGTAGTCATCAGCGCCCAGTTCGAGGCCCTTGATGCGGCTCAGCTCATCACCCTTGGCGGTGAGCATGATGATTGGAATCTGGTTGTTCGCGCCGCGCAGGCGCTTGCAGGCGGTCAGGCCGTCTTCGCCAGGCAACATCAGGTCGAGTACGACCAGGTTGAATACTTCACGCCCCAACAGGCGATCCATTTGCTCGGTGTTCGGCACCGCGCGGGCACGGTAGCCCTTGGAGTTGAAAAAACGCTCCAGCAGGCTGCTCAGCCCCGGATCGTCGTCAACGATGAGAATTTTTTCGCCTTCAGCAGTTTGTGCAGTGCTGCTCATTGGATGCTCCTCTTATCTCGGCGCGCATTATGGCGTAGCTGCCGTTATACGCACCGTGTGCATTGTTAGCAGATTTTTCCTTTACCGCTACCGAACCCGCGCCCTACCACCGTTGGCGCAATCCCCCCCAAGGACAGAACGCTGGTTATAATGCGCCGCCGCCGTGCAGGGCAACGTCAGATCGTTACCGTTTGCTGCCGAGGCTTTTTTCACCCGCTTGTCGTGATTTTTTCGATTTCGAGGGTCAATAGGCTGCCTCTTGACCCAGGCAGCGGCGCCAGTCGGGCCGCTCAACCAGCTTCCCAAGGCCTTGTTTTCCGGGCCTGCGAGCTGCTTTTAAGAATTTCAGGTGGTTTTATGGACAGCATCAACAGCCGCATCGCCGAGGAACTCGGTGTACGCCCACAACAGGTCGAAGCGGCCGTCGCTCTACTGGATGAAGGCTCCACGGTGCCCTTCATTGCCCGTTACCGTAAAGAAGTGACCGGCAGCCTCGACGACACCCAACTGCGTCACCTGGAAGAGCGCCTGCGCTACCTGCGAGAACTCGACGAACGGCGCATCAGCATCCTCGCCAGCATCGAAGAGCAGGGCAAGCTGACCCCGCAACTCGAGCGCGACATCAAGCTCGCCGACACCAAGACCCGCCTCGAAGACCTTTACCTGCCGTACAAACAGAAGCGTCGCACCAAGGGCCAGATCGCCCTGGAAGCCGGCCTGGGCGAGCTGGCTGACGGCCTGTTCAACGATCCGTCGCTGTCCCCGGAAGCCGAAGCCGCACGCTTCATCGACGCCGAAAAAGGCGTCGCCGACGTCAAGGCGGCCCTCGAAGGCGCCAAGTACATCCTCATGGAGCGTTTCGCCGAAGACGCCAGCCTGCTGGAGAAACTGCGTACCTACCTGAAGCAGGAAGCCATCCTCAGCGCGCGCGTCATCGCTGGCAAAGAGGAAGAAGGCGCCAAGTTCCGTGATTACTTCGAACACGACGAGCCGCTCAAGAGCATGCCGTCCCACCGTGCACTGGCGATTTTCCGTGGCCGCAACGAAGGCATTCTCAGCTCCGCGCTGAAAGTTGGCGACGAGCTGCCAGGCACCATGCACCCATGCGAAGGCATGATCGGTCAACAATTCGGCATCCAGAACCAGAACCGTCCTGCGGACAAGTGGCTCGGTGAAGTCGTGCGCTGGACCTGGAAGGTCAAGCTCTACACCCATTTGGAAACCGACCTGCTGGGTGAGTTGCGCGACGGCGCCGAAACCGAGGCGATCAACGTATTCGCCCACAACCTGCACGACTTGCTGCTGGCCGCGCCGGCCGGCCCGCGCGCCACCCTGGGCCTCGACCCGGGCCTGCGTACCGGCTGCAAGGTTGCCGTGGTCGACTCCACCGGCAAGCTGCTGGACCACGCCACTGTGTATCCGCATGTGCCGCACAACAAGTGGGACCAGACCCTCGCGATTCTGGCCGCCCTGTGCGCCAAGCATTCGGTGGACCTGATCGCCATCGGCAACGGCACCGCCAGCCGTGAGACCGACAAGCTGGCCGCCGAACTGATCAAAAAATACCCAGCCATGAAGATGACCAAGGTCATGGTCTCCGAGGCCGGCGCTTCGGTGTACTCGGCGTCGGAACTGGCGTCCAAGGAATTCCCGGACCTCGACGTGTCGATCCGTGGCGCAGTGTCCATCGCCCGTCGTCTGCAGGACCCACTGGCCGAGCTGGTGAAGATCGACCCTAAATCCATCGGCGTCGGCCAGTACCAGCATGACGTGTCGCAGCTGAAACTGGCTCGCGGCCTGGATGCGGTCGTGGAGGACTGCGTGAACGCCGTCGGCGTCGACGTGAACACCGCCTCCGTGGCACTGCTGGCACGGATTTCCGGCCTCAACGCTACCCTGGCGCAGAACATCGTCAGCCACCGCGACGAAAACGGCGCGTTCAAGAACCGCGCAGCGCTGAAAAAAGTCGCACGCCTGGGTGAAAAAACCTTCGAACAAGCCGCCGGCTTCCTGCGCGTGATGAATGGCGACAACCCCCTGGACGCCTCGGCAGTTCACCCGGAAGCCTACCCGCTGGTACAACGCATCGCCGCCGAGACCGACCGCGACATCCGTTCGCTGATCGGCGACGCCGCGTTTCTCAAGCGCCTGGACCCAAAGAAGTACACCGACGAGACCTTCGGTGTGCCGACTATTACCGACATCCTGCAAGAGCTGGAAAAACCTGGCCGCGACCCACGTCCCGAGTTCAAGACCGCCGAGTTCCAGGACGGCGTCGAAGACCTCAAGGACCTGCAACTGGGCATGATCCTCGAAGGCGTGGTGACCAACGTGACCAACTTCGGCGCTTTTGTGGACATCGGCGTGCATCAGGACGGTTTGGTGCATATCTCCGCGCTTTCGGAGAAATTCATCAAGGACCCGCGCGAAGCGGTGAAAGCCGGTGACGTGGTCAAGGTCAAGGTCATGGAAGTCGACATCCCACGCAAACGCGTCGGCCTGTCGATGCGCATGAGCGACACCCCCGGCGAGAAAATCGACGGTGCCCGTGGCGCCCGTCCGGGTTCCGCACCGCGCCAGTCGCAGCACACTGCGCCGCGCAAGGAAACCGCTACGGCAGCACCAAGCAACAACGCCATGGCCTCGCTGTTCGCCAACGCCAAACAGTTGAAGAAACGCTGATGGAAATCCCGGCCGGCTTGACCCAGAGCGCCTTCAGCGAACTGATCGGCTGCCGCCTGCAACGTCTTGAAGAAGGCGTTGCCGAGGTGGCCCTGACCCTGGAGCCCCAGCTGCGTAATCGCGCGGGCAAGCTCCATGGCGGGGCGATTTTCAGCCTGGTGGACATTACGATGGGGCTGGCCTGTTCCAGCGCCCATGGTTTCGACCAGCAGAGCGCGACCATCGAGTGCAAGATCAACTACATCCGCGCCGTGTCTGACGGCGACGTGCTGTGCACCAGCCGGGTGATTCATGCCGGCCGCCGCACGCTGGTGGTCGAGGCGGATGTGTATCAGGACGAACGACTTGTCGCAAAAGCACAGGGCACCTTCGCTGTCCTATAGCTCCCCACCCCCGATTTGAGTTAATTTCGGCGCTGCAGCAACGGCGTCGGAATTTTCTCGCTGCGCTGTAGCCAAATTCATGGAGTGAAGTCGGCATTTTCAGAACGGGTCAAATTGACTCTAAACCAGGCGATCACGCCAGTTTTAACTTCACCCTTGTAGACCGTCCTGCCCACCCCCATATTGGGGCGACTGACGCGTGAAGGAATCCAACTTGAGCGAACTTCTCAACCGCCGCCTGGCCCTGCTCGGCAAGCGCGAACACCTCTCCCTGCTAGAGCAGTGCTTGCACGGCATCGAGCGCGAATGCCTGCGTGTCACCGGTGAGGGTCGACTGGCGCAAACGCCGCACCCTGAAGCCCTGGGCGCCGCGTTGACCCATGAACAGATCACTACCGACTACTCGGAATCGCTGCTGGAGTTCATCACTCCCGCGCTGCCCAACCCGGCCGATACCCTGAGCAGCCTGGATAAGATCCACCGTTTTGCCTACACCAAGCTCGGCAACGAATACCTGTGGAGCCCCTCGATGCCGTGCCCGTTGCCGGCCGAGGAAGATATTCCGATTGCCTACTACGGCACCTCCAATATCGGCCAGCTGAAGTACGTGTACCGTAAGGGCCTGGCCCTGCGTTACGGCAAGACCATGCAGTGCATCGCCGGCATCCACTACAACTTTTCCCTGCCGGAACAGTTGTGGCCGTTGCTCAAGGAGACTGAAGGGTTTGTCGGCACCGACCGCGACTACCAGTCCACCGCCTACATCGCGCTGATCCGTAACTTCCGTCGCTACAGCTGGCTGTTGATGTACCTGTTCGGTGCGTCACCGGCCCTGGACGCGGGCTTCTTGCGCGGGCGTTCGCACCAGTTGGAAGTATTGGACGCCGACACCCTGTACCTGCCGTACGCTACCAGCCTGCGCATGAGCGACCTGGGTTACCAGAGCAACGCCCAGGCCGGCCTCACGCCGTGCTACAACGACCTGAGCAGCTACACCGACAGCCTGCGCGAAGCGGTGGCAACGCCCTACGCGCCGTACGTCGAAGTCGGCACGCACAAGGATGGTGAGTGGGTGCAGCTCAACACCAACATCCTGCAGATCGAAAACGAGTACTACTCCAACATCCGCCCCAAGCGCGTGACCTACACCGGCGAGCGGCCGATCCAGGCGTTGATGGCCCGTGGCATCCAGTACATCGAAGTGCGCTGCCTGGACATCAACCCGTTCTTGCCGATGGGCATCGACCTGCAAGAGTCGCGCTTCCTCGACGCCTTCTTGCTCTACTGCGCGCTGAACGACAGCCCACTGTTCGCCAACAACGAGTGCGGCAACGCCACCTCCAACTTCCTCAGTGTGGTCAAGGAAGGCCGTCGCCCGGGACTGCAATTGCAGCGCCAGGGCCAAGCGGTGGACATGAAGGAATGGGCTGCCGAGCTGCTGGAGCAGATCGCGCCGCTGGCCGCCTTGCTGGATGAGAGCCACGGCATCACAGAGCACAGCCAGGCGCTGGACGCTCAGTTGGCCAAGGTCAAGGACCCGTCCATGACCCCTTCGGCCCAGGTGCTGGCAGCGATGGCCGAGCGTAAGGAAAGTTTTGCGCAGTTCTCCCTGCACCAGAGCCAGCTGCACGCCGAGCATTTCCGCAAGGAACCGCTGCCGGCGCAAGAGCAGGCCCGTTTTGAAGAGCTGGCGCGCACATCGCTGGCGCAACAAGCGGAGCTGGAGCAGAACGAAGTGGGCGATTTCGATGTGTTCGTCGGTTCCTACCAGGCCAGCATCCTCGCCATCAGCAACTGATAACCCTACGCAAAACCTGGTGGGCGCGGGCTTGCTCGCGAATGCGGTGGATCAGTCGATATTCCCGGCGACTGACACTGCGTGTTCGCGAGCGAGCCCGCCGCCACATGGCCTGTGCGCCTTCAAGATCCACGTTCACTTCTACTAATAAGCTAATTCGAAAATGTTATTTATTTTCGAATTCTTAGATCATTTAGTCTCCTCACACGCCGACCCTCGGCCGCCTGATTGAGGAGCTTCCCCCTTGAAACTGCTAACCCCTCTGCGCCTCCTGGCCGCATTGTCCCTGGCCGGTGCCAGCCTGTTTGCCCAGGCGGCGGATGTGACCATCGCTTACCAGACCACCGTGGACCCGGCCAAAGTCGCCCAGGCCGACGGTGCCTACGAGAAAGCCACCCACGCCAAGATCGACTGGCGCAAATTCGACAATGGCGCCGACATCATCGCCGCCATCGCTTCCGGCGACGTGCAGATCGGCTACCTCGGTTCCAGCCCGCTGACCGCGGCGATCACCCGTAAAGTGCCGGTGGAAACCTTCCTCGTCGCCACCCAGATCGGCGGCGCCGAAGCGCTGGTGGCACGCGACGGCTCCGGGATCAACGGCCCTCAGGACCTGATCGGCAAAAAGATCGCCGTACCCTTCGTGTCCACCGGGCACTACAGCCTGCTGGCCGCGCTGAAGCACTGGAACATCGACCCGTCCAAAGTGACCATCCTCAACCTCGCGCCACCGGCAATCATCGCCGCCTGGAAACGCGGCGATATCGACGCGACCTACGTGTGGGACCCAGCCCTGGGCGTCGCCAAAGAGAACGGCAAGGTGCTGATCACCTCTGGTGAACTGGCCAAGTTCGGTGCGCCGACCTTTGATGCCTGGATCGTGCGCAAGGACTTCGCCGAGAAGCACCCGGAAATCGTCACCGCGTTCGCCAAAGTCACCCTGGATGCCTACGCCGCATACCGCAAAGACCCACAAGCCTGGCTCGCCGACACAGGCAACGTCGACAAACTGGTGAAACTGTCCGGCGCCAAGGCCAGTGATATCCCCTTGCTGCTGCAAGGCAACGTCTACCCGCTGGCGGCCGACCAGGTGACCCTGCTGGGCGCACCCACCACCAAGGCCGTGACCGATACCGCTGCGTTCCTGAAGGAACAAGGCAAGGTCGAAGCGGTGCTGCCGGACTACGCCCCTTACGTCAGCGCCAAATTCATCACCCACTGATTCGGGAGTTCATTGCGATGGCCTTGCTACAGCTGGAGCGCATCAGCGCACAGTACCCAGGCGCCACAGAACCGGTACTGTCAGACATTTCACTCGACCTGGGGCCCCAGCAATTGCTGGTGGCCCTCGGCCCGTCCGGCAGTGGCAAGACTTCGCTGTTGAACCTGATCGCCGGCTTTGTCGAACCGTCTGCCGGGCGCATCACCCTCGATGGCGTGCCGGTCAAAGGCCCCAGCGCCGAACGCGGTGTGGTGTTCCAGGACGACGCCCTGCTGCCCTGGCAAGATGTGCTGGCCAACGTCGGTTTCGGCCTGGAGCTGGCCGGCGTGCCCAAGGCGCAACGCGAAATCCGCGCCCAGGAAATGCTCGCGCTGGTCGACCTGGCCGGTTTCGACAGCCGCCGCATCTGGCAGCTTTCCGGCGGCCAGAAGCAACGTGTCGGCCTGGCCCGCGCACTGGCGGCCGACCCACGCGTGTTGCTGATGGACGAACCCTTCGGCGCGCTCGATGCCTTCACCCGCGAACAGATGCAGGAACTGCTGCTGCAAGTCTGGCGGCGCACGGCCAAGCCGGTGTTCCTGATTACCCACGACATCGAAGAGGCGGTATTTCTCGCCACCGACCTGATCCTGCTGGCGCCCAACCCCGGCCAGATCGTCGAGCGCCTGAGCCTGGATTTCGGCCAACGCTACGCCGCCGGTGAGTCGGCGCGGGCGATCAAGTCCGACCCGCGTTTTATCGAAACCCGCGAACACGTGCTGGGCAAGGTGTTCTCCCAACGGCAGGTGTCCGCATGAGCAGCTACGAACTCCCCGCTACCGCCACCCAAACGGTGACGCACACGGTTATCCCGGTACGTCGCAGCCTGAGCACGCGCTGGATCAGCCTGCTGACCCTGGTCGCCTTGCTGGTCATCTGGTGGGCCGTCACCGCCACCGGCCTCATAGAGCCGCTGTTCCTGCCGCCGCCGTCTGCCGTGCTGCAAAAAGGCTGGCTGCTGGCGACCACGGGCTACATGGACTCCACCCTCTGGCAGCATCTTGGCGCGAGCCTCAGCCGTATCGGCCTGGGCCTGGGCTTTGCCGTGCTGACCGCCGTGCCGGTGGGCATTGCCATCGGTGCCAATCGTATCGCACGGGGAGTACTCGACCCACTGATCGAGTTCTACCGGCCGATTCCGCCGTTGGCCTACCTGCCGTTGATCGTGATCTGGTGCGGCATTGGCGAGCTGTCCAAGGTGCTGCTGATTTACCTGGCGATCTTTGCGCCGATTGCCATCGCCACCGCCACGGGCGTGCGCACGGTCGACCCGGCCAAACTGCGCGCCGCGCAGTCGCTGGGCGCCACCCGCGCCCAACTGATTCGCCATGTAATCCTGCCGAGCGCCCTGCCCGACATCCTCACCGGCGTGCGCATCGGGCTGGGTGTGGGCTGGTCGACACTGGTCGCAGCAGAATTGATTGCGGCCACCAGCGGCCTGGGCTTCATGGTGCAATCGGCGGCGCAGTTCCTGGTCACCGATGTGGTCGTGCTGGGGATCCTGGTCATCGCCCTGATCGCCTTCGCCATGGAAATGGGCTTGCGTGCCCTGCAGCGTAAATTAGTGCCTTGGCATGGCCAGGCACATTGAGTGAGAACAGCATGAGCAGCCTGACCGTTACCCCATTAAGCAGCGCACTGGGCGCCCAGATCAGTGGCGTCGACATCACCCAGCCGCTGAACCCCGAACACCGCGACGCCATCGAACACGCGTTGCTCGCCCACTCGGTGTTGTTCTTCCGTGGCCAAGAAATCAACCCGCAACAACAGGCGCGGTTTGCGGCGAACTTCGGTGACCTGCACATCCACCCGATCTACCCCAACGTGCCGGAACAGCCCGAAGTGCTGATCCTCGACACCGCCGTCACCGACGTGCGCGACAACGCGGTGTGGCACACCGACGTGACCTTCCTGCCCACCCCGGCGCTCGGCGCGGTGCTCAGCGCCAAGCTGCTGCCGGCGTTTGGCGGCGACACGTTGTGGGCCAGTGGTATTGCAGCGTATGAGGCACTGTCCGAGCCGTTGAAGCGCTTGCTCGACGGGCTGACGGCTACCCATGACTTCACCAAGTCCTTTCCGCTGGAGCGCTTTGGCAACACCGCCGAAGACCTGGCGCGCTGGGAAGAAACCCGCAAGAAGAACCCACCGTTGTCGCACCCGGTGGTGCGTACGCATCCGGTGAGTGGGCGCAAGTCGCTGTTTGTGAGTGATGGGTTTACCACCCGGATCAATGAGCTTGAGCCGGCGGAGAGTGAAGCAATCTTGAAGCTCTTGTTTGCCCACGCGACACGTCCGGAATTCACCATCCGCTGGCGCTGGCAGGAAAATGACGTGGCGTTCTGGGACAACCGCGTGACCCAGCATTACGCGGTGGATGACTACCGGCCGCAGCGACGGGTGATGCATCGAGCGACGATCTTGGGCGACGTGCCGTTCTAAACCCTCGTGAAGTTCAAATGGGGGAGCGGGCAAGCCCGCTCCCCCAGGTTGATCGAGTGGTGTCGGGTTATTCAGCGGTCGAAGGCTTTTCCCACAGGTTGATGCCGCCTTCCTGCGCAAAGCGATCAATCTCCGCCAGTTCTTCGGCACTGAAGCTCAAGTTCTTCAACGCCCCTACGTTCTCGATGATCTGCTCCGGTCGGCTGGCACCGATCAGCGCACTGGTCACCCGAGGGTCACGCAGCGTCCAGGCCAATGCCAGTTGCGCCAGGCTCTGGCCACGACGCTGGGCGATTTCATTCAGCGCACGCACGTGGGCAATGTTGGCCTCGGACAGGTGCTTGGCCTGCAACGAACCGCCACCCGGCCGATTCACGCGTGCATCGGCCGGCACACCGTTGAGGTATTTGTCGGTCAGCAGCCCTTGGGCTAGCGGTGTGAAGGCAATCACCCCGGCACCGAGTTCTTCGGTGGTGTCCAACAGGTCTTTTTCCACCCAGCGGTTGAGCAGGTTATAGGCCGGCTGGTGGATCAGTAGCGGCACTTTCCACTCGTTGAGCAGGGCGGCGATGTCGCGGGTTTTTACGCCTGAGTAGGACGAGATACCGATGTACAACGCCTTGCCTTGTTGCACCGCAGTGGCCAGGGCGCTGGCGGTTTCTTCCAGTGGGGTATCGGCGTCGAAGCGGTGGGAGTAGAAGATATCCACGTAGTCGACACCCAGGCGCTGCAGGCTCTGGTCGAGGCTGGCCAGTACGTATTTGCGCGAACCGCCGCCCTGGCCGTAAGGGCCGGGCCACATGTCCCAGCCCGCCTTGCTGGAGATGATCAATTCGTCGCGGTAGTGCTTGAAGTCTTCGCGCAGCAGACGGCCGAAGTTGATCTCGGCACTGCCGTACGGCGGGCCGTAGTTGTTGGCCAGGTCGAAGTGGTTGATCCCCAAGTCGAACGCGGTGCGCAGGAGGGCGCGCTGGGTGTCGATCGGGGTGCTGTCGCCAAAGTTGTGCCACAGGCCCAGGGACAGTGCAGGCAGCACCAATCCACTGCGACCGACGCGGCGATACGGAATAGATTCATAGCGGTTTTCGGCAGCAATGTAAGTCATCGAATCCTCTCTTGGACGTAGGCAAATAAGGCCTGGGAATAACGATATTCCCAGGCCTTTTAACCAGCTGAATCGCTTAAGTCTGCCTGTCCGTTTTACAGCAATTTCCTACCAGAGTGGAACGACATAGCTGACATAAAAGCGGTTTTCATCTTGCACGGTGGCGCCGGTAATGTCCGGGCTGGCGTGGGCGTTTTTCCAGGTCACGCCGAGGCCTTTGAGGGTGCCGGTGGGCACTTGATAGGCGACGGCGACGTTACGTTCCCATTCGCTGGTAGTGCCCTGCGCCGTGCGAATGTCATCGCCATGGGCGTAGGCGGCGGAGAATGTCAGGCCGGTCAGGCCGAGCTTGCCCAAGTCATATTTGTACTGCGCCAGCCAGGTGCGCTCGCCGGCGTGCTGGAATTTGTTCAACTGCATGTTGGTCAGCGCCGGCGTATCGGCACCTGAGCCTGGTCCCTGGCGGTTGTCGCCGCTGTTCAGGCCGGAATCCAGATACGGGAAGTCGCTGTCACCGCTGTTTTTCTGGATACCCAAGCCAACGGTGTGGCCGTCCAGGCTGTAGCTCTCAAGCACGCTGGCGGTGGTCTGGTTGATGCGGCCCTTGCCCGCGCCGTCCCCGTAAAGGCCAGCCGCGGCGAAATCGTTGTCACCGTCGGCGTTGCCGCCCACACCCAGGCTGCGGAAAACGCGCACATCGGTGTCGATGGCGCCCACGGACAAGGCGTCATGCCGCTTGGCGCCGAGGAAGAACTGCTGGTAGTAATCCTCAAGGTTGGAATACCACAGGCTGACCGTGGTGTTCTGGATGCCGGTGTAGTCCGCACCGCCGAACAGGAAACGGTCGCTCTGCTGGGTGCCGCCGGCGGTGATCATGCCTTGGTCGCCGGTTTCATTGCGGATCTTGGTCTTGAAGATGTCGCCGCCGGTGAAGGTGAAGTCACTGAGGTCCTTGGACACCAGCTGCACACCCGTGTTGGTCTGCTGGTACAGGCGCCCGTCGGTATTGGCTAACACCGGGTTGTTGCCGTAGAGCGTACCAACGCGCAACTCATCCTTGGCAAACCGCATCTTGAACGTCGGGCTCAACACGCCGAACTGGTCGGCGGACTTGCCGTTGTCCAGCGGGAACATGCTGCCGGGGTAACGGCCTTGATGATCCTTGTCGTTGAGGTCGCCACCCGAGTCCAGCTTCAACCCATAGAACGCCTGCAGGTCCAGGCCCAAGCCCACGGGCCCCTCGGTGTAGCCGGACTTGAAGTTGAACTCGAAACCCTGGCCCCAATCACGAATGCTGTGGGCCTTGGCGTTGCTGTTCACCACATCACGCCCCTGCTGGTTGAGATAGCGATTGAGCAGGGTCACATCGGCGTGGCTGTCATCGGCAAAATCGGCATGGGCGGACAGCATAAAGCTCGCCACGGCAACACCCACCATGGGGCTTAATAACGTCTTCATGGGCACCTGTCTCCGTCACTGTTCTGAAATGAAAGCGTCAAACGCTTCACACAATTACGCAGTGGCCAGATGACAGTTGCGCGTCAAACAGCGACGTGGACGGATGAAATTAAATTTAAGAAACCCTTCTACTACGCGGCTTAGCGGGCATTTTCGAAGTTTTTGGCGAGCCCGTCGACAAACCGGCCTGCCTCGCTGATGGACAGCTCGATGGCCCGGTAACGCGCCTGGCGGGAGGGTCTGACCTGCAGGGACAATTGGCGCCCCGCAGGTCATACCCGAGCCTCAGCGCACCAAGTGCAGGAACTGCAGGTGCCGCTCGTACTGGTCGAGGATGTCGTTGATGATCTGCTCCTTGGTGTAGCCGACCAGATCGTAGTCCTGGCTACCCTCGCTCAGATGCACTTCCGCACGGTAGTAGCGACGGTTGTTGAGCTGCTTGGACCCCATGCCACCGCGTGCAAAGGACGGCGTGAAATAGCCGCGCATCTGCACCTGATAAACGAACGGATGCTCTTCGCCGTGGCCGATTTCCAGGCTGACGCTGTCATTGGACGGGTCGGGCTGGGTAACCACGCTGAGGCCTTTTTCGACAAACACCGCCGTCACCTCTTCAATCGCAGGGCGCACCGTGGTCTCAAGGAACCGGTACACCTCGTCCCGTGACGGGAAATGCACGGCCTGGCTCAAGCGCTGGCGCCAACCGCCCGTGCCCTTGCGTGAGCCCGACACCGGCGCCAACGAGTGCAGTTGGGCGATCTGCTTTTGCGACTCGAGGTAGAACGCCTTGTGCAGCCCCCACATCATCAGCAACAGGATCATCGAGAACGGCAACGAGGTGAGCACCACCGCTGACTTGAGCGAGTCGATACTGCCGGCGAACAACAGGGCGCTGGTGACCAACGCGGTCATCGCGCCCCAGAACACCCGCAGCCACTTCGGCCCGTCTTCATCGGCGTTGCCGCCCTTGGACGACAGGGTCGACAGCACCACGGTGCCGGAGTCGGCGGAAGTGACGAAGAACACGAAGCTGATAAACACCGTGACCGCGATGACGGTCTTGCTCCACGGGTAGGTTTCCAGCAGCAGGTAGAGGCTCATCGACGGGTCATCGATAGCCGACTGGCCTAACGCTGTCAGCCCGTGGTTGAGCACCTGGTCGATAGCGCTGTTGCCGAAGATCGACATCCACGCCAGGGTGAAACCCAGCGGGATCAGCAGCACGCCGAACACGAATTCGCGAATGGTGCGGCCACGGGAAATACGCGCGATGAACAGGCCCACGAACGGCGACCACGCGATCCACCAGGCCCAGTAGAACACCGTCCAGCCGCCCAGCCAGTCGCTGGGTTTGTCGTAGGCGTACACGTCGAAACTCTTGGTCGGCAAGGCGCCCAGGTAATCACCGATGTTCTGGATCAGCGTGTTGAGCAAGTGCTGGGTGGGCCCGGCGAACAGCACGAACAGCAGCAGCGCACAGGCCAGCAGCATGTTGATGTCGGACATCACCCGCACGCCCTTGTCGACGCCGGAGACGGCGACCAGGATCGCCGCGCCCATCATCAAGGTGATCAGGCCGACCTGAATCCACTGGGTGTGGGCAATACCAAACAGGTAATCGAGCCCGGAGTTGAGGTGCAACACACCAAAACCCATATCGGCGCCGAGGCCGAACACCGTGGCGATGATGCCAAAGCCATCCACCGCGTAGCCGATGGGGCCATTGATGCGCTTGCCGATCAGCGGGTACAGCGCCGAGCGCAACGCCAGCGGCAGGTTATGCCGGTAGGCGAAGTACGCCAGGGCCATGCCGACGAAGGCGAACACGCCCCAACCGTGCAGGCCCCAGTGCAGAAACAGAATCTGCATGGCCTGGCGCGCGGCATCGGCGTTCATCGGCGCGCCCTGGGGCGGTTGCACCAGGTGCGTCAGCGGCTCGGAAACGCAGAAGAAAAACAGCGTGATGCTGATCCCGGCGGCGAACAGCATGCCGGCCCAGGACAGGTAACTGAATTCGGGCTCGTCGTGGTCGGCACCGAGTTTTATCTTGCCGTAGCCCGATAGCGCGGTGACCACCACGAAGACCAGATACAGGGTCATCGCCAGCATGTAGTACCAGCCGACCGTATTGGCCGCCCAGTTTTGCGCTGCCAGCAGCCAGGCACCGGCCTGTTGCGGGATAGCGATGACAGTGATCCCGAACAGCAGGATAAAGGACGCGGCAAAATAGAAGACGGGCGCATTCATGCGCACCAGTCCGCTGGAGGGGGTGGACGATGCACTCATGGACGATGCACCCCGAAGGTGTCGGATGTGGCTGTAAATAACGGACTCAGCAAAGGTAAGCCTCCTGTTGTGAGCGGGCAGCGAACCACCGGTTTAACTTGAACGAACATTCAAGTTAAACATACGAAGGCGGTCTGGGACTAATCGCACGGCTGAGTGGTAGGTAATTCCTACACTAGCTCAAGGACTGGTATGACGGGCGCGAGAGACAAATCGTTCAGCCACTTGGCGTTGAAATACGGACAAAAAATGGCGGAGCTGGCTTGCCTGCGATCGCGCAGTATCCGTCAACACATCGGTTGCTGACAGACAGCTATCGCAGGCAAGCCAGCTCCCGCAGGTGATGGGTGTTAGCCAGGGATTACTTCTGCGCCCCGTCATCATGCTGCAGGTTCGCCTGGGTGATGTTCGCCCCCGCCGGCACGCTGCGGGTCAGCCACACGTTGCCGCCAATGGTCGAGCCCTTGCCGATGGTGATGCGCCCCAGGATGGTCGCGCCCGCGTAGATCACCACGTCGTCTTCGACAATCGGGTGGCGCGGGTGGCCCTTCTGCAACTGCCCGTCCTCATCTGCCGGGAAGCGCTTGGCGCCCAGGGTCACGGCCTGGTAGATGCGCACGCGCTCGCCAATGATCGCGGTTTCGCCAATCACCACGCCGGTCCCGTGGTCGATAAAGAAACTTGGGCCGATCTGCGCGCCGGGGTGAATATCGATGCCCGTCGCCGAGTGGGCGATCTCCGCGCTGATCCGCGCCAACAGCGGCAAACCGGCGCGGTACAGATGATGCGCCAGGCGGTGGTGGATCACCGCCAGGATGCCGGGATAGCACAGCAGCACTTCATCCACGCTGCGCGCCGCCGGGTCACCGTGGTAAGCAGCCAGCACGTCGGTGTCCAGCAGGCTGCGCAGGGAAGGCAGGGCCAGGGCGAAATCCTGGATCAGGCGGATGGCATGAGCGTCGACCGCGCTGTCATCCTGGCCACCTTGGCGCGCGGCGTAGCGCAGTTCCAGGCGGGCTTGGGCGAGCAGCGCATTGAGCGCCACATCCAGGGTGTGGCCGACGTAAAAATCTTCGCTTTCTTCACGCAGGTCCACCGGTCCCAGGCGCATAGGGAACAGCGCACCGCACAGCGCTTCAAGAATCTGCGCCACCGCCTCGCGGGACGGCAACTCACGGCCGCCATGTTCGCCACTCAAGCGGCCATTGCGCGCTCGCCACTGGTCCCGCGCACCGCGCAGTTGGCTGACGATGGTCTGTAATTGCCAATGACTGGAACGCTCACTCACAGTATTCACTCCTGACGTAATGGCGCTCACTTTACGGTATGCACCCTGGCCGCCCTTAAGAACCAATGGTGCACTACTAAGAACTCTGCGGAATAAGCGATTGACGGTTGCCCGATGAAAAGTGCCTGCCTATAGTCGCCCCACACTCCTCAACCGTGCGCAGCCATGATCAAACAACAGCTCGACCGTTTTAACCGCCTGGAACTGCTGGGCGGTGCCACTGCCCTGGAAAAACTCGAGCGGCTGTCGGCTTGGTTGGGCAGGGATATCTACGTCAAGCGCGACGACACCACTCCACTGGCCATGGGCGGCAACAAGCTGCGCAAACTCGAATACCTCGCCGCCGATGCCCTCGCGCAAGGCGCCGATACGTTGGTGACCGCCGGTGCCATCCAGTCCAACCACGTGCGCCAGACCGCTGCGCTGGCCGCGAAGCTCGGCCTGGGCTGCGTCGCCCTTCTGGAAAACCCCACCGGCACCGACGACCCCAACTACCTCGGGAACGGCAACCGCCTGCTGCTGGAGCTGTTCGACGCCAAGGTGGAATTGGTGGAGAACCTCGACAACGTCGACGACCAGCTCAACGCCCTCGCCGACCGCCTGCGCAGCAACGGCAAGCAGCCTTACCTGGTGCCTATTGGTGGCTCCAATGCCCTCGGGGCCCTGGGGTATGTGCGCGCCGGGCTGGAGCTGGCCGGACAGATCGAAGACAGCGGGATCGAATTCGCCGCCGTGGTCCTCGCGTCCGGCAGCGCGGGGACCCACAGTGGCCTCGCGCTGGCGTTGAGCGAAGCGCTGCCAAACCTGCCGGTGATTGGCGTCACCGTGTCCCGCACCGACGAAGCCCAGCGCCCGAAAGTGCAGGGCCTGGCCGAGCGCACCGCCGAGCTCTTAGGTGTGGACATTCCCGAGGCCTTCAAGGTGATCCTGTGGGATGAATACTTCGGCCCGCGCTATGGCGAACCGAACGCCGGCACGCTGTCTGCGGTCAAGTTACTGGCGAGCCAGGAAGGCCTGCTGCTGGACCCGGTCTACACGGGCAAGGCCATGGCTGGCTTGCTGGACGGCATCGGACGCCAGCGCTTTGAGGACGGCCCGATCATTTTCCTGCACACCGGCGGGGCACCGGCGTTGTTTGCTTACCATTCGGTTTTTAACTGAATAAACGCGGATTAAAAGTGTGGGAGCTGGCTTGCCTGCGATGGCGGTCTGTCAGCTACCGATGTGCTGACGGTTCCACCGCTATCGCAGGCAAGCCAGCTCTCACATTGAATTCGCCGCATATTCCACAATAGAATATCAATTTAGATTTATATTATTTTCAAGTCTTAAAAACACACTCTATAGTCGCGCCGTAGGCGAAGACGCGCTACGCGCTTTAAGGCAGGATACGACTACTGCGTCACCTGCTTCGCTCAACATAAAAAACACAGGGGCTCTTCATGACTATTTCCGTATTCCGTCGCACGTTGTTGGTTGGCACTTTGGGCCTGGCGCTCGGGGCTGGCCTGCTGGGCCAGGCAGTGGCTGGCGAACAGCTGGATAACATCAAGAAAGCGGGCGAGATCAAGATCGGCCTGGAAGGCACCTACCCACCGTTCAGCTTTGTCGATGAGAGCGGCAAGCTCACCGGTTTCGAAGTGGAGCTGTCCGAAGCGCTGGCCAAGGAGCTGGGCGTGAAGGTCAAGCTGCAGGCCACACCATGGGACGGCATCCTCGCGGCCCTGGAATCCAAGCGTCTGGACGCCGTGGTCAACCAAGTGACCATCTCCGACGCACGCAAGCAAAAGTATGACTTCTCCACGCCTTACACCATCTCTGGTATCCAGGCGCTGACCCTGGCGAAAAACGTCGACACCATCAAGACCGCCGACGACCTGGCGGGCAAGAAAGTCGGCGTGGGCCTGGGCACCAACTACGAACAATGGCTCAAGGAAAACCAACCAAAGGCCATCGTCAAAACCTACAACGATGACCCTACCAAGTTCCAGGACCTGCGCATCGGCCGTGTCGACGCCATCCTGATCGACCGCCTGGCCGCGCTGGAATACGCCAAGAAAGCCAAGGACACCGCTGCTGCAGGTGCGGCCTTCTCCCGCCAGGAAGCCGGTATTGCCCTGCGCAAGGGCGAGCCTGAACTGCTGGCCGCCGTGAACAAGGCCCTCGACAAGCTGCGCGCCGATGGCACCTTGAAGAAGCTGTCCGAGAAGTACTTCAACGCTGACGTCACTCAATAATGGAAGCAGGTTTCCAACTCGCGCTGGACTCTGCGCCCTTTCTGCTCAAGGGCGCGTACTACACGGTGATCCTCAGCCTCGGCGGGATGTTTTTCGGTTTGCTGCTGGGCTTCGGCCTGGCCTTGATGCGCCTGTCGCGCTTCAAGCTGGTGAGCTGGCTCGCCCGAGTCTACGTGTCGTTCTTTCGCGGCACGCCCTTGCTGGTACAGCTGTTTCTGATCTACTACGGCTTGCCGCAAGTGGGCATCGAGCTGGATCCGATCCCGGCGGCCATGATCGGCTTTTCGCTGAACATGGCCGCCTACGCCTGTGAAATCCTGCGCGCCGCCATCGGCTCCATCGAGCGTGGCCAGTGGGAAGCCGCCGCCAGTATCGGCATGACCCGCGCGCAAACCCTGCGCCGGGCCATCCTGCCGCAGGCGATGCGCACGGCCCTGCCACCGCTGGGCAACAGCTTTATTTCGCTGGTCAAGGACACGGCGCTGGCCGCCACCATCCAGGTGCCCGAGCTGTTCCGCCAGGCACAACTGGTGTCTGCACGGACCTTCGAAATCTTCACCATGTATCTGTCCGCAGCCCTGATCTACTGGATCCTGGCGAGCATCCTGGCGCATTTGCAGAATCGTCTGGAAGACCGGGTCAACCGGCATGACCTGGAGTCCTGAAGCATGATCGTGGTTGAAAAACTGACCAAACAATTCAAGGGCCAGGTGGTGCTCAACGGCATCGACCTTGAGGTCAAGGAAGGCGAAGTCATCGCCATCATCGGCCCCAGTGGTTCCGGCAAGACCACCTTCCTGCGCTGCCTGAACTTCCTCGAACAACCCACCAGTGGCCGCATCAAGGTGGGTGACATCGAGATCGACACCAGCAAGCCGATCAACCAGCAACAAAGCCTGGTGCGGCGCCTGCGCCAGCACGTGGGTTTTGTGTTCCAGAGCTTCAACCTGTTCCCCCACCGCACCGCGTTGGAAAACGTCATCGAAGGCCCCATCGTGGTCAAGAAGATACCGCGCGAAGCCGCCGTGGCGCTGGGGCGCAAGCTGCTGGCCAGGGTCGGCCTGGCGGGCAAGGAAGACGCCTACCCACGGCGCCTGTCCGGTGGCCAACAGCAGCGCGTGGCGATTGCCAGGGCGTTGGCCATGGAGCCGGAAGTGATCCTGTTCGACGAACCCACCTCGGCCCTCGACCCCGAACTGGTGGGTGAAGTGCTGGCGACCATTCGCAGCCTCGCCGAAGAAAACCGCACCATGGTCATTGTCACTCACGAGATGAGCTTCGCCCGCGATGTCGCCAACCGGGTGATCTTCTTCGACAAGGGTGTGATCGTGGAACAAGGCGAAGCCAAGGCGCTGTTCGCCAACCCCAAGGAAGAGCGCACCAAGCAGTTCCTGAGTAAATTCCTGGCTCACTGAGGCTTTTTTGGGCGCTGGCTTGGCCGCGATGCAGGCACCCCTGAGTGTCCGTCTCACCGCATCGAGGCTATCGCAGGCAAGCCAGCGCTCCCACGAGGGCGTTCCTACAATGCATGCTCATTACGCACCGTAAAACACCCTGGTCCCCCCTTCTGAAAAGCCCCTTCCCAGTCAGACCATTCTGAATCTCTCCAACACCGCCGTTTAGCCCTTTGCCGCCATTGACGCCCCTCGGCCAACCCTCTTATCTAACGTCCAAAGGATTGGATCCTATCCCGGCTACTCACTGAATCGTCCCGTTCGGCCCGCCGCGCACACCTGCGCCAACGGTCCGGAGCGATTGCTGCTGGCTGCATCAAGGAGATACTTATGACGCACCCCCTGCTCACCGCACCGACACTGCCCCAGGCCATCGGCAATGGCATCAATGCCCTCGCCGCCACACACCTGCAGGTCGACATTGCGCCGTATCCCGGCATGGATGAAGGCGACCTGGTCGAGCTGTTCTGGAACAACTGCTTCGCCGCCTCGCGCCGCGTCACCGCCTGCAAGATCGGCACGGTTACACGCCTGCGCATCCCGGAGAGTTTCGTGCTGGAGGGCCCGGCCCGGGTGCACTACCGGGTCATGCAAATCGGGCGTGCGCCTACACGCTCGGCCATGGCGCACCTGCGCGTGAAGACCCACCCTCCAGGCGGCCAGCCCTCGTCCCTGTACCGCGATGAGAACCAGAACCTTGCCCCCGTAGGCTTGCCCGACACCATCCGCCGCTACGGCGTCAACGCCAGCCAGGTGCGGCGCGGTATCCCCCTGACCATCGAACCGTACCTGAATATGACCTGCGGCGACGCCATCACCGTGCGCTGGGGCGATGCGCGCCTGGACCTGCCGAAGCTCCAGGCCCGGGACGTGGGCCTTGCAGTGCAGGTGTGGGTGCCGTCGGCGCTCATCACCGAGGCCGGCGACGACTGCCGGCTGGAGGTGACGTACTGCATTCTGGATCGTGTCGGCAACAATTCACGCTGGGCGCCAGCCCGTACCTTGCGCATTGCCGCCGAGGCACCAGCCCGAGCGGCCGGGGCCGCGCGGATCTAGCAGCCGCGCGCACCGGGCTCACCCGGCGACCTGGGTGACAGACCTTCTATGCATATTCCCAAAAGTTAGTTTATTTAAATATTTAACAAGCTTAGGGTATATGCACCGGACCACCGGACATCGCTGATTTTTCTGTTTTTATTTCATTGAATGCGAGGTCGGTATGGTCAGGATTACCCCGGTGCGTAACGCCAGGGCATTACGTGCAGCCAAGGAGCGGCGCTGATGTCTAACTTGGCTCTAACACCCCCCCAGAGTGATCTGGATGTAGCCCCCCTGCTGTTGCCGGCCGCCGTGCTGCGCAACGATGCAGAGGCGCTGAAGGCTGCCCATGAGCTGGCCCAGGCTGCGCGCCTGCAAGCCGCCAGGCGCGACCAGCAGCGCAAGCTGCCGTGGGCACAGATCGAGCAGTTCACCCGCAGTGGGCTGGGCAGTATTTCCATTCCCCGTGAGTACGGCGGCCCGCAGGTGTCCTTCGTGACCCTGGCCGAGGTATTCGCGATCATCAGCGCGGCAGACCCGGCCCTCGGGCAGATCCCGCAGAATCATTTCGGTATCCTGCAGCTGTTGCAGGGCGCCGCCACCGAGCGCCAGAAAAAGCAGCTGTTCCAGAGCGTCCTCGACGGCTGGCGCATCGGCAATGGCGGCCCGGAACGCGGCACCAAAAACACCCTGGAGCTCAAGGCACGCATCACCGCCGAAGGTGACGGCTATGTGATCAGCGGCCAGAAGTTCTATTCCACCGGCGCGTTGTTTGCACACTGGGTCGCGGTGAAAGCGCTGAACGATGACGGCAAGCAGGTCATGGCGTTCGTACGCCGTGGCACCCAAGGGCTGCGCATCGTCGATGACTGGTCCGGCTTCGGCCAGCGCACCACTGCCAGCGGCACCGTGCTGCTGGACCAGGTGCCGGTGGACGCCGAACTGGTGATCGAAAACTGGCGTATCGGCGAAACACCGACGGTCCAGGGCGCTGTCTCGCAGTTGATCCAGGCGGCCATCGACGCCGGCATCGCCCGTGGAGCACTGGATGACACCCTTGCATTCGTGCGTGAGCGCTCGCGCCCATGGATCGACGCCAAGGTCGAACGCGCCAGCGATGACCTGTACGTGATCGCCGACATCGGCAGGCTGAAGATCGAACTGCACGCCGCCGAAGCCCTGCTGCGCAAGGCCGGCCAGGTGCTGGACCACGTCAGCGCCGCGCCGATCACTGCGCAGTCTGCTGCGCGGGCATCCATCGCGGTGGCCGAGGCCAAGGTGCTGACCACCGAAGTGTCGCTGCTGGTCAGCGAAAAGCTCTTCGAACTGGCCGGCAGCCGCGCCACCCTCGCCGAATTCAACCTCGACCGCCACTGGCGCAACGCGCGCGTGCACACCCTGCATGACCCCGTGCGCTGGAAGTATCACGCCATCGGCGCCTATCGATTGAACGGCACATTGCCCGCTCGTCACTCCTGGATTTAACCGACCAGAACACTTTTTCCACGAGCTTCTGGAGAACAACATGACTGTCTCTACTCACGTCGCGGTTATCACCAGCGACGAACAAGCCCTTATTGTCGCCAGCGACCTGGCCGAAGACTTTCGCCGCGACAGCGCACAGCGCGACCGCGAGCGCCGCCTGCCCTTGCCCGAACTGGACGCGTTTTCGCGCTCCGGCCTGTGGGGTATCAGCGTGCCCAAGGAGTACGGTGGTGCGGGCGTTTCCAATGTCACCCTGGCCAAGGTCATCGCCTTGATCGCGCAGGCGGACGCTTCCCTGGGCCAGATCCCGCAAAATCATTTCTATGCCCTGGAAGTGCTGCGCGTGAATGGCAGCCCGGCGCAGCAACGCCGCCTGTATGCCGAGGTATTGGCAGGTCAACGCTTCGGCAACGCCCTGGCAGAGTTGGGCACCAAAACGGCCCATGATCGCGTCACCACACTCACCCGCGACGGTGACGGTCTGCGTATCAGCGGGCGCAAGTTCTATTCCACAGGGGCGATCTACGCCCAGCGTATCCCCACCTCAGTGGTGGATGAACACGGGGTGCAGCAACTTGCTTTTGTCCCGCGCCACAGCGAAGGCTTGAGCGTGATCGACGACTGGAGCGGCTTCGGCCAGCGCACCACCGGCAGCGGGTCGGTGGTGTTCGACAACGTGTGGGTCGCCGCCCAGGATGTGATCCCGTTCCAGAGCGCCTTCGAGCGCCCGACCACGGTCGGGCCCCTGGCGCAGATTCTGCACGCCGCCATCGACACCGGTATTGCCCGCGCCGCCTTTGAAGACGCGCTGCACTTTGTGCGCACCAAGACCCGTCCGTGGATCGACGCCAGCAGCGACAAAGCCAGCGAAGACCCACTGACCCTGAAAAGCTTCGGCCACCTGAGCATCCGCCTGCACGCCGCCGAGGCGTTGCTGGAACGCTCGGGCGAATTCCTCGACCGCGCCCAGGCCGACAGCAATGCCGAGACCGTTGCGGCCGCCTCGATCGCCGTCGCCGAAGTGCGCGCCTTGAGCACCGAAATCTCGCTGGCCGCCGGCAGTACCCTGTTCGAACTCGCCGGCAGCCAGGCAACCCTGGCCGAGCACGGTCTCGACCGCCACTGGCGCAACGCCCGCGTGCACACCCTGCACGACCCGGTGCGCTGGAAGTATCACGCGGTGGGCAATTACTACCTCAACGATGAAAACCCGCCACTGCGGGGGACCATCTGATGGCGAAGAAAAAAATCCTGCTCAATGCCTTCAACATGAACTGCATCGGGCACATCAACCATGGCCTGTGGACCCATCCACGGGACACGTCCACCCAGTACAAGACCCTCGAGTACTGGACCGACCTGGCCAGAACCCTGGAACGCGGGCTGTTCGACGGCTTGTTCATTGCCGATATCGTCGGCGTCTACGATGTGTACCAGGACTCGATCGACGTGCCGCTCAAGGAGTCGATCCAGCTGCCGGTCAATGACCCCTTGCTGCTGGTCTCGGCCATGGCTGCGGTCACCCGCCATCTCGGCTTTGGCCTCACCGCCAACCTCACCTACGAACCGCCGTATCTGTTCGCCCGGCGCATGTCCACTCTGGACCACCTGAGCCGCGGCCGAGTGGGTTGGAACATTGTCACCGGCTACCTCGACAGCGCCGCCAAGGCCATGGGCCTCACCGAGCAGGTCGAGCATGACCGCCGTTACGACCAGGCCGATGAGTACCTGGAGGTGCTCTACAAACTCTGGGAAGGCAGCTGGGAAGACGATGCAGTGCTCAATGATCCGCAGGCGCGGGTGTATGCGCAGCCGGGCAAGGTGCACAAGGTCGAGCACCACGGCGAGTTCTACCAGGTGGAGGGGTATCACCTGTGCGAACCCTCGCCGCAACGCACGCCGGTGCTGTTCCAGGCCGGCAGTTCGGACCGCGGCCTGCTGTTCGCCGGGCGCCATGCCGAGTGCGTCTTCATCAGCGGCCAGAACAAGGCCGCGACCAAGGCCCAGGTAGATAAAGTGCGCGCCAGCGCGGTCGAGGCCGGGCGCAATCCGGATGACATCAAAGTGTTCATGGGCCTCAACGTGATCGTGGGCGCCACTGAAGAACTCGCCTGGGCCAAGCATGCCGAGTACCTGAGCTACGCCAGCCCGGAAGCCGGCGTGGCGCATTTCTCGGCCTCCACCGCCATCGACTTTGCCCAGTACGCACTGGACGAGCCGATCCAGTACGTGAAGAGCAACGCGATCCAGTCAGCCACCAAGAACCTGCAGAACAACGACTGGACCCGGCGCAAGTTGCTGGAACAGCACGCCCTCGGCGGACGCTATATCACCCTGGTCGGCTCGCCCGAACAAGTCGCTGACGAACTTGAATCCTGGATCAGCGAAACCGGCCTGGACGGCTTCAACCTCACGCGCATCGTCACGCCGGAAAGCTACGTGGACTTTATCGACCTGGTGGTGCCGGAGCTGCAAAAGCGTGGCTCGTACAAGACTGAATATGAACAGGGAACACTGCGGGAAAAAGTTTTCCACGGCCGCGCTCGCCTGCCCGAACAACACACCGGGTCCACCTACCGCCACTGAAGCAGAACGCTGGAACTCGATTGTTTGCACCAACACCCCATGACTGGAAATTGACCATGAAAAAAAACCTGCTCGCCCACCCAGTCAAAGCACTGGCCCTGGCTTTCGGACTGTTCAGCTCGGCGGTGTTCGCCGCCGATGCACCGTTGAAGATCGGCACCACCGCCGCCTTCGCCATTCCCCTCGAAGCCGCTGTTGCTGAGGCCGGCAAGCAAGGCCTGAAGGTCGAGCTGGTGGAGTTCACCGACTGGATCGCGCCCAACGTCAGCCTGGCGGCTGGCGATATCGACGTGAACTACTTCCAGCACATCCCGTTCCTGGAAAACGCCAAGGCCGCCGCCGGCTTTGACCTGGTGCCGTATGCGCCGGGCATCATCAACAACGTTGGCCTGTATTCGAAGAAGTACAAGAGCATCAGTGACCTGCCCGAAGGCGCCAGCGTGGCGATTGCCAACGACCCGATCAACAGCGGTCGCGGCCTGCAGTTGCTGGCCAAGGCGGGCTTGATCACCCTCAAGCCAGGCGTGGGCTACAAGGCCACCGAAGAAGACATCGTCACCAACCCCAAGAACATCAAGATCCTGCAAGTCGAGGCCGTGCAACTGGTGCGCGCCTATGACGATGCCGACCTGGTACAGGGCTACCCGGCGTATATCCGCCTGTCCAAGACCTTCGATGCCGAGTCGGCGCTGCTATTCGACGGCCTCGACCATCCGGAGTACGTGATCCAGTTCGTGATCCAGCCCAAGAGCAAAACCGACCCGCGGGTGATCAAGTTTGTCGACATCTACCGGCACTCGCCGGTCGTTCGTGCTGCACTGGACAAGTCCCTCGGCAAGCTCTACCAGGTCGGCTGGGAAGATAAAAAATGACCGCCGCCCACTCTCAACTGCGCGACCTGGGCTTGCCGCCCAGGGACGCCGAGCAGACAGAACTGCACCCTGACCTGAACCGTGCCCATGTACGCTTTATCAACCTGGGCAAGACCTACGACGGCAGCGTGCATGCCTTGCAAGGCATCGACCTGGCGATCCAGCGCGGTGAAGTGTTCGGCATCATTGGCCGCAGCGGCGCCGGCAAGTCGTCGCTGATCCGCACCATCAACCGCCTCGAGCAACCGAGCAGCGGACGCGTGCTGATCGATCAGGTCGACATTGGCGACTTCGATGAAGACCGCCTGGTGGCGCTGCGTCGGCGCATCGGCATGATCTTCCAGCACTTCAACCTGATGTCGGCCAAGACCGTGTGGCAGAACGTCGAGTTGCCGCTGAAAGTCGCTGGCGTACCCAAGCCCGAGCGTGAGCAAAAGGTGCGCGAGCTGCTGGAACTGGTGGGCCTGCAGGACAAACACACGGCTTACCCGGCGCAGCTGTCCGGCGGGCAGAAACAGCGCGTGGGCATCGCCCGATCGTTGGTGCATGACCCGCAGATCCTGCTGTGCGACGAGGCCACGTCGGCGCTCGATCCGGAGACCACCCAATCGATTCTCGGCTTGCTGCGCGAGATCAACCAGCGCCTGGGCCTGACCATCGTATTGATCACCCACGAGATGGCGGTGATCCGCGAGATCTGCGACCGCGTGGTGGTGCTGGAGCATGGCCGTATCGTCGAGCAAGGCCCGGTATGGCAAGTGTTCGGCAACCCGCAACATGAGGTCAGCAAGACCCTGCTGGCACCGCTGCAGCATGGGTTGCCGGAAGAGTTGCAAAGCCGTTTGCAACCCACACCTGGATCTGCGGACGCGGCGATTGTGCTGCGCTTGCAGTTCACCGGCAGCGACACCGACGAGCCGGACCTGGCCGCGCTGTTCAGCGCCCTCGGCGGGCGCGTGCGCTTGCTGCAAGGCGGCGTGGAGCGCATCCAGGGGCATGCCCTCGGGCAACTGCTGCTGGCGGTGAACGGCTCACCCCACGGCGCCGAAGAACTGCGCAAGCGCGCCGGCCATTGGGCACAACAGGTGGAGGTGCTGGGCCATGTGGTTTGATCGTTTAGTGCAGGGCGCCATCGACACCTTGCTGATGGTCGGCGTGTCGTCGCTGATCGCGCTGCTGGTGGGGATTCCGCTGGCAGTGTTCCTGGTCACCAGCGACAAAGGCGGCATCTACCAGGCGCCGGCGTGGAACCGCGTACTGGGGGCGTTCGTCAACCTGTTCCGTTCGATTCCGTTCCTGATCCTGATGGTGGCGTTGATCCCGTTCACCCGGCTGATCGTCGGCACCACCTACGGCGTATGGGCTGCCGTCGTACCGCTGACCATCGCCGCCACACCGTTTTTTGCACGCATTGCCGAGGTGAGCCTGCGCGAGGTCGACCACGGCCTTATCGAAGCCGCGCAGGCCATGGGCTGCCGCCGCTGGCACATCATTTGGCACGTGCTGTTGCCGGAAGCGCTGCCGGGGATTGTCGGCGGGTTCACCATCACCCTGGTGACCATGATCAACTCGTCGGCCATGGCGGGCGCGATCGGTGCGGGCGGGCTGGGGGATATTGCCTACCGCTACGGCTACCAGCGTTTTGATACGCAGATCATGCTGACCGTGATTGTGCTGCTGGTGATCCTGGTGGCGGTGATTCAACTCGGTGGTGATCGCCTGGCCCGGGTGCTGAACAAGAGGTGAGGTATAGTCGGGCCATCGAAGACGCCCGGTACTACCCGTCATGACCCTCAAGCCCGACGACCTCAACACCATCACCGCCACCACCCTCGGCCACTACAACAGCGTGGCCGAGGACTTCCGCGAAGGCACCCGCGACCACGATGTGAGCCAGAACATCGACGCGCTGCTGCGGCATATCCAAGGTTCGGCGCCGTTTACCGTGCTCGATTTCGGCTGCGGGCCGGGGCGCGACTTGCAGACCTTTACCCGCATGGGGCATATCGCCGTCGGGCTGGATGGCTCGGAGCGGTTTGCACAGATGGCGCGCGAAGACAGTGGTTGCGAAGTGATGCAGCAGGACTTCCTGAAGCTGGACCTGCCTGCCGAACGCTTCGACGGGATTTTCGCCAACGCGGTGCTGTTCCATATTCCCAAGCAGGAACTGCCGCGTGTGCTCAAGCAGTTACAGGGCGCGTTGAAGCCGGGAGGCGTACTGTTCAGCTCCAACCCTAGGGGTGAGAACCAAGAAGGCTGGAATGGACCTCGGTATGGGGCTTACCACGACTTGGAGGCGTGGCAAGCGCTGCTGACGCAAGCAGGGTTTGTGGAACTGGAGCACTACTACCGTCCCGCAGGCTTGCCTCGGGAGCAACAACCTTGGTTAGCCAGTGTGTGGCGCAAACGGTAGGGCTGAATGACCGGACCAACCTAGAAAAACTTTGCAGCCCCAACCCCAACCTAACCCTAACCACGATGCGAAGCGAGCCGCTCTTGATCTTGATCTTGATCGTGCTTTTGATCTCAGGCGCCCCATCAAACACGCTGGCCGGAATTCGACAGGGATTTGGGGGGTAAACCGGCAGGGATGCCGGTTTAGCCGCCCCGCGCCATGGATGGCGCGTGGCGGCGGCCCCCCAAATCACTGTCGGATTACGGGCACACCGAGCGTGAGCGAGGTGCCGAGTGTTGGGGCAAGAGCCCTTTTGGTTACTTTTGGGGCTCTTTTCCAAAAGTGACCCGCCGTAAGGGCGGAACCCATAGCAGCCGTTACCTAAATAACGGATATGTACCCGGCCTGATCCGACATCCAGGCCGGCTGTCAGGCCGCCTTCGCGGGCAAGCCCGCTCCCACAGTTGGATCGCGGGGTGACAGTTAGATAGCGGGCGGCTGTCGGGGCGTCTTCGCGGGCAAGCCCGCTCCCACAGTCGGATCGCGGCCTACAATAAGACAGCTGTGGCAGCCGGCTTGCCGGCGAGTGCTATTTCACCCGATACACCACAGGCTCCTCACCCACGACCAACACCGTCACACTGCGCCCGGTAAACCCCGCTTTCTCCTCTACGGCAAAATTCGCCACCAACCGCGTCCCATCGGCAAAGGTGGTTTCCTGCAACTGCCTATCCGAAGTCAACCAACGAAACCCCGTCATCGCCTGGGTGGCCAACCGCTGGTGCAAGGGCCGGAAAAACCGGTCCTGGCGCTGGATCACCGGCAGCCGCTGCTTAATCGTAGAAGCACTCAAGTGATACAGCGGCGGCACGTTGTAGAGCAGCTGCACCAGCTCATTCTCAGCCCGCACATTGCTCAGCTTCAGGCTGTCGAACAGCCAGTGATGAGTGGTGATCACCGAGCCGTGGAACACCGCCTGGTACAAAGGCAGGCGCATGGTCGGCTCGAAATACACCGTGCGAAACGGCTCGTTCAGCGGCACCGGCTTGAAGAACACGGTCGGTTGCTGCGGTGGGTACCAGTTACCGACGTAATAGGGTGATTGCTTGTCTTGGGTCATGGCGTGATCACCCCAGCCCATCACGGGCGTCTGCATGCCATGCGCGAACAGGATGCCTTCGGCTGTGATGGCGTTGCCGTCTTCCGAACCGGCGGGCAACTTGAGTGCGGTACTGAGCCAGCGCGAGGCGTCGATGTTGCCTTCGGCGTTCTGCGCCTGGGTCATGCGGGCGCCGTCCCGGTAGCTGTCGAACACCATGCTGGTGGCATAGGCATCGAGGAACCAGGCGTTGAAGCCAGCCTTTGCCTGGATAGCCTTTACGCGGGCCTCCAACAGCGGCCGCACGCAGCGCGGGTCGGTGTAGTGCCCAGACTGCTGGAAGCCGGTTTTCAGCTTGCCGTCCTTCAGCACAATCGCGCACTCGCGGTAGGCCCTGGCGCCCAGGTGAGCGGTGGTCCAATCCGGATTTTCCGTGGCGGACAACGCGGTTTCATAGGAGTCGTAGGGCGCCATCAGGAAACCCGCGTCGACGCCGGCCCGGATCGCCTCCGGGTGCCAGAGGCCGCCTTCCCAGCCCTCGCCCAGGGTCAGCAGCAAGCGCGGCAGACCTGAGCCGCGCAGTGACTGGATCACCTGGCTGCCCCAATGTGCGGGGGTGTCACTCAAGGCCCCGGCAAAATCCACGGCCAGTTCGCGACGCAGCTCGCCATAGCGCGCGGCGAGCTGGGTCATGTCAGGTTCTTCCACCTGCCAACGCTGCCGAGCCTGTTGGTTGATCGCCGCATTCAGGCCACGGAGCACGACCGTCTGCTCATAGCGATTCAACGGGGAACCCTGCGCAACGATCTTGGCGGACTCCTTGTCCAGCAAGCCCTGGAGTGCATGCCCACGCAAGCGCTTGAGCAACAGCGGCCAATCGCGCACATCTTCGGGGGCCAGCAAGTCATTGCCCCACAGGTAGACATGGCTGGCGCCCAGCAACTTCTCGGCCTCGGGGGTCTGCCGCAGTTTGTCCGTCAACGGCTCATAACGGCCGCGCTCAACCAGCCATTGGCGGTAGCGCTTGGCGCCGGACAACGGATCAGCCTCTCCCAGGTGCAACAGCAGGGTCATGGGCGCGCCAGGGTCGAGGGCGGTGAACTCATGGGCCAGTGACAGGGCCTGGGTTTCCTGCCAGCGCAGGCGGTTGTTGTAGGGGTTGGTCAATAACCAGCTGAGGGTCACCGCGCCGTGATCGACACCCCACAGCGGCAAGCTCAGATCCTGGGTAGTGTTGACGTCACCTTGCTCCAGCAGGAAATCCTTCCACAGGGCATTCCCGGTGGGCACGTAATGCCCCTCGGCCAGCGGCCACATCAGGCCCCTGCCCAGCGCACTGGCCGGTTGCACGAGGATCGGCAGCTCACCCGCTTGCCGCGCCGTGACGGCTAACGCCAGGTCACGTTGCTCAAGGCTGGCACTCACCCGAAAGGCGCCGTCATCCCATTGCCAGCTCGCTTGCTGACTGCTGTGTTCAAGTTGGCTGACGGCACGGGCCGCTACGCCGCTGGAGGCTTGTATCGCCGGTTGACCCTTCGGTGTAACGCGGATGGCCAGGGTGGCCGGGTCGAGCTCGACTCGCCAGAAGGCGTTTTCCAACACGGTGGCGAACGTCGGCGGCGAGAGGAAGAAACCATAGAGCAGCACAATAGATCGCAGGTAGCGCATGGGATTGGACCCGAACGAGGTGAAAGTCGGGAGGGTAGTACACTTGATGGCTTGCAGGAGGTACCCAAGGTCATTCGGGACGTTTCATACATCCCTTGAGGCGGGTGGAGAACCATTATGTGGGAGCGGGCTTGCCCGCGATTGCGGTGGGTCAGCCAGCAGGTGTGCGACTGACATACCGCCTTCGCGGGCAAGCCCGCTCCCACATTTTTAATGGCGTTGTTCCTGCTGTTCCTGCTGGGGCTCGCGGATTTTGTACCAGGCCACATACAGCGCTGGCAGGAACAACAGCGTCAGCAAGGTAGCGATGATGATCCCGCCGATCATCGCATACGCCATCGGCCCCCAGAACACTTCGCGGGCGATGGGGATCATGCCCAGGCTCGCAGCGGCCGCCGTCAGCAGGATCGGCCGGCGCCGATGCTCGGTGGCTTCCACTACCGCATCCCACGGCGTATAGCCTGCTACCTCATATTCATGAATCTGCGTCACCAGGATCACCGAGTTACGGATGATGATGCCGATCAACGCCAGAATACCCAGGATCGCCACAAAGCCCATGGGCGTGCCCGTGGGGATCAGCGCCAGCACTACGCCAATCAACCCCAGCGGCGCCACGCTGGCCACCAGGAACATCTTCTGCACGCTGTGCAACTGGATCATCAGGAACGTCGCCATCAGGAACAGCATCAGCGGCACCACGCTCGCAATCGGGCCCTGGGCCTTGCCGCTTTCTTCCACGGTACCACCGGTGGCGACTTTGTAGCCCACCGGCAGGCCGGCGCTGAATTTGTCGATTTCAGGCTTGAGTTGCTTCACCAGGTCCGTCGGTTGCATCTCATCGCGCACCGACGCCTTGATGGTAATGGTCGGCTTGCGATCGCGACGCCACACCAGCGGCTGTTCCAGTTCATAGCGCACCGTGGCGAAGGCCAACAGTGGAATCGAAGTACCGTTGGGCGTGACGATCTGCAGGTTCTGCAAGGTTTCCGGCGTACCGCGTTCGGCGTCTTCGGCACGGCCAACCACGTTGATCAAGTAGATATCGTCGTGCACCTGGGTTACCGAGGCACCACTGACCACGCTGTTCATCAACTGCGCCACATCTTCCGACGACAGCCCCAATTGGCGCGCCTTGTCCTGGGCGATGTCGATGCGCAGCACTTTGCCGGGCTCGTTCCAGTCGTAGATGATCTCGCCCAGGTGGCTGTTCTTATCCAGCAAGGTCGCCAGTTCGATGGCGTGCTTGCGCACCTGGTCAGTGTCTTTGCCTGAGACGCGATACTGGATCGGCCGCCCCACGGGTGGGCCCATCTCCAGCGGTTGCACGAAACTGCCGATCCCTACGAAGTCATCGCGCAGGCGCTTTTGCAAGCGGGCGATCAGCTCGCCGCGCTCTTCCAGGCCCTTACTCACGATGACCAACTGCGCGTAGTAGGGGTTTTCCAATTGCTGGTCCAGAGGCAGGTAGAAACGGATCGCGCCCTGGCCGATATAGGTGCTCCAGCGGGCAATGTCCGGGTCGTCCTTGATGATCGCTTCAAGGCGGTCGACGGCCTTGCGCGTCTCGTTGATCGAAGCGTTCTGCGGCAGGTTCAGGTCGACGAGGATCTCCGGGCGGTCCGACGAGGGGAAGAACTGGTTCTGCACAAACTGCATGGAAAACACCGACGCCACGAACAGCGCCACGGTGATACCGATTGCCCACCAGCGGTTGCGCATGGCCCACAGCATGCCGCCATTGAAGGCGCGGCCTATGCGCCCCGGCTCTGCAGCGTGGGGTTTCACGTTGGCGCTGAGGATATGCACACCAATGACGGGTGCAAACAGGACCGCCACCACCCACGACACCAGCATCGCCACGGCAATCACCGCGAACAGGGTGAAGGTGTACTCGCCCGCCGAGCTGGCGTTGAGGCCGATCGGCACAAAGCCCGCCACGGTCACCAGCGTACCGGTCAGCATCGGGAATGCCGTGGAGGTATACGCGTACGTCGCCGCCTGTTCCTTGGTTTCGCCTTTTTCCAGGCGCGTGATCATCATCTCGACGGTGATCATCGCGTCGTCCACCAACAGGCCGAGGGCGATGATCAGCGCGCCCAGCGACACCCGCTGCATGGTGATGCCGCTGTATTCCATGAACACGAACACCAGCGCCAGCACCAGCGGAATCGAGCACGCCACCACCAGCCCCGCGCGCATGCCCAGGCTGATAAAGCTCACCACCAGCACGATGATCACCGCTTCAAACAGTGCACTGGTAAAGCCGCCAACGGCCTCCTCCACCACCTCGGCCTGGTCGGACACCTTGTGCACGCCGACGCCCACCGGGAGGTCGGCGGTCAGCTCGTCCATGCGCGTGTGCAGGGCCTTGCCGAACGACTGGATATTGCCGCCCTTCTGCATGGCAATCGCCAGGCCAATCGCCGGCTTGCCGTTGAATCGGAACATGGGCCGCGCCGGGTCCACATAGCCACGGCTGATGTCGGCAATGTCCGCCAGCCGATAGAAACGGTCATTGAGCCGCAGGTTGACGTTGGCCAGGTCTTTCTCCGAGGCGAACTGCCCGGAGGTGCGCACCGAAATCCGTTCCGGGCCGGCCTCGATCACCCCGGCGGGCGTCACTGCGTTTTGCGATTGCAGGCTTTGCACGACCTGGCGTTGATCAATGCCCAGGGCTGCCAGTTTGCGTGTAGAGAAATTCAGGTAAATCACTTCGTCTTGCTGGCCGATCATCTCGACCTTGCCCAGCCCCGGCACCGAACGGATCTCGGCGCGCACCTGCTCCACGTAGTCGCGCAGCTGGCGCATCGACAGGCCGTCACCGGTAAAGGCGTACACCGAGCCAAATACGTCACCGAACTCGTCGTTGAACGACGGCCCCTGCAAGCCCTGGGGGAAAGTGCCGCGAATATCGTCGATCTTCTTGCGGACCTGGTACCAGATCTCCGGGATAGCCTTGGCGCTGGTGGTGTCCTTGAGGAAGACGAATACGGTGGACTCACCGGGTCGGGTGTAGCTTTTCACGTAGTCGAGGGAGTCCAGCTCCTCAAGTTTTTTCTCGATGCGGTCAGTGACCTGCCTGAGGGTTTCTTCCTGGGTCGCACCCGGCCAGCGAGTCTGGATCACCATGGTCTTGATGGTGAACGAAGGGTCTTCCTCGCGGCCCAGGTTCATGTAGGAGAACACGCCCATCAGCAGCGCGACGAACATCAGGTACCAGACAAAGGACTGATGCTTGAGGGCCCAGTCGGATAAGTTGAAGCTCCCTTTCATCGCGGGCTGTCCTCGTCGATTTTGACTTTCTGCCCGGGTTTCAGGCTGTTCACGCCGGCGGTGACGATGCGCTCGCCGGGCTTGACGCCACCGTTGAGCACGGCGCTGTCGGCGTCACGGCTGATCACGGTAATGTCGCGCGGCTGCACAGTCTGGTTCTGTGTATCGAGCAGCCAGATACGGGTCTTGCCGTCGACTTCCTGCAAGGCGCTCAGGGGCAGTTCGATGCGCGGGGCAATGGCCGTGCTCAGCGTCACGCTGATCGCCGTGCCCAGGCGGAACGCGGGCGGTGTTTCGGCCAGGGTCAAACGTGCACGACGGGTGCGCGTGGCGCTCTGGGCCTGGGGCTCGATCTCGCGCACGATGGCCGTGGTGTTCACGTTGGGATCGAGTTGCCCGGCGACCAGGAACACCACGTCCAGCGGCAGACGCTCAGCAAGGCCGGCAGGCAGGTCGATCACCGCTTCCTTGATATCCGGGCGCGCCAGGGTCACCACTTGCTGGCCGGCACTGACCACCTGGCCGGCCTCGGCATTCCAGGCGGTGACGATACCGGCGTGGTCGGTGCGCAATTGGGCATAGTTGAGTTGATCTTTGGCCTGGTTGACCGAGGCTTTCGCCTGGTCGAGGGTGGCCTGGGTGGTCTTCAGGTCGGTCTGGGCGATATCCAGCTGGGCCTGGGCGCCGACGCCACGGTTGAACAGCTCCTGCTGGCGACGGGCGTTGGCCTGGGCATTGATGAATTGCGCTTGCACCCGGGCCAGATCGCCCTGGGCCGAGCGCAATTGGTTCTGTTGGTCGGTGGGGTCGAGCACGGCGAGCAGGGCGCCCTGCTCCACCTCGGCGCCCACGTCCACGGCACGGCGGGCAATACGGCCGGGCACGCGAAAGCCCAGGTTGCTCTCATAGCGGGCCTGGATGGTGCCGGCAAAACGGCCGAGGTTTTCCTGGTCCTCGGATGTCACTTCCATGGACAGCACCGGGCGCACGGGCTCGGGCGGCGGCTCTTCCTTGGAGCACGCCACCAGCAACAGGCTGGCGGCAAGTATCCCTGTCAGGCGCTTCATGGCTGCGCTCCTTGCTGGGCGATCTCGACCAGCATGCCGGGGTGCAGCAATTGCCCACCGGCCACCACGACTTTTTCGCCGCCCTTGAGGCCGTCGCCAATGATGACTTTGCCGGTGAGGTAACGCGCCACGGTGACCTTATGCAACTGCGCCTTGCCGTCGCCGTCGATCAACCACACCGCAGGTTCGCTGAGGTCTTTGGTCAACGCCGCCCAAGGCAGTTCGATACTGGCTTTGGCCGGGCCGCTGGCGGTGGCGCTCACGACGGAGCCCAGTTCCATGCCCTTGGGCAGGGCCTGCAGGGCGATCTTGACCTGCACCGTGCCGGTGTTGGCAGCCACGGCAGGCGTGACTTCACGCACGGTGCCCTGGACCTTGATGCTTGGGTTATCCAGCAGGCTGACGGTGATCGGCGCATCCGGTGGTGGCTCCACCAGCAGGGATTCATACACGTTGAACACCGCATCGCGCTCGCCATCGCGCGCGAGGCTGAAAATCGGCACCGTGGCCTGCACCACCTGGCCGACCTCGGCCTGGCGCGCGGTAATCACGCCAGGCGCTTCGGCAATCAGCGAGGTATAGCCAAGTTGTTCGCGGGCGTTCGCCAACTGGGCCTGGGCAGCCGCCAGGGCACTTTGGCTACTGCGCAGCGCGGCCTGGGCGGAATCGTATTCACTGCGGCTGGTGTAGCCCTTGGGCAGGAGTTTTTCCTGGCGCACGAAGGCGGCCGCGGTTTGCTTGACCCGCGCCTGCTCGGCCACGACCTGGGCCTGGGCGGAATCGACGTTGGTCTGCAGATCCTTGGGGTCGAGCTTGGCCAGCACTTGCTTGGCCGTCACACGGTCTCCCACGTCCACCATGCGCTGGATGATCTTGCCGCCGACGCGAAAGGACAGGTCGGTTTGCACCCGCGCCTGGATATCCCCCGTCAGCGTCACCGCCGCGGCAAAGTCCGCCGGCTGCACCGTCTGCACAAATACCCGTGAATGGGCCTTGGGTTCAGCCTTTTCTTCGCCACAGCCGCTCAGCAGCGCCACCAGGCCAAGGCTGAGTAAAAATAGTGAGGTGCGACCGCCCATGCAGGCTCCTTTTGCGTGATGCCGAGTTGCCAGTGTGTATGCGACTGTGAGCTTAGTTCAGGGTTCCTTATCTGCATGGAGGCTCCCATACTCCAATGGTTCCCAAGCCGACTGAATACCCATGCTCAAGACCCTCGCGGTAGCCAATTACCGCTCGATCAACAAATTGGTAGTGCCCCTGGACCGGCTGAACCTGGTCACCGGCCCCAACGGCAGCGGCAAGTCCAACTTGTACCGCGCCCTGCGCCTGCTGGCGGAAACCGCACAGGGCGGGGTGATCAATGCGCTGGCCCGTGAAGGTGGACTGGACTCGACCTTCTGGGCCGGGCCGGAGACCATCAGCCGGCGCATGCACAACGGTGAGGTGCCGGTGGAGCCCATCGTCCGCCAGGGTGCCAAACGCCTGCGCCTGGGCTTTGCCGGCGAAGACTTCAGCTACGCCATCTCCCTGGGGCTGCCGGAAAAAACGCTGTCCTATTTCGCCCTCGACCCGGAGGTGAAGAAGGAATGCATCTGGGCCGGCCATGTCTACCGCCCGGCCAGCCTGCTGGTGCAGCGCTCAGGGCCTATGGTGCGTGCGCGCGACGGTCGGAACTGGGACGTCCTCGCCCAGCACACACCCAACTACCACAGCCTGTTTGACCAGGTCGGCAGCCTGCGCGGCTCGCCGGAGGTGTTGCTGCTGCGCGAAAGCATTCGCGGCTGGCGCTTTTACGATCACTTTCGCAGTGACGTGGATGCACCGGTACGCCAGCCACAATTAGGCACGCGCACACCCGTGCTGCACCACGATGGCCGCGACCTGGCGGCAGCGTTGCAGACGATCCGGGAGATTGGTGACCCCGAGGCGTTGCAACGGGCGGTCAGCGATGCATTCCCCGGCGCGCGCTTGAACATTGAGCCGTTGCAGGGCGGACGCTTTGCAATTGAGTTCTATCAGGAGGGCTTGCTGCGGCCGCTGTCAGCGGCAGAGTTGTCCGACGGCACCTTGCGCTACCTACTGCTGATCGCAGCGCTGCTCACACCGCGGCCGCCGACCATGATGGTGCTGAACGAGCCGGAGACCAGCTTGCACCCGGACCTGCTGCCGGCATTGGCGCGCCTGATCATCCAGGCATCCCAGCAGTGCCAGGTATGGGTGGTGTCCCATGCCAGCCGCCTGATCGCGGCGTTGCAGCAGGATGAAGGGTGTAATTCGATTGTGCTGGAGAAAGTATTGGGGGAAACCCGCATCGTCGGCCAGGGCATCCTGGACGCGCCGGCCTGGCATTGGCCGCAATAGCAGTAGCCTGTCCACCACCCCCAACCCCAACCCCAACCACGATGCGAAGCGAGCCGCTCTTGATCTTGATCTTGATCTTGATCTTGATCTTGATCTTGATCTTGATCTTGATCTTGATCTTGATCTTGATCTTGATCTTGATCTTGATCGTGCTTTTGATCTCAGGCGCCCCATCAAACACGCTGGCCGGAATTCGACAGGGATTTGGGGGGTAAACCGGCAGGGATGCCGGTTTAGCCGCCCCGCGCCATGGAGGGCGCGTGGCGGCGGCCCCCCAAATCCCTGTCGGATGACGGGCACACCGAGCCTAGGCGAGGTGCCGAGTGTTGGGGCAAGAGCCTTTTGGTTACTTTGGGGCTCTTTTCCAAAGTGACCCGCTGTAAGAGCGGAACCAATATCAGCCGTAACCTAAATAACGGATATGTACCCGGTCTGATCCAACATCCAGGTCGGCTGTAAGGCCGCCTTCGCGGGCAAGCCCGCTCCCACAGTTGGATCGCGGGGTGTCAGGAAGAGAGTGGTTGGCTGTCAGGCAGCTTTCGCGAGCAAGCCCGCTCCCACATTTTTGGATCGTGGGGTGTCAGGAAGAGAGTGGTTGGCTGTCAGGGCGCTTTCGCGAGCAAGCCCGCTCCCACATTTTTGGGTCGCGGGGTGTCAGGAAGATTGTGGTTGGCTGTCGGGCCGCCTTCGCGGGCAAGCCCGCTCCCACATTTTCGGATCGTGGGGTGTCAGGAAGAGAGTGGTTGGCTGTCAGGGCGCTTTCGCGGGCAAGCCCGCTCCCACAGTTTTGGGTCGCGGGGTGTCAGGAAGATGGTGGTTGGCTGTCAGGGCGCCTTCGCGGGCAAGCCCGCTCCCACATTTTGGAGCGCGGGTTACCGTCAGATAGGGGTCGGCCTGCAAGCCGGCGATAACGTTATCAGCCCTGCCACTTACCGCCTTCAACAATCACACTCTCAGGCTTCGTATCGTCGCTCAATTCCTTACGCACATATTGGTCGTACAGCTTGAGCAAGAATTTCTCCTCACCCAACTTCGCCAACTCGGCATTCACCCAGTCGCGCAGTTCGATGTTGCCCTTCTTCACAGCGGGCGCAATCGGCGCTTCATCACCGAGCTTCTCTTCCAGCACACGGTAACCGGGATTCTGCTTGGCCCAGCTGAACAGCACCAGGTTGTCCTGGGCATAAGCATCGCCACGCCCGGCCGACAGCGCTTGCAGCGACTCGGAGTTTTTCTCGAACTTGAGCAGTTTCCAGTCCGGGTGGTTCTTGGTCAGCCAGATGTCGGCCGTGGTGCCGGTGGTCACGATGGTGGTGCGGGTAGCCAGGTCATCCAGGCTTTTCACTGCGCTGTCCTTTGGCACCAGGGCCTGTACCGCGACTTTCAGGTTGGGGTTGGTGAAGTCCACCGCTTCCTTGCGCTCCGGGGTCACGGTCATGTTGGCGAGGATCAAGTCGACCTTGTCGCTTTGCAGGAAAGGAATACGGCTGGCCGGCTCGACGGCGACAAACTCCACCTTGTTTTCATCACCCAGCAGGTCCTTGGCGAATTGGCGGCCGATGTCGGTATCGAAGCCGACATAGCGGCCGGCTTCGTTGACGAAGCCGAACGGCGGCTTGTCGGTGAAGACGCCGACAATCAGCTTGTCCCGCGCCTTGATCTTGTCGATGTAGCTCACGGCGGCAGCCGCCGGTTTGGTGGGCTCTTCGGCCTTTTTGTCGCAGCCGGCCAGTAACGCGACGGCAAACAGTGGCAGCAGTAACTTTTTCATATCAGCTCCAGTTCCTTGGTCTTTTTGGGCAGTGTTGAAACAAAGGAGAACTTCTCCAGGAACTGCTGCGCGCGTGCGGTTTGCGGGTTCGTAAAGAATTCTTCGGGGGTGTTGTGTTCGAGGATCCGACCGGCCTCCATGAACACCACGCGGTCGGCGACGGCGCGGGCAAAGGCCATTTCGTGGGTGACGATCAACAGGGTCATGCCATCGCGGGCCAGGCCCTGGATCACTTCCAGCACCTCCTTGACCATCTCTGGGTCGAGGGCGGCGGTGACTTCGTCAAACAGCATGACCTGGGGGTTCATGCACAGCGAGCGAACGATGGCGATGCGTTGCTGCTGGCCACCGGACAGCTGGCGCGGGAAGGCGTCGCGCTTGTCGGCCAGGCCTACACGGTCCAGCAGCCTCTCTGCCTGCTCGCGGGCTTCACGGGGGTCGCGCTTTTGCACCTTCAAGGGGCCGAGCAGGATGTTGTCGAGCACACTCATGTGCGGGAACAAGTGGTAGCTCTGGAACACCATGCCGATGTCCTGGCGCACTTGGCGCCAGTCGGTGCTTTTGTCCAAAAGCTGTTTGCCGGCAAAACGCAGGCTGCCGCTGTGCGCGACTTCCAGGCCATTGAGGCAACGCAGCAAGGTGCTTTTGCCGCAGCCGCTGGGGCCGAGGATCACCACCACTTCGCCGCTTTGCACGCTCAGGTCGATGCCCTTGAGCACCTGCTGGTCGCCGAAGAATTTGTTGAAACCCTGGAACTCGATCAATGCGCTCATGCTTGGGCCCAGCGCCGTTCCAGCACCTTGGAGGCGGCCGACAACGGGTAGCAGATAAAGAAGAAAAACAGGAACAGCACGCCGTAGATCAACACGGACTCATAGGTGCGCTCGATGATTTGCTGGCCGACCTTGATCACGTCCACTACGCCGATCAGCACCGCCAGGGAGCTGGTCTTGATGATGCGCGTGTAGACGTTGATGGTCGGTGGCGTCATGCGTTTAAGAGCCTGCGGCAGCAACACGTAGCCGTACAGCTGCGGGTCGGACAGGCCAATCGACAACCCTGCTTCGCGCTGCCCACGGGGAAGTGAATGCAACGCGCCGCGCACCACTTCGCCGACCTCACTGGCGCCCCACAGCGACAGCACCAGCACCGCGCACCAGAAGCTTGGAATGCTCAGGCCAAAGAAAATCGGCAGGCCAAAAAACAGCAGGTACAACCACACCAGCACCGGGATTGCGCGAAACAGCTCCAGGTACACGCGCAGCACAGCGTTGATCAGCGAGTTGTTCAAGGTGCGCAGCACGCCATACAACACGCCGCCGACAGTGCTGAAGGCGATGCTCAAGAACGAAATCGACAAAGTCTGCGCAGCGCCCTTGCCCAGCTGCGGCAACGACACCCACAACAACTCAAGACCCGAACTGGCCATGCTGGAGCCTCCTTTCCAGGCGGCAGAGCAGCAGCGACAGCGGCAAGAACAGCAGCACGCAAATCAGCGTCAGCACGGCAAGCATTTCGTAGGTCTTGTAGTAGAGGGCGATGTAGCTCTTGGTGGTGTAGAGAATCTCCGGCACCGCCACGGCGGACACCACGGTGGTCTCCTTGAGCAGGAAGATAAAGTTGGCGAACAACGCCGGCAGGCTGAGGATGCCGGCCTGCGGCAGGATCACGTGGCGCAGCAGCTGCCAGTCGGACAGGCCGATGGATTTGCCCGACTCGATCTGTGCCAGCGGCACGGCTTCCACACCGGCGCGTAGCACTTCGGTGAGGTAGGCACCACCGAGGAAGGTCATGGTAATGATCGCCGCCCAGAACCCGGAGATATTGAAACCCAGGGCCGGCAGTGCGAAGTACACGAAGAACAGTTGGATCAGCAGCGGCGTGTTACGTGCCAGCTCCACATACAGCGCCACCAGGCGCGACAGGTACGGTGTGCGAAACACCAGCAAGGCTGCGTTGATCAGCGCCACCAGCAAGGAGGTGGCAATGGCGATCAGCCCCACTTGCAGCGTGACCCCTACGGCCTTTAGAAACGCCGGCAGGGTGCTGAGGATAAACGCGAAATCGAAGGTCATCTTGAGTCCATGACGCCGCAAGGGTAATGCAGCGAGCGCGATCGGGTCCGGCGTGGGTAACGCTGGGTAGCGCGAACTTTAAAGGTATAAAAAGCAAAATTTAAATACCCAAATAGCATATTGATATCACCCAAAAAGATAACCCCCGGATTCGCGGGTTTGCCGGGTGACGGCTATGGTTGGGGGGTCTGAGATTCGAGGGATTGAACCATGAACGAAGGGAAACCGATTGATCCGCAGGAGCTGGTGAAGTGGTTGGTGGCGTTGCGCAGGGCGATCAATAGCCGCGCGCTCTGAGCCACTGAACATCCATTTCGAGAGGAAGATCAACTGTGGGAGGGGGGCATGCCCCCCTCCCACATTTTTATTGCATGCCAAATTCCAGGCATAAAAAAACGCCGACGCAATGCAAGCCGTCGGCGTTCAAACCTTGAAGGGGGTTTTGTCTACATCAGAACGCAGGCACTACCGCGCCGTTGTACTTCTTCTCGATGAAGGCTTTGACTTCCGGGCTGGTCAGGGCCTTGGAGAGTTTCTGGATAGCGTCGCTGTCCTTGTTGTCCGGGCGAGCCACCAGGAAGTTCACGTAGGGCGACTTGGCGTCTTCGATGATCAGTGCGTCTTTCGCTGGGTTGAGGCCAGCTTCCAGGGCGTAGTTGGTGTTGATCAGGTCCAGGTCAACCTGGTCCAGCACGCGTGGCAGCAGGGCCGACTCCAGCTCCTTGAATTTCAGGTGCTTGGGGTTGTCCTTGATGTCTTTTGGCGTAGCGAGGGCGTTGGTCGGGTCTTTCAGGGTGATCACACCGGCTTTTTGCAGCAACAACAGGGCGCGACCGCTGTTGGAGCCTTCGTTTGGAATGGCAACGGTGGCGCCATCTTTAAGCTCGGAGATGTTCTTGATCTTTTTCGAGTAACCGCCGAAGGGCTCAACGTGTACACCGACCACGGTGACCAGGTTGGTGCCCTTGCCCTTGTTGAAGTTTTCCAGGTACGGCAGGGTCTGGAAGTAGTTGGCGTCCAGGCGTTTCTCGGCCACTTGCACGTTGGGCTGTACGTAGTCGGTGAAGACTTTGATTTCCAGGTCCACGCCTTCTTTGGCGAGGGTTGGCTTGACCAGTTCGAGGATCTCGGCGTGCGGGATCGGGGTGGCGGCAACCACCAGTTTCTCGTTGGCCTGGGCGAAGCTTGCAGTCAGGGCAGCCGCCAGTGCGGTAAACAACAGAACCTTTTTCATGCAGTGTCCTTATCGAAATTCCGGGGCGTCTCTGACGACCGTTCTTATGAGGTGTGCCAGCGAAGTGCTATCGCGGCGTGGGAGGGACAATACCTAGATTTTTTATTCCCGAACAATATCTTTTATTCACGTTGATATTCCATTTTATTCATGTCGCCGCTTGGTCATGCAGAAAGCTGCGCAAGGCTTCCCGCTCGGCAGGGCTGGCGCGCTCAAAAATCCGCTGCACTTGCTCCAACGGCGAGCCGGCCACGGGCAGGTTCAGGTGCTCGGGCAAAATCTCGTCGCCGCTGCTGACCAGTAACGCAAAGTGAATAACGTTTTCCAGCTCACGGGTATTGCCCGGCCAGCTGTGGTGTTCCAGCACCCGCTGGGCGGCATCGCTGATCAGCGGCACCGGCAGGTCGAGGCGTTGGCTGTAGATACCGAGGAAGTACTCGGCCAGGGACAGGATGTCCCCGACACGCTCGCGCAGTGCGGGCAAGTCCAGCTGGCCTTCACTCAAGTAATGGAACAGGCGCTCATGGAACTTCCCGGCGGCCACGGCCTGGGCCAGGTCGATGCTGGTGGCCGCCACCAGGCGCACATCCACCGGGCTTGGCTGATGGGCACCCACGCGGGTGACTTCGTGGTTTTCCAGGGCGGCCAGCAGTTTCACCTGGATCGGCAGCGGCAAGTCGCCGATCTCATCCAGGTACAAGGTGCCGCCATTCGCCGACCCGAACCACCCTGCCCGGCTGCTGGCCGCGCCACTGTGGGCGCCGGCGGCATAACCGAACAGTTCGGCATCGGCATAGGTCGGGCTGATGGCGCCGCAATTGACCGAGACAAACAAGCCGGTGCGATCGCTGCCACGGTGGATATGCCGGGCCAGCAGCTCTTTACCGCTACCGGTCTCGCCGCGAATCAACACCGGCAGGGCGCGGGGCGCGAGGCTTTCCAGGTCTTCGCGCAGTTGCCGCGAACGGGGATCAACGAACACCAGCGCCTTGGCGCGGATGCTCAGCGGGCTTTTTTCCGCGTCGGGGAAGGTCAGCAGTGGCTGGCCGTAGGTTTCATGCAGGCTCATGGCAGGCTCCCGCCCCAAATCCACTCAGGGACGGGGCGTTGAAAATTAGTCAGGCAGTGCGCCGGGCGTGATGCTCGAGGCGGCTTTGCAGGCGATAGAGGTACGCAAACCCCTGCTCCCAGCGCTGGTGGCCGGACTTCACGTTGATATGCCCGGCCCCGGACAGAACGCCGGCTTCGGCCCCCCAGTTGCGGGCCAGTTCCAGGGCGCGCGTGGCGCTGACGGCGCTGTCGTTGTCGGAGCTGACCACCTGGCTCGGAAACGGCAGCAGGTCGGTTGGAATAGGCGCGAAATTACGCAAGGCCGGAGCACAAGCGGGACGTTCGACATCCGCCGGCGCCACCAGCAACGCGCCACGCACCTGTCGCAAAAACTGCACCGGCGCGGTGGCCGCCCAATGCGCCACGGTGATGCAGCCCAGGCTATGGGCGATCAGGATCACCGGCGTGCTGTCGGCCGCAATGGCCTCGGCCAGTGCGGCCACCCAGTCTTCGCGGCGCGGGGTAAGCCAGTCGGCCTGCTCCACCCGCGCGCTGTTGGGCAGGCTGTTCTGCCAATGACTTTGCCAATGATCTTCTGGCGATCCTTGCCAGCCCGGCACGATCAGATAACGAATCGACTCGCTGTGCATGGGTGTGCCCTCCTGCAGCGTTTAACGTTGCTGAACAGTATAGGGACGGGGGTTATATTCGTTAAGGAATAAGAAGCTATTTATTAATAACCAAAATCTCAAATCCGACGAAGATCGAAAGGTGGGAGCGGGCTTGCCCGCGAATGCGGTGTAGCCGCCAGCGCGGCTGTTACTGACCCACCGCATTCGCGGGCAAGCCCACTCCCACATAGACCTCATTTCACATCGCGCTTCAACGCAATTTCAGGCAAAAAAAAGGCCGCACCCTGCCAAGGAAACGGCCAAAAAATTGTCGAGGCATTTGCCACTAACGTGCGGTAATCACCGACAACTTGGTAATGCCCGCGCGCTCGATAGACGCCATGGCTCGCGCCACTTCGCCGTAGTTCACTCCATCGTCAGCCTGCAGTTGCACCCGCACATCGGGGTCCTTGGCCTTGGCCGCCTGCAGGTTGAATTCCAGCAGGTCCGGCTGGATTTCGTCCTTGTTGATAAACAGTTTGCCGGCGCCGTCGATGCTCACCACCAGCGGGTCCTTCTGCTCGACCGGAGCCACGGCCTCGGTCTTGGGCAGGTTGATCGGAATCGCGTTGGTCAGCAGCGGCGCGGTGACGATAAACACCACCAGCAGTACCAGCATCACGTCCACCAGCGGCGTCACGTTGATCTCGCTCAGCACCTCATCGCTGTCTTGGGTGGAGAAGGCCATTTCAGGATGCCTCCTTCACTTTCTGCGGGTTGCCGGTCGCATTCTTGGTCAGGGCCGGGTGCAACAGCACGCGGAACGCGTTCTTCTGCGCCAGGCTGTAGAAGTCGTGGGCGAAGTCGTCCAGGTCTGCAGCCGTCAGCTTCAAGCGACGCAGGAAGTAGTTGTAGACCAGCACCGCCGGGACCGCGACGGCGATGCCGACGCCCGTTGCGACCAGTGCCGCACCGATCGGGCCGGCCACGGTTTCCAGGCTGGCGGAACCGGCGGCGCTGATGCCCTTGAGCGCTTCCATGATGCCCCACACGGTGCCGAACAGGCCGATAAACGGCGAGGTGCTGCCGATACTGGCGACCACGGCCAGGCCGGTTTCCAGTGAGCGGCGCTCACGCACGATTTGCTGGCGCAGGGCACGTTCGAGGCGGTCTTGATGGTTGATCGCCTGGCTCAGGTCGGCGGCGTGGGGTGCCTCGCCAACCTGGATCGCGGCATAGCCGGCCTGGGCGACACGCGCCGCAGCGCCTGGCTGCGTTTCGGCTAACTCGGCGGCAGAGTCGAGACTCGAGGCCGCCCAGAACTGTTTATGGAACTTGCGATCCTGCGCCTTGAGGCGACCGAACTGCACACCCTTGAGCAGGGCCAGGCCCCAGGTCGCGACCGAAAAAACCACCAGCAGCCAGATCACCGCGCTTTCGATGGATTCAAGTGGAGATGCTAATGCCATGATGTTTTCCCTCTGTGCAGGTCGCGGCGTGTGCAACACACCGCAGCCGAATAGTTAGTGAATCTTGAAATCGATCGGTACGCTGACCCAGCCGTCCTGGGCCACATCGCCTTGCTTGGCAGGCACGAAGCTCCAACGCTTCACGGCGGCCAGTGCGGCGTCATCGAGTTGCTGGCGACCGCTGCTCTTCTGGACCTGGATCTCGCCCGGCTTGCCGCTGGCCAGTACCTTCACCCGCAACAACACCGTGCCTTCCCAACCGCGACGCTGGGCCAGTGACGGGTACTCCGGCGCCGGGTTCTTCAGGTACGCGGCGTTGGCCGAAGCCGGCGTTACCGGAGCCGGCGCAGGTGGAGCTGGGGGCGCAGGCGGCGCAGGTGTCGGTGGCGCAGGCGGCTGCTCGATCGGCTTCGGTGCAGGCTTGGGCTCAGGTTTTGGGACCGGCTTGGGCTTGGGTTTTGGAATCGGCTTGGGCGGCGCCGGCTTGGCAGCCAACTCATCCACGACCGGCGGCGGTGGCTCGACCACCGGCGGCGGTGGGGGTGGCGGCACAGGCGGTGGAGGTTCCACCACCGGCGGCGCTGGCTGGGCAAATTCGATGGTCATCGGCGGGATTTCAGGCGGCACGATCGGCAGCACCGGGGTGGGCTTCTGGCTCACCCAGTAGATCACCGCACCGTGCAGTGCCAGCACCAGCAGACCGAGCAGGATCCCTTCGCGACGGCTTGAGAAACGCTTTGGCGTCTTCTGCGTTCGCAGTTGCCCCAACGGCGCGCGGTGCGCCCGGCCAAGGTCGACCAACTCACCACTCGGTGCCTGGCGCCATTGCGCCTCGTGTGCACCGGCGGCGGTCTGGACATTGCCCATTGATTCACTCCCTACGGTTTTGAAACAAAAAACCGACAGGCCTGCCTGGAGGCCGTCGAGGGCTGAATCATCGGGGCCAGACGCTTATCTCTTAAAGTAATATTTAAAGTTATACATAGATCTAAATTGCATAAATAAAACTCCCGAAACGCCCAGCCCGCGTCCTGCGCGGCCTGGCGACCAGAGGCGTTTTCTCAATGCTTTTCAGGCATACAAAATATTCAGCAAAGGCATGGCTCAGGCAGGGCTGTTTGCGCACAAATCGAGCAATTGGCGCTGTAATGTCTGCCCCGCCGCGCCCAGACCGCTGCGCCCATACAACGCTAACCGTACACCTTGGACCTTCGGCAAACCGCTGTCCGGGCCCAGCACCACATGCCCCGGCTGCACGACTCGGCGGGGCAGCAAACTGATGCCCAATCCCGCCGCCACCGCTGAACACACACTGGCCAGGCTCGCGCTGGAGTAACCGATGCGCCAACGCCAGCCACCCACTTCCAGGTGCTGGAGCATTTCATTGCGGTACAGGCCACCCACCGGGAAGGCCACCAACGGCAAAGGGTCGCGGCCCAGGGACGGCGTGCTGCGGCTGTCGACCCAGCACAACGGCTCCGGCCACGAGGCCACGCAGTCATCGCTGTCGCCCATCTGCTTGACCAGCAGTACATCGAACTCACCGCTGCGATACTGGCGCTGCAACTCCGGACCAAGGCCACTGGTGACCTCCAGGCGCACCCGCGGATAGGCCAGCACAAAAGACGAAAGCAGAGGCATCAAGCGTTCGGCGGCAAAGTCTTCCGGCACGCCGAGGCGCAACACGCCATCGCTTTGCTGGTTGATCAATACATCGGCAGCCTCTTCATGCAGTGCGAGGATGCGCCGCGCATAAGCCAGCAACCGCTCGCCCTCGGCCGTGGCGACCACGCGACGCTGGTCACGGTCCAGTAACTGGCACGCCACCGCCTCCTCCAGACGGCGGATCTGCTGGCTGACGGTGGACTGGGTCAAGTGCAAGCGCTCGGCGGCGCGGGTGAAATTGCCGCAATCCACCACGGCAACAAAGCTGCGCAACAACACGGGATCGAACATGGCGCTCACCATTCCATTTGCCACTGGTTGGCATGGTTATATTTAATTTCAGAATACCTCGACGGCTGCCCATACTTCACCTTTCATCCTGCCCCGAGGGATCCCCATGACCGACGATCACCTGCACCTGCAACGCGCCATCCGACTGGCCCAGGCCAATGTCGCCCATGGTGGCCGGCCGTTTGGCGCAGTGTTGACGCGCAACGGCGAAGTGCTGGTGGACGCCGTGAATGAAATCCACCTGACCCAGGACCCCACCGCCCACGCCGAGCTGCTGGCGATCCGTGCGGCGAGCAAGCTGCTCGGGGCGCGCCTGGACGGCTGTGTGATCTATGCCAGCGGCCAACCCTGCCCGATGTGCCTGAGCGCCATGTACCTGTGCGGCGTGGAGCGGGTAGTGTTTGCCGCCAGCAACGCCATGGCCGAGCCGTTTGGCCTGTCAACGGCGGCGATCGGTCAGCAAGTAGGGCTGCCATTGAGCGAACAACGCCTGAACATCCAGCATCTGCCCGACGCGGCCATGACCGCCCTGTATCGCGAGTGGAAAACCCTGCATGCCCCTGAATAAATCCCTCGCTGGCTGGGGCCTGCTGGTGGTCCTGGGACTTAACCTGCGCCCTATCCTCAGTTCCATCAGCCCGTTGCTCGGCGAGATACGCCAGGCCACCGGCCTGAGCTTCCAGAGCAGTGCACTGCTCACCAGCTTGCCGGTGGTGTGCATGGGCCTGGTGGCGCTGGTGGGCGTGCGCGTTGAAGCGCAGTTGGGTGAGCGACGAGGCATCGCCCTGGGCCTGGTGATGATTCTGCTGGCGTGCCTGGCTCGCTGGCTGATGGGCCAAGGCTCCGTCTTGCTGGTCACGGCCTTGCTCGGCGGTGCCGGCGTAGCGCTGATCCAGGCGTTGGTGCCGGCGATGATCAAGCGTGAGTTCCATCACCGCGTGCCAGTGGCAATGGGTGTGTATTCGGCGTCGTTGATGGCCGGTGGCGGCCTGGCGGCCCTGCTCAGCCCGGTGGCGGCCAGCCACTTCCAGCAATGGCAAGCCGGGCTCGGCGTGTGGTGGTTGCCAGCATTGGCGGCGTTGCTGCTGTGGGCCTGGTTGCCGCTGGGCGCGGCGAAAAACCCACGGGTAGCGCCTGCATTCCAGGGCCTGCGCAACCGCCGCGCCTGGCTGCTGGCGCTGTACTTCGGGCTGGTCAATTGCGGCTATATGAGCATGGTGGCGTGGTTGCCGGCGTACTACCAGCAATTGGGCTGGGGGGTACTGCCCAGTGGTTCATTGCTGGCCTTCATGACCATCTTCCAGGTGATCGCCGCGCTGTTGATGCCGGTGTTGGCGCAACGCGGGATCGACCGCCGGCCATTGCTGTGGATCAGCCTGCTGGCCCAGACCATCGGCTATCTCGGCCTGCTGCTCGCGCCGTTGCAGTTTCCCCACCTGTGGGTGGCGCTGTGCGGCTTCGGCCTGGGGGCGTGTTTTGCCCTGAGCCTGCTGCTGACCCTGGACCATCACCGCGACCCTCGCCAAGCCGGGCAACTGGCGGCCTTCGTCCAGGGCGTAGGCTTTTTGATCAATGCGATTTCGCCATGGCTGACCGGCTGGCTGCGTGAACTCACCGGCAGCTTTGTCAGCGCCTGGGTGGTACTCACGGTGACGGCGGTCGCGATGCTGGTGGTGACACGGGTGTTCAGCCCCGCCTCCTATCGCACGGCGCCTGCTCTATAGATATGCATTTAAGGTCTAGATAAAACAAACATGCTTCATTGACGGAATAAGCAGTCACCTTAAAATCCCGGTTCCCCAACAGGATGCCGGGCACACCATGGACCTTCGCCAACTGCGCTACTTCATCGCGCTCAATGAGCACCGCAGTTTCGTACGTGCGGCGGACGCCATGGGAATCACGCAGCCTGCGTTCAGCCGCAGCATCCAGGGCCTGGAGCAGGAATTCGGTTGCGTGCTGGTCGACCGCGCCTCAAAAGACCTGCGCCCCACGCCCGAAGGCCAGGTGGTCCTGCAACACGCCTTGAGCCTGGTGCAAGGCGCGGCATTGCTGAGCCATGAAGTCACGCGCATGACCAAACTCGATGCTGGCGAAGTGCGTTTCGGCAGCGACGCCGTGGCTGCCGTGAACCTGGTGCCCCAGGCCATGGCGCGTTTTATCTCCACCTACCCCAAGGTACGCACCGCCTTGCAGGTGGATAACTGGGAAAAACTCGGGCGCAGCCTGAACCGTGAAGAGATCGAATTCTTTATCGCCGATGTGCGTCACTTCGAGGCTGACCCGAACTTTCAGACCCAGGCCCTGACGCCACGGCGCAGCGTGTTTTTTTGCCGCACAGGGCATCCGCTGCTGGCCAAGGACAGCCTGTCGACCAACGACCTGTTCGGCTACCCACTCGCCACACCGCTGATCGCGCCGGGGATTCGCAAACTGCTGGCCAATCTCAGCGGGCGCATCGACTTTGCCCCCGCGATCGAGCTTGAGCAGTTTGCCGCGCTGGCCACTATCGTGCAGCAATCCGACGCCATTGGCCTGGGCGCCGAGGAAGCCTTCGTCGACGCATTCGCCCGTGGCGAACTGCAGGTGCTGCACTGGCGCAACATGCCTCACGCCCTGGACAGTCTGAACAACCGCTGCGCAGTGATCAGCCGCGCTGGGGTGCGCTTGTCGCCTGCGGCGAAGGCGCTGATCGAAACCCTGCAGGCGGTGGAAAACCAAGCCGATTGGCCCGCGCAAACGTGCCGAAATCATTGAAGCGCACGCCCATCTCGGCCATGACCTTGTGCGCCACCTTGGTGGTCATCTGGCGAATGTAGAACGGCTCCTTCACCACGAAATGGTGGATGCCATGGGTGCTGCCGAAGTTGAAGCAGAACGCTTGCAGCGGCCACATCCACCACGGGTTCAATACCTGGGTCTGCTGGATCACGTTGCCCAGTTCCACATCGCCGTAGTAGTGCATGTTGGAGCTGACAAAATGCAGGCAAAAGGTGCGCAGCACATTCGGGCCGATGATCACCACGGCGGCGATATCGATCACCTGCATTATCTGCAGGGTGCCGGCTGACCATTCGACTGGCGCGCCCAGCAGGCTGGCGATGCCATTGGCGGCATGAAAGCCGAGGAACACATACCACGCCCCCCAGTGCAGCAGCGCCAGCGGCGCATACACCAGCAGCGAGCGCTTGAGGATGTTCAGTTTGTGCTTCCAGGTCCTGGCCCGCAGGATGCGGATAAACGCCGACATGACGTTATCACCGACCATCAGCAAGCGCGCAAACCCCCAGGGTTCACCGTTGGTGATGGCGCGTTCTTCCATGTCGGTTTCGGTGCCCGACACCTTGTGGTGGTTGAGGTGCAGGTGCCGGCGCACCCAAGGGTTGATGGTGCTCGGCCGCGCCAGCCACACCAGGCCCATCATCAGGTTGTGGGGCAGGCGCTGCTTGCGAAAGTACATGCTGTGGATCAAGTCATGTTCCAGCTCGTGGGTCAGCGAGGCAAAGAACGCGTTCAGCAACAGACACACCCACCACGCCATATGACCGCTGATGTAGAGCGCCGCCGAGCCGAGCATGCCGACCAGCGCAAACGCCAGGATGCCCGCGCCCAATGCGTCCTGGTGCAGCAACCAGGGGTGTTGCTGGCGCAAGCGCACGCCCTCGGCCAGCACCACTTCGCGGATATGCGCCGAACGCTGTTGTGCGTTCATCTGCTGGGGACTTGCAGAAGTACCGTCCATGCTTCCATCCTCTTGCTTATTGATGCTCACATCCTGCCCCAAGCGATGTCGCAGGATGCTAGCCCCACACGCCAACCTGTTGACCGCAAGCGCCAATTGCCATGACCGAACCTACGTCCCTCGCCAGTTGGACCCGCGCCCTGCGCAAGCAGCTCGACGCCCTGAGCCTCGACAGCGCCGCGTTGTGTGCGCAAGCCGGGCTCGACCCGCAGCAGATGGACGATCCCAATGCGCGCTACCCGCTTTCGGCCACGACACGCTTGTGGGAGCTGGCGGTGCAAGCCAGCGGTGACCCTTCGATTGGCTTGCGGGTGTCGCGGTTTGTCAGCCCCACCACCTTTCATGCGCTGGGCTATGCGTTGGTGGCCAGCGGCAGCCTGCGCGAGGTGTTCGAACGCATCGTGCGGTATCACCAGGTTGTCAGCGATGCCCTGACGCTGGAGCTGAGTCGCGAGGGCGAGCGCTACCGTTTTCGCTTGCTGCAGCCCCCGGGCAGTCCGGCGCCGGCATTGGAGGCCATCGACGCCTTTGCCGCGATCTACGTGCGCACCTGCCGTAACCGCCTGGGCCGCGAGTACGCGCCGCTGGCGGTGCACCTGCGCCGGCCGGAGCCGGCCGATCCCAAGCCCTGGCACGCGGTATTTCGGGCGCCGGTGTTTTTCGGCGCCGAGGAAGACTGGTTGGAGTTCGCCGCACGGGATTTCGACAGCCACCTGGACGATGCCAACCCCGAACTGGCCGAGCACAACGAGACCGTGCTCAAGCGCACCCTCGCCCAGTTGCAACCGCTGACCTGGGAGCGCAAGGTGCGCGCGGCCATCGAGGCGCAATTGCCGGATGGCGAGCCAAGTGCCGAGCGCATCGCCCAGGCCCTGCACCTGAGCCTGCGCAGCTTGCAGCGGCACTTGGCGGATGAAGGCTGTCGGTTTGATACGTTGCTCAATGAGTGCCGGGAAAACCTGGCGTTGCTGCACTTGCGCGACCCGCAGTGCTCATTGGCCGAGATCAGTCATTTGCTCGGCTTCGCCGATACCAGCAGCTTCAACCGCGCGTTCAAGCGCTGGACGGGGATCACGCCGGGGCAGTTTCGGGATGGGTTGCGGTAGAAGGATTTGTGCTGGTTTCCAGGGCCTTATCGCGGGCAAGCCCGCTCCCACAGGGGAGTGCATTCCAAGTGTGGGAGCGGGCTTGCTCGCGAAGGCGCAGGTTCAAGCACTGGGCATGTCAGGTCGATCAACGCCCGCGATCGCGCCGCAACACCTTCTTGACCCGCGCCACCAACGCCTTGGCCTCAAACGGCTTGAGCAAGTAGTCATCCTCATGCAATTCCAAACCGCGCAGGCGGTCTTCAATCCCACCGGGCGTGGTCAGGAACAGCAGCGGCGTCTGGCCTTTCTGCCGGATGGCCTGCTGCAGTTTCCAGGCATTGAGCCCCGGCAGCATCACATCCAGGATCACCAGGTCGTACTCGGCGCTCTCGACAAGCCGCTGCGCCGCCATGCCGTTGGCCGCGACTTCCACGCTGTAACCGGCCTCGTTCAGGCCCTGGGCCATCCGCTGTGCTTCTTCGGATTCATGTTCCACTAACAGCACGCGCATAACACACCTCGATTGATAGGCCTGCAGGCTAACACCCTCAGGTGTGCGCCGCCTCCCGAAGCCGCTGGGGATCGAGGATTTCGATCTCGCCGTAGCCCAGGCGCACGATCCCCAGGGCTTGCAGATCCTTGAGCAAGGCGTTGGTGGTCTGGCGTGACAGGCTCAACATCGCCGCCAGATCTTCCTGGGGCAGCTGCAGCACACGCTTTGAATGCTCGATATCGCCGTAACCTTCCACAATCATCAACAGACGATGAGCCAACCGAACCGAGGCCGGCATCAGGCTGAGGTGTTCGAGGCTGATAAAACTCAGGCGCAGCTTCTGGCTCATCAGCAGCGCCAGGTCACGCCAGAACCGGGGTGTCTCATCGAGGATGTTCAGCAGCGCCTGTTGGGGCACCTGCAACAGCGTGCACGGCCCGACAGCGCAGGCATCGTGGGTACGCGGCAAGCCATCGAACAGGCAGATCTCACCGAACCAAAAGGGCGACTCCACCAGGCTGAGAATCGCTTCCTTGCCCTGCTCGTTCACTGCACTGACCCGCAGGCTGCCGTCGAGTACCGCATACAAGCCACAGGGCGGGTCGCCGCGCTTGAACAAGTACTGGCCCGCCGTGAGCTGTCTCAATCGGGCGTGAGCCAGCAAGCTATGCTGAAAAGGCGCCGGCAGGTGGCTGAACCAGTGACCGGTGGCCAACCGGGAGCGCCATTGTTCTGCATCCATGTGAACTCCGAAGATTGTCGCCCAGTTGACAGTGCGCCAGAGGCTGACAGGGCATGATCAAACATCCTACAGGAGGAATAACAATGAAAAGCCTCGTCGACCATCTCAGTCAATACGCCGCCTACCACCGCGACCCGCGCAATATCGCCAGCCACTTTATCGGCATTCCGCTGATTGTGGTGGCGGTGGCCGTGTTGTTGTCACGCCCCGAATGGGCACTGGGCAGCCTGTGGGTTTCGCCCGCCGTGATTGTCGCGCTGCTTGCGGCGTGGTTTTACCTGCGCCTGGAACGGGCGCTGGGTGCACTGATGAGTGTGCTGATGGGCCTGTCGGTGTGGGCCGGGCATGCGCTGGCCGCACAAAGCACGCTGGTGTGGCTCGGCAGCGGCATCGGTATGTTTGTGGTGGGCTGGGTGATCCAGTTTGTCGGGCACTACTACGAAGGCAGGAAGCCGGCGTTTGTGGACGACGTGTCAGGGCTGATCGTGGGGCCGTTGTTTGTGGTGGCGGAGCTGGCGTTTCTGCTGGGGTTGCGGCAGGGGCTCAAGCAGCAGATCGAGCAACGGTCGGGGCCGGTGGCGGTACGTGCGAAAAACGCCACGGTCTAACAGACACTGGAGATCAAATGTGGGAGCCGGGCTTGCCCGCGATGACGCTGGGCCAGCCAACATCATTGTCGACTGACAGTTCGCCATCGCGGGCAAGCCCGGCTCCCACAGGGGTTTTGCGGTGTTGGTAGACTCAGGCTTTTTGCCAGACCTTGGGCTTGAAGAACAGGGTCTCGCCGCGCGCCAAGCCGGTCAGGCTGTCGTGGTCCTTTACCACTTCCGCTTCGATCAGCTCGCTTTGGCCTTCCACCTTCAACGTCACACGCGTCGTCGCGCCCAGCGGGCGAATATCACGCACTTCAGCCGCATGGTGATCTTCCAGTTCATGGCGCGACAGCGACACTTCATGAGGGCGGAACAGCACGTGCTTGTCTTCACCCAAGTGCAGGCGGTTCGAGTCGCCGAGGAAGTGATACACAAAGTCGCTGGCCGGGTTTTCGTAGACGTCGCCCGGTGAGCCGATCTGCTCGATCACGCCCTTGTTCATCACCACAATACGGTCGGCGACTTCCATGGCCTCTTCCTGGTCGTGGGTCACGAACACCGAGGTCAGGTTGATGTCTTCGTGCAGCCGTGCCAGCCAGCGGCGCAGTTCTTTACGCACCTTGGCGTCGAGTGCGCCGAAGGGCTCGTCCAGCAGCAGCACTTTGGGTTCCACCGCCAGGGCGCGGGCCAGGGCGATACGCTGGCGCTGGCCACCGGAAAGCTGCTCCGGGTAGCGATCGGACAGCCAATCCAGTTGCACCATGTTCAGCAGCTCATGCACCTTGACCGCGATCTGGCTTTCGCTCGGGCGCTGGTTTTTCGGTTTCATGCGCAGGCCGAACGCTACGTTGTCGAACACGGTCATGTGGCGGAACAGCGCGTAGTGCTGGAACACAAAGCCGACGTTGCGATCACGCACGTCGTGACCGGACACGTCTTCACCGTGGAACACGATGCTGCCGTCATCCGGGGTTTCCAGGCCGGCGATGATGCGCAACAAGGTGGTCTTGCCGCAGCCGGACGGGCCGAGCAACGCCACCAGCTCGCCACTCTGGATGTCCAGATTGATGCTGTTCAGGGCCTTGAAGGCGTTGAAGTTCTTGCTGACATTACGGACTTCGATCGACATGACTTATTCCTCAGCCGCAGCGGCGCGCAGGCGATTGATACGGTTCTCGCTCCACTGCTTGAGCAGCAGGATGAAGAGCGCCAGGATCAGCAGCAGACTCGCCACCGCAAACGCGGCAACGTGGTTGTATTCGTTGTAGAGAATCTCGACATGCAGCGGCAGGGTGTTGGTCACGCCGCGAATGTGGCCCGACACCACCGACACCGCGCCGAACTCACCCATGGCCCGCGCGGTACACAGCACCACGCCGTAGATGAGGCCCCACTTGATATTCGGCACGGTCACATGCCAGAACATCTGCCAGCCATTGGCACCGAGCAGGCGTGCGGCCTCTTCTTCCTGAGTGCCCTGCTCCTGCATCAGCGGGATCAGTTCACGGGCCACGAAGGGCACGGTGACAAAGATGGTCGCCAACACGATGCCAGGCAAGGCGAACACGATCTGGATGTCGTGGTCCTGCAGCCACGGGCCAAAGAAGCCCTGGGCACCGAACATCAGCACATAGACCAGGCCTGCGATCACCGGCGACACCGAGAACGGCAGGTCGATGAGTGTCACCAGGATGCTTTTGCCACGGAACGAGTATTTGCTCACGCACCACGCGGCGCTGACGCCGAACACCAGGTTGAGCGGCACCGAAATCACCACGGCGATCACCGTGAGTTTCAGCGCCGACAGCGCGTCCGGCTCGAGGATCGCGGTGAAGAACGCGCCGAGGCCGTTTTTCAGGCCCTGGGTGACCACGATAAACAGCGGCAACAGCAAGAACAGGGCGAACACCAGCCAGCCAAGGCCGATCAGAACGCGCCGGGATGCAGCACTGCCACGCCGGGCGGCGTTGGCCGAGGACGCGGCGGAAATAGACGATTGGGACATGTTCCGCGCCTCCTTATGGACGTTCGATGCGCCGCTGCAGCAAGTTGATCAGCAGCAGCAGGACAAAGGAAACCACCAGCATCAGCACGCCGATGGACGTGGCGCCGCGGTAGTCGTACTGGTCGAGCTTGACCATGATCAGCAGCGGCAGGATCTCGGTTTTCATCGGCATGTTGCCGGCGATGAAGATCACCGAACCGTACTCACCGACACCACGGGCAAACGCCAGGGCGAAGCCGGTCAGCCAGGCAGGCAGCAACGCAGGCACAAGGATGTAGCGGAACACCTGCAACGGCTTGGCGCCCAGGCAGGCGGCGGCCTCTTCGACTTCCCGAGGGATATCGGCCAATACCGGCTGCACCGTGCGCACCACGAACGGCAGGGTGACGAAGGTCAGCGCCAGGGTGATGCCCAAGGGGGTGTAGGCGATCTTGAAGCCCAGGTCGGCGGCGAACTGGCCAACCAGGCCGTTAGGCGTGTAGAGCGCCGTCAACGCGATACCGGCGACGGCGGTGGGCAGGGCGAATGGCAGGTCGATCATCGCATCGATGATCTTGCGGCCGGGGAACGTATAGCGCACCAGCACCCAGGCGAGCAGCGTGCCAATCACGCCGTTGATCAGCGCGGCGTACAGCGCGGTGCTGAAGCTCAGTTGCAACGCCGCCAGCACACGCGGTGCGGAGATGATGTTCCAGAACTGATCCCAGGTGAGTTGAGCGGCGTGTACAAACATCGCCGCGAGGGGGATGAGTACGATCAGGCTGAGGTACACCACGGTGTAGCCCAGCGTCAGCCCGAAGCCGGGTATGACGGGGGAGATACGACGCGACATAAGAGTCCTTGGTCAAGGGAAAACCACTGAAGGCACACACGTCCTGTGGGAGCGGGCTTGCCGGCGATGCAAGCGCCTCGGTATGTCAGTCACACCGCGGTGATGCTATCGCAGGCAAGCCAGCTCCCACAGGGTAAAGCGTGCGCCGCCAGATTGCGTTATTGCGCGGTGTAAATCTGGTCGAACACGCCGCCGTCGTTAAAGAATTTCGGTTGGGCAGTTTTCCAGCCGCCGAAGTCTTTGTCGATAGTCACCAGGTCCAGTTTCGGGAACTGCTGGGCGTATTTGGCGGCCACTTTTGCATCGCGTGGGCGGTAGAAGTTCTTGGCCGCAATTTCCTGGCCAGCCGGGCTGTACAGGTGTTTCAGGTATTCGGTGGCGATTTCGGTATTGCCCTTTTTCTCGGCGTTCTTGTCGACCACGGCCACGGGTGGCTCTGCGAGAATCGACAGGGAAGGCACGACGATATCGAACTTGTCGGCGCCGCCGTCTTCTTTCAGGGCCAGGAACGCCTCGTTTTCCCAGGCCAGCAATACGTCACCCTGGCCGTTGTTGACGAAGGTGATGGTCGAACCGCGCGCGCCGGTGTCCAGCACAGGCACGTGCTTGAACAGCTCTTTCACGTATTCCTGGGCCTTGGCTTCGCTGCCGCCTGCCTTGAGGCCGTAGGCCCAGGCGGCGAGGAAGTTCCAGCGGGCACCGCCGGAGGTTTTCGGGTTGGGGGTGATCACAGAGACGTCTTTCTTGACCAGGTCGCCCCAATCCTTGATGCCTTTAGGGTTGCCCTTGCGCACCAGGAACACGATGGTCGAGGTGTACGGGGTGCTGGCGTCCGGTAGGCGGGTCTGCCAGTTTTCGGGCAGGGTCTTGCCCAGCTTGGCGATCTCGTCGATGTCGCCGGCCAGGGCCAGGGTGACCACGTCGGCGCGCAGGCCGTCGATCACGGCACGGCCTTGTTTGCCCGAACCACCGTGGGATTGCTGGATCTTGACGTTGTCACCTGGGTGGGACTGTTTCCAGAAGTTGGTGAACTCCGCGTTGTAGTCCTGGTACAGCTCACGGGTAGGGTCGTACGAGACGTTGAGCAACTCGTAGTCCTTGGCAACCGCGGAACCTGCAAACACGGCGCTGGCCAGGGCGGCCAGGGCATAACGGCGAATCGACGACATAGAAGCTCCTGAAATTCTGGGGTGTTGGCTTTTTCTTATAGTTGCGGGTCTAGCATGCGAATCGCCGTTCTTGCCTAGCTCGGTTTGTTACCCGGGTTCTGCAGACGGAATTTTTCCTTGCGTTCAATCTGTACCACTTGCGCGTTATGCACGGTGATTTCCACTGCGCCAAACCGCAGATCGCGCAGGGCGCTCTGGATCTCACGCAAAATGGTTGCTTCGTCCTGGCCGTCGACGCTACGTAGAGATGCGCTCATGGTCTCGCTCCTGAAATGAATAGTGCGTGCCTTGCAGTGGCGGCACTGCTTGCGGCGTGAGGGCGATAGTAGATAAGCGCGGATATTCTTAAAAATACTATTTAAGAATGTTTATATAACCAGAAAGAATTTTCTGGTGCGGCGTGGGGTTGCGGACGTTTTTCGTGTTTGGGTGATGAAATAAAGCCTTGAGCAGCTCCCGATGTGGGAGCGGGCGGGCTCGCGAAAGCGCTCGTTCGGTCATCGCGTCGCCTACCGGAACACCGCATTGGCGAGCACGCCCGCGCCCCCCTGCTGGCCGCATTTCACCCTCGAATGGCGGGTGCTCGCGACCAATCGATCTCGCCCGCCGGCACTGGCCGGCCAAACCAATACCCCTGCCCCATGTCGCACTGCTGGTCGAGCAGGAACCGCGCCTGCTCCACCTGCTCGATCCCTTCGGCATGCACCTGCATGCCCATGCTTTTGGCCAGGGCGATCACCACGCGCACGATGGCGGCGTCATCTTCATCCCAGGGCAACCCGGCGACAAAGCCTTGGTCGATCTTGAGCTTCTGCACCGGCAGGCGCTTGAGGCGCAACAGCGACGAATAACCGGTGCCAAAATCATCGATGGCCAGCCGCAGGCCCAGTTCGCGCAGGCGGTGCAGTTGCTCCAGCGCCACTTCCGGGTCATCCATCACTGCGCTTTCGGTGACTTCCAATTCCAGGAAGGCCGGGTCCAGACCGGTCTGGTGCAAGACCTGGGCAACCTGTTCGTACAGTTCGCGCCGGGCAAACAGGCGGCTGGACACGTTGATCGCGATAAAACCCAACGGTGCGCCCTGCCCCAGCCAGTCGCACATCTGCCGGCAAGCCTGGTCCATCACCCAGGCGTCGATGTCGGCAATCAGCCCGGTGCGCTCGGCAATCGGGATAAATTCACCAGGCGGCACCAGGCCTCGCTCCGGGTGCTGCCAGCGCACCAGCGCTTCGACGCCGATCAGGCGGCTGCCGTTGAGGTCGTGCACCGGCTGGTAGTAGACGCACAGCTCTTGCTGCTCAAGGGCGCGGCGCAGCTCGCTGGCGATTTCCACACGGTTCTGTGCATGGGCAGTCAGTTCTTCGGTGTACAAGGCGTAGCTTTCGCGGCCAGCGCTCTTGGCCTTGAACAGCGCGGAATCGGCGTTGCGCAGCAACTGTTCGGCGCTGAGCGCGTCGTTGGGGAAGAGGCTGATACCGATACTGGCACTGATAAACAGCTGATGGCCGTCAAAGATGAATGGTTGTTTCATCGCATCCAGCATGCGTTGCGCCAAGCCGGCCGCTTGCGCCACCTGTGGACAACTTTCCGCCAGCACGGCGAATTCATCGCCACCCAGGCGCGCCAGGGTCACGCCGGGGCCAAACAGCGCCTGGAGCCGCTCGCCGACCAGTTTGAGCAACTGGTCGCCGACGTTATGGCCCAGGCTGTCGTTGATGATCTTGAAGTGGTCCAGGTCCAGCAACAGCAGGGCGCAACCGCGCTTATGGATCTGCGCCGAGGCCAGCGCCTGCTCGGCGCGGTCAGTGAACAGCAGGCGGTTGGGCAAGTCGGTCAACGGGTCGTGATGCGCGAGGTGCGCCAGTTCGTGCTCGGAGTCCTTGATGGCGCTGATATCGGAAAACACCGCGACGTAATGGCTGACCTTGCCGTGGTCATCGTGAATCACACGAATGGTTTGCCACTGTGGATAAATCTCGCCGCTTTTGCGGCGGTTCCAGATTTCACCACTCCATTCGCCCGTGCGCTCCAGGCTCTGGAACATCTGCTGGTAGAAATTCGACGAATGGCGACCGGACTTGAACAGGCTGGGCTGCTGGCCCATGACGTCTTCGCGCCGATAGCCGGTGATCTCCATGAATGCGCGATTGACGTGGACGATCAGTCCCCGGGCATCGGTGACCAGCACGCCTTCGCGGGTGCAATCGAACACGGCGGCGGCCTGGCGCAGGCGTTCGCGGTTTTCCTCCAGGGGCTGCTGCAGCTGGTGGGCGCGCGCAAACCGTGCACATAGCAGGTAAATCGCCAGAGCACTGAGGGCCACCCACACGTAGCCGCGCACCTGCAGCCAGTGGTTCAGGTCACTCGGGTTATCGAGAAACTCGATCAATAACCGCTGAGTCAGGCCTATCCACAGAACGGAAACCAGCAGGTATACCAGCCCCACACGCAGGGCACCTCGGTATGAAAACAGCATATGGTCAGTAATCCTTACCCAAAAACAGAATCGCCCTACAAAGGCTGCGGATTATAGAATAAGAAACATCCAGTCACTCCTATCTGAAAGCGTGGCTGGTTTTCTGTGTAGGCTTAGTGATAATGCGTGAGCTGTTCTTTTCTTTATCTGAGGGCCATACAGCCTATGTGGTACAACGGTTTTCTTGACTTGTCAGCCTGGCAACTGGTGGCAGTCACTCTGTTGATGACCCACGTGACCATTGTTGCGGTCACGGTCTATCTGCACCGCTATTCAGCCCATCGCTCCCTGGAGCTCAATGCCGGCCTGAAACACTTCTTCCGCTTCTGGCTGTGGCTGACCACGGCGCAGAACACCCGCGAGTGGACCGCTATCCACCGCAAGCATCACGCCAAGTGCGAAACCGTCGACGACCCGCACAGCCCGGTCATCAAGGGCCTGTCCACTGTCCTGCGCAAAGGCGCCGAGCTGTACCGCGCCGAGGCCGAAAACCCCGAGACCCTGCGCATCTACGGCAAGAACTGCCCGGACGACTGGATCGAGCGCAAGCTCTACACCCCCTACCCGCTGTTGGGCGTGGCGATCATGGGCGTGATCGACCTGATGCTGTTCGGCACCATCGGCATCACCATCTGGGCGATCCAGATGATGTGGATTCCGTTCTGGGCGGCCGGCGTAATCAACGGCCTGGGGCATGCCGTGGGCTATCGCAACTTCGAATGCCGTGACGCAGCGACCAACCTCGTGCCGTGGGGCATCATCGTCGGCGGCGAAGAGCTGCATAACAACCACCACACCTACCCCAACTCCGCCAAACTGTCGGTGAAGAAGTGGGAGTTCGACCTGGGCTGGGCATGGATCAAGGTGTTCAGTTTCCTGCGCCTGGCCAAGGTCCAGCGCGTCGCGCCGATCGCCCACCGCGTGGAAGGCAAGGGCCACCTGGACATGGACACTGCCATGGCGATCCTCAACAACCGCTTCCAGATCATGGCCCAGTACCGCAAGTTGGTAATCGGCCCGCTGGTCAAGCAGGAGCTGGAAAAGGTCGATCACTCGGTTCGCCACCAATTCCACCGTGCCAAGCGCCTGTTGTCGCGGGAAACCAGCTTGCTGGATGACCGCCACCACGTGCGTATCCAGAGCATGCTGGAACACAGCCACGCCCTTAAAGTGATCTATGAAAAGCGCCTGGCGCTGCAGCAGATCTGGCTCAAGACCAGCTCCAACGGGCACGACATGTTGGCGGCCATCAAGGAATGGGTGCACGAAGCCGAGGCCAGCGGCATCCAATCCCTGAGGGATTTTGCTCACCAACTGAAGACCTATTCGCTGCGTCCTGCAGCCGTCTGACAGTGCGGCGGGAGGGGTTCCCCTCCCGCCTATCAGCTTTTTGGCGTCATTTCTCGGTCACCGGCAATCGGTCCTGTTGACGGAACTTCACTGCAATTCGCCTCTCTCAATGAACACTTCGCCATCATGGTGGCCCCTTGTAGTGACCGCTGCTCCAATGAGCGGCGCGCCCAGAGAGAGTTGTGCCGATGGTTCACGAAAAGTCCTCCTTAATCGACGCCCCCATTGCTGAGCATCCCCGCCCAGCAGCGGCGGCGACCCTGCTGGCGTTGATGCATGCCCAGGGCGAAGTCGAGCGACTGAGCGAGCGTGAGCAGCTGCTGAGCTCAATGCTGGTCAGCGTGAACGCCGTGCTGTGGGCCATCGACTGGGAAACCCGCCGCGTGCTGTACGTAAGCCCGGCCTACGAGCGGGTGTTCGGCCGCTCCTCCGCCCTGCTGCTGGCGGACTACCGGGAGTGGCGCAACAGCATTCACCCCGAAGACCTCGACTATGCCGAGCACAGCCTGGCCCGCGTGCTGGAACAGACCGCCGTGGAAGATCGCGAATACCGCATCATCACCGCAGACGGGCAGATTCGCTGGTTGAGCGACAAGTGCTATATCAACCAGCAGGTCGAACCAGGCGAGCCGCTGATCGTGGTGGGCATGGCCGAAGACATCACCGAAAAGAAACAGATGGAACTGGAGCTGCACCGTCTCGCGACCACCGACGTGCTGACCCAGAGCAGCAACCGCCGGCACTTCTTCGAATGCGCCAACCAGGCGTTCGACAGCGCCTGCGCCCAAGGCGCGCCGCTGTCCTTCCTGTTGCTGGACATCGATGATTTCAAGGACGTCAACGACACCTACGGCCACCTGGAGGGCGATCAGGTGCTGCGACGCATCGCCGAGAGCGGCCGCGGGGTGTTACGCCGGGGTGACCTGTTCGGGCGTATTGGGGGCGAAGAATTCGCCGCGGTGCTGCCCGGCTGCGCGCCAGAGATGGCGTTGCAGGTGGCCGAGCGATTGGGCAAAGAGATCCAGGAGCTGAGTTTCAGCTACGAAGGCCAGGCCTTCAGCGTGACCATCAGCCAGGGCCTGGCCAGCCTCACCGAGGCAGACTCAACCCTGGACAGCCTGTTCGCCCGCGCCGATGCGGCCATGTACGAGGCCAAGCGCCTGGGCAAGAACCGCGTCATCGCGGGCTGAACCCGAACACCTTCATCTGCAACAGTAAACACCAATGTGGGAGCGGGCTTGCCCGCGAAGGCGGTGGCTCAGTGACACATGTGGCGACTGACACGACGCTTTCGCGGGCAAGCCCGCTCCCACATTGGGGGGCGTGGCGCTCTGGGCCTTGCGTACCCGTGTGAAGGCGGGGCTCAGTGACACATATGTCGACTGACACGACGCTTTCGCGGGCAAGCCCGCTCCCACATTGGAGTGCGTGGCGCTCTGGGCCTTGCGCACCCGTGTGAAGGCGGGGCTCAGTGACACATGTGGCGACTGACACGGCGCTTTCGCGGGCAAGCCCGCTCCCACATTGGGGTGCGGGACGCTCTAGGCCTTGCGCACCCGTGTGAGTTCCGACAAGCCGACCTTGAGCAATCGCGCCGTCTTGCCCGCCGCCAGCGCTTCCAGCCCTTCGTGCTCGGTCAAGCGCGCCATCTGCGCCGCGAGGTTCATCACCAGCGCATCGAGGCCATACACCCCACCCTCCAGGGAATAGGTCGCCGCAATCAACTGCCGCAGTTCCAACGGCAAACGCCAACGCGCCCGCAGCGCCGAGCCATAGGCGGCGCCAAAGGTGTACAGCGACTCACCAATCGTTTCGTCATCCAACGCACCACCGCCCTGGCGCCAGTCTTCCAGGCAACGCAGCAGCGCCAGGTCGCCCAACCGATGGAGGATACCGGCGCTGTAGCAGCGCTCATCGTCCAGTTCCAGCATGCGCGCCAGGCGTTGGGCGTAGTCGGCCGTGTCCAGGGACAATTGCCAGTGGCGCTCGGCGTAGGCCACCAGCGCCGGGTCACCGAGTACGACGTTGTGCTTGAGTGCCAAGCCCAGGATCAGGTTCATGCTTTGCCCCGGCACCAGCTTATGCAGGGCGGCGGGCAGGGTTTGCACCGGAGTGCCGTGATGGCCGGCGCTGTTGGCGGCGGCGATCAACACGGCAGTGATTTGGGGGTCCATGCGCACCTGGTCTTCCAGATGCTTGAGGTCCAGGCCATCAGGCCCAAGGCTGTGTTGCACGGCGGCTTTCACATCCACGCGCAATGGCGCGCCATCCGAGGCTTCGCGGCGGCGCTCCAGGAACACCGGCAAGGTCATGCCGGGCGCCAGGGGTGGGATCTCGCAGTAGACGTTTTCGCCTTCGTTGAGCAACAGGTCTTGCAGACGCTGTGTCAGGCCTTCCATGTTCAGGGGTTTGCTCAGGTAGGCCGTGGGTGCCAGGGGCAAGGCTTCGTGCACGCTGGCGCTGTCATTGCGGCTGCTGAGCAGAATGAAGGGCAGCGCGGGCGAGCGACGCTTCTGGCGCACGCTGCGCAGCAGGCTCAGGCCGTCGATGCCCGGCAGTTCCCAATCCGCCAGGATCAGGTCATAGGTCTTTTCCCGCAGCAACGTGGCGGCGTGCTGCCCGTCGGCACACACATCCAGCCGCGCATCGCAGCGCACATTCAACAACACGTGCTTGAGCAGGTCCCGCGACCAAGGGTCCGCCTCGGCAATCAACACGCGGGGTACAGCAGGTAAATCAACAGCAGTCATCCAGCACGCTCCATCGGCAATGCTGCAACCTTAGACAATGAAGGCGCCTACGTACAATGAACACGGCCTGAATAGGCGGCAATCGGCATAAAAAAACCCGCCGAAGCGGGTTTTTTCTGTCGACCAGGTCAGCTTCCGGTTACAGCTCGGAGAAGCACTCTTCGATGATCGCCAGGCCTTTGTCCAACTGCTCGTCCGGCGAGGTCAGCGGGACCAGTACGCGCAAGACGTTGCCGTAGGTGCCGCAGGACAGCAGGATCAGGCCCTTGTCGCGCGCCTTGGCGACCACGGAGGCAACGGCAGCGGCGTTCGGCTTGTGGCTGTCGCCATCTTCGAACAGCTCGACCGCAATCATCGCGCCCAAGGCACGCACTTCGCCGATCACCGGGTACTTGGCCTGGATGGCTTTCAGACCGGTCACCAGACGCTCGCCGACGGCTTTGCAGCGGTCCAGCAGGTGCTCTTCTTCGAACACCTCCATGACCGCCAGCGCGGCCGCGCAAGCGATCGGGCTACCGGCGTAGGTGCCGCCCAAGCCGCCTGGAGCGATGGCGTCCATGTATTCCGCCTTGCCACACACACCGGCCAGGGGGAAGCCACCAGCGATGGATTTGGCGAAGGTGGTCAGGTCGGCGGCAACGCCCATCTGTTCCATGGCAAAGAAGGTACCGGTACGGCCGGCACCGGTTTGCACTTCGTCGGCGATCAGCAGGATGCCGTGCTTGTCGCACAGCTCGCGCAGGCGCTTCATGAAAGCTTTAGGCGCGACGTAGAAACCGCCTTCGCCCTGGACTGGCTCGATGATGATCGCCGCGATATCACGGGGCTCGGCATCGTTCTTGAAGATGCGTTCGATGCTGGCGATGGAGTCGTCAACGCTCACACCGTGCAGTTCGTTCGGGTACAGCGCACGGAACACGCCGCCTGGCATCAGGCCCATGCCGGCCGAGTAAGGCACGACTTTACCGGTGAGGCCCAGGGTCATCATGGTGCGGCCGTGGTAGGCACCGGTAAACGCGATGACGCCGGCACGGCCAGTGGCGGCACGGGCGATTTTCACGGCGTTCTCAACGGCTTCGGAACCGGTGGTGACCAGCAGGGTTTTCTTGGCGAAATCACCTGGAACCTTGGCGTTCACTTTCTCGCACAGTTCCACGTAGGGCTCGTAGGCCAGGACCTGGAAGCAAGTGTGGGTCAGCTTGTTCAACTGCTCGGTGACGGCGGCGATGATTTTCGGGTGCACGTGGCCGGTGTTCAGCACGGCAATACCGCCGGCGAAGTCGATGAACTCGCGACCTTCAACGTCGGTCACGGTGGCGTTCTTCGCGGATTCGGCGAAGATCGGGTGAATCTGGCCAACACCGCGCGGTACAGCGGCTTCGCGGCGTTTCATCAGGGATGCGTTGGTCTTGCTCATAAAGTCCTCATTCGCCACTCATCGTGTGGCGTGGTCCAAGGAATACGTGGCGGGGAGGCAACTACGGCAGCATGCGATGATCGACTGCCACAGCTTTCCCGGCCACTACGAATAACGTTTTGAAACACGCAAAGGGTCAGCGCTCTCGTGCCCTTTGCGTTTGCTGCAATGCCTTGCCGGACGGGTTAGATGCCCAGGCAGAGGTATTTGATTTCCAGGTAATCCTCGATCCCGTACTTGGAGCCTTCACGGCCCAGGCCCGAGGCCTTGATGCCGCCGAACGGCGCCACTTCGTTGGAGATCAACCCGGTGTTGACGCCGACCATACCGTATTCGAGGGCTTCCGCCACGCGGAACACACGGCCCAGGTCACGGGCATAGAAGTAGGACGCCAGGCCGAACTCGGTGTCGTTGGACATCGCGATCACTTCGGCTTCATCTTTGAAGCGGAACAGCGGTGCCAATGGGCCGAAGGTTTCTTCCTTCGCCACGGCGGCGTCCTTCGGCACGTCGACCAGGATGGTTGGTTCGAAGAAGTTGCCTTCCATCACCTTGCCTCCGGCCAACAGCTTGGCGCCTTTGCTCAACGCATCAGCAATGTGCTCCTGGACCTTGGCCACGGCTTTTTCGTCGATCAACGGGCCCGTAGTGGTGCCTTCTTCCAGGCCGTTGCCGATCTTGAGCTTGGCCACCGCCACTTTGAGTTTTTCCGCGAACGCGTCGTACACCGAATCCTGGATGTACAGGCGGTTGGCGCAGACGCAGGTCTGGCCGTTGTTGCGGTACTTGGAGATGATCGCGCCTTCGACGGCCTTATCCAGGTCCGCGTCGTCGAACACGATGAACGGCGCGTTACCGCCCAGTTCCAGCGAGACTTTCTTGATGTCCTTGGCGCACTCGGCCATCAGTTGGCGACCGATTTCGGTAGAGCCGGTGAAGGACAACTTGCGCACGATCGGGTTGCTGGTCAGCTCGCCGCCGATATCGCCAGCGCTGCCGGTCACCACGCTCAGCACGCCTTTGGGGATGCCGGCGCGGTGCGCCAGCTCAACCAGCGCCAGGGCCGAGAACGGGGTTTGCGAAGCCGGCTTGATCACCATGGTGCAACCAGCGGCCAGGGCCGGGCCGGCTTTACGGGTGATCATCGCGGCCGGGAAGTTCCACGGGGTAATCGCGGCGGTCACACCGATCGGCTGCTTGATCACGATCAGGCGCTTGTCGGGCTGGTGGCCAGGGATCACGTCGCCGTAGATGCGCTTGGCTTCTTCGGCGAACCACTCGATAAAGGACGCGGCATACACGATCTCGCCCTTGGCTTCGGCCAGCGGCTTGCCTTGCTCGAGGGTCATCAGGCGACCGAGGTCTTCCTGGTTTTCGATCAGCAGCTCGAACCAACGGCGCAGCTTGTTGGCGCGCTCCTTGGCCGTCAGCGCACGCCAGGCCGGCAGGGCCTTGTCGGCCGCTTCGATGGCGCGGCGGGTTTCGGCAGCGCCCATCTTCGGCACAGTGCCCAGAATCTCACCCGTGGCAGGGTTGTTGACCTTGATGGTCTGACCGTTGTCCGCATCGACCCAAGCGCCATCGATAAAGGCTTGCTGGCGGAACAACTGGGTATCTTTGAGCTGCATGTCGGCTTTCCTTAACAGCACCGCGCGCACGCGGAGCGAATTAGAGTTGTTGAAAGGCGCCTTGTGGGCTGCCGTCAGGGAAATCAGCCCCAGCGCGCGGCATTGAGTGAACAGCGCACGGGAGACAGAGCGTTTGAAATCTCAAACGAATCCTAGGATCAATGGGGGTACAGGGCAATAGTCTGTTCGAAAAAAAGAACGAAAACGGCGCATTTGCCGAAACTTTCTGATCAACGTATTTAGGCCAGGTTCCAGCACCCCGATCACCGGCCCCAGGCGCAGGGCCTCTAAGCAGCAGATTCCTACGCGTGAACGCCCAAAGACCAGCATGGACGCCCAAGGTCGACATGGGTATGATGTCGCCCGCACAAGCATCCGTAGCTCAGCTGGATAGAGTACTGCCCTCCGAAGGCAGGGGTCGTGGGTTCGAATCCCGCCGGGTGCACCACATACTAGTTTCTGGCTGTCTCAGACAGTCTACGAAACACCCCAAGAAGCCCGCCCCGTGCGGGCTTTCTTGTTTCTGGCTGTTCACCTCTGTCTACCCCTATATCTTCCCACCGTGTATCCCACTGTGTATCCTTGGATAAAAATAGAACTCAGGGGATACAGACCCATGAAGCGCTCTGAAATCAAGCGTCGTCCATTGTCAGACACGGTTTTAGCGGGGCTGGAGCCTGACACCAAGGAATACCGGGAGCAGGACGGCAACGGTCTGTATTTCCGCGTGAAACCCGACGGTCAAAAGTCCTGGCAACTGCGCTATAAAACGCCAGCCGGCAAATGGAGCTGGCTAGGCTTGGGGGGCTATCCCGAGGTAAGTGGTTCACTAGCACGTCAGAAGGCTGCTTCGCTTCGCAGTGATGCCGCCGACGGCAAAAACCCCATCGCGACGAGACAGGCTCGCCGGGCTGCTGAGCTAGCGGCCAGTAACAATACGTTCGAGTCACTTGCACGCGAGTGGTACGCCTCTCGACTCACCTCCTGGGATCCCGGCACCGCTAAACGGATTTTGGGAGCGTTAGAGCTCCATGTATTCCCCATCTTCGGCAATCGCCCATACACAAGCATTCTGTCGATGGAGTGGATGGTGCTGCTACGCGGGATGGAACAAAAAGGCATCCTTGAGCAGTTGAGTCGGGTCAGAGCCTACTGCAAGGAGATTTATGACCTGGCGCGTGTAACAGGTCGCGCAATAAACAACCCCCTTGAAGGGGTGCATAAATTTTTATCTACAGGCAAGGTCGAGAATTTCGCCCACGTCAGCATTGAAGAGTTGCCCGCTCTCCTCCGCGCCATTCGCTCATACCCTCACGCCAAAGATGTACAGTTGGGTCTACGCCTCCTTGCCCTAATAGCCGTACGTCCCAGTGAGTTGCGAGAAGCCAGATGGAAGGAGTTCGACTTAGATAAAAAACTTTGGACGATCCCAGTGGAACGCAAAGGCCGTAAAAAAGGCCTCGAGCATTTAGTACCACTCAGCCGTCAGTCCATTGAAGCCCTCAAAGAGCTGCACGTCCTGACCGGCGCTTACCCATTACTCTTTCCTGGCAGAAGCGACCGCACCAAACCTCGAAGCGACACGGTATTTCTAATGGCTCTACGCCGACTCGGCTATCAGGGTCGACAGACAGGCCACGGATTCCGGCATATCGCTAGCACCGCTCTGAATGAACATGGGTTTGATACTGACCATATTGAAGCCCAGCTCAGTCATAAAACGCCAGGTGTGCGCGGGGTCTACAACAAAGCCCAGTATTTAATTCAGCGAACAAAAATGATGCAGTGGTATGCCGATTACCTTGATCGACTGGAGAAAGGTAACGTGATCGAAGGGAATTTCGGCAGGGTCGAATAATGATGCGTTTCCGTACCCCCTCAAAAAACGGTGTTCCAGGTGTTCCAGGTGTTCCACAAACGCTGAAAGCCACGTCCCTCGTGGCCTCCAGCGGTGGAACACCTTTTTGTTTTAGCTGGAACACATGGTGTTCCACACAAAAAAGGTGTTCCACCCATAAAGCGCCTCAAATGGAACACCTCAAACCCGCCATATCCGGCTGTAGGCCCCGTGCACTAAGGCTCTTGGGGAATTTATGGATCGCGCGTTCACTGAATTATCTCAGGGGTGTGGGGGTGGCCGATGCCTTATAGGGATCTTCTTGGGCACCCGCTGGATGTGGATACTTATGACCCACCCACAACGCTTACGACCCGCGCTTTGTACCCTGAATTTGAGGATCGCTTCGCGGAGGCATTTGATGTGATCTGCAAAGGGCAATCGTTCTGGAAAGAATTCTACGTTTGCGACGAGGGCTGGGATCCACGTGCCCGTAAGGTAGTTTCTGCGGTATGTCATCTGTCGTCCAACATTCGACAATCGTTCAACAGGTTTCCTGCGTTAGGGCTAGCGTTTGCAACACGCACTAGCCGCCTTGATAGCTCTGGAATATCTGATGCTCAGCTAGTGGCAACCCTAGCGATGGATCGCGCGTGTCGAGCAATCTTCACGCTTTGGGAATGGATAGACCTAGTCGAGGGTGACGCAAACCGTGGTGACCATGAACGAGCTATAAAAATGGCGCGTGTCTTCCCTGACTCTTATCTCGAGAGGGTCAACAACCATCGCGAGCAATTCAGGGTCGAGGAAAGTGAAACTGGGGAGTCTTTCGCAACCTATTTGGGGGACGCTCGGAGTTACATTGCAGAGGCCGAGACCTATGCCGTTAAAGCCGAAGCGGATGAAAAAAATGCAACACCTCAACAACAGACAGCTCAAGAATATCGCAAAGCGGTCTCACGCAAAGGCTCCGATAAATCGGCGAGAGTCAGACGTTTAGGTAATGCCCCGCGAGACAAAAGTATTTGCGATGCCTACGTGCGCGATATGGGATCAGGAAAAATCCACGCCCGGGTGGTGGCGACTCTTTCGAAAAAACACAATCTCAGCATGAAGCAAATACAGAACATCCTGGTTCAGGGCAAGGTATGGGCTCCCAAGAAAAAGCGTTCAGGCCCAGATGATGAGCAGGCGAGTGAAGCCGGTCGGGAGATTCTTGAGCGGATGAGAAATATATGGGAATGAGCTAAGCACAGTTCCAATTGGAAAAATAAAGTCGCTCCTGTCGATCACGGATACGCAGGAGATTGATATGTACGCAAACGCCGCTCCATCAGAATCGCTAAACACCGCTGCTCCCACCCAGGCGCGGACAAACGTCACCCACGGCTCGCATGACTTTTTGACTGGCGGGCAAGTCGCTTACGCACTGCGCATCTGCCCCGAAACCCTTGCGGAATGGCGCCGCAAGGGTAGACCTCTCAACTGGACGAACGTCGACGGCAGGCCCAAATACCGAAGGTCCGAGGTATTGCGCTGGTTGTACCGTTGCAGCAAAAACATCGGAGATTTAGAACCGCTCGCGAGTGTCCCGCATGGTTTTTTGTCTGAGGGACAGGTCGGTTATTCGCTGCGCATAGGCTACGGAACTCTTGCGGATTGGCGCCGCCGGGGTAAGCCGCTCACATCGACAGGGATCGCAGGACAATACCGTTATCGCCTTGTCGAGGTCGTCCAGTGGATATTCCAATCCAGGAATGAAATTCTGTCTTTGGATGCGACCTCATTTGGGCCAGAGGGGGACGATCATGACTGACCGGAACCCTCTCCCCTTTCAACTTGATCCAGCCACTACGCTGATCCGTATAGGTGAAGTCTCAGCCATCGTCGGTCTTGCCAGATCCACGATTTATAAGCTGATGTGCCAGCCCGAAAGCGGTTTTCCTCTCCCCGTAAAACTCAGCGAAAGCACCGCCCGTGGAGCGCCGGTAGCCTGGGTTTTGAGTGAGGTTCAAAGCTGGGTCCGAGCACGCATCGCGCTGCGCGCCAAGGAGGCCGCATGAGAGCGTCTGTAGCTCACAAGGCGACATTGCACCCATTCTCCCTCCTCCAGGAAATCGGCCTGTCTCAAGCAGCCATGCAGCGCCTCATCCGGTTTAGAAATAAGCATGAAAGCCTGGACCGGGCTGTCGTCGTCATGACGTGGCCTGACGGCAACTGGGGCGTACTCGCGATGCATACAGAAAAACTCAGCCTCGTCGCTATCGAGGATGACCAAAAAGCAGCTGCCTACGAGTATGCACGCTCGATGATCGAGGGCGGCTATCTGCCGCTGCTTCACCTGCGCTGGGAATTTCATGCCTGAAATGAAAACGCCCCCGGCGGCAACCGGGGGCGTTGGAGGTAAATCTAGATGCCCAATCAATGTATTTCGCTCCCAGCAAATCTTCAAGCTTCGCTTGTGGTTGCACGTCGGAAAACTGAGCGCTATGCTCTGGCCGTCGCTGCAAATTCAGCGACCGGGTTTAGCGGCCCGAGTTTAAGAAGGCGCACAGGCGCCACCATTTCGATTGCAGGCGCTTTTTTTGTGCCCGCACTCCTGCGTTATGGCGGCTGTGCACGGGAGACCTTCGGGTCTGCCGGGTTCCTTCTTACCCGGTCCGCTAACCCGTGCATAGCTGCCACCCATATTCGTTTAGCGGCGATTCGTGGCAGCTTCTACTTAAGAAGGAGCTCCACCATGCACGCCCTCAATCCGTCCAAAATCCGTGCTGCTGCCCACCGGGCAATGGCTCGCGCCGCTCTACACGCAAACTCCAGCCTCCGTTCTCGCCTCGCCCGTTACAACTCTCACATGGAAAAAGCACGCGCCCTGGAAGCTACAGGGGGTGTGAAATGAAATCGAAATGCCTCGCTCTGCCAGAAGAGCTTTTGACCGTCTCCGGCGACGTCGAAGCAGGCATACCAATCGATGCAATCAACTGCATCATCATTCGTGCCGACTCGGTCTTGGCGTTGCTTGAGGACCACTTCATAGAGGGCAGACCGCCGCTCCCAACAGCGATAGTGGCGGGCACCCTTTGGGATGTACGCGGCGCACTGGCTCTCATAAAAACACTGGCCGAACACGGCCACGATTCCACTCGCAAAATGCCTCGTGATGGAGGTGCCCAATGACCTCGCCAGCCGAACATAAAACACCAGGCCATACCCAGTTCACCAAGGTGAATAAAGAAGGTCGGATGCTGTTTCGCGTCAACCCAGGCATATCAATCGATGAGGCTTTAGAGGTCGCATCACACCTGCAATTTTTCGCCAATCAATTCGCGTTCGACGCCGCCATGACCGATAACTGCGAGCGGTTAAGTTGGGCCTCCTATTACCTGGGCGAGATGGCAAAAGCACTCATCGATGACGTCACGGACGGGCTATTTCTTGCGAGGCCTGACCAATGACAGAGCGCCCCGCTAAAACACGCAAACGCCCCAGCTTCGCCCAGGTGAAAGCCGCCTCCCTTAAGGCGATTGACCGAGTATTGGCTCACTGGCTACCCAACGGGAAACGCGAAGACGGCGGCAAGGAATATTCAGCGCCGAATCCAACTCGCGCCGACAAGCACGCCGGATCGTTCAAGGTGAATTTGACCAAGGGCACCTGGGCGGACTTTGCCACCGGCGACAAGGGCGGCGACCTGATTGATTTGGTCCGTTATCTGGACGGAGGAACAGAGGTCGAAGCGTGCAACAAACTCGCCGACTTTTTGGGTGTAACCAACGACTCAAATAGCGTCTCAACAGCTGCGAAATCGGCGCCAAGCAAAACACCGGATTGGGTGGCGATCCGCCCCATTCCTGATGAGGCCATGGCGAAAATTTTGGTCAAGCATCGCCAGCACGGAACACCCTCAAAAGTTTGGGTCTATCGAGACGCTGACGCCCAACCTTTGATGGTGCTCTATCGCTTTGAGCTGCCTCCAGATGACAGCGGCAATTCGCGTAAGGTGTTTGCACCTCTGACCTGGTGCAAAGGCAAAAATGGTGTCCTCCAATGGCGCTGGCAGGGTTTGCCGGAATCGCGTCCGCTGTTGCACCTCGATCACCTCAAGCAACGCGCCGAGGCGCCAGTCGTCGTTACCGAGGGCGAAAAATCTGCCGACGCAGCCGCACTGCTTATGCCGGGGCACGTGGCCACCTGCTGGCTCAACGGAACGAACTCTTGGCGCAAGTCTGACTTTGGTCCGTTGATTGGGCGCGATGTGCTGCTATGGCCTGATAACGATGCGCCAGGGCTCAAGTGCATGGACGAGCTGGCAGAGCATCTGCGCACGCTGGGAGCGGCCTCTGTGCGCGTTCTGGCGCTCGCGGTGTTCAGTCAGCGACCCGGCCTCAATGGAGAGGCACCGACCTTTGCCAAGGGCGGTTTGTGGGCGGACGGCGATGATGCTGCCGATGCACTGGTAAAGGGTTGGACGCCCGCCCACTTTGCCGAGCTGGAGCGCACCGGAGAGCTTTTCTCTCTGGCACTTTCAACATCGCCCGCCAAGCCGTCCAAAGCCAAGCAACCGACGAGCAAACAACCCGCTAGGAAATCCAAAACCAATACGCTGCCCGGTGGCTTTCGGCTCACATCCGAAGGCGTGTTCTATGCCGGCGATGACGGTGAATCCCGGCCAGTGTGTTCTCGCCTGGAAATCCTTGCCCGCACCCGAGACGAAAAGGGCAATAACTGGGGCTTACTGGTTGAGCTGGATGATCCCGATGGGGATAAAAAACGCTGGAACATCCCCGCTCGCAACATGGCCGGTGACTTCGGCAAAGAGGTATTGGGGCCGCTGGTGGACATGGGCTTGCGGTTGGCGGGAAGTCGCTCAGGGCGTAATGCTCGCAACGATTTGCAGGGCTACCTGCAAAGCTATGACAGTGACAAACGCGCCCGAGTGGTTAACCGACTTGGGTGGCATGACGATGCCTATCTGCTCCCAGAGCAACAGATTGGTGTCAGCAAAGAGCAGCTGCATTTCTACGATGCGGGCGCTCAACTTCCGCCCATCAGTCAGGCAGGAACGCTCGCACAATGGCAGCGACATATCGGAGCGCTATGCATTGGCAACCACCGCCTAACGTTCGTCGTATCTGCCGCTTTCGCGGGGCCAGTACTGCACATGCTGGGTCATGAGTCGGGAGGCTTTCACCTTTACGGCGATAGCTCCGGTGGGAAGACCACCCATTTGCAGGTAGCCGCATCGGTCTACGGGAGTCCCCGTTGCGTGCGCTCCTGGCGCTCGACTGACAACGCCCTGGAGTCCATCGCCGCCGCGCACTCAGACGGCTTATTGGTTCTCGATGAAATCGGCATGTGCGATCCACGCATCATTGGCGAAACGGTTTACATGTTGGGCAATGGCAGTGGCAAAGCACGCGCCAATGATCGAGGTCAGGCCGGTCGTAACGTTCAGGAATGGCGTTTGTTGTTTCTCTCGACCGGGGAAAAGACGTTGGCGCAGCACATGGCAGAGGCCAACAAGGATCTTAAAGCGGGCATGGAAGTACGCATGCTCGCAGTGCCTGCCGATGCCAGCAAAGGGCTTGGAATGTTCGACGCCCTCAACGGCTTTGAGGACGCGGCTGCGCTTTCAGACGCTCTAAAAGCGCGGGTGACCAAGTACTACGGCACCCCGCTAACCGCCTTCCTGTCGGCCCTGTGTGAGCCCGGAAAGATGCTGGGGTGGTCGACCATTTTGCGCCACACCATTGAGCGCTTTGTTTCGACGTCACTACCCAAATCAGCGAGCGGACAGGCCCAACGTGCCGCCACTCGTTTTGGATTGGCCGCTGCCGCTGGGGAGTTGGCCACCGCCTTGGGAATAACAGGTTGGCCTGAGGGTGGAGCGACCACGGCGGCAAAGGTTTGTCTCAATGCCTGGCTGAATGAGCGAGGCGGCGCCGGAAACTTCGAGAGTGATGCCATCGTGGCGCGGCTTCGCCAAGTGATCGAGCGTTTTGGGGAGAGCCGTTTCACTCGCTGGGAATCCGCCGCCGCCAAGATCGATGAGCACGGCCCTCGCACCATTGACCGCCTGGGTTTTCGTAAAACGCTGGAGCATGGCCTGGGTGATGCATTGCACACCACCACTACCTACTACGTACTGCCCGAGGCTTGGTGTTCCGAAGTCTTCAAAGGCATGAACCTGAACGCCGTTAACAAAGAGCTATTGAGCCGCGCCATTTTAGAGCCTGGCAGCGATGGCAAAGCGGCTCAATCGGTAAGGCTGCCGGGCATGCCTAAAGCCCGTGCCTACGTTTTCAATTCATCCGCACTCATGGCGGATGACAGCGGGCACTCCTTCGAGGCCGCATAAATTAGTCACCCATTTCGGCCTGCCATTCCGGCAAGCCTTTCGCAGCACCATATGTAAATGGAGATACCCCCATGTCCAACAGAAACTCGATTTCAACCCCCGAAATCAAAGCGGCTCAAAACAAATACGCAGCTCAACGTGAAACGCTCCAAGAACTGGAGAGAACCAAGAAGCAGCTGGCCCACAAGTTAACGGCCTTGGTTGCTGAGGACACTCTGGACAAGGAAGCAAAAGCAACGGCGCATGACAAGGCGCTCAAAGCCTACAGTGCGGCCATTGCTGCTGGCGATACGGTTGCTGAAGCCGAAGCAGACACAGCCCTGCAATCAATCCTTGGCGAATCGGACAGAAACCGTGGCAAGCACCTGGCTCGAACTGCTGCCATCGCTAAACTTGAACAGGAAGTCACTGAGATCGACCAACGACTTGAACAGGGTAACCAAGCGCTGGAGACCTCACACAAAGAGCTCTTGAGGGCAATCCTGTACAAACGAGCGGAACAAATAAGAAGCAGCGCGAATGAGTTGGTGGCAGTAGCCAAACGATACCAGCAGGTCGCGTATCTCATGGGCCTGCAAGGCTCTTTGCAGGACATTCGGATTCCCTTACCTCCCACTCACCGGGAGGACCGGTTTGACTACGTTGGCCCTCATACAATCAGGACAGGCCCAGCGAGACCGACAGTTGAGGAACTGCTGTTGGACTGAATGACACAGCATCAACGTGGAACACCTTTTTCCCCTGGAACACTCGGTGTTCCACCTCAAATAAAAAGGTGTTCCAGCCTGAAAGCCACGTAATCCGTGGCTTTCAGCTTTAGTGGAACACCTGGAACACCGTTTTTTGAGGGGTATCGGTTTTTTACATCCATCATCCCGTCGCATTGGGCGTCTTCAGCGAGCAGCAGCAGGGGCTGCCACACACTTACCAGACCGAACCGACTACGTCTGTCCTCACACAAATCATTCCTGGCACAACCTGCGCCGAACGTTGAGGACGTGACTCTGGGACCGAATCAACAGGCTATCAACGTGGAACACCTTTTTCCGCTGGAACACCGGGTGTTCCAGCTCAAATAAAAAGGTGTTCCACTCTGCAAGCCACGTAACTCGTGGCTTCCAGCCTTAGTGGAACACATGGAACACCTGGAACACCGTTTTTTGAGGGGTATCGGTTTTTAACCCCCATCACCCCTTCGCATTAGGCGCCTTCAGCGAGCAGCAGAGGGGTTCGCCCACGCATTCCTGTCCTCTCCCAGACGCCAACGCAGCAGCCTGCGAAATTGCGCTCCACTTGACCACGTGTTTGGATTCGACCCGATCAGTCACTTGCAGCCGTTCTGACCAGCAATTGCATCGGATTTGACCAATATACGTGGAAACCAAGATCGGCAGAGAACGGCCAAAAGCGACCTGAACTTAGCCATGGCTAAGGCACCATCTATTAGCGATAAAATACGTTATCACCACTTTTTTAAGAGGCTGGGATGGGCATGACCAAACCGTTTGAAGTTCGCGATAGCTGGGTCCTCGTCGATTCCATGGTGGACACCTACTCCGAAATTGCGGAGGAGGCCTTCGGCTGTTTTCTGTTCGAGAATGGCAATCCAGTTCCTAGGCCACAATGGCCTAGCGATGCGACAGCCTACGACAGACAGAAATCCAGAAAAATTGTGGCAGGCATAAAAACCATAGTCTTTTCCGCCATGGCCCTCGAAGCTGCGGCATATGAATTTGCCACCCTCCAGCTTGGGGAACGCCTGGCAAAAACCTATCTGGACAAGCTGGACGTGGTGGGTAAATGGCTTGTCATTCCACGTTTGGTCTGTGGTCGTTCCCTGCATGAGGACGGCCCGGCCATCAATGGGCTAAGAGCTCTGGTCAAGGCACGCAACGCCCTGGTTCATCACAAATCCAAAGAATGGGACCGGACGCATGCACATATAGATGCGATGGATGCCCAAAGAGAACAGTTCGAACAAGTCCAGGTCCCTAATGCATTCAAAACGCTGATCCTGCTTTCGTTGGAATTGAATGCGGTGCTGGAGACCGATGGGCCGCTTCCACCTTTTGAGGATAGTTGGATCCACGCCACACCACGCAATTCGCTGGTAGAGCAAGTGGTGCATCGGTGCCGCGAGGTTCATCGGAATAACTGGCGAGGGGGTTGAGGTGACGAGACTTATCACCCAGCAGGAGCGCCGGCTAACCGCGGCAAAGTTCCAGCAACTGGGCGAAGTGCTGGCTGCAATCGAGTGGTTCGCCAATTTCGAAATTAGAGCCGACGGCTTTGGGTCGTTGCCTGCCGATCACGCCAACAACCCGTGCTGGTCAAATCCGACGCAAATGACTAGTGAGGTTGAATGCAAATGGGTGAGCAAGTCCGTCCAATCACCCAGCAGACAAACACGGCACCTCCGCCTTGCTCATGGGTCCTTTGGGATGTGATTCGGATCGGGGTAATTCGAACCCCGATGTTTTTACAGATTCAAGTCGCTATGGGGGGTTCCGTTTCCGCTTGGGTATAAGGTAAGTAGGTGGCCAAGACACCCGCCCAAATCGGCGCTAGCGCTCATCGATACTGTTGAGGTGCCATGGAGTAATGTGGGCAGCGGTGACTATCCCCTTACCCGCTGTAGGCGATCCAGGTAGAGGGTGTCGGGATGAGTGAGTCTGCGCCCCCATCCAAAATCCGGTGTTCCAAGCACAGCCATGGTTTCGAAATGAAAATCGACACCGAACAAGTGCGAGGCAATTACTTGGGCTATACTAATTTTTTGAGGATAACTACATGGCCGAAATCGCAATTGAAGTATCAGACGAGCTTACTTGTAACCAGTTGGAGCAAATCGGCAGGGATGAAAATAGTTTCTCCTCCGAGCGACGGGGCATGGATGGATTATCGTTATTCACAGTAGTGATGACATTAGCCCCTCTAGTAATAGATGGAATTATTGAGATTATAGAAGCTCAAATCAAAGCTAAAAAACATGTGCGCGTTTTAATAGATGGCATTGAAATTCGAGGTGTAAGCGAAAAAACTCTACTTAAAATATTGGCAAGTAAAAATGTCGCAGAAACGCCCAAGTAAGCCAACGCAAATGAATAATAACTTAACCATTGATAGATTCATCAACGCTACCCGCCTAAACATGGAGAGTCGGGTTAATTTGTCAATATATGAGGAAAATATTTCAAAGCTAACTAGAATGGCAGACTACTTCAATCTGCCGACGAACTTTAAGATAGTATACTCTGCTGCTCGACGGGTTGAACTCATTACTCTTTCTGGAAAAACCTGGATAGTTTATGACCAATACATGGGGCAAACCATGAATTTGCTAAACAGGCTATTCATTGAGGCTGAAACCGGGCGACCCTCGATAACTTACTTTCACAAAGTTCTCGCTGAGCGCCTTGTTGAGGTAGGTCGCTTTGAAGATGCTTTACATTGTGCATCGATATACAGCACACACCGAAAAGATTTGGAATCAAAAGGGTTGAACGAGGATTGGAGATGGTTCCTGACAAACGTTCACGAAAGTTTTTTGCTATATCATGAGTTTGGGCACAGAATTTTTGTAAATGAAACAATTTTACCGGAAGTTCGCGAGCATGCATGCGAGTTAATAGCCGATGTAATTGAATTAAAGCAGCGCCCGATAGAGGAAATTTTAGAAGCCATACGGATTGCTCCCTCAGCTGCAATCCTTAACCAAAACATTGATGAAGTAATAACCCACATACAAACGCAAGACAAAAGTGATCAGCAGTTCAATGATGCTCAGATAGCCTACCTGAACGATCCTCAAACTTTTGAAGAAGTATTCTGCGACTTAATCGCTGCGGATCTTACGCTAGGCGACATTAAGAATAAAGGCCAAGACTCAATTAAGGTGTTGCGTGCCATTTATATTGGTTTTTACCACATGCAAGCATTAGAATACTTAAGGCGATTTCCTTCACTTCCAGACGGCCCAGCAGATTGGACAATGGATACTATTCCTAAAGTTCAGGCGCGCGGCCACTGCCTACGCAAACACCTTATATTCCTTTATAAGAAAACCCTAGTTAGCGAGCAAGATGTCAATATAGAAAATCTGAAAGAAAAAGTTTCAGCTTTTGAAATATTGCTAATGGAAGATCAAAGGCGACATTATGACGTAATATATGACAGTGCAATGCACCTATGTGATGGCCTGCGAAAAGATAGTTGGGTAACAGAACTCGGAAAGGAAGCAATGAAACGCTTAGATGACGAAAGGAACTTTCAAAACAAAGAAAAATTATCAATGAGTAATGACAAACTACGCACGATAATTTTGATTTTAACTGGATGGCTACCTTAAAAAATCTAGCTCAGACCTATCACAAAGCCAACAACTTACATTATATAAACTTCAAAAATATTTTATGACTTTTATCGCTAACCAATACGACAATTATAAAATCCGCTTTGTTTTTTTGAATAAACTGTATTTATACCTGAACCGAGCCTATTAGGCTTAGCAAAAAGGTATAAGAGGCATCTGTAGGTAAGCCCCAAGATCCAGGCTTAACAATTCACATCCGAAATAACAAGATTTAGCGAGCGCCAGTCGCCGGGTAGAGGCCACCGAGCCTTGAGGGTAACGCTATCAGTGTTCAACGCAAGCCAATAAACAAAAAGTATCACACTGTTGCTAAACAAGCCTTTGACTGATGCTCTTTCTTTTATCTTCCGAGGTATATATTTTTTAGACTTAAGGAGTTCATTTATTTCTCTTGAAAGCCCAGACTCTAGAACATCACCGAATGCATCGATAACTAGCAGTGAGGTTTTAATATCGGGTGCAATATATTGCCCTCCCACACGTTCTCTAAACATACTATCAAGGTCTTTAGAGAATTCTGTTCTAGGCGCATTTGCATCAGCAAGAAGTTTAATGGTACGACTAAATAAATCATCTGTCGTTTCAATGAGTGCCATACTTCTAGCTACATGACGCTCAGCGGAGGTGGTTACAACACCTTTTGGCTTATAAATATTATCATGAACCATTTCAGCATAAGCATGTTGCAACAAAGTTCTGATCTGAACCTCGCAGCATAGATCTTTACTGATTTTAATATCATCAGCTACAAACTCTTCTAATGGCCGAATTTCGTAGTGTTTTGATTGATAATCAAAAATTTTTGTGTTGTTTTCAATCTCTAGAAGGAAATCTTTAGAGACCTCTGCTTTCCAAGAGGGCTCGCTAGAAATTATACTGCATAAGGTCTGTATATCTTCAGTCAAGAGTACGACAAATCGGATACCAACCAAATCTGTCATTTGTGCTATAGGGTTGTCATAACCTTTTCTTCCGATTTTACCTACAGCCGACGCGGTGTCTTTGACCCTAGGCAATACCGGGATTTTTATAAGCGCTGGCGAGTGGCCCGATTCAATAAGGCTTGATTGAACTCGGCTCGCAATAAACCGCCCCCATGCTTCAAGTGGAGAACGGTTTATTTCCAAGTACTCAACAAATGACTCAGCGCTCATTATTTTTGACTTTCAAGTCTACTGTTAATAGTAACTATTGTAGTGCCTTTCTCATCAAGCGATTCAATTTTCAAAAGGTTTTCATCACTTTCCGACGGGGTGCTAATCCAAACCCCATTGGTGAAAACATATTTACGTCGACGCTTAAGTTTCGCGCTTATATATTCGTTATCTTTGATTACCGCGTTTTTTGGAAAGCTTTTCGACTCCATAAATGATGAGTAGCTTTCTCTTAAGCCGACTGGAAAGTTTTTTTCGGAAAAGTCAGTAACGCTTATAGTTGCCGCTTGGCTTTTTAAATCAGACCGAAGGGCTTCGTGCAAATCGAGTTTTTGATCGGTTGAAAGCGGGGCAGTATCAATAAAGCTTCTCGTGTGCTCAAAAAAATCCTGGGTCAGTTTTTTTGATGATGCTTGAATGCTCATGCCGAGGAAATTTCCGTAAAAATATGCTGCAGCATTTCGTGTTTCTGTAGCTGTCATCAAGTGATCAAAGAGAAAGGCTCTGTAGTCTGAAGGCGAATATAGATTATTAACAGGCGCTCGACTAAGCACAGGAGAAATCAAACCTATTTTGTACAGCCGCTGGGCCTCTGTTAATAGCAACTCAGAAATATATTCAACATTAACGTTATCATCATCTTCGTTTGCTCTAAAACCATCTTGTATGTCTGCTTTTATTACAGCGAGGAAAGGATTGTCCTTGTCTCCAACTCTACCTCGAATCACAGCTAGCATTCCGCCTGGAGCGTTTGTGCTTAATTGCGCTTTGCTTAAGTCAAGCGCAAGGCTTTGGGATTTCAGGATAAAATCCTGATCACTACATGAAAGCATCGTTGCTGATTTTTGGAAGAAACTGTCAGCATCTTCAAGAGAAATACTCATTTCTATGCCGTGTGACTTGTTACCTAACGCTTTCTGAATTCGTAGTTGGAGGGTATCGAGCGCCTCTTGAGGAAAGACGCTTAGCTTCTGGCTGGTTTTCGGAGGCACCAGATCCGACCCTGATCGAGGGTGGATTTTGTGAATTATTACTTTCTCAATAGACAGACCTTCGAAACTGAAAGCTGCTAGTTGCGGAGATTCAATTGCGGTCATGACTTTGCGCTCCTTTGCTTTTATGTGGTCAAGTAGCAAATTATTTGCTTAACGCACGCCTCCGGTGACTACACTTCCATTTGCATTAAATCGTGGGCCTAACCATGTGAGGAACGTTACTTAGTTCCTCTGTCGTCAGTCGTCACTGACGATCTGACCGGACGATCAATCGGCCTTGGCGTAACCACTTGCAGCGTGCGTCGTGACCTAAGATAAGGCAAAACGCCATCCTCGGATACCCACTCAGGCAATACCGACACCGAGTGAGCACTGCTTGTCGTTCCTCTTCACGCTTGTGGGCTCATACCGAGATTGCCGGTTAATTAGGCTCTTTTCGTACCATTGTGAGCTGGTCAGAGCCTTGACGCTCTCCAGCCTCTCGCCAGACCCTTTCAGATCAGACGCTCCAAATACTGTACATCAGTACAGTGGAATAACATACAATGTGCGCGCTGAGGCGACGAAAAGCACGTTTACCCTACGACCAATCGAGCCCATGGCGGCGCTCAGTCTTGCATTTCCAGAGAGAGTTACTCCTGATTTCGACACAGTTTCGGCCAGTCATTGTCTGTCGCAAAGGCTTGAGCTAATCTCAATTCAGCTTCTCGCAGAGTTGGAGTATTTCTGAACCTCATAACCGCGAGCAACCCTCAAAAACTAGCTATCGGATGGCGTTATGAAAGCATTGTTAGTAAAACATGGAGTTGACGGGGTTTGGCACTTTACTGACCAATCTAACCTACAGAGTATTATTGACAATAAGGGTTTATTTTCATTGGCGGAAGCGGAAAGTCGCGGTTTAAAAATTCCCGCTCCAGGCGGGAATGAATGGAGCCATACCGCTGATAAAATAAATAACGTAGATAATTATGTACACCTTGCGTTCATAGATGATCATCCAATGCTTTTTCATACTAGAAGTGATGGCAGAACACCCAATCCAATTTGGTTAAAGGTCAGCATTGATATTTTAGACTTCCCAGGTGTCCAGTATACGGCCGATGTTTCAAATAAAGCGGGGGTCCCCCTACTTGCTCCCGAGACAGCTCGGGAAAAAATTGATCTCGAAGCCATGTTCACCTACATGGACTGGAAAGATCCGGAAGTACGTCAGCGTAGAAACCTGGCGCTCAGAAGTGAAATCCTGATACCCCGCCTAATCCCAATTAATATGATACTTGGAAAAAAAAATGGCTAGTCGTCCAGTATTCTCGGCCCTAGGAAAGCCAGATCACCTAGTTTCTGAAACAATGGTGAGCTTTTCATGGAGCCCTGGGTTTGCCCCGGTTCAGAAAAAGAAAAATGTAGCCGCCCTCCATGAAGCTGCTACAGCCCAAGGGCTTTATCCGCTATTAGAAGTGTCAACCAAGTCCGAGCTAGAACTCGGTCGACGTCTTAGCGCATTTAGTCTAAAAATAGATACTGAAATGGGGGAGATTAGCCTTGAGGCGGCATTCCAAGGAAGTAAGGTTTTTAAAGACGGAGGACCATACGTTGACATGTATGAAAAAGATGCTTGGGCAGCAAAAAAAGATGAGCGGCTAAAGTCCTCTGGACAGCTTGTTGGCTTTGATTTTTTCGGACAGAAATGGCCGCTCGTACCTAAAACCGCTTTCTATGACTGGCTGTACCTTTCTGCACTACAGCCTCATCAGGCGTTCTTAAAACGTCTAGACAGCTTCAAAGGGTTTACGGACATTGAGTTTAACCCTCAGCAATCAATCAACTGCCAAGCTCGAACATGCGCCCTTTTAGTTTCTCTAATTAAGCTCAACGCTTTAGATGACGCATTAAAATCTCAAAGCGACTTTATCGCAATGGTTGCCTCCGATTCCTTCAAGCAAGGACACTCAACTGATCTTAAACAACAAACCTTGCTATAACTCTTTAAAACAGCTTCGTGTTAAATCACTGAAGAAGATGGATAAAATATAAAGGGTTTCATTTACGAATTAGCCTAATCGGCTTATAGCGATCATCAGATGATCTAGAAGATCCGGGCGATTTTTATCGGAGAAGATTTAATGCCTCTACTTCACAGGTATGAATCGTTACTACTCAAGAAAAGCGTTGCTTTGTCGCAGTCATATTCCTACCGCCTGAGTCAACATCTAGCACTAAAGCTTCAACTACTATCCACACTTAGAAGGATAAACAAGTTTTCAGTGTTAGATGAGATCGCACTATTAGAGAAGACACCGACTAGCCGTCCTACAGGCACAAAAACTGCGGAAAAATTTAGGGGCCCCATCCTGGGCAGGTTCTGGCATAAGCATTATTATGACTCAAGACATTTGGCACAAAACTTTCACAACAAGTGGTTTGGCGATTACGCACTTAAGCACGGGCTATTCAAGAAAAAATTACACGAGATTTTGATGTCCGAAGAAGACGATACGGACATGGAAAGCTACCGATTAATCATGGCCAATCGAATATCACATACGGTCGTATATGATGGGATCGAATCAAGGCGAAAAAGAGGCGCACTCACAGGAGAATGGTTGATATATTATGTCCATAACGAACTTAACTATTATCTCGATTTGGCTGATCATAAAGAAATAAAATACCCAAAAAAATTGTTCGATCGTTTGAAGGATGGATGTGAATGGGAATTCCCATTCGTATTCGAATGAATCGCCTCTGGTTTTATAGATACCATTGATCTGCAGCGACATCGCCCGTGTATCCCCTCATGTATCCCCCGACTTAATAAGAATAATAATTTCCATAAAAATCAAAATCTTGCTACACGAATTCAAATGACGCCGGGCCACACACGATAAAAAAAGCCCCAGCTCAAAAGACCTAGGGCTTTTTTTGTACACAGCGATTCAACGCTTCCGCAACGCCTCCAACAGCGCCGGCAAATCTTCCCCAGGAAAGCGCTTGTGCAACGCCAGCAGCTTCTCATCCGCCGCCTTGCTTTCCCCAGCCGCACGCAACCGCACAATCTCCTCCAGTCCCTCCTCCAACCCCGGCAACGCCACCGGCGCGCGCTTACTGAGCTTGGCGGTTGATTCATCTGCCATCGAGCCCATGACTTGCGCGCTCTCTGCCTGGGGTGCGATGGCCGATCGGGCCACGGGGGCCGGTGCAGACATCGCGGGTGGCGCGGGGCGCGCGGCTTCCTCATGGAGCGCGGAGAAGGTCGCGGTGGCGATTTGGGGTTGCGGCACCGGCTCGCGCATGACCACGCCGATCATCAGCGCCAAGCCTGCGACGGTGGCGAATGCCATTTGCCAGCGTGGCCGTTGGCAGGCTTGCAGCCAGCGTTGCCACAGGCTCGGTTGCGGCGCCGGGGCTTCGCGGCGGGCGGTGGCGAGGATGAAGGCGTCGAGGGACGTGGGCGGTTCGCCGGTGCTGTGTTGACGCATGTGCTGGAGCAGCACGTCGTCGGGGTCCGGGATGTGTCGGGAGTCGGTCATGCGGGTATCTCCTCGGCCAGCAGGCGGCGCAGTTTCTGCTGGGCGTATCGCAGGCGGCTTTTGACGGTTTCCAGCGGGGCACCCGTGAGGGCGGCGATTTGCGGCACTTCGAGGTCGCCGTGCAGGCGCAACAGGAAGACTTCGCGCTGGTCTTCGGGCAGGCCTTGCAGCGCGGCGTCGAGGCGGGCCTGGTCGCGGCTCAGGCTCAGTTGCTGCTCGGGGCCGGCGCTGTCGTCGGCCTGGGCGTGCAGTTGCTCGTCATAGCTGTCATGCAGCGGGTTGTGGATGCCGTGCTTGCGCCAATAGTCGATCAGGCGGTTGCGGGCGATCTGGAACAACCATGTGCGAAAACTCGCCCGGCCTTGTGGCTGGGTGGCGCTGCGGATGAGGCTGAGCCAGGTTTCCTGGTAGATTTCCTCGGCCAGTTCGGCCTTGTTGCTCAGGGACACGAGGAATCGGTAGAGGCCCTGGCGATGCCGCGCGTACAAGGCTTCGAACGCGGCGCTGTCGCCGGTTCGGTAGCGAGCCAGTAGCGCTTCGTCGCTGGGTGAATCATCGGGTACGGCCATGTAGGTGGCGAACTCCTTTTGATGGATCGATGCAGATTACCCGTAGGCGACGGGCTTGCCTGCGATGCAGACGCTTCGGCGTTTCAGTCACACCGCAGTGATGCTATCGCAGGCACGCCAGCGCCCACGTTGGGTCGTCGCTGCGCGCACGATCAGTGTTTTAGGCTTTGGGCCAGCTCCACCAATTGCACGAACTCATTGCGCAGGCCGAACGGGTCATTGCCTCGGGCCGAGCGGGCCAGCGCGGCGGTGTCCTGCAGGCTCATGCTACCAGTGTAGCGGCCATCGCCCTTGAGCTGTTGGGCGAACGCGGCCACTGCTGCCGCAAAGCGCAGGTCGTCGCTGGCCGGGGCGGACTCGTTGCCGATGGGGCGTTCGATCAGTTGACTGTTGCCACCCGCAACCGACTTGTAGCGTACACGCAGCATCGCCAGTTCAGTGGATTGATCCCCGGCCGCAGGCGCAGCTGCGTAGCGCAGGGGTTCCAACCAGCCCTTCTCGCCCTTGGGCACAATTTCGTACAACGCCGTTACGGTATGCCCTGCGCCGATTTCACCAGCGTCGACCTTGTCGTTGTTGAAATCCTCACGCTTGAGGGCGCGATTTTCATAGCCAAGCAAGCGATATTCGCTGACCCGCGCCGGGTTGAATTCCACCTGCAACTTCACGTCGCGCGCGACCACGGCCAGCGTCGAGCTGAGCTGATCCACCAGCACCTTGCGGGCTTCGCGCAGGTTGTCGATGTAGGCGTAGTTGCCGTCACCGGCGTCGGCCAATTGCTCCATCAGGTGTTCGTTGTAGTTATCCACGCCGAAGCCCAGGGTGGTGAGGGACACACCGCTTTTACGCTGCTCGACGGCCATCTGTTTGAGGCTGTCGAAGTCGCTGACGCCCACGTTGAAGTCACCGTCGGTCGCCAGCAGGATGCGATTGATGCCCTTGTCGATAAAGCCCTCGCGCGCCATTTGGTAGGCCAGGTCGATGCCGGATGCGCCGGCGGTGGAGCCACCGGCGGTGAGTTGGTCGATGGCGTTGCGAATCTTCACCTTGTCTCGACCGGACGTGGGCTTGAGCACCACTCGGGATTCACCGGCATACACCACCAACGAAACACGGTCCTGTTCACGCAACTGGTCCACCAGCAACTTCAGCGTGCTTTTGACCAGCGGCAAGCCTTCGCGGCGGTCCATGGAGCCGGACACATCCACCAGGAACACCAGGTTGGCCGGCGCCAGCTCCGACACGGCGCGGTCGGACGCCTTGATACCGATGCGCAACAGCTGGGTGTGCGGGTTCCATGGGGTGGCGGCCACTTCGGTGGTCACGCCAAAGGGCGAGCCGTCGGTGGGCAGCGCGTAGCGGTAGGGGAAATAGTTGACCATTTCCTCGAGTCGCACAGCGCCTTCGGGCGGCAGGCTGCCTTGGTTGAGGAAACGCCTGACGTTGGCGTAGCTGCCCGTGTCGACGTCGACGCTGAAGGTGGACACCGGGGTTTCGGCCACGCGATGCACCGGGTTGTCCGGCAAGTGCTCATATTGCTCGCGGGGTTCGCTGCGGTAGTCCATGGCCATGGACTCCTGCATCCGCATGGGAGCAGGCATTGCCATGCGTTTGACCATGGCGCCCTGGGGCGGCGCGCTTTGCAGTTCAGCGACGGGCGCGAGTTCCGCAGGCTTGGCCACATCGGGGGAGGAAGACAGCCCACAACCGGCCAGCGTCACCAGCAAGGTAACGGCGAAGCCCTGGGCAGCAGGACGCAGGAAAAGCAAAGGACGGGACATGGGCTGAGCCTCGTGAATGAATGATCCGTTCACAAGGTCAGACGCAAGGCGCACAGGATTCGGGTTAACCACAGTCACTGTGGGAGCAGGATTGCCCGCGAATGCAGTCTGTCAGTTGATGATGTATCAACTGGCACGCCGCTTTCGCAGGCAAGCCCCCGCCCACAGTGGGGCTCGGTGGTTCAGTCGGTCCCGTATTTCGGGTTGCGCGGACCGTACAGGATCCCCGCACGCTGCCCCGGCGACAACAGGCGCGCACTGGTGATGCCGGCAATCGGGTGCGCCGCATCGGTGGAGCTGTTGATCACTTGCTTGACCGCCGCGGTGATCAGCATGCCGACGAGACCACCACTGTTGTTATTGCCTTCCTCGCTGGACGCCCGCGCCGAGCCGGTCCACAGGGTGGTGCCGGTGCGCAGGTCCACCAGTTTGGCCGAGGCCGTCACGGAGGTGTCGCTGGAGATCAGCATGTACTTGGTGCCGTACTCGGTGACGGTGATGTACAACGCCGCGTCCGCGCCGAAGATGTCATGCAGCTTGGCCGGCGCCACGCCCTGGATATCGTTGGCGGTGGTGAGGCCGTTCTGGCGGAAGGTTTCGTCCACCAGCGCGATCGGCAACACGTAGTAGCCGGCTTCGGCCAACGGGTAGGTCACTTGCGAGACCATGCTGTAGGACGCTTGCACTTCCGGCGACTCATTGAGCGGCGGCAGGACCAGGATCGACTTCGGTCGTGCCTGTTTGTATGCCGTGTAATCAATGGTCTTGGGGGCTGCGCAACCGCCGAGCAGGGCCAGGGCCAGCAAGGCGCCAGTGAGTTTCAACAGGCTCATTTAGTGGCGACTCCGGTCTTGGCGTTCTTCAGCAAAAAGTCCATGTACGCGGCAGACTCAGGGAACAGCGCCTTCTCGGTGCGGAATTCCTGCACCATCTGGTCATCCTTGCCCATGCTCAGGTACAGCATGCCCAGGTGGGCATGGTAACCCGGCGGGGCCTTGCGGCCGCTGGCGTTGATCTTCTGCAGATCCCGCTCCAGTGCCTCGACCTGCGCTTCCTTGGGCTCGCCCTTGAAGTACTCGTAAACCTGCGGCTGGTAGCTTTCCCATTGATACAGCGGCTGGGGCGCCGTCTGGCACCCGGCGACCGCTGCAACTGCTGTCAGCGTCAGCGCCAACTTGACTGCCTTGCTCATCCTTGTACTGCTCCTTGAAGTGCTGCTGATCAGTTGCGCGGGTTCCAGGCGCCGGCGTTGATGCCGTCGACGAGGCGGTTGATGGCTTCGCGCATGGCCAGGTCCAGGACCTTGCCATTGAGGGTGGAGTCGTAGCTGGCGGTGCCGCCGAAGCCGACCACTTCACGGTTGGACAATGCGTACTCACCGGCGCCCTGGGTGGAATACACCACTTCGGAGGTGCTGATGTTGACGATATTCAGCGCGACTTTGGCGTAGGCCACCTGGGTCTTGCCACGGCCGAGAATGCCGAACAGTTGGCGATCACCGGTTTCTTTGCGGCCGAACTCGGTCACGTCGCCCGTCACCACGTAGTCAGCGCCCTTGAGCTTCTGCACGGTGCCTTTGATCGCGGCTTCCTGGGAGATTTCGCCCATGTTGTCGCGGTCCAGCACGCTGAAGCGGTTGGTTTGCTGCAAGTGGGTGATGAGGATGGTCTTGGCCTGGCCACCAAGGCGGTCAACGCCGTCGGAGAAGATGCCGCGCATGTAGCTGGAGCGGTTGTCGAACTTGCCCACGGCAATCGGCACACGCACGCCGGAATAGGCGACGTTGGCGCTGGCGACTTGCTCCACCGGCATGGCGCGATTGCTTTCCGTGGCGCAACCGGCCACGGTCAGCAGCGCTGCGGCGGTGAGGCCGGACAGCAGGATTTTTGACAGTGTTTTCACAGGGTGCTCCTAAGTAGGGAAATCCAGGGTGAGTGCGGGGTGCCGTTATCGAGCCGGAATATCGCGCAGGTCATCGATGATGTAGCGGCTCAGCCCGCCAGTGAAATGTCGCTCCACACTGGCGTTACCGGTATTGGTGAGGATGCCGCCGATGGTCTTCCATTGCTGCACCTGCCCCACCCAGTTGTTGGGTACCAGGCCAGGCCGGTCCTGACCGAAGTGCAACACTTCGACCCCGGCTTTCTTGACCTTGACCTTGTAGCCGAAATCGATGCTTTGCAGGATGGTGCCGTCGTCGATCACCAGGTTGGACAGCCCGCCGTTGGAGTCGATGATATGGCGCACGTAGACGATATCCACGTCGAGCAAGTAATCGGCGGTTTCCTTGCTGGCAGCGTAGCGCTTGGCCTTGAGCAAACGGTCGACCAGGTCGACGCCCAATTCCTGGCGAACCTTGTCGTCGGGCATGAAGTACTTGCTTTTGCCCCCCACCTCAACGTCGAAGGTGTCGACCCAGTAGGTGGCTGTCTTGGGAATAGTGACCGGTGCCGGGGAAACGTAGTACGCCGGCTTGGAGGCACAGCCCGCCATGAGGCAAGCCGCGAGAAATACGACAAACACACGCATGTCTGAATTCGTCCCTGAAAAGTATCGCACTTTAAACAATCGCGGCATTTTACGGAGTTGAAAGACGTTCTCAAGTTGTTTTGGCGTCAAGGCTGCGCCGCTTTACTGGCGAAATCCCCTGAGAAGGCCGCGGGTCTTTTCTAAGACCTTGTCTGGCAAAACAAAACCATGAAGGAACGCTTTGTTCTTATTGGCAAACCCGATTAGCCGGCGCGCTCGCCGGGATCGGCATGTAGTCGCCAGCAGACAACTCATAGACCAGAAACGGGCACCGCCGCGATGTGCTGCCATCCGGCGCCTTGACGTACTGCATCCCGGTAAAGAGCTCGTAGCGCTTGCCGCTCTCGAACATGACCACTCGGGTGTCTGCCACGCACTTGAAGTAGCGATGACCGTCGATACCTGCGACCAACTCTTCTCGCTTGAGTACAAACGGCTTGCCGGCGGGCACCTGGTATTCAGCGACGATCTCGGTGTAGGCACCTTCGGCCATGCTGATAACCCCCAGGTATTGGTCCATTGTCGGCATCATGCGCGGTGGCATGTCGAGTTGCCGCGGCGTCACGGGCGACTGCGGGTAATTGATGCTTGGCTGACCGTCTTCGCTGAAACGCCCGGCCTTGGCCAAGCCCTGTTCCTTGCCCACGCACCCCGTGTATTCACCGCCACGGACTTCACCGTTGGTGATAACACGCAACTGGGCGGTGTCGGTACCGGCAGCCGGCTCAACGTAAGGCACCCAAGGTTGGTGGTTGCAAGCGGATAGCAGCAGTGTGCTGCACAGGGCGAGGGATCTCAGGTTCATTGCAAATAGCTTCCATGCGAGACGGGAAATACGGGGAGGCGACTCTACTCCTCTACTGCCACGCTCGGAAGTCGGTCACACCGCGTGCGTGAAACAAAATTTGCACACTCAAGTTATGCACAAGCGGGTCGAGACAGTGGCTTGGTTCGTTCTTTTATAGGGATATTACGTGCTCAAGACCCTTTCCAGGGCTACCGCTCTGGTCGTCGCGCTGTCAATGACCGGCTGTGTCTCCTACACCGTCACTGGCCCTGTCGGCGCCCCACTCCACCCAGCATCCACAAGCAGCCCGCGCAGTGCGCAAGTCGCCGATGTGAGGGTGAATGACGCCGACGTCAACGAGGCCAACAAGACGGCTATCAGCCGCTCCCTGACGGCCCAGATCAACCAGTACGTGCGCACGGCGGGTTACTTCAAGCAGGTCACCGAGTACCCGGTACGCCTGGGCGAACACGACGTGACGCTCACATTCAACATGACCTCCCTCAAGGGCCATCGCGCTCCGCATCCGGCCTACGTGCCCGGCGCGTTGCTGACGCTGACCATTTGGATCTGGGTCAATGGCCCGATCTACGTGGACAGTTTTGACGTGGCCGGCGACTTGGTCATCGTCGATCGCGACGGGAAGGAACTGGCGTCGGCGAAGGAGTCGATCAAGTTCGAACACAACGTCGGGCTTTACAGCGGCCAATATTGGGCGCCTTCGATGGGCGGCCAGCAACTGACCAAGCTCATCGCGCAAATGCTCGACACCGCTACCGCCAACCTGGCGAAACCTTAGTTTCAAGGAGCAACACGTGAAAGGATTGATCAAACACAGCCTGGTACTCGCCGCAGTCTTGCTGACCGGCTGCGTGTCTTACTCGCAACACGAATTGCCGCCCGTACATACCTGGCCGCCGACTGCTAACGCACCGGCGCAAAAACCCACGGCCTACGTGCGCACCACTGCGCTGAACCAGGTCAACGGCGGCCCGGGCAACGCGGCAGGCGGCAAGCCGGCGGCCCTGTGGGAAAAGGCCGTGGCCGATTCGTATCGCGAATCCAACCGGTTTTCGCGCGTGAGCACCGACAAGGTCGACTCGGACATCTATGCCGACGCCACGCTGTATAACAACGAAGATTACAGCCCGGTATCGGCGTTCATCACTGGCTTCACGTTCTTCGTGATCCCGACCACGGCGAAGAACACGTTCACCCTGGAAACGGTGTTCAAGGACAAGGACGGCAAGGAGCTGGGCCGCGTCAAGAAGAGCGAGTCGGTGCGCACCTGGATGCACTTGGTGCTGATCGTGGGTATCCCGTTCCAGAGCGACACGCGGGAACTGGTCGAAGCGCTGACCCGCAGCACGCTGGATGAAGCCGTGCAACGCAAGTTGTTGTAACGCGCCGGACGCAGAGCGGGCGGCCCCTTCAGGACGCCCCGCTCATGTATTGATGACAATCGTCTTGGCCAACCTATCGCCCAAGCGGCGACGCTGGCCGAACAACACAAAGACCCCATCCAGCACACTGAGCAGCAGCTTCGACACATTGCGCAGGAACGACTGGAAGGCGCTGCAGCGTGTAGGGTGCGGGTAACCCACCACTGCCATGCGATGTTGCTCCAGCGATAAGAAAAATAGGTGACGCGCGTGCCGAGCGTACGAGCCGACCGATCACCGATTGATTTTCATCAGCGTTGAATAATCACCAAATGCCGGCGCTGGTTCGTAGTTCCCCGTGGGGTCAAACGTTGATTGAATCTCTTCAAGTCGATAAGGATTCAGGTGTTCACGGCGGATTACAAGCGTGCCCTGCTGGTTGAATATATAGGTTGTCCCAAGGATAACCTTGGCTGCCTCGAATTCGCGGTGAGTCGCCATCGTGAGGAAAAGCTGTTCACCGTTTAGATAATGAAACTGATAGGTCAGGTACTCGCGGCCCTCATCATCAAGGAAACCGACGCCGACCATGCGCTTATCCATCAACATCTCAATAAAACACGACGGTGTGGTTGCTGATCCTATTAGAACAGCATAGGGCGCTCCCGCCTGATGCCTGGCGCGTGCGATGGACGTGTCCATTGGCTCCAGAGCGATTTTTTTCTCACGGAACCAGGATTTACTATAAAAAACAGGCAACATTTCTCCGCGACTTCACTCTGGTTAAACCCGTCTTTTCAACCTCAATAACCCCCGGCATCCAGATCCGCAACGGACAACCAATAGGCGACAACCTGATCAAAGTCCTCATCGCCGGCCTGGGCCTGCAACGCGACTAGCGCCTGCCGGGCATCAGCGATCGACCAGCCTGTGGAGTTCAAGGTCAGCCAGGCGTAATCCAGGCGACCCGCGGCCATAAAGTCGTCGAACAACGGTTTTTTCTCAACGTCGGCAGCAAACCAGGCGGGCAACTCTGCATCGGCCGGTAGACACAGGGGTTGGTCGACAATCTCGAAGGAGCAACTGGTTTCCCACCACTTGCGGTTGAGGTTGGCCGGGGCGGGAAAGTCTCCGGTGTAGGCCGACGATCCGTCAGCCATGCTCTGCAGCGGCGTCAGTGTTTTGAACAGATCAACGTTGACGAAGCCCTGCGGGTCGTCACCGGTCTTCAACGACTGCGCATCCAGCGCATCGAGGCAATCGAGCCCTACTGTCGTGGCAAACCGCTCAAGCTGCGGGGTAACGCCGTCCTCAAGGCTGATCGACATCATCGCCAGCACGCCCATCAATTGCTCGCACGTGCGGGCGATCTCGACAGTCATAAGGCCTGAACCCACGTACATCTTCACGAAACAGGGCTCGCGCTCGACGAACCAATGCTTCCAGTAGCCAATATAAGTCGGCCACGACCCGTCGCTCCATAAAGGGATCAGTGCCGGTGGAAAGACATACCACCGGGCGGGTGCTTCCAGATTGAAGACCGCAGGGTTGGTGCGCCCCAAAGCGCACGCCACCAGTGCCTCTGGCAGACCTAGCGCGCCGAGCGCGTTCTCCAACAACTTGTTATGAGTAGTCACCGCCGCCTCTTACGCAGATCGCTAATCACCCGCTTCCAATAACGCACCGCTTCGAAGTGCTGCCGACTACGTATCGGGCAAAAGCGGGTGACGACGGATCTTTGTCCAGAAGCCAGGTGCCATCAAACAGAGAGATCAGGTGCTCACACGATAGAAAAAGCCAGGTCAAAGTCAGGCGCACTCCCTTCGGTGTATCGCCATTTGCCATCCGCCATGAAGCTTTGCTCGCCAAAATAGCTGCGCACCTCTGCACGTCGGGCACTTGGCACCTCTTCCAGCACGGAAGGGTGAGCAGTCACCCAGTAGCCTTCTCCGACTTGCTCCACCGTGCCGAACGGAAACGCCTTGATTTTTTCCTCGCCGAAATGCGCGATGTATTCCTTTCCATAAATGGAAACAGGCGGCACATCGGGCAGGCGAATCAATAGATTCATGGGCGCGTCCCAGTTCTTTACCGCCATGCTCCGAATTTCTCCGTAGGCCGGAGACAGCACGACCGCCAACTGCTTGACCAGCGCAATAAAGTCGTCAAGCACGGTGCCCTTGGACATCGCTGAAAACATCAAATGCCCGGAGATAAAAGAAAACGTAGGCCTATTGGTTTTATTCCACTGCACCTGATAACTACAGCTTTTGCTGTGCTCAAGAATCAAACTCCCCGCCCGCACCCCAGCTTTGTTGCCAGCCTTGTTGGTCAGGACGTCAAGCACCGTGCTGGTCTCTTGGATTTTCTCGGACGGTTGAAACGCACCAAACTTCTTGGGCCTGACGCTGGCGGGCGCCGAGAGAAAAACCTCAAGAATTTTCTGGGCCATATCCTGGTCTTCGAAGTCCGACGCAAAGCACAGCGAAAAGGACAGACCGCTCACCAAATTACTCATTTAACCGCTACCTGTTTAATTGCAACACCTGCTTGCCGGGCATAATTTAGCAGGTGGGGGCTGATGGGAGTCGATCCTGTCGGTGTGTAGTAAATCAGGGTTTTGGTCTGCGACACCGTTGACCACTCAATCAGGCCACGCGCTTGGGCATCAAAGGGGATTTCCGCGCCGGTCTTGGCGTCAGCATAAGCCGCCACTTTCCCATCTTGCCGGTAAATCGTGTAGTCAGGAATGACATAGTTTCGGCCATCCACATCAGGCGTTGGCAGGCGCTCTTGCTTGGCCAGTAGGCCCCGGGCATCCAGCCCAGCCAAACGAGTGGCCGCCACGTACTCGTCAAAGGAATTACCAATCTGATTGTTGAGTTTCACCACCGGGTTTCTGACGATGACAACTTCAGCCGCCTGGCCGGCAACGCCTATTCGCCCCGCCGGGATCATGCCCAGCGCAAACTCCGTCGCTTTACTTGCCTCAATCTCCGCCGCGCCCCGCATATTTCCTTGAAGCGAGTAGAGATAGCTTTGAATGTCCCGCTCCATACCGGCGTCGGACGAGTTTCTACCTGACAGTGTTGCCAGAAGCCCATTGGCGACCAGCGAGCTGGTCCCGGCGAAGTCAGTGACCAACCCTTTACCCAACGACACCACACCGCTGCCCACCACAGCAGCGCCATTTGCCGTACCTGCAATCAGGCCTAATGAACTGCCTAGTACCAGCTCATTGAACGAGGGCATCTGGAAGAGATTTTTCTGATAGAAATCTCGCTGTTGGGCCACGGCAGAGCCATAGCTACCGATCAAATACTCGCCATTGATCTCTGAAGTCGCATACTCAAGCGGGTGGTTGAGGCGGAAGTCTCGAATGAACGCTTCAGTTTCTGTGGGCGAATAGACTTTTCCTGGGTTAATCAATACAGGCACATCCCCCATGGCCTGTACGACATCGTATCGACTGGCAATGGGCGCCAGAGCGATACCCAAGTAACTCAACGTCAGTGCATCAGGCTTGGACTGATTGGCATCGACGACAGCGTGCCAGTCGGCATCGGTGTAATACACGAACGCGTTAGCGAGCCGCTTCTCCGCCTCTGCTTCAGTAATGTTGGCAGCCTTGGCCAACGCGCCAACCTGTTTCTTCACCAGGGCGACTTCGTCCGGGTGCATTTGCCGATTGAATTTCTCGACGCCGTAAGCCGCCCCGCCCGCAACTATCGACCCGGCTATACCATTACCAGACGCGGCGGCACCGCCTACGCCTGAGGCGATCAATGCAGCGACCGTTTTCTGTTCTGTGTCCGATAACCCACTGCTTTCCAGTGCACGCCCAATGGTCGGCAGCAACGCAGCCGACGCGCCTGCCCCCAAGGCACCACTTTGCACATTGCCACTGGACAACCCGATGGCTGCGCCGGCCAACGCGTGCAGCATCACACGCGCCGCGCCACCTTCAGCCCAGGCTGCTCGCGTGGCAGCGTCCGACGTGGGATCCGTCGCGCGGGACCGGGCGTAATCACCTATCTTGTTGAAAATATCGCTGGAGGCGGTGTTGGCTACAATCCCCACGGTTGTTCCAACCGGTGCTCCACCCAGCCCAGCCGCAATCAGCCCGGAAGCGATGTCCGCCATCAAGCGCTTGTCACCACCCACCTGCCAACGCTGTGCGTCGATGTACGCGGAGTTTGCCGCCTGTACTGATGCACCTGCATCGGGCGAACCCGCTTCTGTCTGGGCCTTCGCCCGTTCGGCCAGTGTCTTGGCTTCATCGGCCTTTGCCTTGCCAACCGCACTGATAACCCCACTGGCCAACTGCGCCGAGCTTTGAATCAGGTCGATACGTTCCCGCATGGCCTTTTCATCAGGCCGATCGAGTTTGTGATTGGCATTGGCGGTATCACGGTTCAAGCCCACCAGATCATTTGCGCCCTCGGGGTTGCGAACCACAATCGTGCCTTCGCTGACCGCACTGCGGGTGTGGCTGCGGTCTTCATCCTTGAGCGCCACCGGGATGCTGCCGCCCATCGAGGCGCCACCCGCACTGCTGGACGACACCGAAATGCCGGCCGATTGGCTTTTGATCTCACTGGTATTCTTGATGTCGCTGACGATAAGTCGATCAGTACTGAGCCGGTTCTTATCGGCTGACGCGTCACTGGCAATCACCGCGCCCTGCAGCGTCGTGGTCTTGCCCACATTGATGTCGTAGCCACCTGCCCCGGCAAACAGGCCGCTCTGATCGGTGACGCCCTTGTAGTCGCTGTTCATCTTCGCGGCGGCAAGGTTTGCCGAGCCCGCGACGGTAGAGCCGTAGCAGAACGGCGGAATGCAGATACTTGCGCCGAAGCCGCCACTGCTTTGTTTACTGCGCGACGACTCGGTGTCCTGCAGCGAGATGACAGTAAGGTTGCCGCCAATGTCCGCCTTGATGCTGTCTGCGCGAACCTGGGCGCCTTTCAGAGTCGTATTGCCACCGCTCTGCAGCAGCAGGCTGCCGGTATCGAGGGTGCTGTTGACCTGGGTGACGGAATTACCGTTGCCATTGTTCTTGGCCCCCTGCGCGCCCAAGTCGAGGGTGAAGCCGTTTTGCTCGCCGATGTTGAAACTGGCACCCAACGCAGTCTTGTTGCTCGACCCTTCGTTCTTGCGGTCGATGGTGTCCTGAGCGCTCTGCATCAACACATTATTTTTCGCCAGCAGCAAAGTGCTGGCAGCTTTCAAGCTGCTGCCGGTGATCTGGATATCACCCTGCGTGTTTGCGGCCTCACCCGTGGCAATGACCGACAGCGCTTCCCCGGCGTTGAGCGTGCTTTGCTTGGCGGTGAGGCTGTTGAATTCGCTGCTGCTCTTGCTGCGGTTATTGGCCAGTTCAGTGCCGATCTTGATCAGCGAACCGTTACTTGGCGTGCCACCTTGCTTGTTCTTGAAGCCGCCGCTCTGATCATTGGCGTCCGACGCCTGTCCAGCCAAGTTGTAGGTGGCGAGTGCGGCCTGGGCGATTTTCACAGCTTTGAGCCGTGGGTCATCGGCGTTCTTGGCGGCCTCGGTCGCATCACGAATACTGCGCGCAGTGTCGACCACTGCACCGCCAATCACCCGTCCAACCGCGAGGCTCCTGGCGCTGTCCTCGGACGTTTGCCGGGCGGTCTCCGCGCCCGCCTCGATGCTCACATTTGAGCCGGTGAGGGCCATGTTCCTGGTGCTCACCAGATCACTGGCAATCACCTTCAACTCACGGCCCGCCGTCAACGACACATTCCCCGCACTCGACCCAATAGTGCTGCCGGTCAAGGTCGTTTCATTGGCCGTGCCGTTGTGTTTCGAGCTGTTGATATACAGCTTCTGGTTGCCGGTGATGTCATCCAGGCCCAGCGAGTTGCCGGTCAATACGCCGGTGAGGTCGCGGTTCTTTTCCTTGTGCATGTCGATGCGGGAGAAGGTGTTCTGCGCCGCGTCGATGGTCAGGTCGCGGCCAGCCTGCACGGCAAGGTCGCCGGTGCTGACCAGCGCCGAACCCGTGACGGTCGCATCGCGCTTGGCCCCCACAGTGACGGTTTCACCCGAGACCATGCTGCCCATGGCCGTGGTGCGTTTTTCGTCAACGTTGTCCTGGACCTTGCTCGACTTGAGCCCACCCCAGCTGCTTTTGCTTTCCTTGCGCTCATGGCGTGCGCTGTCGGAATTGCTCACGGCGAGGATGCTCACGTCCTGCCCCGCGACCAATTGCGCGGCGCCTTTTTCGGCGGTGACGGCACTGCCTGCCAACAGCAGGTTCTCACCCGCTACCACCGTGCCGTGGGTGCCCGCGCTGACGAGGCTGCCAACGTTGTTCACCACGTCGGTTTCATCCAGGCGGAATTTCTTGCCCTGGGAGGTTTTCTTGGTCTTGCTGTAGAAGCTGTAGTCCTGGTCTTCAGCACTGCGCAGGCTGAGGTTCTTGCCGGACACCAGGTAGGCCTCGTTGCCGGCATTCACTTGGCTGGCCACCAGTTGCAGGTCCTGCCCGGCGCTGAGGTTGGCGTCGCCGCCGGCCTTGAGCACGCTGGACACTTGCTGCACGTGGTCCTCGATGCTCTTGACCTTTTTCGAGCTGGATGCCGAATGCCGCTCGTTGGCGACAGCGATGGCGTTAAGGTCGCGCGTGGCGATCAGGTTGAGATCGCGCTTGGCTTCGACTTGGCTGGCGCCCACGCTGATGTCGCGCCCGGCGACCACGTGCAGATCGCGGCCGGCATCGACCACCGAGCCTTGCTGGGCGATGGTGATGTAGTTCGAACGCTTGCCGATGTGGCCACTGTCGAGGGTTTGCGAGGCGGTGATATTGATGTCGCCCTTGGCTTGGGCAGCCGTGTCGGCGCCACTCTTGAGCACACCGCCGACGTTGTTGATGTTGCCGCCGGCTTGCAGCGCGAGGGTGTTGGCCGATTCGATACGCGCGGCGCTGTCGACGAAGTCACTGCGCTCGGTGCGGTAGTTGCTGGCGCTTTCGTGGGTGGTGACGGTGCGTTGGTTGAGCAACTCGGCACCGGCGGCGAGGTTGACGTCTCGCCCGACAAGCACACCACCGGCGCGGTTGGTCAGGTTGTTGCCGCTGAGCAGGTCGAGACGACCGCCCGCCTCCATCAGCCCGCTGTTGGTCAGGTTGCCGCCAGCGTTGGCAAGCAGGCCGCTGGTGGCGCGCAGGGTGCCAACGTTGTTGAGATGGGTGCCGGCCATCAGGTTGAGGTCGCTGCCGGTAATCAATGCACCATTGGGCGCCAGGCGGTTGTTGGCCTGGGCCAGGTACAGCACAGGGACCAACACTTGCTGGCCGGCGACAGTGGCGTTTTCCAGCCAAACGATGTCGTGGGTCAAGGCCGCGACCTGTTCGGCGGTCAGGCTTACGCCCACCGACAGGTTAAGCGCGGTTTTGCTGCCGATGGCGTTGTCCATCAGGTGCTTGAACAGGTCGGCGTCGCTGGTCTGGCCGTCGATGAAACGCTGGCCGGTGCGGGCGAGTACGGCTTGCTGGATCAGGCGTTGTTCGTAGAAGCCATCACCCAGGCGCTTCTGCGCGGTGTCGGGGTTGTAGCCGAGCTTGGACAGCATGTAGTCCGACCCCAGGAACTTGCCCATATCGGTCAACGCCGGGTTGGTCTCGATCAGGTATTTGTGCGGGCTGCTTGCGAACTGGCTGGTGGGCAGGCCGTTGACGCCATTGCCGTCGTTGAGGTGGAACAGGCCGTTCTGCCCGGCGGGCAGGCCGAAGCCTGGCAAGCCCAGCGGGTTGACCTGTTGCTGGGCGACGTCTGGCGGCAATTGCGGGTTGAGGATGACCTGGGTGGAGTAGCCCGGTGCGTGGGTATTGGCGCCGCTGCCGACGTAGGTGTAGCCACCGCGCACGACGTTGTTGTCGATACCGGCCTGGGCTTTCACATCCACCGCTCCACCCGCTTGAATGACGGCAGCGTAGCTCTGGTCTGGCGTCGACAATTGGGTGGTCTTGCGCAGGCCGGTCTGCTCGCTTTCCATCTTGCCGATGAACGCAGCCATGGCGGCTTCGACACCGCTCATGTCCTGGCTCGCCGCGTAACGCTTGGTGAACGCGGCCGCCTCGCGATACCAGCCCTCAGGACGGCGTTCACGCTCGGAAGTGAAGATGCGCTCGTACTGGGTGTCGTGGGTCGCGACGCCGACGTTGGTCAACTGGTTGACGATGGCGCTGAGGTTGCCGCCAGCGGCGATGCTACTGCTGCTGTTGAGCAGCGAGCCACCGGTGAGCAGCATGTTGCCACCCGAGGTGATGCTCGACCCCGCGGTGGCGTCGCTGACGATGAAGTGATCACGCTGGGTGATCAGGAACGGACGGTTCTGCTTGCCGCCGTCGCAGTCGCCGCCGGTGACGCGCTCGATACACGCGGTCGGTGTGATCGAAGCACTGTAGATGCCGGATTCGGTGGTGAGCACGGTGCGGACGTTTTCGAGGGTGCTGGCGGCGAGGATCAGGTTGCGCTCGCTTTCGATCGTGCCCGAGCTGTTGATGATGCTGGTCGCCAGCCCGCCCTGGCCGTCTCGGTCGATGCGCAGGTTGCCCATGGTGTAGATATCGGCGGCGAGGTTTTTCAGGCGCTCGACACGCAGGCCCATATCGCCGGCGCTGAAGATCAGGCCGTGGTCATTGAGCACGTTGCCCACCGACAGGTCGAGGGTGCCCTGGCTGGCGACGGTACCGCTGACGGACCAGTCCCGGCCGTTGCCGACCAGGCTGCGGGTGCCGAGCAGCTTGCCGCTGGCGGTCTGGTGCAGGTTGTCGACATTGACGGTCAGGCGCCCGGCCTGGATCGCAGTGCTGTTGGTCCAGTTGTCTTTGTCGAGGGTCAGGTCGCCATGGGTCACCAGGCTGCCGCCGACGTCGTCGAGGCTGATACCACTGAGGTCGAGCACGCCCGTGCCCACATGCAGCACGCTGCCACCACTGTTCTGGAAGGTGCCGGCAGCCAGGCTCAGTTCGGTGTTGGCGGTCTCCAGGCTGCCGCTGTTGTTCAGCAGGCCGCCGATGGCGTAGCGGGTTTTGCCAGTGGCGCCCAACGCGCGCATCTGGCCGCTATTGGTCAGGCTGGCGGTGTCGATATCCAGGGTCGTGGCGCTTTCGATCAAACCGCGGTTGACCAATGCCCCGCCCAGTTTGGCGTCAACCACCTGCCCGGCGATCTGGCCGGCGTTGTCGACATTCCCACCCCGCAGAGACACACGCTGGGCGGCGAATACGGCGCCGCTGCCGTTGTTGAACTGGCGGGCATCGATCAGCACGTCACCGGCCTTGGCCGCGAGCCGCCCGCCGTCGTTTTCCAGGGTGCCAACCTTCAGGTTCAGCCCAGCCTTCTCACTGTGGATAAGTCCATTGGCGCCGTTCTGCACCAGACCGTCCACGGTGAGGGCCAGGTCATCGTTGGCAGCCAAAGTGCCGCTCGCCTGGTTGTCGATGCTGTTGGCGAAAAGTGTCAGCAGGCCCTGGCTGGCGAGCTTGCCGCCCTGGTTATCAATGTGGCCGGCGCGCTGGATCAGCAGAGGGCCGGCACTTGCCAGCTTGCCGTTGCGGTTGATCAGGTCACCGAGCAGGTCGAGGGTGATCGCGCCGCCAGCGGTAAGGCTGCCGGCGCTGTTGTCGAAAGTTTGGCCGTGCAGTTCGAAGGCGCCCGTGCTGTCGATGGAGCCGCCTGCGCTGTTGTCCAGCAAACCACTGACATTGAGGGTCTGTGCGCCGTCGCTGGAGATCACGCCGTTGTGGCTGTTGTTGAGTTGAGCGCTGGTGACGGTCAGCGCATTGTCGCTGAGCAGGCGACCCTTGTTCTGGTTGTCGACACGGTCGGCGCTGACAGTCAGCGCCTGTGTCGCGCTCAAGGTGCCGCCCTGGTTGTCCAGGGTTTGCGCGGCGTTGGCGGTGAGCGTGCGGTTGGCGATCACCGTGCCGGTGTTGGTGATGTGCTGGGCGTCGAGCTTGACGTCCCCCTTGGGATTACGGGTGTTGTCGGCGTTGACCCCGGCTTCGATGATGCCGTTGTTGGTCAACTTGCCGTTGCTGGCCAGGGTGATGCTGTCACGTGCGGCGAGGGTCTTGCGGTTCTTCAGCTCGCCCTTGGTTTGCACCTTGAGCGTGGTGCCGGCATATACCGGCCCGCCCGCGTCGAGGCTCGCCGCTTTAATGTCCACCGCGCCACTGGACGCGGCCTGGGCCATGCTCAAGTGACCGTTGGCATCGAGCTGGATATCACCACCGCTGGCGGCGAGCGTGCCGTCGAGCTTCACGCCGACTCCCGCCTCGGTGCCCACCAACTTGATCGCGCCGGCATACATGCCGCCCAGGGCGCTGGAGTCGATCGCCAGTTCCGGCTTGGCGCTGCCGTCGTCAGCACGGGCGGTGGTCTTCAGGCTTTGTGCATCGACGTCGTTGCGCCCGGCGATCACGGCCAGTTGGCGGGCGTTGATCTTCGCGTTGATCTTGGCGGAGCGGGTGATGATTTCGAAGCGGTCCACGTTACTTGCGTTCAACCCCTGGCCGTCGATCGTCACGGCGCCGCCATCGACCTGGTAGTGGTCCAGGCGACCGACTTTGTCGATCACCGGTTTGCCGGTGGTCAGGGTGACGTTGGGGGTGTTGATGAAGCCGCAGCCGTTGCAACTGATGCCGTAGGGGTTGGCCACGATGACCTTCGCCGACTGGCCGGCCACCTCGGTATAACCGCGCAACTGGCTGGGGCTGCCACCTTTGACTTCGTTGAGGATCACACTGGCGGCGCCGCCCCTGAGGTTCGGGTTGCCGACGATGATCCCGCCCAGTTGCGTGCTTTGCACCGGCCCGCTGGCGTTGTTGAGGATCACGCCGTTGGGGCCGACGTTGTAGTCTTTGAACTGGTTGTGCGACAAGCCGCTGCCATTGGGCGTGGCGATATTCACCACCGGCACGCCATTGCCTGCCTGCCCGACCGTGGTGCCCGGGCCACTGACGACAATGCCGTCGGCATGGGCCAGCAGCGGCTGCCAGAACAGCGCATTGGCCAGGATCAGCGCAAGGCCACGCTGGGTCAGGCTTTTCAGGGCAGAAACAGGGCGAACGTCCATATTCAAGATCTCAGGGCAGCGGGCGTTGAATTACAGGTAGAAATCCATGCGGAAATAGATCGGCGCTTCGCGCTCGCTCATCACCGCAGGTCGTTCCAGGGAGTGGGCGAAGGTCACGCTGGCGCTGACGTTCCTGCCGCGGGCAAACAGCTCCAGGGAGTTGCTCGAGACCCGGCCATGGAGGTTGTCGTTGTAGCGGTCATTGCGGATCACACCCTGGTCGTAGCCGACGCTGGCGCCGTACTCCAGGAACGCCGGGCGCATCCAGTCCCACGTCACAGGGCGAGCCCAGCGAATATCGTTGCGCCAGTAGCCACCGCTGTCGCCGGTGAGTTGCTGGTCCTTGTAGCCGCGTACCGAAGCCGACCCGCCGAGGCTGATACGTTGCGGGCTGAACAGCACGTCTTCACTGCGCTGCCCGGTGGCCAGGCTGGAGAAACTGAACGACTCGCCCCACAGCGTGAACGGTTGCAGGTAGCTGAGCGTGGCGGTGTATTTGCGGTAGTTCGGCGTGGGCGTGAGGTTGCCCTCGCGATCGCGTTCCTGGTCGTTGCTCTGTGCGTCAAAGGCGCCGATGCCGTTCTGCATGCCGAGGTCGAGGTTGACGAAGGCACTGCCGATACGTCGCCCGTGGTTGATGCCGACCTGGAATTCGCTGAGGCGGTTGCTGCTGGGGGCCAGGCGCGCGTCGAGCAGGTAGTTGTTGGTACGCAGATGGGCAAGGCCGACGTTCACCGAGGTCTTGCTCACGTCGTCACGATGGATCACACGTTCGGCGCGCAGTTGGTGGTTCTGGCTGTCGCCGGACTGCTTGAACTTGAAGCCATCCACATCACCGAGGGTGCGGTAGTCGCTCTCGCTGTAGGTGTAACTGAAGTTCCACCAGCCCCACGGCACGTTGTAGTAGAGCATGCTGTTTTTCGAGGTTTTCTGGTGGTCACTCATGGCGTCGTGGCCGCCGCGCAGTATCAGTTGATCGGCAAGGCCCAGGGGGCTGTCCCACTCAAGGCCGGCCCCCCATTGCTGTTCGCCGGTGCTCTTCTGGCCGTCATTGTTACGCGACAGGCTGGCGCGCCACGGCTTTTGCGGGGTGTTCTTGACCACGACGTCGCTGCCGCCCACCTGGCTGCCGGGGGTCAGTTCCATGTGTGCCTGCTTGGAGGGCAAGCGGCTCAGTTGGTCGACCAGTTGTTCGACTTCACGCAAATTTAGCGGCTCGCCCACCTTGCCGGGGAAAGCCATCGCCAGTTCGCGATCGGTGACGGTGCTGCCTTGGGCACCTTTCAAGCCTTCGAGCTTGCCTTCCACTACAAGCACCTGCAGGTGGCCGCTGGAAAGGTCTTGCTGCGGCAGGTAGGCACGGCTGGTGACACGGCCTTTGGCGATGTAGAAGTCAGTGATGACCTTGAGCAGTTCATTAAGCTGCGACACCCCCAGGCATTGGCCGACATAAGGCTTGAGCAGGCGCGCGCGGTCCGACGCCGACAGGCTGTCTGCCCCCTGCAGCTGGATGTCCTTGATCGCAAAGCAACGATTGTCGGCAGGGGTGTCCGGGGCCGGGGACTGGGTGCCTTTGCCCGGCAGGTCCTGGAGTTCCTCGAGGCGGCGGCGTTGCTCTTCGAGCAGGCGGTTCTGCCGATCGCGGATCAGGTCCTGATCCCCAGGCGTAGGGGCAGCCGTAGCACTGTTCAGGCTCATATAGGCGAGCAAGAAAGTGCACAGTAATAACCGAGTCCGTGGCAATAACAGAGACATGTTCGATCCGTCGACAATCAAGGGGGCGGCAAACTAACATCGAACTTCGACGCACTCAAAAAAATGAGCCCGTTTGAAGTTGGAACTAGTTACTCGCACAACCTATTGATTAATAACAACTAAAAATTATACAAAGCGCCGCAGGCTTGTAGCTGGGAGTATTATTCCGACAAGCGGCAGCACAGTTGATCGCATTTCTTCGGGGAACTTATAGATGCTATTAGTTAGCCATCAAGTTCCTTCCGAGATAAGTTAGTACCGAAAAGATCAGAAAAGTTCTCGGCGTTTTTGTGAATTGGATCCCATTTGTCGGGATTAAGCGAAATCGTTCCCACCTTGCATGGGAACGATCCAATACCGTGCGTTCTTAACTAGCGTCCTTGTTCTGGTCCTTGCCAGGTACCAGCGTGAGCCCCGGTTTTTCGACATCGCGGGACACATGGGACTTCACTTCTGCGACGCCGCCGTCCTCGTCGTTATGGATCACCAGCACCCCAGGTCGACGCAATTGCTCGAGGTCCCCGTCCCCCAGGCTGAAGCTCTCACTCAGGTTCTGGTCGCTCAAGGCCTTGGCCTCGGCGCGACGCTGGGCGAACTTGCGGCCTCGGCGTTGCTGGTAGCGCGCCCAGCTGATCAGGATCACAGCGTTGAACAGGGCGATCCACAGGTAGATCTGCAGGGTGTTGAGCGCGGCAAAAATCGGCGCCTCGATCCGAGGCCCACCGTGGGTTTCCAGCATCGAGTTAATCCCGCGCGCCAGCAGCCAGATCAACCCGGCCCAGGCCATCAGGGTCAACAGCACATCAATGATCCACATCACCGTACGTTGGCGAGTTCTGACCAGTTTCATGATCACGCCTCCTCTTCAGTAGGTTTGATGCCGCGATCCGGACTGACCCAGCGCGCACGCTTCTGATGCTGGTTGAACAGCACCTTGGGAAAACTGACCAGGGTGGTGAACAGGCTGACCAGCCAGAACACCATCGGGTACCACACGGTCCAGAACAGGGTTTTCCACAGGTCTTTCTCGTAGCGGCGGTCGATCATGATGCTCACCGCAAACTGCGCCAGGCACACCATCGCCAGGACCAGCCCGGTAAACGCTGGCGGCACCAGGGAGTCCACCGCGATGGCCTGTGGCAGTGGGATGAATTTGCCCACGCCCCAGAAGATTACCGACAACAGGAAGGTGAAGGCCCAACCAGTGGACAGGCAGTATTCGAACAACAGCGGCCACAAGTAGCGATGACGCCATTGCCAGATGCCGCGGATATTCTTGAACAGCACTTCGGCACCGCCCTGGGCCCACCGCAGACGCTGTTTCCACAGGCCGCCGACGGTTTCGGGCATCAGGATCCAGCACAGGGCACGTGGCTCGTAGAAGATGCTCCAGTGATCAAGCTGCAGCTTCCAACTGACATCGATGTCCTCGGTGATCATGTCGGTGCTCCAGTAGTCGATACGGTCGAGCGCCTTTTTACGGAACGCGACCACCACACCCGACACCGTGAAGATGCGGCCGAACACCCGTTGCGTACGCTTGATCAAACCGATGATCGAAGAGAACTCACCCACCTGTACCCGGCCGATCAAAGTCGAACGTGTACGAATGCGCGGGTTGCCAGTCACGGCACCCAGGCGCGGGTTATCGAGCATCGGCGCAACCATGTAGGCCGCAGCGTTTTTATCCAGTAGCGCGTCGCCGTCGATGCACACCAGGTATTCACTGCGCGCGGCCACGGCGCCCATGCGCAGGGCCACGGCCTTGCCCTGGTTCTGCGCCAGGTGCAGTACGCGCAGGCGCGGGTTCTCCAGGGCCAGTGCGTCGAGTACGGCAGCGGTGTTGTCTTGGGAGCCGTCGTTCACCGCAATCACTTCAATATTCGGGTACAGCTGACCGAGCGCTGCCCGCATGGTATCGGCGACGTTATCCCCCTCGTTGTAGCAAGGGATGATGATCGAGATCAGCGGGTTGCCCGCCAGCGTGGGTGCCGGTGTGTCTTCTTCCCAAGGCCAGTGCCGCTCCCAGTGCAGCCAGAAATACAGGCCGCCTGCGATCCACAGCGCTGACATGAACAGCGGGTAGAAAAAAACAAAGTCCATCAGGAACTGCCCGGTGACCAGGAAGATCAGGCCCAGGGGCACGCCCAATACCAATGCCAGCACCAATAAAGCCAGGATTCTGTCGAACATGGTCAAGGGTTCCATTGATTGGAAAGGGCCGGACGTACAGTCTTCAGGTCCGGGGAGTTTTCCAGGAAGTTGTCCGGGTAGTAGCCAAAACTCGTGACACCCTGGCGCTTGAGCACACCCATCCATTCAGCCATCTGCACGGCGTCGATATCCGGCGCAGCCTTGGTGCGCCAGTCTTTGGCTTGCAGTTCGAACACGGTGCGCTCCATCGCGCCGGGGCGCGCCTTGACCGTCGCCACCAGCTTCTCCAGCCAGGCATTGGAGGTCTTGTATTCCTGGCCTTCCATCAACGGCATGGCCATGGGCGCGGTCCAGTCGTAGGTCTGGAGGAAATCATCGAGATTCTGCGCGAACCAGGTCTCGCTGCCGGGATTGAGCATCGGCTCGGCAAAGATATTGCGCGCGGTCTGCACCTGCGGCCCACCAATGGCACGGACCTTGGCGGTCAGCTCGTTGGTGAAGTCGATCAGGTAGCGGCTCTTGAAACGTGTCCAGCGCTGCATCACTGCCGGGTCGGCACGCAGGGCCTCGATGCTGTTTGGCAGGCCGTTGGCGGCGTACGCCTTGAGCGCGCCAGGGCTGGCGTCCTCGAAGTCGTTGAACACCGCATCGTCGTGGTACAGCACACCGTCGATGGCGTTGTTGCGCGCCAGGTCCTCGTAGATCTCACCGATGATCTTGCGCACCTGCGGGTCAAACGGCGACAAGCGTTTGTACTGGTCCGGGTCAAGGCCGGTCTTGCCGGTTTCCGGGTCCCAGCGCGTCACGCGGGGCAGCTTGGGGTCGAGGGCAAAGCTGAGCACCGGCATCCAGGCATACACCGCGGCATGGGCACGGGTGTGCAGTTGCCATGAGACACGGTTGAACAAGTCGGCGCGTACTGGCAGGTGGCGGTTGGGGAAGTACAGTTCATGCACCAGGCCGTCACCCTTGGGGTCGGCGAAGGCTTGCAGGAACACCGTACCTGCCCCCATGTCCACCACCCTTTGCACCAGCTGGTCGAGGTTGCGAGCCTGTTGGGCCGGGTCCGGGTCGTAGACGTTATCCAGGTCCACATGCAACACGCGCATAGGGGCCTTGGCTTGCGCCGCGACGATGCTGTTGGCGAAGTGCTCGCCGTCCGGGTCGGAAGCCACCAGGAAGCGCGGGCTGTTCATCAAGTCATTAGAGCTGTCGAGGCCATCTTCCAGGGTCAGGGCCATCTGGTAGCCCTGCTCGCCAACAATCGCCAACGAAGTGCCCTTGGCTGCACCGTACGGCCAGACCCACACGCGTGGTTTCTTGCCGGTGACTGTTTGGATCTTGTTGGAGATCGCCACCACATCGGCACGCATCCGCGCGTCGAACTGTGCCTGGCTTTCATAGCGCCCCGTGGCCGGGTCAAAGCGCAGCGAGGTCGCCGCCGGCTCCAGGTTGCCCTGCGGGTTGGCCAGAATGCCGGTGTGACTGGCATCGGTGTGCGCCGCGATTTCCACCAGGCCCGACTGGGACACTTCGCGGATCTGCTGCCAGGTGAGGAACTCGCCACGTGGCCGTGGCTGCCCGGCGAAGTCCACGGGTTTGTTCAGCGGCGTGTCGATCCAGTAGCCCACGGGCGCCAGCAACGCCGGCCAGTGGTAGGCGCGCAGGATCGGCATCACCCGCGTGTAGAAGCTCGAATAGCCGTCATCGAAGCTGAGCAAGATGGCTTTGGGCGGCAATGCCGGGCCACCGTTGCGGGCCGCCAGGATCTGGTCGACGCTGACCGCCTGGTAGCCATTCTCGCGCAGCCAGGCCAACTGCTCGATCAGACGCTCGGTGCGCACCGCCACCACCGCCTGATCGGGATCGCGGTCTTCGATATCGTGGTAGGCAATGCCCAGGAAATGGTTTTTCGGCCACGGCGCTTCGTTGGCCGGTGTCGGCCGCTCGGCGGGTGGAGTGAAAGGCGCGGGTTGCTGGGCGCAGGCACTGGCCAGCATTACGCCCAGGATCAACAGGCAACGGCTGAGGACGGTCATGGTCAGGCTCTTCTAGAAACGGTAAGTGAGGTCGACGAGCAAACGCAGATCGCGTTCACGATCACCGTCGTAAGGTCGGCTGATCAGGCTCAGGTTGGCGCCGGCGTCCAGTACATCGTTCCAGCGAAAACGTTGGCCGTAGCCGACCAGACCGATGCCACCGGTGGAATAATCCCGCTGGCTATACGTACCCGCACCGACCTGGAACTGCTGACTCCACTGGGTCTCGTAGCGGCGATAGAGCACATGGTTGATGTTGAGGACCGGCAACACGGTGAAGTCCGACTTCGGGTTGAAATAGACCGTGTCTTCCTTGCTGTTGCGGCTGGCGCCGACTTCCAGGCCCAGGTCCACTTGCACTTTGGATGAGCTGTAAAGGCCTTCACGGCCGCTGAGCAAGGCCTCGAAGCGGTCGTTGCCATCACTGAAATGGGACGGGCTGAGGGTCAGCTTCCACTCGCGGCTTTCGTTGGCACGCCAGCGGATGAAACCGCTGCCGCCATTGGCCGTGACCCCGTCGTTCAACGCTCGCAGCGGCGTGGTGGACAGGAGGTAGCCAAGGCTGCCGCCGTATTGCCAGTTGTCATTGATGTCACGGGCAATCGACACGGCGGCGCCTTGTTTTGAGCCATCGCCGTAGGAGTGGTTGGAGACCTCGGCTTCAATGGTCATGTCGCGGGTACGCCGCTCTACGCCGACAACCTGCCAACGGTGCTGGCCGGTCCCCTCTTCGAAATCGGCGCGGGCATAGCCGGCACCGGCGAACAGGCGCCAGTCTTCGTCGATGGGTGGCGTGTAGAGGCGGCTTTCAATCCCCCAGTCACGGCTCCCGGAGACGGCACCCGCATCGCCGTTGTTACCACCGCCGAAGCTTTTACCGGTGTAGGCCTCGACCCGCAGCTCGGCCATGTCATGCACATCGCGCAGGCGGCTGAGGCGCTGCACCTGGCGGTTGTCCGGGTTGCGTGCCACCACGTCATCGGTGAGCACGTCGAGCTGGCGCCACTCCTGCAGGTCCATGGCGGTGTAGGCCTGGCTCACTTCCAGGCCAATATCACGCGGAGCCTGGGCTTCGGTTTCCTTGAGGATGCCTTCGGCGCGCCGGGGCAAATCGCGGGCGCGGTACATGTCGGCCTGGGCCAGGCGCAGGCCGACATTGCCAGGGGCTTTGGCCACCAACGCCTCCAGGCCGGCTTCGCTGCCCGGCAGGTCGCCGCCGAAGACGCCAGCCTGGGCTGACAGTTGTTGCGCATCCATCCACGCGTCGCTGGGGTTGCCGACCGGCAAGCCCTTGAGCTCCACCCGTGGGTTTTGGCTTTTGGCCAGGTTGTTGGCGACCTCGCGAGCATCGTCGGCTTTGTCGCTTTCCTGCAAGGCGTAGAACAACGCCGTGGTGTCTTCGACGCGATCATCCGGCTCGGCATCGGGGGCGCTCAGCGCCTGGCGGTACAACGGTTCGGCTTTTTCCGGTTGGCGTTGGTCGAGGTAGGACGCCGCCACCCAACGCACGGCGTAGGTGGGCAATTGCACACCTTCGGCCTTGAGGGTTTCGTACTCGCGGATCACGTCAGCGGTACGCGCCCGTGCCTTGAGCGCGCCCAGGCGATCGATGCGCCAGATCAGCACATCGTCACGGGCCGTGGCGTCCGGGGTCCAACGCGCGAGGAGCTGGTCGTAGCCCTGCAAGGCCCGATCCGCGATGACATAGCGTTCTTTCTCGCTACGCGTGGCGAACTCGGCCATGCGCACGCGCTCGGCCGCCAGGTCACCTTCCAGGCGACGCTGGGTCACAGGGTCCACCAGCCCCGGACGCTGGGCCGACAGGCGCAACGCAGGCTCCGGCAAACGCGCCTTTTGCAAGGCGACGATGTATTCGCGGGCCACTTCCGGTTTATTGCCGGCGCGGATAAACGCCTGGTCGAACTCATGCAGCGCGTCGAACTGCAAGCCGGCGCGAGTCAGTGCGTAGCCGAGGGCCATGCGCCGGTTGGGGTCGTCGGGTTTGGCGGCCACCAGGGCGCGGGCGCGTTGCACCGCTTCGCTGGTTTTACCGCCATCGGCCTGGGTGAGGGCAAGGCCCAGTTGCAGGTCGACATTGTTCGGCTCACGCAGCAGCGCCTTGCGATAGACCGCCTCGGCCTGCGCCCACTGCTTCTGGTTGCGATAGGTACGTGCGACCGTGGCCAGCGCCTGGGCGGTCAAGTTGCGATTCTGACCCTGGGCCTCGTACACCTTCAGCACTTCGGCATCCTGGCCGGCCCAACCGGCAATTACCAGGTGGTCGCTGATCTGGCCTGGCGTCTGACGCTCGGCAGGCAGTTGGCGCAATTGAGTCAGGGCGGGTGTGAAGTTGCCGTTGCGCGCCTGGATGATCAGGGCGTCATAGGCCGCGTCGGCCATGGCAAAGGTGGGCATCAGCAACTGGCTGCACAAGGTTACCCCGATGAGCAGCCGCAACCGGCCTGAGGCACTGAGTGGGAGGGTTCGCAGCATATCGTGAGCTTCCTTACACACGGAAAGCTGTAACGATAGGTGGTCCTGAGCGATTTGCATCAGGGCGTCGGCGTCTCGTGACCCGACCTAGCTTTCCTGTAGGAACTATCCCCGACGCCTGTATGAAAAAGGACAATTCAGAACAATTGTTCAGAATTGCGCGCAAATCTGAAAAGCGAATGGGGGAACGGGGTTGCAAGCGATAAGGGGGTACACGCCGACGCACGCGCCGACCGTTTGACCCTTACCGCGGGCAACCCCGCTCCCCCATTATTTATTTCTGGGCGATGGCGAATTCTTTACTGCGCGCCGCCGACCGCACCGACTTTGGACATCACGAAGCCAATGAACTGCTCGACGGTCATCTTCTGGCCGTTGAAGGTCACTTCATTGTTGGCGTAATGCAGCTTGGAGACCACGTCACTGCCGACCAGGGTCGCCAGTTGCGTGCCAACGGCCATGCCACTGACCATTTCGCTGGCCATCTGGGATTGCTGCTCGATGGCCTTAGGGTCGGTCACACCGCCAACCTGCGCTTGCAGGGCGGCAACGTCGGCGATCATCGGCTTGGACAGGGTCAGGTTGGCGTCCAGCAACGAAACCATCTGCTTGCCGAGTTCAACCGGTGGCAGTTCCATGGAGGTCGGCTTGGCCAAGTCCAGCACCAGGTTGAATTTGCTTTCACCGTGGGTGGTTTTCAGGGACAGGTTTTCCAGCGCCAGGTGCGGCTTGGCAGCCAGCAATTGGTTGACGTTGGCTTCAGCAAGGGCTTGCTCGGCTTCGGTCAGTTGCAGCTCAGGCACCGGTTGGCCCGCAGCGGCAGCGGCTTGTACCGGCTGCATCTTGTCTTGATACAGCTTGGTCAGCACCAGGCCCGACGGCACATCGATGTTCTTCAAGCTCAGGGCCATGGCGGCGGAGCCGACAGGTTTGCCCTGGTAGCCGATCTCGTCGATCTTGTAATCGACGCGACCGTCCATGTTGTTGTCTTTGATCTCGCTGGAGTCTTTCTGCTCGAAGCCTTTGAGCGTCAGCACGGCCTTCTGTGGGCCGAAGGTGAGCTTGGTGTCGCTCAACTCTACGGTGTTCTGCCCGGTATAGAAGCCGAAGGTGGATTTCTCCAGGTTGCTGGCGACGGTCAGGCCAGCGAATTCAGCATCGAACGGCGTACCATTGGCGTCGACCATCGCCAGTTTGAGGCTGTTCATGTAGCCATCAACCTTGACCTTCTTGCCCTCGGCAGTGCTGTCGAAATCCAGGTTCAGGCCGGAGAAGCTGGCAGAGGAGGTGTCGTCCTTGAACTCCAGGGGCAGCAGCTCGAGATTGCCGCTCACCGAACGGCTGTAGCCGATATTGGCCACGCCTTTGAGCGGCGACACGTCTTTGGCGGCGGCGAACCATTTTTCGGTGGTGGCGTTCTTTTCCAGCGCGTAATGACTGGTGGCCATGACCGGCAGCCATTTCAGCGACACCAGGCGCGAGAACGGCAGTGGACCGTGCTCGATATGGTCGACAATCAGCAGCTCTGGGTTCGGGTTCTGCTCGCCGAAGAACGAGCCTTGGCCCTTGAGGCGGTAGTGCGCAGTGCTGCTGAACAGGCCACGGTCCAGGGACACCAGCTCCAGGGCGACGGTGCCGTCGACGCCGGCCATGGAACGTTGCAGTTCCTTGTTGGCGTCCTGCACGGCCGTTTGCAGCACCGGCTCCAGCTGCTTGCCGGTGTACCAGGCACCGCCTGCACTGACGACGCCCACGGCGACAACAAAACCCAAAAGAACGACTGCTGGCTTATTCATGAAGTGACCTGATCAAATCCTGTGAGAAGTGGGCTGTCTTCCTTGAACCCCAAGGGGGATTGGCTCAAGCCCGCCGAAAACGGGGGAAGATTAGCACTGGCGGCCGAGAACGGCCCAGCTTTTCAGAGGGATCAGTTCAGTACTAGTTCAGGAGTACTCCAACTCGATTTCATCCAATTGGTGGTCGAAACTCTTCAGGCGCGCCGTCCAGGTGTACACCAGCACCTCAAACTCGCGGTGTATCACGGCATTGCCGGGGGTGTCGGCCTTGGGGTCGCAGAAGTCCAACTGGTAGCGTTCGCGGGCCATTTGGGTCGCCACATCGGACAGTTCCCGCGCGTTATTGAGCCAATGCCTACCGTCGGCCACTTGCCGGTCGAGGGCCACGCACTGTTTTTTCAGGACTTCGAGGCTTTTTTCCAGGGGTGTGCCAGTGAGGTCGCCCATGACTTCCTGGAAGGTCCGCCCCGGCTGCCAATAGCTGCCCCAGAAATAGCGGTCGAACACGGTCTCGACCCGGCGCAGCGCAACCTTGGTGTCCCAGATCGCCACGCGGGTCTTGCCTTGCTCGAGGAGCTTTTTCTTCACCCGTTGATTTTGGTAAGAGGCCCAGGCCACGACGCCGATGGACAGGGTGCCGATCACCAGGCAGGCACTGTCGAGAAACACCATGGCCTTGTCGAGTTGATGAGCCAGCATGACGCCGTAGAAGTAGGTAGCCGACAACAATACCAGTGCGAAACACACGCACCAGAAAGCGGGAGCATAAGGGTTTTTCATTATTGGAATCCCCATGAGCAAACGCGAGCAGTGACAGGCAGAGCGTCACGGCGCTCCACCTGTCAAAGCATAGTCATTCGCTCAGGGTTTGCTGGGCTGAGACGCTTGCGTTCGTCCGCTTTCCCAACCACCGCCCAGGGCCAGGAACAGATCGATCTGGCTCATGGCAACCTGGGTGTTGGCCGCGGCCAGTTGCGCGCGCACATCGGTGTACGTGCGGGTGGCCTGCAGGTCGGCCAGGAATGACGCGCGACCCGCCTCGAAGAAGCGATGGGTCTGGTCTGCGGCCTCCCTGGCGGACTCGCCGGCTTCGGCCAGGGCGTCGCGGCGTTGCAACTGCGCGGTGTATTGCGCAAGGCCGGTCTGGGTTTCACGGATGGCGTTGAGCACCACGCCGTCGAAATGCGCCAAGGCGCCCTGGGTTGCGGCTTCGGCTTCATGGATACGGGCGCGTGCGCCGTTGGTCGGCACCGACCAACTGATCAGCGGGCCAAAACCCCAGCGGTTGGTCGCCGGTGTGCCCAGGTCATCGAGAATCCCGACAGTGCCCACCGTGGCGCCGATGCTGATGTCTGGGTACAGCGCGCCAGTGGCCACACCGATTCGCGCGGTGGCGGCCGCCAGTTGACGTTCAGCCTGGCGTACATCCGGGCGACGCTTGAGCAAGGTCGCGCCATCACCGACCGGCAGCAGCTGGGCGATGTGCGGCAGCTCGGCGCACGTGCCGGTGCCCGCTGGCAGTTGATCCAGCGGCTTGGCCAGCAACATCGACAGGCGGTACAGACCGGCCTGGCGTGCCGCTTCGTAGCGCGGCATGTCGGCGCGCAAGGATTTGTACTGGGTCTGCGAACGGGTCACCTGGGTTTCATCACCACGCCCGGCGTCGCGCAGGCGCTGGGTCAGCTTGGTGCTCTGTGCCTGCAGGTCGAGGGACTCGTTGGCGATTGCCAGCTCTTCGTTGGCCGCACACACCTGGGTGTAGGAACGCACCACATCCGCGACCAACGTGATGCGGGCGATGTCGGCGGCGGCCTGGGCCGCATCGGCGCTGGCCTGGGCGCTTTCGATGCCGCGCTGCAGGGTGCCGAACAAGTCGAACTGATAGGACGTGCTGATACTGGCACTGCCGATGTTGGCCACCGGGACTTTTTCGGTCAGCAGAAAGGCTTCGCCCGACTCCTGAAGGCGCTGGGCCTCAGCCTTGGCACCGGCGCTCCAACCGCCTGCAGATTCAGCTTCCTGGGTCTGGAACCGAGCGCGTTGCAGGTTGGCGGCGGCCACACGCAAGTCGGTGTTGGAAGCCATGGCCTGGCGCACCAGCTCATCCAGGCGCGGGTCTTTGTAGAGTTTCCACCAGTCCGCCGGCACCGGCGCCGACACAACGTTGTGACCGTCGCCCGCGAGTTGCCCTTGCAGGTCCCCACGGTTGACGGCCGACGTTTCCGGCAGCTTGTAATCCGGCCCCACCACTTGGCAGGCCGACAGCAACAACCCCAACGCAGCGGTTGCCATCAGTTGCTTCATGGTTTGTCTCCGTCTTTGACTGCGTCGCCAATGATCGACACCGTCGCCGTGCGCCCGGCGATCATGCGGAAGTCCGCCGGTACATCATCAAAGGCGATACGCACCGGAATCCGCTGGGCCAGGCGCACCCAGCTGAACGCCGGGTTGACGTTGGGCAACAGGTTGGAGCCGCTGCTGCGGTCGCGGTCCTCGATACCGGCGACGATGCTCTGCACATGGCCACGCAGGCGGGCGTTATCACCAATCACACGGATGTCGACGCTCATGCCGACGTGAATGCCGTCGAGCTTGGTCTCTTCGAAGTAGCCATCGATATGGAAGGAATTGCTGTCCACCACCGACAGCACCGGCCGCCCGGCGGTGACGAACTCCTGGGTGCGCGGCGCACGGTCGTTGACGTAACCGTCCACGGGGCTGCGGATCACCGAGCGATCGAGGTTGAGCTGGGCGGAATCCACTGTTACCTGGGCCTCGGCGAGGGCCGACTGGGCGCGGGCGACGCGGGACTGGCTTTCTTCCAGCTGCTCGCTGGGCACCAGGTTGCCGAGGCCACGGTTACGCTTGTACTCGCGTTGGGCCTGGGCCAGGGTTTCCTGGCGGTCGGCCACGGCGGCCTGGGCTTGGCGCAGGGCCAGCTTGAAACGGTCCTGGTCGACGGCGAACAGCACCTGGCCCTTGGTCACCAACTGGTTGTCGCGCACGTCAACGCGCTGGATCAGCCCGGACACATCCGGGGCGATCTGCACGATGTCGGCACGGATGTGGCCGTCTCGGGTCCAGGGGGCAAACATGTAGTACATGACCATGCGCCATACCACGACGACCGCAAACGTCACGATCAACAGCGTCAGGACTACACGGCCGATGGTCAAAAAAGGTTTTTTCATGTCATCAGGTATCGACTGAGTGAGTCCACCGCGCCCAGCAACAGCGCGTAGAGCCCCACATTGAACAATGCCCGGTGCCAGACCAGGCGATAGAAGTGGACGCGGGTCAACAGCCCGTGCACCACCAGGAACAACACATACGTAATGCCCATCAGCACCAGCAGCGTGGGCAGGAATACGCCGCTGATATCCAGGTCACCGATCATAAAGGCGCTCCATCAGGTAGCGGCGCTTGCATCTCGGTGCCGCCAATAAATTCCACGCCCGGCAGCAGCGACAGGCGCAGCCCGGCCAGCGCGTGCAGCAGGTGCAGGCGCGTATCGTCTTCGTCTTGCAGGCCTTGGCCGTTGAGGGCGCGGCGCGTGCGGTCCAGGGTCATCAGCAGACCGCTGGGCGCGGGCAGGCGTTCACCGGCCTTGAGACAGGCCTTGAAATAACCGCCCACACCTTCCACCACCTGGTTGAGCAGCACCCGCGGCACACCGAGGATGCGCGGCGAATAGGCCAGCAAGTCGAGCAGGTTCAGCGCCACGCGCAAATCGCGCAGCGCGGTGCCAGTGTCCTGGTTGATCAGGGCCAGGCGCGGCAGGTGCTGCATCAAACGGTCGAGCATTTGCACGGCCATGTGCCGATGTTCGGCCAGGGTCGCCGGCTCGGTGAGGGTGACGATGTCGCGCCAGCTGAACCGAGTCAGGCGCTTGGCTGCGAGTTCAGCGCCGAAGGGCCGCGCAATCAGTGTCCACACAAAGGCAAACAACAAGCCCACCGGCCCCGCCAGATTGACGTTGGCGAAGTTGAGGAAGTCTGCGTCATAGGCGCCCTGGATGCTGATGAACGACGAGGTGTTCACCAGCGTCAGCAGCATGCCCAGGTAGAAGCGCGGCTGCACAGTGAGTGTGCCGATGCAGATAAACGGCACCGCGAACGCCAGTACCAGCATCGGGAAGTCGTGCAGGTTGGGCAGCACCAGGAACAGATAGAGGCTGGCAAACAGCACCGACATGGCGGTCCAGAAAAAGAACCGGTAGATCTGCGGCGCCGGGTCGTCCATCGAGGCGAAAAAGCTGCAGGCGACGGCGGCGAGGATCACCGCGCTGCCACCGTCGGTCCAACCGAGCAGGATCCACAACACCGAGGCGACGATGATTGCGGTCACGGTGGAAAACGCCGAGTAGAACATCAAGCCACGGTCAAGGAACGGCGTGAGCCGCCCCAGGCGCCAGTGACGGTACACCGCGCGCCAGGAGTCCTGGCTTTCACACTGGATGGCGGCTTGCAGGCTGCGGCAGTCTTGCCACAGGTCGATCCATTCACCCAGGCGATACAGGGCATTGGAAAACAGCAGCGTGTGACGGTCGTCCAGCGCTTCGCCCTGGGGTTGAGCGGCGTCGACCTGGTCGCGCAGCACGCGCCAGCGTTCAAGGGGCGCCGTCTCGGTGGTGCTTTCCAGCCAGGCGTTGGCCGCTTCCAGCAATGGCGTGAGCTGACCGACAAACTCCGGGGCGCGGTGTTCGATGGCGTACACCGCGTCGTCCAGGGCATCGATCACCGGCAGCAAGTGGATCATGCGGCCGCGCAGTTCCTTGGTGTTGCGCACCGTCTGCGGCCGCGCGCCTTCGTGGGGCAACTGGCCGATCATCAGTTCGAGGGTGTTGAACGTGGCAACCATACCGCCGCGCAGCGTGCTGATTTCCTCAGGCGCCACCTGGCGCGTGAGGAAGCGCTGGCTATAGACCTGGGCGTCGGCAAACCATTTGGCGACCGAGCCATCGAACACCGGCATCAGCCGGCGCGGCCAGAACATCGCGCCCACCACGGCGGCCACGGCGATGCCGAGGAAGATCTCTTCGGTGCGCGCCTCAGCCACGTCCCACACCGCCAACGGGTTATCCACCACCGGCAGGGCGATCAGCGGCAGGGTGTAGCCGGCGAGCATCAGGGCGTAGTTGTTGGCGGTGCGCAGGTGCATGGAGAGAAACAACAAGGTGCCCGTCCACAAGGCAATCACCACCACCAGCAGGTAAGGCGACTGCACGAACATCGGCACAAAAATCACCGCCGCCGCAGCCCCCATGAAGGTGCCGATGGCGCGGTACAGCGCTTTGGAACTGGTAGGGCCGACAAATGGGCTGGAGACGATATACACCGTGGCCATCGCCCAGTACGGACGCGGCATTTGCATGAGCATGGCGATGTACAAGGCAATCATCGAGGCCGCAAAGGTACGGACCCCATAGAACCAATCACGGGCGGGCGGGAAACCGGTAAAAAATCCGTTCAAAGCGACGCCGCCTCAAACGCGCGCAGCACACGCAGCGCGGCTTCCAGATCGCTGGAGGCGATATCCGCCAGCACGTCCTTGCGCAGGCGCACCAGTTGCACCTCCACCGCCTGCACCAGCTCGCGACCACGCTCAGTAAGGCTCAGGGCCTTGGCGCGACGGTCGTGGACATCCTCGGTACGGCACACGTAGCCATCGGTACACAGCCGGTCGAGCAGGCGCACCAGGGACGGGCTTTCCATCCCCGACGCCTGGGCGACTTTGACCTGGTGCACACCGTCACCCAGGCGGCCGATCATCAACAACGGCACGGCGCAGGCTTCGGAGATGCCATAGCTCACCAGCGTGGTCTGGCAGATTTTGCGCCAGTTGCGGGCGCCCACCACCATGCTGCTGCTGAGGTTCATCTGGAGTTGTTCGAGGGACTGAGGCACGGGATCGTTCGCATACAGTTAGTTTGCTAACTATCAATATGATCGATGGGTCCAAATGCGTCAAGTTTTGAAACAATTTAGCGGATGGGTGGTGGCCGGCAGGGCAAGTAACGCGGGTTTGGGCACGGGTGGAGAATTTTCCACCACTGCAAAACATTGTGGGCGCTGGCCCCTCAAGGCGGTGCTGGGCGTCGTCCATCAAGCCCAGGCCGTCGCGCGCAGAGGCAAGGCCGTGCGTCGAGCCTTTTCACTGCCCTCGCCCACCCCGCAACATCAGGTTCAACTCATCCACCACCTCGGCCCAATCCGCATCCTCCAGGATCTCCTCGCGCAAAAACGCCTTCTGGCTATCGGTCCAGAAAAACGCCTCCGCCAGCTTCAACTCCGGCTTGAGCGGCGAGTGAACCGCCACAAACTGCTCGATACTCACCGGGTCGTCCGGCAGACCCAACTGCTTGAACAGTGACGGCAAGCTGTGCACAGGCGATTCCATGGTGGGCTCCTGGTAGAAAAGCATTCACCCAGTCTAGCGGCAGCCCTCGGGTTGCGCTGACGGTACGTTGCACAACACAAACAACCGCGCCCGCGCACCGCCACCATCCTGGCGGCTGAGTTCGCGCCAGCCATCGGGCAGCGGGGCGAAATCGTCCGGCGCCTCGTTGCTGCTGATCAGCCACACGCGACGGGTATTGGCAGGCAGCGCCGACAGATGGTCAAGGTAGATGCGCCCGCCGTCCTGGTCCACCAGGGTGCCGAAGCCATAGGCATTCGGCCGCGTTGGCGTGCCGTCGGGTTTGGGCGGGGTATAGAGTTGCAGTTGGGCGTCGGTCTGGTCGTAATACACGTAGCTGAGGTACCACATCATGTCGCTGAGGACGATGCGGTCGTCTTCCTGGTAGTTGCGGTTGACGAACTCCACCGGCACGTTGAACTGGTCGTGCTCGTCGACGGTGAAATTGTTCTTCAACCCTGCCAGTTCAACGCCGGCAAACAGCACGAACAACGCCGCTCCCAGCAGTGAAAACCGTGACGGCAGGCGATCGATGGCCATCGCCATCACGACCGGCAAGCCCAGGGCGTAAACCGTCAGGTAACGCTCGATAAATACCGGGGAGATAAACGACACACCGTAGACCAACAGCAGCGGCAACAGGAAAAACAGCGCCAGCAGGCTAGCCGGTCGATGGCGCTCACGGTCACGCCAGGCGGTGATGACCACGACAGCCACCAACAGCAGCGGAAACAGCCAGAACAGCGGTGCCCAGAAGCCGACGCCTTCATCCTGGAGCACGAATTGCCAGATCATCGAGGGCAGGGAATACAGGCTGACGGGCTCTTCCCAGCCAATGTCGCCCCCCACCTTGAGTTGCTCGACGTGTTGCACCAGGTCGAGCAGGTTCGGCAGCCACGGCAGGTACACCAGCACAATCGCCGCGTTGGCCACCCACCAGGCCGGCCGCGTGATCAGGCGCTGGCCTCGCGGCGCAGTGCCACACAGCACACCCAGGTAGGCCCAATGCACCAGCACGCACAGCGCGGTGAAATAATGGGTGTAGAACCCGGCACTCATCAACACGACATACGCCGCCAGATAACGCGTACGCTCGGGTTGACGCACCCAGTACACCAAGGCCAGCGTGGCGCCCAGCAACCACACGCCCAGCAGGGAGTACATGCGCACTTCCTGGCTGTAGCGCACCGCCGTCGGCAACAGTGCCATCAGGATCCCCGCCAATACCGCAGCCCGCCGGGTAGACAGTTGCCGGGTCAGCCAGATGCCCAGGCCCACGGCGACCACACCGGGAATGGCGCTCATGCCGCGTATCGACCAGATGCTGTCGCCAAACAGTTCGATCCAGCCGCGCAGCAGGAAAAAGTACAGCGGCGGGTGCACATCGTGCGCGGCGTGGAACCACAGGTCGCCCAGGGCGTATTCGCTGAGCAGCAGGCTCGAGCCTTCGTCACCCCAGATCGCCGCCGCCGTCAGGTGGTAAAAGCGCAGGGCCAACGCCAGCGCCAGGATCGGTACCCACCACAATCGGGTGATCCAGCCCGCCCCCTCCCAAGTGAAGCGATTGAGTGCGGGCAAGGTCCCGACCTTTTCGTTTTGCTCTACTACAGACCGACCCACCTCAATTCCCCTGATCGCCCAGACGCAAACACCGCCACTCTAGGACAAAAGCCCCAGATCCGCTGCTGGAATCGGACAAATCAGCAATTTGTGCAGGGCTTCTCCGAAGCAACAGTAGGAACACGCTATTATTGCCCCCCTCCAAGGACTCAGGATCAAGGACACGTCATGCGCATCGGTTTTCTGTCACCCCTGGCACTGGCACTGCTCGCGGGTATTTCCCAACCGGCCCAGGCCAGTTCCGACGACTCGTGCTACCCCGACTGGCGGGTCTCGCGTGACAGCCTCGACTCATGCAGCAACCAGCCCTTCCTCAGCCCCGGTAACGACAGTCGCATCAACTTGCGCCTTCTGCTGGCTGACAAAAAGGCCGCGGCGCTGACGCCCAACGCCCTGAGCGAAGACGACCTGTCCCAGGGGTTTGGCCCGGTGCCCTTCCCGGTCTACCGCCTCGCGCCTATTTCCAGCACAAACGAGGAGCCCGACAACGCGCCGGACGACTCACGCACCGCCGAACTCGACGCGCTGCTTCAACCCCTGGGCATCAAGCGCGAGGAATTTAAGACCGCAGGCGAAGCGTTCCTCAATGGCGAAGGCAGCCGCTGCCGCAGCAATGATGATGACAGCGCCACCGCGTTTATCAGCCAGGTGATCAAGGCCGACATGCCGGCGACAGAGCGCGAGTTGCTGGTGAAAGCGCGCTTGCAGTTACTCACTGCCTGCTCGTGGGAAGGCCAGGTGGTAGACGCCCAGCAGATCCAGTCCATCGACGGCCAACTGCTGCGCACTTACCTGCAAGCCGCCGCCGACTTCTACAGCGGTCGCTTCGGTGACGCCGAGCGTGGGTTTGCCGCCGCCAGCAGCAGCAAACTGCCGTGGCTGACAGAGACCGCGCTGTACATGACCGCGCGCACTTCATTGAACCAGGCCCAGGCCGAAGCCTTCGACGAATATGGCATGCCGCGCCTCGAGCATGTGGATAAGTCCGCCCTGAGCGATGCCGAGGGAGGTTTCCTCACCTACCTGAAAACTTATCCACAGGGCGATTACGTGGCCTCCGCCCGTGGCCTGTTGCGCCGCGTTTACTGGCTGGCGGGGGACAACGTCAAACTCGCCGAGGCCTATGCTTGGGCGATGACCCAGGCAACGGATACGCAGCGCAATGTGTCCGTGGATGAACTGGTGGAGGAAGCTGACCTCAAGCTGTTGATGGTCAATAGCGAGACCGTCACCACCCCCATGATCCAGTTTGTCAGTGACCTGATGGTGATGCGCGGGGGCGACCAACCCGCCCTCTCCCGCGCCGACCTGGAAAAGCAAAAAACCGCATTCGCCAGTGAGCCGCAGCTGTACGACTACTTGCTGGCGGTGAGTGCGCTGTACACCGAACATCAACCGGACGCCGCCTTGAAGCAATTGCCGCAGAGCGTGCCTTCGAGCCTGGATTACTTCGCCTTCAGCCAGCAGACCCTGCGCGCCCTGGCCCTGGAAGCGAAGCAAGACTGGAAAGGCGCCGAGGCGCTCTGGCTGCAATTGCTGCCGCTGGCGAAACTGCCACTGCAACGCGACCAGCTGGAATTGGCCCTGGCCATGAACTACGAGCGCAGCGGCCAGGTGGCCAAGGTGTTCGCCGCCGACTCGCCGATCAGCGCCAAGCAGGTGCGCTACATCCTGCTGCGCAACGTTGCGGGCCCCGAGTTGCTGCGCCAACAGATCGCCCAGGCCAGCGACCCACTGGAACGCCAGACCGCACAATTCGTCTTGCTCTACAAAGACTTGCTGCGTGGTCAGTTCGCGACCTTCGCCGAAGACCTCAAGCAACTGCCGGCCCAGGCTTCGGAAGACAAACTGGGCACCAGCCTGGGCTACGTCTACAGCGCCAGCCAGACCTTGAAGCTGTTCCAGTGGAATGGCGACAAAGCCGAGTCTGGCTACGCCTGCCCGAGCATTGCGCACATTGCCGCGACCTTGCAGGGTGATGCCAGGAACCCACAGGGCCTGAACTGCCTGGGCGAGTTCATCCTGCGTAACGGCCTGGACGGCATGCCGTTGGAGCAGGCACGCGCCGCCGGCAGCCTGGGCAGCACCGCGTCGGACTTCAAGGGGGAAACCTTCTCGCGCCTGGAGGGCTACAAACAGGTGATCGGCAACGCCAAGGCGCCGAAGAACGACAAGGCCTACGCGCTGTTTCGCGCGATCAACTGCTACGCACCGTCCGGCTACAACAGCTGCGGCGGGCAAGACGTTGGACCTGCCGTGCGCAAAGCCTGGTTCCGCCAGTTGAAAAGCAGCTTCGCCGACACTCAGTGGGGCAAGTCGCTGCAGTACTACTGGTGAAACACCTGTGGCTAGGCTTGCTGTTGCTGGCAAGCCCGGCTTTCGGCGCCGTCGACGCCCGCGACTATGATGCCTTCTGGCTGTGGAGCGGCGTCACGCCGCAACCGGTGCTCAAACAGGCCAAGTCCCTGTACATCCTCCAGGGCCAGATCAACTCCACCCGCCGCGCGCCGCAACGTGGCGTGCAACTGATCGCCCAGGGCATGAGCGTGCCGCGCCTGACCCAGGGCGAAGTCTGGGTGGTCTACCGCGCCCACACCCTGCACTGGCCCGAGCCGGTCTACACCCAACTGCTCGGCCAGGTGCAACGCTGGCGCGAGGCGGGCAACCCGGTGGTCGGTATCCAGATCGACTTCGACGCCCGCACCCAGTACCTGCACGAATACGCCGAGTTCCTGCGCGACCTGCGCCAACGCTTGCCTGCCGACCTGCGCCTGAGCATCACCGGCCTGATGGACTGGAGCAGCAACGCCAATCCGGCGGCCATCGCCCAGCTCAAGGGTGTGGTGGATGAAGTGGTGGTGCAGACGTATCAGGGTCGCCACAGCATCCCGGATTACGCGGCGTACTTGCCACGCATGAACCGGCTAGGGCTGCCGTTCAAGATTGGCTTGATCCAGGGCGGCGCGTGGGAAGCGCCGGGGTATCTGAAGGACAGCGAATGGTTTCGAGGCTATGTGGTGTTCTTGCAAAACCCTTGATGCGCGCAACCTGCAGGCGCTATCCACACCACGCAGGTCACCGCGCTGGGCCTGTGGGGAGTGAGCTTGCTCCCGCTGGCGGCCTGACAGGCGACCGAAATCTAACCGTCACCCCACGCTCCAACTGTGGGAGCGGGCTTGCCCGCGACGGCGGCCTGACAGGCGACCTGGATGTTGGATCAGACCGGGTACCTATCCATTGCTGCGGTCAGGGCTGCTACGGGTTCCGCGCTTACAGCGGGTCACTTTTGGAAAAGAGCCCGGAATGCCGGCCCAGCCAAAAGTCACCAAAAGGGCCCTTGCCGCAACGCTCGGTATGCCCGCAATCCGACCGTGATTTGGGGGGCCGCCCAAGATCAAAAGCACGATCATGATCAAGGGCGGCTTTAGGCATGCTGCATTCAAGGCCTCCATCGCTGGCAAGCCGGCGCCTACAGGTTATAGGTGGCTACCAGTCATAGGTCAGGCTCGACACCACCGTCCGCCCTTCCCCGTAATAGCAATCCAGATCACTGGTGCACTGCGAGACATAGGTTTTGTTGGTGAGGTTTTGCACATTCATCGCCAGTTTCACGCCCTTGAGTTTGAGCGGCGAACGGCTCAGGTCGTAGCTCAGGCTGGCGTCGTAGACGCTGTAGGACGGCACGCTGAAAGCGCCCTCGTAGTAGTCACCCAGGCTTTGGCGCGCATAGCGTACGCCCAGGCCTGCGCCGAGGCCGGCCAACGGGGTGTCGCCGAGCACGCTGTAGTTGACCCACATCGAGGCGGTGAGCGGCGAGATGCCCGCAGGATGGCGACCTTCGCGGCCGTCGTTGTCCTTGGTGTATTTGATGTCATTGCGCGAGGCCGAAGCGACGATGTCCCAGGCATCGTTGAGAACGGCCTTGGCTTCCAGCTCCACGCCCCGTGAGCGCATGGCGCCGCTTTGGGTGCTGTAGGTGGTATCCACCGGGTTGGTGGTGAGCACATTCTCCTGGTCCAACTGGTAGACCGACACCTGCACGAAGCTCTTCTGGCCAGGCGGCTGGTACTTTACGCCGACTTCGTACTGGTTGCCGGTCGAGGGTTCGAATGGCTTTTTGTTGGCGTCAGTACCGGCCAGCGGCAGGAAGGACTCGGTGTAGCTGACGAAGGGCGCCACGCCGTTATCGAACAGGTACACCAGGCCTGCACGACCGGTAAACGCCTGGTCTTTGCTGGCGAAGCGGGTGTCGGTCAAGGGCTCTTTGTTGACCACATTGGCCCAGTCATAGCGCCCGCCCAGTACCAATGCCCATTTATCCAGCTTGATCTGGTCCTGCACGTACAGGCCGGTTTGGGTGATGGTACGGTCCCAGCGGTATGGCTGGCCAAAATTCAGGCGCTGGCCGTAGACCGGCTTGAACAGGTCGATGATCGGCGGGTTGCGGTCATACAAGCCGTGGAACAGTGAGTTTGAATGGTAGTAATCCAGGCCGAAGATCATCGTGTGGGACAGCGCGCCCGTGTCGAATTCAGCCTGGGCGATGTTGTCCACGCCGAACACTTTGTTGTTCTGCGCCCAATCCACGCCAAAGCGTTGCAGGTAGCGTTGGTCCTGCACGCCAGTGGCTGGGTTGGCGACAAAACGGTAGCCGTGCAACGGCGCGGTGTAGCGGTCGTCGACCTCGGCATAGCGGGCGTTTTGCTTGAGGGTCCAAGTGTCGTTGAGACGATGGGAAACCTCGTAGCCCAGCACGTATTGCTCGCGGTTGTACTGGTTGACGCCCGGTTCGCCGATGAACAGGTCACGCTTGATCTTGCCGTTGGGGTTGTCCCACAGCGTGCCGGACGCTGGCAGGCCTTGGGCTTCGGGCACGCCTTTGTCTTTCTGGTACTGGGCGAACACTGTTACGCGGGTGTCATCGCTGGGCTGCCAGGTCAGACTGGGGGCGATGAACTGGCGTTTGTTTTCGACGTAGTTGATTTCGTCCTGCCCATCGTTGGCCAGGCCGGTGAGACGGTAGAGAAACTGCCCCTGCTCATCCAGCGGGCCGCTCAAGTCGATGGCCGCGCTTTTGTGCTCGTAGGTGCCTGCTTCCAGCACCACTTGGTGGATCGGGGTTTCGCTGGGGCGCTTGCTGACCATGTTGACGATACCGCCAGGCTGGTTCTGCCCGTACAGCACGGACGCCGGCCCCTTGAGGACCTCGATACGCTCCAGGGAATACGGCTCGATCTGCAACGCACCGCCGGTACTGCCGCCGCCGTAGGGCAGGTGCAGACCATCGAGGTACAGGGGAGTGGGCGAGAAGCCGCGCGAGGTCGGTTCATCGAACAACTTGACCCGATCGGCGAAACCGCCCGCCGTCATGCCAGGGGTGTAGAGCAACGCCTGGGTGACGCTTTGCGCTCCGCGCGCCTTGATCTCGGCGGCGGTGATCACGTTGATGGTCTGGGGGATTTCCACCAGCGCCGAATCGGTCTTGCTGCCCGAAGCACTGCGGGTTGCAACAATACCTTCCACCGGCCCCCAGGCGCTTTCCTGCGTTTGCTGGCCGCTGATTTGGGTGGCACCCAGCTGTAACGGCCCGCCCTCGGAAATGGCCTGCAACGACCAACCACCCTGGGATTGCACTGCCACCAGGCCGCTGCCCGCCAACAGCCGCTCCAGACCGGTCCCGACCCCAAAGCGCCCTTGCAGGCCGGTACTGCGTTTGCCTTCGGTGAGCGTGGCATCCACCGACAGCAAAATGCCTGAGGCGCTGGCAAAGCGGTTCAGCGCCTGGTCAAGGCTGCCGGCAGGAATGGAGTAGCTGCGCAACGCTTCAGCACTTTCTTCAGCGTGGGCCAGCGTCGGTAGCAGCGGCACCGTCGCCAGCAGGCTGACAAACAAGCCACGGCGCAGCGCGCGGGCCAAGGGTTGGATTGGGTGGTGCGGCATTGCAGGACTCCCCGTGAGATCGCTTCTTGATTGGCTTTCAAGAGGTATCCCGAACGGGACGCAGAAACCGACAAGCGCGCGTGAAAAAATGTTCAGGCTCGCGCCTTGATCGTCACCCAATAGCGCGTGACCGCCTGTACTTGCACCGGTAGCGAGCGCTCCAGCGCCGCGAGGATTGCATCGGTATCGTTCAGTGGGAACACGCCAGTGAGCAGCAACCCCGCCACCGCCGGGTCACACCGCAACAGCCCCGGACGATAGCGACTCAGTTGCGCGACAAACTCGCCCAGCGGCTGGCGTTCGGCGATCAGGCGGTGCTCGGTCCAACTGCTTGCGTTGGCGCTCATCGCTGCCAGTACCCTGCTTTGCTGCGGGTTGAACCACAGGCTGTCGCCGGCATTCATCTGCACTGGCGCGCCATGCACCGGGGTGACCCGCAGGCGGCCTTCGTACAGGTCGACGCGGCTGCCGTCGGGCAGCTCACGCACGGCAAAGCGGGTGCCCAGCGCCTGCACATCGCCCGCCGGGGTTTCGACGATCAATGGGCGAACGGGGTCGTGGCCGCTGGTCAGCAGGACTTCGCCGCGGATCAGGCGGATGCGCCGCTCGCTGGCGCTGAAACGCAGGTCGACGGCACTGTCGCTGTTGAGGTCCAGGCGCGTGCCGTCACTGAGGGTGACGTGGCGAATCTCGCCGGTGTGGGTGCGATACTCGGCGAAGGCCGCGTGCCAGGGTTCGCTGCGTTGCACCAGGTAGCCACCGCCGCCGGCCATCAGCAGCAGGCCGAGCAGCTTGAGTGCGGCGCGGCGCTGGGTGTCGGGGGTGTCGCGCAACACGGCACGGGCACTGTCGGCGGGCACGTTGCCGAAGGTTTGTTGCAGCTGCTGCAGACGCTGCCAGGCACGACGATGCTCGGGGTCGGCAGCCTGCCATCGGGCAAAGGCCTGGCGTTGTTCGCCTTGCAGTTCGCCGCCCCATTGCAGCATCAACCACTCGCTGGCTTGCTCGACAACCGCCGGGGCGATGGGCGCGTCGTGTCTCATTCTTCGTAGGCCACCTGGTAGCAGGCAATAATTGCGCGGGTCATGTACTTCTGCACCGAGCTGACCGTCACGCCCAAGCGTTCGGCGATCTGTGCATAACTCAAGCCTTCGAACTGCGACAGCATAAACGCCTGGCGCACATTGTCGGGCATGCGATCGAGCATGGCGTCGATCTGCATCAGGGTTTCGAGGATCAGCGCGCGGGTTTCCAGGGACGGCGATTCCGGCTCGGGCAAGTGCGCAATGCTTTCCAGGTAGGCACGCTCGATACGCAGGCGCCGCCATTGGTCGATCACCAGGTTGCGTGCGATCTGCGCCAGGTAGCTGCGGCTTTCCTTGTCGCCGGGAAAACGCCCGGACACCAACAGGCGCAGGAAGGTGTCCTGCGCCACATCGGCCGCATGCTCGCGGTCGCCCAGGCGCTTGCGCAGCCAGCCTTGCAGCCAGCCGTGATGGTCGCGGTACAGGAGGTGAAGCTGATGCTGGCCGTCAGTCGCGGTGTCCATGAAAAGCTCAGATACACTATTGAGAGCAATTATCATTACACCTTATTTCGCGACTGACAAAAACTCTTTGCCGTTCAGCGCCCAGCGGTTTGCAGCGGGTACACCGATTCCCAACCGCCGCCCAGCGCTTTGTACAGCCCAACCATGGCCAGGGACACGCCGGTTGAGCTCTCCACCCACTGCTCCTGCGTGGCCAGCAACGCGCTTTGCACGGTCAGCACGTTGACGAAATCCACCACGCCCTCGACGTACTGCTGTTGCGCGGTGCTCAGGGCAATCTGGTTCTGGCGCACGGCTTCGGCCAGGCTATCGCGACGCAATTGGCTGGCGTTGTAGCGGGTCAACTGGTCATCGATCTCATGCCAGGCACGCAGTACGGTTTGCTGGTACGCGAGCGCCGCTTCCTGTTGTTGGGCCTCGCGCAGGTTCAGCATGCCTTGCAGGCGCCCACCATTGAACAGCGGCAAGCTGAACTGCGGGCCGAAGGCAAAGGCGCGGGAGCCCCAGGAACCAAAGTCCGAGAGTTGCATGGCCTGGGAACCGAGGCTGCCGGACAAGGTGATGCGCGGGTAGAAGTCGCCCTTGGCCACGCCGATGTTGGCGGTGGCGGCGTGCAGGCGCGCCTCCGCCTGGCGGATATCCGGGCGGCGCTCGGCCAGTTCCGACGGCAGGCCAATGGCGACCTGACGCTGGGTTTGCGGCACGGCGGCGTCCTTGGACAGCTGCGCGTGCAGGGCCTGCGGCGGCTCGCCCATCAACAGGCTGAGGGCATTGATCAGTTGGTCCTGGCGCTGTTGCAGATCCGGCAGGCGCGCTTCGATGGCGGCGACCTGGGCGGCGGCTTCGGCGACGTCCAGATCCGTCGCCACGCCGTCAGCCAGGCGCAATTGCGACAACTTGAGACTGTGGCGGGCGACGTCGAGGTTTTGTTCGGTGACGGCGCGGGTGTTCTGTACGCCGCGCAATTGGATGTAGTCCTGCGCGGTCTCGGCGAGTACCGACAACAACACCGCGCGGCGGTCGTCTTCGGCCACTTGCAGGGTGGCGTCGGCGGCTTCGGTTTCGCGTTTTACCCGGCCCCAGAAATCCAGCTCCCAGGAGGCGGAGAAGCCCATGTCCCACTGGTTGAACGCCGAGCGGCCGTTCTGGCCGGACGGGTCGCTCAAGCCTTTGCCGCTGTTGCGCTGGCGCAGGTAGTCACCGTTGGCGTTGACGTCGGGGTAACGCTCGGCGGTGGTCACCTGGCGCACCGCACGGCTTTGTTGCAGGCGACTGCTGGCCAGTTTCAGGTCCAGGTTATCGGTGAGCGCCCGACGTGTGAGGGCCGAGAGTTGCGCGTCGTGGAACACATCCCACCAGCGTTCCTGCAAGGGATCGCTGACGGCACGGCTAGCCGCCTGGCGGCCCTGGGGCTCGCTCCATTGCGAGACTTGCGGGTTCTGGGGCTTGTGGAAATCCGGCCCGACCGTGCAGGCGCTCAGGCTGATAAGGCTCAAGGTGAGCCAGGCAACTCGCTTCATTGCTGGGCCACCTCACGCTGCTTCGCCACTGGCTGGGTGTCGACGCTGGCTTCTACCGACATGCCGACCCGCAGGCGCTCGGTATGCGCCTGGTTGGGTTCGAGAACGATCTTCACCGGGATGCGCTGTACCACCTTGGTGAAGTTACCCGTGGCGTTATCCGGCTTGACCGACGCGAAGGTCACCCCAGTGGCGGGCGCCAGGCTTTCCAGATGACCGTAGAGCAACTCACCGTCGAGGCTGTCGACACGCACCTGCACGGGCTGGCCGGCGTGCATGTGGGACAGCTGGGTTTCCTGGAAGTTGGCCACCACATACGCGTCTTCCAGCGGCACGACCGCCAGGATCTTGCTACCCGGCGTCACGTAGGCGCCAACCCGCACCGCGCGCTCGCCGACCATGCCATCGACCGGCGCGACGATGCGCGTGTAGGACAGCTGGTAACTGGCCAACTCCAGCGCAGCCTGGGCACGCTTGAGTCCACCTTCGGCGGCATCGCGCTGGGCGGTGAGGATTTCCACTTGCTTGCGTTCGGCCGCCAGCACCGCCGTGGCATTCGCCAGGCGCGCGGTGGCCTGGTCGATGCGGGTCTTGGCTTGCTGGGCGTTCTGCACGGTGCCGGCGCCGACACCGGCGAGGTGGTTGTAGCGATTCAGTTCGTGTTCGGCGAAGGCCATTTCGGCACGGTCCGCCGCGACGGTGGCCTGGGCCTGGGCGATCAACGAGCTTTGGCGCTCGAGGGTGGCGGTGGCGTTTTTCAGTTGGGCCCGGGCGACCAACGCATCGGCATCGGCAGCCTGGGCGGCGGCACGGAAGTCGCGGTCGTCGATCAGCGCCAGCAGTTGCCCGGCCTTGACGCGCTGGTTGTCTTCCACCAGCACCTCCTTGATGAAGCCAGCGACACGTGGCGCAACCAGCGTGAAGTCAGCGGCGACGAACGCGTCGTTGGTTGTCTGGCGCTTGCTGCCCAACATACCCGGCGCGACCAAGTACACCAGTACGCCGACGGCGAACACAGCGATGACGGAGACGGCAATTTTGTCTTTGCGTTTCATGAACAGTCCTTTCAATCAAGTCGGTGCGCGAGGCGGGAAAATCCGCGTGGGCATCCAGAAAATCAGCAGGATCAACGCCACCGCGGCGGCGGCCATGACGTAATAAAGGTCCGAAGAGGTCAGCACCACGGCCTGCTCGTGCAGGCGGTGCGCCAGGCCCGACGCGTCGCCGTCGGCCAGGGGTGAGTTGCCCAGGCGGTCCACCAACATGGTCGAGTGGAAGTGCAGGCGCTGCGTGGTCAAGGTATCGAGCACGCCCGTGGCGACCACGGCGGCCAGCCCCTTGATGGTGTTGAACCAGGCCGATGCAAACGGGCCGTCCATGGGCTGGATGCTGCCGGTGGACAGCATCAGCAGCGGCAACACGGCCATCGGTTGTCCGAAGATTTGCAGCAGGTAAAGGCCGTAGAAGTCATCGCGAATCCATGCCGAGGTCAGGTGCGCGCTGCCCACGCAACACAGCACCAGCATGCCCAGGCCGATCCCCAGCACCCAGCGGCAGTCGACCCAGCGCAGGTTGCACAGCGCCGCCACCATTGGCAGCGCGATCAACTGCGGGATGGCCATCAGCAGCATCACCGGCGCGGTTTGCAGCGGGCGATAACCCTGGACCTGGGCGAGAAAACTCGACGGGATGATGATCACCGAGGTCAGCACCATCAGCACGCCCGCCAGCACAATCAGGGCGAACGACAGGTTGCGCAGGCCGAGCATCTGCAACTTGAAGAATGGTATGGGCTGCGACCACTCGTTCACCATGAACAGCACCAGCAACACACTGCCGCCACACAGCAGGAAGGTGATCAGGCCTGACTCGAACCAGTCCAGGCGGTTGCCTTGCAGGATGCCGATCACCAGCATGCAGATCGCCGGGAAGCCCAGCAGCAGGCCACGCCAGTTGAACTGCTTGAAGCGCTCCAGGCGCAGCGGATCCTGCGGCAGCCCGTAGGCCACGGCGACCATGGCCAGCAGGCACGGCGCGACGATCTGCCAGAACGCCCACTGCCAGCCGACGTACTCGGTCCACAGCGCTGCCAGTGGCGTGCCCAGGCTCGGGCCGAAAGTGGCGGTGAGTGCGTAGCCAGCCAAGCCGTACAGCTTGACGTTGGCCGCCAGGAACCGCAGTGCCGCGGTCATCAGCATCGGCGGCAACGCGCCACCGGCCAGGCCTTGCACAGTGCGCAGTACCAGCAGGCTTTCGTAGTTCGGCGCGAACGGACACAGGATCCCCAGCACGGTGAACACGCCGATGGCGCAGAGGGTGAAGCGGCGCAGGGAAAAGGTCACCGAGCACCACGGCGCAAAGGCCATGGCCGACACGGAGGTGGCGGTGTAAGCCGCGACCAGCCAGGTGCCTTCGTCAAAGCCGATGTACAGGGCGCCGCGAATATCCGCGAGGGCCACCTTGGTGACCATCTCGTTGAGACCGCAGACCAGCACCGCCAGTAACACGCCGACCAGCCCGATGATGATCCGCGTCCCGAATACAGGTGGGGTCATGGCAGTAGGCTTGGCTGCGGCCGCGAGGGTGGGGGCAGCGAGGGAAGTCATGAACGGGTAACTCGGAATGGTAAATACCCGAGCAGTTTAATCAGGCACAAACATGACAAAAAGTTACTTGTTGGCAGGTTATAACTGCACCAGACGCAACAATCATGACCGACACAAACTGCGTGCGGGGGGTGGTTTGCCTGGGATAGCGGTGGGTCAGTGACCCATTTGGATCAGCCAGGCCGCAATCCCAGGCAAGCCAGCGCCGACATTCACCGCATTCACTTCAGGTAGGTTGGGCTTCGAGCCAGGTGGCGTGGCAACTTTCGCGCATGGTTTCGCGCAGCCATTTGTGGGCGGGGTCCTTGTCGAATCGCGGATGCCAGGATTGGGCCAGGACCAGCGTCGGCAGCGAGATCGGCAAGGCGAACGCGCGCAGTGGCAGTTTAAGGCGATTGGCGCTCAACAGCGCTTCCTTGGGCACCGGCAGCAGCAGGTCGGAATCGGGCAACATGAACATCGCGCCATGAAAGCCTGGGGCGATCATCGCCACGCGGCGCTCCAGGCCCTGGGCATTCAGCGCGGTATCGATCGGCCCGCGCGCGATGCCGCGCCGCGAGATGCTGATATGCGAGTAGCTGGCAAAACGTGCCGCGGTGATTTCTTCATCGAACAACGGATGGTCTTCCCGCGCCAGGCCGACGAAGGTGGTAGAGAACAGGTTCTGCACCTTTACTTCGGGGCTGACCGGCATGGTGTTGCTCACGCGCAGATCCAGGCGCCCTTCGCGCAGGGCCTCGTCGTCGGTGTCGCCTTCGGGCACGAAACACAGCTCGCACAGCGGCGCCATGCGCTCCATGGTGTCGAACAGGCGACCGCCATACACGCCGATAAAAAAGTCATTGGCGCGCACGCTGAAGCGGCGGCGCAAGGTGCTCAGGTCGACCTGATCCGCCGAGCGGAACAACAGCGCCGCCTGCTCCACCACGTTGCGCACCTGGCCTTGCAACTGCAGGGCCTTGGGCGTGGGCACCAGGCCGCGACCGGCACGTACCAGGATCGGGTCGCCCACGGCTTCGCGAATACGCGTCAGGGTGCGGCTCATGGCCGCCGGGCTCAGGTTCATGCGTCGGGCGGCGCCGACCACGCTGCCCTCGTCGAGCAAGGCGTCGAGGGCGACCAGCAGGTTCATATCCGGTAGTTGCATGCCAAGCACTCGTGATCAACGGGGCGTAAATTGAGCGCAATCGTAGCAGGCTTTACAGGTAACCCTTCACGTTGCGAGGCAGGTAGTCCGCGTAGGTGGCCTTGGGATGGGCCTGGCATTTGCGCACGATGTCCGGCAGGGCGTTTTCCAATTCGTCGGCGCGCGCCAGGCCTTCGTTGTAGTCGCTCTTACCGCTCAATGCCGGGAACATCACTGCGACTCGGGTAATGGCAAAACTCTTCATCGCGATCAACGGACGGGTGGGATGTTCGCGACGGAACTGGCTGACTTCTTCGGTCAGCGCGCTGCAGGTTTGGTAGGTGGTTTGGGTAAAGGTCAGGTGAGTCGTTTCCTTTCTCACCGGTTCGGGTGTGAACACCATATCGTTCTGCGCCTCGAGCACTGCGGGCCGTTCGGCATCCACTGTCCAAGGCTTGAAACGCCAGAGTGTGGCCGCCGCGACGGCGGCTTCACCAAAGGCCGGCTTGGTGGCACTCAGCGCCTTGACGTCGCTGACCGTACCGTCGTTATGAATATTCAGGCTGATGCGTGCGTGCCCCTGGGTAGTGATCAGGTGGCCGGGGTAGAGCGGCTTGGGCATGGTGACGACTTCAGGCACGAATTGCGCCATGACCGAAGTCGACAACAACAAGGCCGCCGCCAAAACAAAAAACCGCATCGTCGTAAATCCTTTTACCGGGCACATGTGACGCCAAGGCGACGTCAGATGGTCGGTATTATCGAGTTCACGGCGGGCAAAGAGCAATCATTCCTGTTTAGCGTTGCATGCCCCAACGCTTTACAGTGAGCCGCTCAAAGGTGTCGAACACCAGGTTTTCCACGAGCAGCCCGATCAGGATCACCACCGCCAGCCCGGCAAATACCTTGTCGGTGTAGAGCTCGTTGCGGTTCTGGAAAATGTACCAACCCAGGCCCCCCTTGCCGCTGGTGGCACCGAAGACCAGCTCGGCGGCGATCAGCGTGCGCCAGGCAAACGCCCAGCCGATCTTGAGGCCCGCAAGGATCGACGGCAGCGCCGCCGGAATCAGGATGAACAGCACGAATCGCATGCCCTTGAGGCCGTAGTTGCGACCGGCCATGCGCAGGGTTTCAGACACGCCGAGGAACCCTGAATAAGTGTTGAGCGCCAGCGCCCACAACACCGAATGCACCAGCACGAAAATCAGGCTGTTCTGCCCCAGGCCAAACCACAGCAGCGCCAGCGGCAGCAAGGCAATTGCCGGCAACGGGTTGAACATCGAGGTCAGGGTACTCAACAAATCACGGCCCAGTTGGGTCGACACCGCCAAGGTCGTCAGGGCAAACGCCAGCACGATGCCGATCAGGTAACCCTTGATCAGCACCACCAGCGAGATGCTCACCTTGCTCAGCAGTTCGCCACTGAGCAGGCCGTCGTAGAGTGCGTGAAATGTCTGCAAGAAACTCGGCAGCAGCAGGTCGTTGTTCTGATAACGCGCAACGGCTTCCCAGAGGATCGCGAGCACGATCAGGATCAGCCCCTTGCGCAACCAGCCTTGTTGCCACAGGCGCTGGCGCAGGGGCAGTTCACGTTCAACGGGAACGCTGAGCAGTGGCTCGAGGGTGATTTCATATTCCTGGCGCATGGGTTGTCCCTTCAGTAAGCGATGCGGATATCGGCGAAACCCAACTCACGTTCGGCCTCGGGCGCTTCATCGAAAAGCAGGCGATGAATGCGCCGCGCCGACGCCTGGAACTCCACGCCACCGAGGCTGTGCAGGTCATATTGATGGCTGTGGATTTCGGCACGCACGCGCCCGGGATGGGGCGACAGCAGCAGGATGCGATTGCCCACCACCAACGCTTCCTCGATGGAGTGGGTAACGAACAACAGGGTGAAACGCACCTCCTCCCAGAGCAACAGCAGCTCTTCCTGCATCTTGCGCCGGGTCAGGGCGTCGAGGGCGGCGAAGGGTTCGTCCATCAGCAGGATTTTCGGCTGCATGGCCAGGGCACGGGCGATGGCGACACGCGCTTTCATACCGCCGGAAAGGGTGTGTGGATAGGCGTCGGCAAAGGCCGTGAGGCCGACTTTGTCGAGGTAGTGCAACGCGCGTTCTTCGGCTTCGGCGCGCTTCAGGGTTTTCGAGGCCAGCAGCGGGAACATCACGTTCTGCTTGACGGTTTTCCACGGCGGCAGCTGGTCGAATTCCTGGAACACGACGATCCGGTCCGGGCCAGGTTGCTCGACCTTTTGCCCCAACAGGCGGATCTCGCCCTCGCAGGGTTTGATAAACCCGGCAATGGATTTGAGCAAGGTGGACTTACCGCAACCCGAAGGGCCGAGCAGCACGTAGCGGTCGGCTGGGTCGATCTCGAAACTCACCTGGTGGGTGGCCCGGACCACGCGCTCGGGGGTGCGGTATTCCAGGCTGACGTTATCCACCGCCAGTAAAGGGCCGGCGGTGTGCAGGTTGCTGGCCGTGTGGCCTTGCAAGGGCGCGTTCATCTCAACTTCCTTGCAGGGGCTTGGCGTCCTGGAAGAAGTAGTCCTTCCACGATTCAGGCTTGTTCTTGATGGCGCCGACGCGGTAGAGGAATTCCGCCAGCGGGTAGGTATTTTTCGGTGTGACGCTGAATTCGAACTGCGGGTTGTCGATGATTTTAAGCAGCTCGGCGCGGTCGATCTTGGCCTTGGTCACGCGGATGTAAGTATCGGCCGCAGCGCCTTTGTCGTTCTGGGCAAACTGCGCCGCTTCGGTCAACGCCTCGACGAACGCCTTGTAGGTTTTCGGGTTGTCGTTGCGGAACTTCTCGGTGGCGAACAGCACCGTCGGCGAGTTCGGGCCGAGCAGGTCGTAGGTGTTCAGCACCACATGCACGTTCGGGTTGGCCAGGGCCTGGTCCTGGAACGGTGGGTTGGAGAAGTGTCCGGTCAGTTCGGTGCCGCCTGCGATGAGCGCGGCGGTGGCATCCGGGTGCGGGACGGCCACGGTGTACTTGTCGAGGCGATTGAATTCCTTGTCACCCCATTGCTTGGCCGCCGCGTATTGCAGGAAGCGCGACTGTACCGACACGCCCACCGCCGGTACGGCAATACGATCTTTCTCGGTGAAATCGGCGATGGTCTTGACCTTGGGATTGTTGCTGACCAAGTAGTACGGGAAGTTACCCAGGGAAGCGACGGCCTTGACGTTCTGTTTGCCGTGGGTGCGGTCCCAGATGGTCAGCAGTGGGCCGACACCGGCACCGGCAATGTCGATCGAGCCGGAGAGCAGCGCGTCATTGACGGCGGCGCCGCCAGACAGTTGGGTCCAGTCGACCTTGATGTCGATACCTTCCTGCTTGCCGTATTTCTCGATGAGGTTCTGGTCGCGTACCACGTTGAGCAGCAGGTAAACGATGCCGAACTGTTCGGCGATGCGGATCTCACCTTCGGCCTGCGCGGTGGCCGGTGCAACCAGGCTACCGGCCAAGAGGCTGACACCCAGGCCGACGGTCGCGGCCAGCCGTGCGAATGGAATGTTCCTGGACATGGTCATGCTCCGATCAGAAAGGCGCGTCGCCCTGGATGGTGGTACGAAACAGCTTGCGGCGCAGATGACTAGGGCAGCCAGCAGCCAGGTGGATCAGCGAACGGTTGTCCCAGAACACCAGGTCATGGGGCTGCCACTGGTGGCGGTAGATGTTCTGCGGCAACACACTGTGTGCGTAGAGTTGGGCGAGCAGGTCCCGGCTTTCGTCTTCCGGCAGACCAACGATGCGGGTGGTGAAACCTTCACTGACGAACAGCGCTTTGCGGCCGTTTTCCGGGTGGGTGCGCACAATGGGGTGCACGACTTCCGCGACCTGGGCAAGCTGCTCGGGCGTCAACGTGGGGCGCCAGTTGCCTTCGAATTTGGTTTCGCTGTAGCGCGCGGTGTAGGAGTGGGCAGCACTGCGGCCTTCGACGGCTTTGCGCAGGTGCTCGGGCAATTGGTCCCAGGCTTTGTGCATGTCGGCGAACAGGGTGTCGCCGCCTTCAGAGGGCAACTCCTGGGCGTGCAGCATCGAGCCCAGGCTCGGCAGTTCTTTATAGGAGAGGTCCGAATGCCAGAATTTGCCCGCGTCACCCAAGCCGATGGATTGGCCGTTTTCGATGATGTTCGAGACGATCAGGATTTCCGGATGGTTGGCCAGCAGGAACTGTTTGAGCACATGGATCTGCAGCACGCCGAATCGACGGCTGAAGTCGATTTGTTGCTCGGGAGTGATACGTTGATCACGGAAAACCACGACATGATGGTCCAGGTGCGCGCGATGAATGCGCACGAAATCTTCGTCGTTGACCGGACGGGTCAAATCGAGGCCGACGATCTCGGCACCGACGCTGCCGGGAAATGGGCGAATCTCGAAGGTTTGGGCGGTAGGGATCGCTGTTGGAACAGTAGAGGCGGCGGACATGAGTTCACTCCCGGTCAGACAGGAGAGTGACTTTATAGATATAAGAGCGGCGGTTTAAATACCGTTAATGAATATCTATAGATGGGAACGTTGCGGTGAAAACTCGGCACCGGTCTGCGCCATGGGATAAATCGGCGAAGCGAAACGTTAAGTTCATAGCAACATGACACCAGGCTGTAAGACATCGCAGAAACGCAATGTGGGCGCCAAGAGCCGCGTGTTTAGCCGCTTACAAGCCGAAAACCTTGCCGTTTGACAAGCCGCCAGGCAGCCTCTAGTGTGCATTGGATCCAATTATCCAACCATTGTAACAAGGAGGATAGCGTAACCGTGACGCAGAAGCCGAACCCTTTGAACAGCATCAAGATCAGCGGTCCTATTCCCGCCCATCTTGCTCGCTCCGTAATTGAAGAAACCTTGCGCAATGCCATTCTCGATGGTCGATTGCCGTGCGGTACCGCCATGCGCCAGCAAGAACTGGCCAGCCTGTTCGGTGTCAGCCGCATGCCGGTACGCGAGGCCTTGCGCCAGCTCGAAGCACAGTCGTTGCTGCATGTGGTGACGCACAAGGGCGCGGTGGTGGCGCCGCTGATCGAAGACAACTCGGCGGAGACCTATGCCCTGCGCATGCTGCTGGAGTCTGAAGCCCTGCGCTTGTCGGCCCCGCTGCTGACTGCAGACGATATTGCCGAGGCGCAAGCCTATATCAATGCCCTGGAACGGGAGAAAGACTACACCGAGATCGGCCGCCTCAATCGACTGTTTCACATGGTCCTGTACGGCAAGGCGCCTAACCAACGGCTACTCAAGCTGGTCGAACATGGCTTGAATGAAGAAGAGCGCTTTTTGCGTTTCAACCTTGAAGCGATGGGCCTGGGCGAAACCTCCCAGGAAGATCACCGGGAACTGCTGAACCTGGTGGCGCAAAAGAAGATCGAAGAGAGCGTCCTGACACTGCGCAATCACCTGACCCGGGGCATGGAAGTGATCGCCCACTATCTCAGTGGCCTTGAAACGACCGGCAAATAGATTTCCCACCGCAACGCTGCCCCCTACGTTGCGGAGCCTCCACTGATCAGGGAGCGCTCCGCGTCATAGACCCCGATGTTAAAGCCTGATTAGATAAACCCACTGCTGTTCGGGAAACTTCCCACCTTCAAAGAATAAGTTACTCACCCCACGTAACTTCTCGAAAAAACATCTCATACACTTATAAGCTCATCCAAACGTTTAACCCGATTATTATCTCCCGCTGATCATCAAGCCTTTCAACTGACCGTGCCAGCCCACGCTTTTGGCGTGCCTTGCGCGTGGCCCGGTTGAACTCCACCTGTCTACTTCCGGCTGCAAAAGCCATCACTGCTTCACGAGCAGTCGCGACAACTTATAGGCATCAACCATGTACCCAACTTTGCTTGAACAAAAAAAACAGCAACTCTGCAGCCATTTGTTATTTGAAGAAATAACATCACTCGGCAACTTACAACGTTTCATGGAAAGCCATGTGTTTGCAGTATGGGATTTCATGACCCTCACCAAACGCCTGCAACAGGACCTGACCTGCGCGCGCCTGCCTTGGCTCCCCCCGACCGACCCACACGCCGCCCGCCTGATCAACGAGATCGTACTGGGCGAGGAGTCGGACGAGCATCCGGAGCACGGCTACTGCAGCCACTTTGAGCTGTATCGGGAAGCGATGCTCGAGGTGGGTGCCAGCACCGCCGCCATCGATACCTTTATCTCGCTGCAACGCCAAGGCTTCGACGCCCAGGCGGCCTTGCAACAGGTCGATGTACCGCATGGCGTGGCCCGCTTCGTCGAGAGCACCTTGCGCATCGCCTTCAACGCGCCTACTCACTGTGTCGCCGCGACCTTCCTGCACGGCCGTGAGAGTGTCATCCCGGCGATGTTCGAACGCCTGTTGCAGGGCAGCGGGCTCATCAACCGACAGGCTCCCATCCTGGGTCATTACCTGAAGCGTCACATCGAGTTGGACACCCAGGGCCATGAGCCAGGGGCGCAACAGTTGCTCCAACGCCTGATCGGCAACGATGCAAACCGCAGGGAACAAGCCGAGCGCGCCGCACTCGACGCCCTGGAAAACCGCATCAGCTTCTGGGACACCGTGCGGACCTCGTTGCAAAGGGTGCGCCCATGAATGCCTCTGACTACCGCCCCATTGCCGAGGATTGGGAACACCGTGCAACCATCCGCACACGCCCTCGCCGCGTGCTGGAGAACGACGACAACCTGATCTACCCACTGTGTCGCCAGCCACTCGTGGCGTGCGCGACGTTTCTCGAACACTGCTCGCAATGGCGCGACTTTGTACTGGTGCAAAGCTTCTACAAATTCATCAACGACGTGGTGATTTTCGAGACCGAGATCGTCGACAAGACCGCCCGCAGCATTGCCAAGAATCGCTTTGCCGTGCCCTTCCCCCTCGCCTGTCGCTACGACGCAATGACCATCGTGGTGGACGAGGACTACCATGCCCTGGTCGCGCTGGACTTCCTGCAGCAAACCGTCGAAATGACCGGCATACAGCCACTCGAACTGCCCACGCAAATCGAACTCGGCCGTGCCCTGCCAGCGGCACAGGCGCAGGCTCCGGCCCACCTGCACGACGCCATTGAATTGATTGGCGTGGCCATCGCCGAGAACACCGTGACCCATGATGTGGCCGCCTTCGCCAAGGACGACAGCGTCAAGTCGTCGGTCCGCGGCATGATGGCCGATCACCTGTCGGATGAAGGGCGCCATGCACAATTCTGGACACGCCTGGTACGCCTCTACTGGCAGGTGGCGAGCCCGCAGGATCGGGACAGCATTGCCCTCGTCCTGCCGACATTCCTGGCCCAGTACCTGACCAACGACCTGCAGACATCCTTCGACCTGCAACTGATCGAACACCTGGACGTCAGCCCCATCATCCGCCATGCACTGCGGGAAGAAATCAACGCGCTGGATTTCCCCATCACCCGCCAACACCCGCTGATAGGCAACATCACACGTTTTCTGCACCACAGCGGGTTGCTGCAGACACCCAGCGTGGCGCAGGCATTGGACGACTATTTGCCCCCGGCAGGGAGCGCAGCATGAGATGCCTGACCATGTGCTGGGTCGGTGTCAGCCACGCCCTGGACAGCCTGAAGCACGTGCTTGAACAGTGTGGGCATCGGTTGGGGGATGAGGCCGCCGACCTGGTAGTCGATGACGGCAGCCTGTCAGTACCGACGCGCTTGGCCGGCACCGCGCGTATCAGCCTGCGCCTGGGCATCGGCCCTCTAGGCGCACATGGACTGCCCGCCGTGCAGCTGCGTGGGTATGACCGCAACGGACGCTTGCTTGCCGCGCTCGACCTACCTGAAGTGCCCTGCGGGAACGGCCAGCGATTGCGCCTGCAAGCGACACGTGTGTTGGCCGACTGGTTTGCCTTGCACGTCAGCCGCGTTGCACGCGACCCTGCGTATTTGCCCACAGAAGCCTGCGCCACTGCGTGGCCCGAGCAAGGCATGCAGGTGCTGGAGGCGCTGGCGTTTGTGCACCGATTCAATCGCACGGCGGACCCTGCCCTGTTGCAGGCCGCCCAGGTGCCGGTGATCGAGCGCGTGCAGGCCAGCCTTCTGACCTTCGCCGAGCGGCCTGCGTTGAACAGTGCGGGCAACGTGACGACTTACCGGCAACTTCAGGCTCGGGCCCTCGCCATCCAAGAGCAACTGGAACCGCTGCTGGAGGGTAGTGAGGCTCCACCCGTGGTCGGTGTCTGCCTGGAAAAATCCGTCGCGCTGTACGCCAGCATTCTCGCGGTGCTCGGCTGCGGCGCAGTGTACCTGCCACTGGGTCCGGAACACCCACCACAGCGCCAGCAGGCCATGCTGGAGAGTGCAGGCGCCCGCGTTCTACTGGATAACGGTTGCCATCCATTGCGTGAGCGCTTCGTTTCATTGGATGTGTGCACCCTCGGCCCGCCCGCCACTGCCAGGCCTTCACGGCGCCCGCCCGCAGACCTTGAAGCACCGTGCATGGTGCTCTTCACCTCGGGCACCACGGGACAGCCCAAGGGGGTGCTGCTGAGTCAGGCCAACCTCGCCCACTTCAGCACCTGGTTTGGCCGCCAAATGGCCCTGGGCGAACACAGTCGTGTGCTGCAGTTTGCCTCGGTGAATTTCGATGCATCGCTGATGGATATTTTCCCCAGCCTGATCGCCGGCGCAGAGCTGGTTATTCCCAGCGAGGCGCAACGTCGCGACCCACAGCAACTGGTCGAGTTGATCCGCCAACAGCGCATCAGCCATGCGTTCCTGCCACCGGCGCTGCTCAGCATCCTGCCGCTGGATCAACCACTGGGCTTGACGCACCTGCTCACCGGAGGCGATGCCTGCGAGCCCTATGTGATCGAACGTCTGGCAGGCGAATGCCATCTGCACAATCTCTACGGCCCGACCGAAGCTACGGTGCTGGTCACCCATCGAACCCTGCAAGCCGGGGATGGCAATCGCAACCTGGGCCGCCCCATCGCCAACAGCCAGGTGCTGATCCTCGACGACAACCTGCAACCGGTGGATGACGAGGTGATGGGCGAACTGTACATCGTCGGTCCGGGCGTATGCCTGGGGTATTTGAATGCAGCGCAGTCGCCCGACACCCCCTTCGTGGCGCTGTCCCTGCCGGATGGCCAGACCTTGCGGGCCTATCGCAGTGGCGACCTCGCAAAGTGGACTGCCAACGGTATCGAGTTGGGCGCCAGGCGGGACGCACAGGTGAAGATCCGTGGAATCAGGGTCGAACCCCTGGAGATCGAACAGTGCCTGCGCAACAGCCGACTGTATCGCCAGGTGGCGGTGGTGATTGATGCCGCACGCAGGATTCGTGGTGTCGTCGCCCAACCGGAACCAGGCGCCACGCTTAACGATTTGAAGCAGCATGCACGGCAGTGGTTGCCGGATTACCTGCAGCCTGACGTGTGGGACGAGCGACCTCGCTTGCCTTGCTCCAGTAACGGCAAGGTGGACCGCCAGGCCTTGCTGGCGTTATCGACCCAACCGACATCGGCTAGCGCCGGGCAGGCAGCGCAAACATCCCTCCACATGCAACTGGTGGCGTTATGGCGTGAGTTGCTGCAGTTGCCTGTGGGAGGACTGTCGATTGATGACAGCTTCTTCAACCTCGGTGGGCACTCCCTGTTGCTGTCGACTTTGCTGCTGCGCATTCGCGAGCAGTTTGGCCGCAGCGTGCCCTTGAACCACTTCTTCGCAACACCTACGGTTCGTACCCTCGCGTTGCTGATGGAGAAGGGTGCGCTGCCTGCTGCCCCCTCCGGCGAGGCGGTTCGGGATGCACAACGGCAAGAGGTTGTGCAGGTACTCCCCTTGGACCGTGTAGGAGACCGCAACAACGTGATAGTGACCGGCGCCAACAGCTTTATCGGCGTGCATATCGTCGAGGCACTGTTGGCCAATGGCGCAACGCAGGTGGCATGCCTGGTGCGTGAACTGCCGGGCCAGCCCGCCACTGCGCGATTCACCCAGGCATTGAGCGAGCACCGTCTTGAGCACCTGGACATGAGCCGGGTGCAGGTTTATGCCGCGGATATCAGCCAGCCAAACCTGGGCCTGGCAGGTGACACCTATGAGGATCTTGCCCGGAACTACGGTGTGCTGGTGCACAACGCGGCACGGGTCAATCACGTGATGGACTACGCCTCGTTGGCCAAGGACAACGTCGACCCTGTGCTCGAATGCCTGCGCCTGTGTGAAACGCACTGCAAAAAAGTACTCAACTTCATCTCGACGCTGTCGGCATGCAGCAGCATCGACGCCGAGGGCCATGTGCTCGAAGTGCCTGCGACAAGCGCCCTGCCGATCTACATCAAGAATGGCTACAACGTGTCCAAGTGGGTCGCCGAACGCTGGCTGGGGCACGCGGTGGCACGAGGCTCCTGGGTGAACATTCACCGCCCGGGCAACATCAGCTTCAACAGTCGGACCGGTGTTTGCCAACCGCAGAAGAACCGCTTGATGCTGATGCTCAAGGGCTCACTGCAACTGGGCCTGGTGCCGCGCTTGGAGATCAACTTCGACCTGATGCCTGTGGACTTCTTTGCTGGGTTTGTGGCGTTCCACTGCGGCCGCTTTGACGCGCAGCGACCTGTGTTCAACCTGCATAACCCAAGGCCTTTGAGCTGGGACCACTATCTCGATGCGTACAGCCAGGCGGGCTACGCCTTCGAGCGGGTCAGTGTCGCGCGCTGGCAACGAGCACTGCGAACGGTAGGCCACGAAAACGCGCTGTTTGGCGTATTGGGTTTTTACCTGGAGGGGCTGGGCGAGGACATTGGCAATACCTCAATGATCCACTGCGACAACGCACGCCGGGGGGTTGAGGAAATGGGCGCTGACTACCCCGAGAAGAGCCCGTCGCTGCTGCAACGGGGCTGCGACTACCTCAAGGCTATCCGCTTTCTTTGAACGGCTTCAGGACAATTTCATGACATCGCTGCAACCCGATACATTGATTCGCAACCCAACCGGCACACCCATAGTGGCCTGTGTCACCGTCAACTGCGACGCCGCTCGTCTGTGGGGTCTGGTGGGTCGCTTTGCAGGCTTTGACGCCTTTATTCCGGCCCTGTCACACGTCGAAATGATGGGTGAGGGCGTGGGCGCCTTGCGCACCAAGTTTTTTCACGATGGTCATCGGGTCGTGGAGCAACTCAATAGCCACGACGACCATGCGATGTGCATGACATGGACCACGATCTACAACACATTGGGCGTGGCTCGATTGTGGGCGGCAATGCGCGTGGAAGCATTTGGATCAGGCGGTGCCAAGGCAACCTGGACGCTGATCGGCGAGGCCGCTGAAATGGCCCCGGCAGCGTTTGAAGAATTCGTGCAAACATTCGCCGACAGCGCACTGGCGAATGTGCGCCAGATGCTTGAACGATAGGAGCGAGGGGCTCGCTCCTATTCATTCAGCTTCAGATCTTGAAACTGTCGACCAGTTGTTTCAAACGGCTGGCCTGTTGGGACAGCGCATCGCAGTCCTTCAACGTTTCGTTGAGGTTGGCCACGCCTTGCTGGTTCAGCAGGTTGATCTGGTTGATGTCGACATTGAGTGTTTCCACCACGGCAGTCTGCTCTTCGGTGGCGGCCGCGACCGATTGGTTCATGCCATCGATCTCGACAATACGCTGCGTCACGCTGATCAATCGCTCACCCGCCTGGTTGGCCACCTCGACGCTCTCTTCGCTGGACGTCTGGCTGGCGTTCATGGTGGTCACCGCTTCACGCGAACCCACTTGCAGCGAAGTGATCATCTTGTGGATCTCCTCAGCCGACTCTTGCGTGCGGTGGGCCAGGTTACGCACTTCATCAGCGACCACGGCAAACCCACGGCCGGCTTCCCCGGCACGCGCGGCTTCGATTGCGGCGTTGAGCGCGAGCAGGTTGGTTTGCTGGGAGATACCTTTGATCACATCAAGGATGTGGCCGATATTGTCGGTGCTGGCGTTCAGGGTCTCGATCTGGGTGCAGGACAGGCTGATCTTTTGCGACAGTTCCGACATCGCCAGGATCGTTTGCTCCACCACCTTGCGCCCATCGTCAGCCTGCTCGCTGGCACCACTGGCGTGCTGCGAAGCATCGGCAGCATTACGCGCGATTTCCTGAGTGGCGGCACCCAGTTCGTTGATCGCGGCGGCCACGCTGTTAGTGCGGGCACTCTGCTCGTCAGAGCCGATGATCGAGGCGTTGGACGAGGCCATCACGCGCTGGGACAAATCATGCACTTGGCGTGTTGCCGAGGACACTTCGGAAATGGAGGCGTGGATGCGCTCAACGAATTGGTTGAACGCACTGCCGACCTCGCCGAATTCGTCCTTGCTGGTGACGTCCAGGCGGCGGGTCAGGTCGCCCTCGCCTTGGGCAATGTCCTGCATGGCAGCGCCCATGGTGGTCAGGGGTCGCAGCAATACTTGGATCAACAGACTCAAGAGCACCGCAATCGCCACCACGGCGATCACCATGGCAATCAACGCTGAGGTACGGAATTCACCCAGTGGTGCGTAGGCCTTGTCTTTGTCGATCGACAGGCCGATGTACCAATCCGCCCCTGGCAAGCCGCTGATCGGGGTGAAAGACAAGATGCGATCCTGGCCGTTGAGGACCACATCCTGGCTGACCTTCTCGATGCGCACGCTGGTGCCCGGGTAGATGTCCTTCAGGTTTTTCATCACTTGGTCCTGGTCGGGGCTGACGATGACCTGCCCGTCGCCGCTGACCAGGAACGCATGGCCGATGCCGCCAAAGTCCACCGAGTTGATGATCTTCACCAGGGTTTGCAGGCTCAGGTCGCCGCCGACTACGCCCAGCAGTTCGCCGTTCTTTTTCACCGGCAGGGCGATGGTCACGATCTGCCCACCCACCGCAGCCATGTAAGGCGGGGTAAGCATGGTTTTGTCCGCGGCTACGGCTTGCTTGTACCAGGGGCGCTGACGCGGGTCGTAGCCATCGGGCATCTTCGCGTCCGGGCGCTGCGTGAACACGCCGTTGGTCTGGCCGACATAGGTGAACTGGAAATTCGCGGTAAACGCGGGTTGATCGACCAGTCCAGGAAGGTCTGCACCACTGCCCTGATGGGCAACGTTTTGCGCCAGGCTTTCGAGGACCAGAATACGGCCACTGAGCCAGTTCTGCACACTGCTGGCGGTGAGCTCACCGGATTGCTGGATGGAGGAGTCCAGGTTTTGCTTGATGGTGCTGCGCTGCAGGTAGTCGTTGTAAAGCGTGAATAACGCGAAGGCTAGAACCACGACGCCTGACGCGGCCAACAGAATTTTATGACTGAACTTGAGATTCATTTCATCGACTTCTTTTGCCAAAGGGGGGTGAGCGTGCCGAGTGGAACATTCCATGTAACGCGATAGGCGGACTCTCAGGCCGCTCTATTTCGGTGCACGCATGGCTCGTCAGGCTTTCGGCCAAACCTTGGCAAATCTTAGAAATTTGTGAGACTCGTCCTCTTTTTACGTAGGAAACCGACCGGCGGTAAGTGCCTACGATTCAGAGTTGCAAATTCTTTCAGGCTTCCAGACAATGCGACTAATTATCATTTGTGACGTCTGGCCGAGCCCGTGTGCATGCGATCCTCTGAGTACTCGCCGTGTGAAAGTGTTGTGCAGACGCTTTACAGCACTCATCACAACTGGCTGAACGCGTGGCTGCGCAGTCGCCTGGGCAATGCCGCCGATGCAGCTGACCTGGCACAAGACACCTTTGTGCGCCTGCTGCAAAAGACCGAACGCTTCGAACTCAAGGCGCCTCGCGCTTTTTTGCGCACCATCGCGCGGGGCTTGGTGATCGATCACTGGCGACGTGAAGAAATTGAACGCGCTTATCTCGAGTCCATCGCCCACCTGCCCGAGGCACTGGCTCCCAGCGCAGAGGCGCGCGCATTGGTGCTGGAGTTGCTGGAAGACATTTCCCGTCTTTTGGACGGACTCAAGCCTAAGGTGCGCAGGGCATTTCTGTTGGCCCAGTGCGACGGGCTGGCGTACAAACAGATCGCCCAGCAAATGGGCGTGTCACTGCGATCGGTGGAGCGCTATATCTGCGAGGCGCTCTATCACTGCTACGTTCTGCGCTATCAAACATGACGCCGTTGGATGATGCCACGCGCGCAGGTCCCGACCCCCAAGTGGTCAAGCAGGCCATCAGTTGGATGCTGCGTTTGCGTAACAACCGGGCTAACCGGCGGCTACAGGCACAATGTGAAGACTGGCGCGAAGCCCACCATGACCACGAGTTGGCCTGGCAGCGGGTTCAAGCATTGCAACAAGAATTGAGTGGCCAGTTGGCGGCAGTTCCCGGCGCGCGACTGACGCTGGAGAACAGCGCCCAGGGCTTGGGGCGGCGACAGGCGTTGAAGTTGCTGTCCGGTGTGATGCTGGTGAGCTCGGCGGCCTGGATAAGCCGCGACCTGATCGGCTGGCAACGCTGGACCAGCGATCTTGCGACCGCCACCGGTGAGCGGCGCAGCGTGCAATTGCCGGATGGCACCCGCCTGCAACTCAACACTGACAGCGCAGTCGACCTGGACTTCAACCCACAGCAGCGCCTGATTACGCTGGTGCGCGGAGAAATCCTGGTGACGTGCGGTGCCGCGTCGGCGCCCTTATTGGTTAAAACACGCCATGGCTTGCTTGAAGGTATCGACGGACGTTTCGCTGTGCGTCAGGACAGCGACTGCACGCGCTTGAGCGTGCTCAGCGGTAACGTGGCGATCCACACACCGCACGGGGCGGATGGGCTATCGCTTCAGGTCCACGCAGGGGAAAACTACCTCGTGCGTCAGACCCAAGCCACCCTCGCGGCCCCGTTGAACATGGATGTCGGCGCATGGGCCGATGGGCTGATCGTTACTCGGGGCATGCGACTTGCGGATTTCCTTTCGGAAGTAGGGCGTTATCGGCATGGTTATCTGGGCTGCTCCGCAGACATCGCAGACTTGCGGCTGTCAGGGGTTTTTCGCCTGGAGGACACCGACACATTGCTGGCCATCCTGCCGCAGACATTACCCGTACAGGTGCGCTATCGCACGCGCTGGTGGGTAAGCCTGGAGCGGTCGGCCTGATTTTTTCATATTTTTCACCCGATATTTCTGGCGGCTTTTCTCCGTGAGCCCGGCTTAGACAGTAAGCCTTTCAATCTGCCTTCACCGGCCTCTACGGACCTTGACCATGACTGTGCGTTTTCTCCGCAATTCTCCCGACTCTTCCTACCCGTTATTGAGCAAAGCCGTACGTGCAGCTTTGCTGTCCACGGCAATGGGTATCGGCGTTGTGCCGATTACCGGTATGGCCGCACAAGACGGTACAGAGCAGATTCATCAGCGCTTCGACCTTCCGGCAGGCGCGCTGAGCGACGTGCTCAATCAGTTTGCCCGCCAGGCGGGTATCACGCTGTCCAGTACACCTGCACAGACCCAGGGCCGGGCGTCGCCCGGGTTGCAGGGCGACTACTCTGCTGAGCAGGGGCTGAATCATTTGCTCGGTGGCTCTGGTTTGCAGGCGGTTTCCGCAGATGGCGTCAGCTTCGTATTGCAGGCGCTACCGGACCGTAGCGCCCTCACTTTGCCGACCACCGATATCAAAGGGTTCGCCCTGGGTAATGCCCTGGGCAGCATGGAAGGCTACAACGCGACTCACAGCCAGATCGCCACCAAGACCAGTACGGCGTTGCTGGAGACCTCGCAAACCGTCTCGGTCATGAGACACAATATTCGTCAAATGGACTACAATCCCCGTATTCCAAGGCTTGCAGAGGTTTTTGATGAGCGATACCAGGGCACTTCCGAGAGCTTTCAGCGACGTATTCAAGATCGACGAGCCGATCCACGTTTATAGCTATATTCGCTTCTCAACCAAGGCGCAGAGCCTGGGTTTTAGCGAACAACGCCAGCTTGAACAGATTAATCAATTTTTTGAGCAATACCCTGCTGCCAACCAAGTCGAACGGTTTGAAGACCTTGGCGTCAGCGCATTCAAAGGCAAAAACCTAAAAACTGGCAAGCTCGCTGACTTTCTGAACCGCTTGAAAGCAAACGAAATTAAAGACAATGCCCTTTTACTCGTTGAATCATTCGACCGAATATCCAGAATGGGCGGATATGACGCGTTGGAAATTATCATTTCGATAATTCAATCCGATTGTGCCATTTATACGTTGTTCGATAACCGCCTATATTCAAAGCGAAAAAAAGACAGCAGCGCCGATATTAGCCTCATTCAAAATATACTTGAACGAGCAAGCGACGAAAGCCGCTCAAAGTCAGAGCGTTCAAAGGACGCGAAAACTCGAAACCTGAAACGCGCGGAGAATGGCGAGATTATTAACAAACGCGGTCCATTCTGGCTTACCTACACCGATGGAAAATTTGAGTTTAATGAACATGCTCATGCAGTAAAAAGGGCAACGGAGCTAATCTTCGATGTGGGATGCCTGGCAACAGCTACACAGATAAACAAAGAGGATCATAGTAAAAAATACAGCGTTGGTATCATTTCGAAAATTTTACGTCAAAAAGCGCTGTACGGTTCCTATGTCGCCTACGACCTAGACGACAATGGCAAAAGGACAATTATCAAACAAGAAATTAAAAACTACTACCCTGCACTTATCAGTGAGTCCGAATTCAACTTGATCGGCGCCAAGCTTGAAGAAAGACACACACCTGCATTGGCAGGAAGACACCCACGCGATTTCAATAATATCTTGCGTGGGATTTCCTATTGCGAATGCGGATCAACACTCCGCAGCCATTCCAGCGATGGAATCAAAAAGCAGTATCACTACCTAATTTGCACAGCATCAGAAACAAAAAACTGCCCTATCACACCAGGACGAATTGGGCGCTATAGCTATCAACTGGTCTCGTCTATTTTTCTTGACTATCAGCACTCCATACAAATGCAAGAAATGATCTCCACAGGCAAGCTAACAGAAAAAGCCGAAAAACAATTAAAAGATGTACAAGGTGAGTTACTAGGCAAAGAACAAGCTTTGAAAAATACCATGGCCGTTTTGGACAAAGCAAGCAGTGCTGCCTATGAAAAGCTAATTAGCCATATCAATACCATAAGCTTCGAAATAGATGCATTAAACACTAAAAAAACAATGCTTGAGCGAGAAGTCTTGGAGTCTAAGCTAACGATCAAGTCAAACGTGTTAAATCATGAGTTAATCAGGCTGTTAATTACACCATCAGGTCGCATTAAAATAAATAACTTCTTGAAGTCAAAAAAAGTAAAAGTTATCTGCAAGCAGATCAACAAGAGTTATTTCAATATTTCGATTTACCTTGGTGATGATTTGATTGACACCATAAAAACGTCTAAGACCGGAGATGTTGTCGAAAGCTTGAATGGCCCCTTGTTACGATGAGCTATCAACGGCCTAAAACACAGAATTAAAAATTCTGCATTTTAGATCCGTTACGCAAAAATCGGACTGGACAAGTCCAGTCTAAAAGCACCGCCCCGGACAAATCCGGGTAAGCTGAACAAGTCCAGCTTAAAAGCAAAAGCATTGATCCTCAAATGTTACACTGTCAATACAGTCAGATAGTTTAACCCGCTGGGCTTATCACCAGACTTTGCTGCGCAAAGACGCTTCGCTTCCGGTAATAAGCGCGGGTTCCTGGCCGGAATGGCAGAATCAAAAGCCATCTGCTCTCAATAATAATTAGCATGAGGATAAAATGAATGATAAGAAAATAATATCAATGATATTCAAAACACTGAACTACACAAACGAAATCAAAAGGCATTCCAGCAGTGGCAGCGCTGGCCGTCGTCAGTTGTTTAAGACACTGCGCCACTCCTTGCGTATTCCAACCAGTCAACCCAAAAAATTAGAGTGGATTGACGATCAATCTCACCTAAACCTGATCTGGTTGCCCGAAATCGGAATAGTTAAACTTGATGATTATTCAAAGGAAGAGAGGGAAGCTCTTCTCACAAAAATAACGAATGAGGCTGAAGCTCCAACCGTCGTTAATAATGATAGAGGAAAGCTTCTCGAATTAAGGACCAAGCTGAAGAACTCAGTCAAAAATTCCAGCAAGAAAGAAACAGATGCATTTTGCATCACCGCTTTTCAACGAATATTGAACGTCAAAGGCATTGCCGACACTGAACAGCTACTGTCTGACCTTTCCCAGTTCGACATACAACGAAAAAAGCAGAAGCTGAATACCGCCAAACAATATCTTGAATGTCATAATGAAATCGAGTCCGGACCAAAGGCACTGATCAGAAAAAACCAAGCGGTCGTTCAAGAAGCCTTTTTTAAATTTCCATCTAGAAACGAAGTCTCCGGTATTAATCCGGAAAGTCGGATAGATTTAATAAAGGGGTTTTACCAGGCTGTTTTCCCTGAATACCCCATTCATTTCATCGTCCTACATGGAGACGAAGACAAGGACAAGCAGGATTATAGCGATCACCCGCACTTATTCATATCCACTAAAAATAGCAAAAGCGAGCGTTATGATTTGCGTGAGACGCAAATCAAAAAGGTCAACGCGTACCTAAAAAAGCATCGTCCAGGAACGGACCCAATCAGTGAAACTCCAGATTTTTTACAATCTCAGCTATTATTCGGCTACTTACAAGACATGTTTTATATTTATACTAATAATGAGCTTCTAAAGCAGACGCCTTATGTAGCCAAAAAAGTTGAGCAAACCGAAGCACATATGCAGAAGCTTCGCTACATTCGTAACGAATCAAAAAAGCCTAAATCAGAAAGGGTCTTTAACCTTTACGAGCTCGCCAGGGTTGATCGTGAGCGCGCTCAACGGCAAGCGGAGTGTGCCAAAGAAGAAGCTAAACAGGCCCAGCAGCAAAGGCAGGAAGCCTTCCAAAAGGCACAAAAAGCTAAGGCATTCACCGATCATCAAATTGACACAGCCAAAGAGGCTATAAGCCAGCAGCGGCAAGCTGAGCTTGCTACCGCAGAAGAACGAAAACAAGCACAATTTTATCAACGAAAGACAGATAATTTTAAGCAGACAATAGCGAATAAAAATACTGAATACGCAAAAATCCAATCCGAAATTGAACAGAAAACCAAAGAACTCAAATTATTTAAAACAAATCTTAGTGATTTGATAGACGGGATTATAGGTTGGTTAGAAGAGTTCTTCACAGCAAAACGTAAAGCTGTGCAAGACCTACACCTAGAGAAGGCTAGGCAAGCCTATGCACGGATCGAAGAAAACGACAAAACATACGATAAAATATTTACTACTCAAGCCGATCATGAGATAGATCATCACTTAGATATTTTAGATAACCATAGCGATTCACTGCCAGACCTTCCAAGACCGAGAGACATTAAACGACTAATAAAGCCATGATAATAAAAAGCCACCTTAAAGGTGGCTTCTCATATTGCGCTTTTGATATTTAAAGAGATTGGCAATACAAATACCATAACATATTTTTTCAATAAATCTCTTCAATAACTATTTTTTCTTATTATTTTCCATCATTAAGCATACGCGCTACCAACCAAGGTTAATAGCCCTCATCACTATAGCCAATCTAAATCAGTTTAAAATCGAAGTGCTTACCAAGCAACCAATTTGAGATCAGGAAAAGAGCGACCAACCCCAAATACACTTTTGTACGGAAAGATGGCATCGTCCCCATAAAAAACTTGAAGAACAAATAACATCCTAAAACGAAGCCTACTGCACACGCCATAGCGACTAAAGGTTGCCTGCTCAACCCCATGATCGCGCCGCCACCCAATAATACAAGCCCGAACACAGCGATAATCATGGCAACACCATCACTGGGGCGAAGAGTATTGATCCCCTTGCTCTCTCGGTTAGTGATTTCGCTTTCTATTGTCAGTCTTGCATCTTGTTCGCTGTAGCTCGTATTTCCTGCCGAATCTTTCCATTTCTTTTCATCGTCATGATAACGGGCTTTAATAATCCCTTCTGTTTTTTCGACTTTTCTCATCGCTTATACTCTGTAAATGAATAACCACTCTTCTGAAGGTACTTATTTCTCTTGTAGTACCAGTCGGGAGTTTTAAGCTCATCAACGCCTTCACGCACTAAATAAACCAAAACCATTCCGACATTTCCGCCGCTAGTAACTTCACCGGTGTATTGAGCCTGTTCGCTAGCAGGCGAAGGCGTTCGTGGTATGTCGATATACGCCCCTTTTCCACCGTCCACGCCATTCGGCAACCGGATATTGGCCTGGTTATACAAAGGCTTGCTTAACTTGTAAAAATTGGCAGGTACAATGATATTGACCTGTGCCAGAAAATTATATTTCCTGCCTCCAATTGCTGGGCCGCAGGACTTCACCATCCGAGTTATATCCGCCACCTCTATGCTATTTATAAACTCTCTTTCTTCGTAAATCTGCCAAGACTTGACGGCAGTAACGGTAAGAGTTGGACGGTAGTAATAATATCGGTCACTGCACGCAGAGAACGCTGACTCTGAAAGAGACAATAAAAGGCCAAGGGCGACTATGCTCTTTTTCATAATTAACTCTAAATTATCGCTATAGAAAAGCCCCTTATTTATAGGGGCTTAACTAACTGCATCAATTGCTGAATGCACCACGGATAGCGGAACGAATAGAGCCTGATATTTGGCTCTTCGCAGTGCTCCCTGCCTCTTTGACCAAATCGCCTACAAGCGAAGAGCCTTCGTCAGCCACACCTTGCTGAATAGATCCAGAGCTTGCAGCACCTCCAGTCCCTCCAATCGTTTTGACCTGCTGACCACCCTCTAACGAATTTTGTTGAGGTTGGTTCTGCTGTGGAAGGAACGCGCCAGCTTGCTGCTGCAATTCTGCGCAGCCCGCTACTGCTACGACTCCAAGCCCAATCAGTACGGCCTTAACTGTTTGTTTCATAACGAGATCCCCTATCGGCCTAACCGAACGACTCGACTAGACGAAATGGGACTATACGCAAAATGTCTATTTTATTGCAAGAAGCTAGCTATTTTTTGGCCTTCTAGGCGAAGCCTATCAATGTAAGCATCTGATTTTAAGGAATTTTCCTCATGACTCAGAGTGCAGTTACGATCCTTGGCAAGCGAATTAAAGAGTTGCGAGTAGCCAAGGCATGTACACAAGCCGCCTTAGCAGAGATGCTGGGATGCGAGTCGATGACGGTTAGCCGTTACGAGAGAGGGGAATATGCACCAAGCATTGAGGTTCTCGAGCAAATCGCTCTAGCCCTGAACATCACAATGGATGGATTTTTTGTCACACAAGAGAATGTGGCACCTACCACCGCAAATCTTCGGCACGAACTCTGCGATATTGCATATCAAGCTGATGAAACGTCTTTAAAAGAGATAGTGAGTGAAGCAAATAAAATCCTGAAAAAAGCCAATAAAAAATAAACCTCTTGAAACTTGCGCTTCAAGAGGTAAATGGTATCTTGCTTTTAAGGAGTAGAAATTCCGGGGGCGACCAACCTTATTAATTTCTACATTTAACTACCTGCACAATCAATATAGCATTTAAAGTTAGAGTAGCAAGAGCCAGTCTCGAAATTTTCTCCTAAATAATTAACTTATAGAGGAGAAAATGAATAGTACACAGCCAAGACTTGAAAATACGCTAGAAATATACAGATCCAAACTTCCCCCAAAGCCTTATCACACAAATGACTACAGCTTCGGTAAGAATATAGGCGGCTTAAGTTTAGCCCTTAAATCACGTCATATTCAGCCCAACTCGTTAACTCATAAATATTTTATGATATTTGACTTAGACAGTGAGATGAGCATATTAGACTGGGCGGATAAATGCCTGCCAGCCCCTCACCTCATTGTTAGGAATTTAGACAACGGGCGGTCGCATATGACTTACATCCTTAAAACCTCCGTAAAGAATGACGTAAGTGGGCGTTTAAAGCCAATAAAGTACTGTTCTGATGTAGAGCATGGGCTAGCCGTTAAGATCGGTGCCGATATGAACTATAACGGGCTATTAACCAAGAACCCCTTCAAGGCATCAGCTTATAAGGTCTTTTCATTTGAAGATAAACCCTATGATCTTGATTATCTTAACGAGTTTGTAGACAGAGACCTGGTCAGACATCAGCGGGAAGTCAAAAAGGCCAAACACGTTGAAGATGGCTTTGCCAGTGGCAGGAACTGTACCCTGTTTGAAAATCTGCGCTTATGGGCATATTCGAACTGGCACAGATGCCATCATAGCGAACTGCGCTCGAATATTCTTGACCAAGCAATGGCATTTAACAGTTTTGAGTGCCCATTAGGAACCAACGAAGTGGAAACCATCGCTGATAGCGTGTATCGCTTCATAACTTGTAATTTTTCGATTGAACGGCTTAATGAATTGAAAAGTGATAGAGCGAGGCAGTCAAGGCAGAAGAGCAAGGCAAATCTAATTTATGTGGATGGCAAGCCATGGGAGGAGGAAGGGATACCGAAGCGCACTTACTATTATAGAAAAAGTAATCCCAACGCTTGCACCAAGGACGGACAGAAGCCTTGGGAGAAACTGAATATTAGCCGTAGGACATATTACCGAAGGAAGAGCCAAGGCTTGATTGATGTATTGAATTCTTAATGTGGCACTAAAAGTTGCACTTTTACTATATCAGGGATAATAGCCCCGTAGGGGAGTTGGATTAGCGGAAAACTTCCCCCACACACATACATTTTTCAAAATTTAGACATGACAAACACATAGCTGAAGCGTTAATCACTACCGAGTACGGGAAAACATTACCTGTTGGGTATGCACTGCTGGAGTTAACCAGCCATCAGAAATGAGTAACAATTTCTAGTAATGCATAATTTTTAAACGTTACAACTTGCTGAATTTACTTAGTTTTTTGAATCTTGGGTATAGATCTTCCAGTGAAGTCATAGAATGAAATTTCATAAAACAACCACCCCCTACATCAATGAATCCCTGATCCACAAAATTTGGAACTTTAGAATAGCCCCAGAGAGCCTTGCTAATATGTTTGATAAATTTTTTACTAAGGGGGTTCCTGCTTTTCCTATCCGCAATCATTGTTCGCAAATCTCTATTTCCGATCATATGTACCGCAATTGATAACTGCTCACAGCACGAGCGGATTATTATTTCTGCCAACCCTCCCTTGATATTCATAATCTGTGAAATCACTAATGACGGTAAGTCGCCGGTAACGTCGAATCTAAAAGCAAAACACTGATCTTCAGACCGAGTCACTTCAAAATTGAATACTTCACTGTCACAGCCCCACACGTCTAGAGCGTTTTTACCATTTAGTGGTAGTAGTTTTTCAAAGTCTAAATACTGCTGCCCATCTTCGGTGCTGAACGTATTTTTTATAAAATTTGAAATTTCTGATTTCTTGCCCTTAAAAATCACTTCACTTCTATACACATTAGCCATAGTTTAAATCCTCGTATTGCGAACTTAAATTAGTTCGACGAAGAAACCCTACCACTAACTTAGAAGCTTATCAAATGTGTAAATAGCGAGGAATTTTGATTTTTATTTCATTTAAAAACTTTAATTTGAAAGTAATGATTTTGATCCTCTGCATGTGAGAACAACGCGCAGCTACAGTGGTTGATTTGCATGGTGCGCAGGCGGGAACTTAAAACCCCACGCAGAAAAATAAAAATCCATATTTTGCAGAACTCAAAAAATCACCTCTTTTCAATAGTTAAACTCGATCACGAAGCGCATTCTTCATAAAAAAATATTTCTACTTTGCCTCTCTTATTTGGAAAAATAACCCGGATCTGAGTTTGACTCCACAGAGCCCAAGACGCTGAAATATTTGAAATGTTGTCACTGCTGGGCTATTACGGTTAAAGGTTGGCGGACCAACGGGTGTGTTTGAGCGTCTAGGCGAACAGAGTTATCCTTGACAGCGACTCTGAGTCCCCCACCTCATCACAAATGGGAAGGAGCAGCCGCCATGAACGAAAACATCCCTACAATTGAGCAACTGCAAACTCAAATAAAGGAAATGACTACGGAGTACCAACTATTGCAAGACTCCTATGATGATGAGGTTTTACTTACTAACTCATTGCTTCGTGACTTGTCACTTAAAGACTTTGTCTACTGCGAATTGCTAGTGAAACAGGCCGTGTGCTCAATGGAGCGTAAGGCGGACACGCTAAAATACCTCGCAGACGTGCGTTACGGATACGTTTGAGCTCCATTATGGAGATATTTCTCTTACTTCCGAAGTGCTTTAAAACGTCTGAACCGCCACACTGTAACCGGCCAGCCAACACACCTTTCTCGCCCAATAGTGTTGGTGATTACCACTGTCCATGCGTCAAGGCCAGCATGAAAAAGGGAAAATAAACATGTGGCTAAATAAAATTCCGAAAATCAAAATCCAAATATAACAACACCGGCACGAGGCCGGTGTCATATCAAGTGTAATTTATATAACGCTGTTACTTATTATCGAAATTTAGCTATCAAGATTGAATCTAATCTGGGCTCCGCTTGGTAAGTCTTTATTTACCTGTTATTGTCTTCAGCACCGAAATTGGACTTTTAGTGATCGGCCAGAAAACATCGGCTAGTTCACCATCAATCCGCAAGTCTGGGTCGGCTCCTTTTTCCCAGCATTTACTAACTATTCAACATCATATCCAGTTAGAGCATGTCACTCTTTATTCTAATTAAGCGAATGACTGACTGGTATGGAACTGCCAAGCACCACAGTCACTATCATAAATACTGTTTCTATAGTGGGCTTAAATTTTTACTAGGAATAAATATTTCCACTTCTGAGAAGCAACCATTCACTTTGCATGTTTCAGAAAAACCCTTTATAGATTCATCATAAAACTGAAAGTAAATATTCTCAACCTCATTACAATCATCAAGAAAAATCGACATTTTTATATCATCACCAGCATACCTTACAATTCCAGAATACGCATCTAAAAACTCAAGATCTAAAAGTTCAACCAAGTACTCTCCCAGTTGTTTAGATAATCGCTTGGAACTCTTAAATTCCCAGCCATCTTCACCTAGCACCTTACTTGCCCCGATAGGAATAATAAATGCTGCTTGATATTTTTCCTTCATTTTGTCACTCCCAGACGTTTACTGGAATTTTGTCTAAGCCTGCCTTTTTGGCCGCCTCAGTTCTATGGTGCCCGTCCTGAATTTCAAGTCGCCCTGTATTAGGGTTTCTCCACGCATCAACAGGCTCACTTGGATCAAACCCGTTTTTCTCCATATCTTTTGCGAGACGCTTAATCTGTGACCCAGACATTTCAGACTTGGTTTGAGTAGGTATAAGGTTTCTCGGATCCTCATGTATAAGCTTAGGATCTAAATTATCCTCGCCGTTTGTATCGCCCTGCTCAATCCCCGCATTCATCACCGGGCTTTGAGCGGTTTTAGCCTTTGCCACCGCTCGTTTATAAGCAAGCAATCCCCCGGCGGTCCTAAGCCCAACAGCCAGAACTACCTTCAGCTCAGAGCTTATACCACTAGCTTGTGCATCGCTAAGATTCCATTTTGCTCTCAGCGACTCAACCATCGCATCCACCGAGTGCTCGGTGTTAGAGGAGGCCAACATCTCCTGAAACTCATAGTTTGAATTTATCAGGTTCTGCAGCGCATCCCTGGCTTTGGGCGAGTCTCCCACCAAGTCCTTGATGGAGTTCAGATCGGCCATGGTGTTGGCCACTTCTTTTGATGGCCCTGCGCAGGTGGTTGGGTTGGCTGCGCAGTTTGTGATCGCCTCAATATCTTGCTTGAGACTGAGTTCGTAATATTTTTTAGTTGTATTAAACAGACACGCATCATCCGTGCATGCCGCTATTTTTTTCGCTGCCCTTTCGAGTTGATTATGGGAGAGGTAATTGTATTGCGTACCATTCATAGCAACCCAACTGCCTTTCCGTATCTTGGCAGCGTTGATGATGTTGATACAGAGCACTAAGTAGCGGCAAAAAACAAACCTTGGGAAAAATTAAAAGTTAATCGCACCAGATATTACAGGCATAAAAAGATAGTTTGCGTGACACTAAATTTTGAATTTAACTATATCATGGATAATAGCCCCGTAAGGGATGCAGGTTTCGGGTTCTCTCCCCCACCTATCCAATAACGTCGCAAAATTACGCGATAATAAAACACTGTGCACGCATAACGCTATAGTTTTTACGAAATTAAAAATAAGCCACGCCTGGTATGTGCTACTGGTTTTAACCCGACATTATATATATGAGAAAAATCTTTTAATGCATGAGCAAAGCGTTATTAAAGACAGTAATTATTTAATTTTTCTTGAATCTCGACTTTCTTTTATCCATTTTTCACAGGATGTTTTTTTGACCTGATTTTTTGTTCCACTCTACCAATTTAAATATTAAAGCGCATGGCCTAAAATTTCTTGAAAGTCATCGACTAGGTCACCAAGCTCTATATTAGGATTAAGTACCATTAACTGGTCTGCGGTCACATTTAGCGATGCAAATACTTCCTCAAGCACGAATGCATCAATTTTTTTCCCGTAGTAATCCTGCACTAAGCCTTTATAAGCCTCAATGCCTCCCACCAAAAATCCTAGTAACGGATATTCTTTCAGTCCATCTGGAGACGCGTGCCATGACAGCAGCTTGATATCTCGCCAAAAAAACAGACTTGCATTATCCGTAGAGAACGCTGGTTCAACTTTAAATTGCTGAAACGCATCAGGCATAGTATCCAAACACTTAGACACATCAGATAAAGGAGACCCAAATATAACTTTTCCTGCGACCCCTGCATTAGTAAAATGTAAGAAATACTCGCCCCCCGAACCGTCTCTCATTGAGCCCATCATTTCTGTTCCTACACCATCCCAATTACAGTTGAATGAGAAATATCTATATTCCCATTCAGGTATGATTATGGAATCCAGCAACGCCAACCCTTGAGCGACACTCTTAATACGCTCAACTGAAGGTAGTTCATCTATGTTTCGAATCGAATTATTCATTTTTACTTACCTACTTATCAGATTTAATTCTATTTTCTTGTCGAGATAAAATTTGAATATTTGAGCTGCAATTTGTACCGCCACAATTTTTTGACTTAACATGGTCAAATTGCCACTCGTTAGGGTCTGGGGTTACACCGCGCTGGCTTTTTTGTGGTTGGACTAGCACAGTACCACTGAGATCGGATTTAACTACACCATCATTGGCAGCTTTGTTCAACTCCAACGCCTCTTGTTTTTGCCGCAATGTGAATTCTTTACCAGGACCAACATTTGGTGGATTTTCAATACTTGAGTAATCGACTTTAGCAGGAGCGTCTAAGTCCTTTTTACCACCCTGCTCCCCCCCCGCACTCGCCGTGGGGCTTGGAGCAACAGAGGCCTTCGCCACCGCCCGTTTATAGGCGAGTAATCCACCAGCGGTCCTAGGCTCTGTACGAAAAGTATTGTCGCAAGCACCGCATCGCACAGGCCAATGAGACCATCGCTGCAAAACTTGTTGCGAGCTTGTCAAAACGCGTCACGATGCGCCGGTTCTCCTTCAGCCAGCCAAACATGCGTTCGATGATGTTGCGCTGCCGGTATTTGGGGCGATCAAACAGTCTGCGCAAACCCGGCTTGGGTTTGCGCTTGATGCTGCGCAACGGGATTACCGGTTGCATTCGATAACGATCACAGTACCGGCGCAGGGCTTCAGCATCGTATCCTTTGTCGGCCAACAGCCATCGGCAGCGTTTGCGAGGACGGCCGCGCAAGCTTGGGATGTAAGCCTCATCCAGTAACGGTTGGGCATAGGCAATATCGCTGGCTTGTCCGCCTGACAGCAGGAAACGCAGCGGCACGCCATTGGCGTCGCATAGCATGTGGATTTTGGTTGTCAGGCCGCCCCGACTGCGTCCGAGCGCGTGATCTTGCAGTTCTTCAGGCCCCCTTTTTTCCCGGCGCCTGATGAGGCTCGGGTTGCACGAACGGCAGTGGAGTCGATCATCCAGGTTTCCAGATCAATCAAGCCCTGCTCGTTCAACCGGATATGAAGGCGCTTGAGCATCTGATCGAAAACGCCACAATTACGCCAGTCGCGAAACCGTTGATACACCGTTGACCAAGGACCAAAGCGCTCTGGCATATCTCGCCAGGCTGCTCCCGAGCAGAGCACCCAAAGCACGCCGTTGAGCATCAGGCGATCATCGACTCGAGGGCGCCCGGTGCGTCGGGTTCGAGTAAAGATATCGGCAATCAGATCCCAGGCTGTGTCAGGGAGTTCATATCGCTTTGCCATCTTGGCCTCCTGGCTGTAATGGCAATGAATTTTACAGAAAACGGTGTTTCGTGAGTTTTCGTACAGAACCTAGTTTAAACGCTTAGAGAGCAAGTTCCTGACGCACTTTCTCGGCTACCTCATCAATAATAAACCCAGGTCCAAATATAGTAAGACCCACGAATGTTTCTGACTCAATTTTAACTTTCTCGCCCATCAATTCAACCTCTGCGACCTCAATTTCTTGAGAGCCCCCAACCGCCCAGGACTTATCAAGCCCTACAGCACCAAGCCTGACTAAAACAATGTGCAGGGCGTTACGCAACACCGCATCGTATTCATCACCCAGTACTATTGATGCAAATTCATCAGTCATATTTAAAAACCTAAATCCTTCCCGCCTGAACGACTTGCAGACTCAGTTATCTGCTCCCAGCTTTTGCCTTTAGCTCTCAGCCAATCAATAGATGGCCCAAGCTTGTCCCCATATACTCGCAAGTTTCGCTCATAAATCCCTGCAAGCTTATCAGGTGGTGTTAGATCCTTATATTGAACGCCTAACTCACGGCGTATCTGATGGAGTTGACGAGCGACTTGCTCTGGCGTTGCACCTGCTGCGCGCATACTGAGACTAATCTCTGACAAACTATTAACTTCATCGACATATGCTTGCCGTAGAGGTGGAAGCTTATCTACCGAACCAGTTGCTTTTGCACCAACAGTATCACCCGACGCGATTTTCGTTGTCTACACGCGCAACGCCAGACGTGGCGCGGCCTGCACGCCGGTCGGATCAGGTGGCGCGCTGTCACCCCACAAAACCACCCCGACGCGGGTTTTGAATCCGTTTCAACACGCTCAATACGCTATTTTAAATTTCTGTCACGCGAGTCATTTCCCATGCCCGAGCTACTCACTCCATACGATCCAGCGCACGCCATGACCGACCCGCAAGCGGTGGCCATCTTTCTCACGGATGCGCTTCAGACGGGTGATGCAGGTTATCTCGGCAAGGTATTAGGCATGGCGGCACACGCCAAGGGCATCGGTGTAATCGCCCAAGCAACAGGGCTTACACACGATCAGTTGGAAGGTTTTTTCAGCGCCGGTGACACCCTGCGCTTGGACGCGCTGCTGGTGATCGTGCATGCGCTGGGCGTGAAGTTGACCGTTTGCCCTATCGACTCTGATGAGCCTGCATGCAGTGGCGAAGTACCTGGCTGATGCCCGTTCGGTAGCCCCTGACGATGCGGTGGCGTAGCCGCCGTGTCGGCTGTGGCCAACAAGCGCAGCGCGTTAGGCTTTGGACATAAAGGGGTGTCGGGGCGCAGCCCTGATCAGGGTTTTGCGGACATCGACTGCGTGCAGGCGGTGGCCACAAAACATTTCCGGTCCAAAAGATGACTCAGATTTATCGACTCGTAGAGGCGGCTTGGGGTTTCAAAGGGCACCCCTTTGGCACCGGATGTATACATCCATGGCGTGCCTGTATTTTTTGCCGTGGATCGAGGCCGCTTTGCGGCCTGCGGGGATGTCTGGCATTTGTAGGGAGGTTGTCAGGCATTTGTCATGACTTCAGGTGCTTGTCAGGCACTTGTCATGTGTTTGTCTGGCATTTGTCAGGCCTGATCGCTCTCTTCGTCCGCTTCGGCGTCCAGAGCGGTTAACAGAGCCTCAACCGGGTCGTCAGGAAGGGGTTCAGCCATGGTTTGGCTGGCTGTGTTCTGACGTTGCAAACGTGCCGGATGGGTCGCAGTGTGAATTTCCTTGAGCGCCCGGATACTGACCTGGGTGTAAATCTGCGTGGTGTTCAGGCTGACATGCCCGAGCATGGCCTGGATAAAACGAATATCGGCGCCGTTCTCCAGCATCAGCGTGGCCATGGTGTGGCGGAACAAATGGCAACTGCCACGCTTACCAATGTTGGCTTTTTCGATGTGTTCGCGCACCAGTTGCGTCAGTCGATTGGGGCTAAATCCTTCGCCCTGCTGGGTCAAAAACAAGGTGCCATCGTCCTGGCCCAAAACAAAATGGGGCCGGACGTCGTCGCGGTATTTGGTGATCCACGCCAAGGCCCGCTCGCCGATGGGAATCATCCGATCTTTTTTGCCCTTGCCCTGACGAATCATCACCGTGCCGCGCTCGTAGTCGATGGCGCTCCAGCTCAGGCCAATCAACTCCATGCGGCGCATGCCGGTGCTGTAGAGGGTTTCCAGCATCGCCCTGTCGCGGATGCCGGTCGGGGTTTGGGTGTCCGGCACATTGAGGATGCGTTCAGCTTCGTCGCTGCTGAGGATATGTTTCGGCAAACGCTGTTCCATCCTCGGTAGATCGAGGTCGGAAGCCGGGTTGTACAAGATGCGGTTGGTTTTGGTCAGCCACTTGAACCACACCCGAATTGGTGTGATGCGCACCGTTTGGCTACGCGCTGACAGCGCTTCGCCATCGGCTTTTCGATACAAAAAAAGATGACGCTGGTAGCGCTCTAAAATCGGTCGGGTGATTTCTTGTGGTCGGGTCAGACCTCGTTCGTCACACCAGCGGATAAACGCAATCAGCAGGCTTTCGCGGTTGCCCACGGTGCGCTCGGAATAACCCCGTTCGCGCTGGTATTGCAGGAACTGTTTCATCTGAAAATACAGGCTGCCCGGATCGCCCAGCGGGCCAATGATTTGTTCCGACACACGCTGTTTTTTGCTCTCGCCTTTTTTCGGCATAACCACCTCGACTTAGACGGCGCTGGACAACGCGGAGTGGTTTTTTTGTGGCGGCTGGATCAGTGCTTTTTCGTTCAGGCCGACCGCTTCGGCCTCAACGCCAGAAACAGCGTGGCTTTGCGCATGGTTGAGGGTGTCCGACTGAGTACCGACCATGACCCGACCTGAGTCCGACCGCTTTTCTGAATCCCCCGACCGAGCGGATGTGTTGTCGAGTTGGTCGGCATCGATCAAGCCCATCAGGTGCGGTTGGTTGCCACTTTTGCCGTCATACGTGAGGGTGTATTCATGGGCCAACCCCTTGCGGTGCAGCAGCAGGTATTCCAGTTCGGTCAGTCGGCCCAAATGGATTTTTAACTGGGTATCTCCCCAGCCAGTGGCCTCGCGCACGTCCTTGCGACCGAACCGAAACTCTTTTTCTTTGAGTCCCTGCGCCTGACTTCGGGCCTCGACCCAGCCTTGCAACAGCTCCAGCAAACGCCGCGTTTGCGGCGGTAGTTCGTCCAGGGTGCGACCAAGAATGTCGTGGGCCAGCCGGTTGGCCAACACAATGTCGCCCTTCGTGACCTCGATGTAGGCCAGGGATTTGCCGCGATGCTCGACGTGTTTGATCGGGCGTTGATGCTGATGCAGCAAGGCAATGCAGCGAATCAGCGTCAGGTACTTCATGTGGTCGCGCCGGGTGCGGGTTTTGTCCGAAAGAAACGTCAGTTGATCAGCAAACGGATTGACCACCGCCACGGTTTTGATCAGGCGCTGGGCGTTCTGATGCAGGCGAGTAATCGCCTGTTTTTCAGCGTCGGCCAGCAGGCCGTCGAGGGTTTGTTTTTTGCGTTGGGCTGCGTGAATGGCTTCGGTTTGTTCGCGGCTTTCGTTGATGGTCAGCACCAAACAACGGTTGAGCAGTTCTTCGTCCACGTCGATGGCCGTGGTGGTGAGCATCAACATCACCGGGCCCTTGACGCTGTATTGCTTGGTCACCAGGTTGCCGGTGGCTTCGTCCTTGCCGGTGCTGGCAATGGTCAATTCGCCGTCCGATTGCAGCAATTTCAGGGCATAGGCCGCTTGGCGAACGCCCTCTTCCTCGGCGATGGCCAGAATCTTGTGTTGCAGATCCGTTTCGCCAAGATAGAAAAGGCTCTGGCCGGTCATGGCGCTGTATTGGATGCGTTCTTCTTCCGGCATCAGGTTTAGAACTGCGTCCATCAGGCTTGATTTACCGGCCGCGCTTGATGACTGAATTAACACCGCCAAGGGCTGATCAAGTTTGCGAGAAACGGCCGCCAAGTACCCGGCCAGCAGGTTGTAGGATTCACCGACGACACCACAACGGGTCAAATCTGCCTCGATGCGCTCGATCAGATTCGGCGCACGCAACAGGTTTAATGCGGCCAGCTCATCCTCGGCGCTCAGCGTCGGGGTGGGATTTTTCGGGGCCAGTGCCGCCTGGATTGTCGCTTCCTGCAAACCTTCCAGCTTGAGCAACAACTTGCCCAGGTCGCGCTTGATAATTTCTTCCGGCACGCCCAGCTCTATGCTGGCCTGTTTCAAATAGCTATACCGGGCTTTGGCCGCATACAAATCAAAACTGTCCACGTAATAGGCCGCTTCGCGGCCCATTACGTGCTCTTCGGCGACCTCGCGGCGCACCTGCACATTGACCCGCATTTGCTCCGGGCCGAGGTTCTTTTTCCAGCCACGTACCCGCCATCGACGGTCGGCAACGGCCAACAAAAGATCGCCCTGGGCGTTTTCGCTAAAAGTTTCCGATTCGGAAACTGGTCCCGCGACCGTCAAAGTTTCCGAATCGGAAACTCCCGGCACCGGTGGCAACTCGGCGGTTGCCTGCGGCGCAGCGGCTAAAGAAAAAGTGATTTCTGGCTCGACCAAAACCGGCATGCCTTGGCCCTGCCACAGCGCCTGTTGCAGCAGTTCGCCCAGCGCCTGGGCCGGATTTTCTACCTGCAAGGCGAAAGCGTTAGCGTCCATACCTTGTGGGAACAACAAACGAAATACTTCGATGCCGGCAGAGCGTAGTTCCTCGGCCAGTTTTTCGGCTGCTGCGTCTCCCGCTGAGTCGCGGTCGAAAGCAATAATTACCCGCTGGGTGCCGTGGTGTTTCAGGGCCTGCCAGTGATCTTGGGAAAAACCGTTCACACCGTAAGCGCTGATGACGTTGCGAAAACCCGCACACCAAAAGGTCATGGCGTCGATCAGCGACTCACAGAGAATAATTTCCAGATTGGCCAACAACGCCGCTTCGTTCCAGACTCCGCGCAACGGCGTGGCCAAGTACAAATGCCGAGATTGGTTAGCCGGAATTTTGTTGTTCGGCTGCATTCGCCGTCCGTAAAGCTGCATCACTCGCCCGGATTGCTCCGGCTGCGCGCCGTCTTCCAGACCCAACACCGGCACGACCAGACAACCGTTTAAATGTTCGTGTCCGGTAGAACGCAAAACACCCAAGGCCTGCAACTGCTCACGCATCTGGCGGCCTGCCTGGGTATATCCGGCAGGCAAACGATAGGTCAGGGTTTTATTGGCATAGCCGAGCTGAAAATGCTCGATCAGCTCGGGATGGTTCAGGCCGCGAGACGCCAGATAGGCCAATGCTTCGGGGGACTGTTTGAAATTGGCGTGATAGAACTCAGCCACCGAACGCAGCAGCGCCGCGGCTTCAAGATCAGAAGAGCCCGCAGCTAAAGAAGGGAGGTGTCGGGTTTGGCTGCGCGACACACCGACTTTTTCCGCGCTCTCCAGTGGTGCGTCGTTGCGCAGCAGTTGAACCGCGTGCGGCAACGACACGCCTTGAGTTTTCATCACCCAATCGATCACCGAACCTGCGGCCCCGCAGCCAAAGCAGTGATAGAGATTTTTCTCCTCGGAGACCGACAGGCTGGGTGTGCTTTCGTCATGAAACACGCAGCACATTACCCAGTCCTTGCCGCGCTTTTTCAACTCATGACCCTGCGACTGGATCAGCCGAACCAGCGACACCTCCCGTTTGAGGCGTTCCAGTTCGGCTTCGGGGATGCGGGCCATCGGGTTTTCTCCAAAATACGTCAACGCTCGTTTGAGGTTTTATTTTAATACCTTATACTGTGTCCAAGTCAAACCTTATCAGAGACAGGGCATACAGTTATGGAATCCGAAACGATCTGGTTCCTACCCATGCATTTCCCCACACGCCTGATCCAGCTGCGCAAAGCCGCCGATCTAACCCAGCAAACTCTGGCTGACACCGCGTCAGTGCACGTTAATCAGATTCGGCGTTATGAGGCAGGGACGGCGCAGCCAACCTTAGAAGCCCTAATTCGGCTTGCTCAGGCTCTGCACGTCAGTTTGGATGATTTGGTGTTTGCTGAAGGAGAACGCGGGCCGTCCGACGATTTGCGCCTCCGCTTTGAGGCCGTCAGCCATATGCCCGAAGCCGAGAAATCAGTGATAAAGGCACTGCTCGATGGGATGATTCTCAAGTATCAGGCATCAAAAATCATGGGGACGGATAACAATAGGCTGCCCGGCGCATAACCGAGAAAACCAAGGACGGGTAGATATACGAAACTAAGGACTGCTCGAATATGGCTGACGTAATGCCGAAACTCACTGATGTAAAAAACCTGCAAGACCTTTCAAAAATCCTTGCTTGGCCAATGCTGGCAGTGGCTTATTTCCTAATAAGTGGCCCACAGATTTCGGTTGACGGCAGCATATGGTTCGGCATACCAGATCATCTCTCAGAAGCTGTTCAGACGAGACGATTCTTTCTTATTTTTGGGCTAAAAGCCATTTGGTCCGGCGGAATAGCACTTCTCACTTACAAACTAATTGCCGAACTACATTTTGAGCTGTACCTAAAGACAAATTTTCTGCTCTTTCCAGTTATCGCAGCTTTGTTGTTTGCCTATGCTCTGCTGAGCATATTTGGTCACGATCATTTCATTTGGCTACAGTACCTCAATAGCTTTTGGGCTTATGCCGCTATCGTCTGGGGATTCTTTCTGCTGGCCATGACAGAGCAACTGGTTGATCCGTTGGAAAAGGCTCGGGACAGGCGAAACAGCTAAGCAAGCGAAGTTATGGAGCGATGTATAACAAAAGCTATACACATGATCCTAGACAAATCAAATAGTTAGCTCTGTTTTGTATTACAAATGTATAACCACCAATCAGCACGAAAAATGGCTAACCCTTTGATCTACAAGGAAACACTTACCCCGGACGGGGGTGCGTGTTGTGTATTGAGATTTTGCTCCTGTTAAGGAGCGAAAAATCATGCTGAAAAAGGGCGTATTGAGCAGGTAGACCGTAGGTCGTAAGGATGGGTGCAAAAGGGGTACAACCTGAGTGCAGAAAGGATGCAACCTGGGAGCAAAAGGGAAGCAAATAGATAGCAAAAGGGCTGCAAATCGGATGCAAAAACACCGGCGTTAAGCCGGTGCTAAATAAAAAATAGAATTTCTACAGATCAGCGACGCCAGAACGGTAACTCGTCAGAAGCAAGAGAGTTATACAAGTCTTCGGAACGATTCACATCAAAAATATAGTCAGGCGCGTCGGTAAAGCCGATTCTTAAAGGGACGTACTCATTAAACTCTTTATAAAAAACATCTGAACATTCGACAGCATCAAAAATAATTTTGAAGAAGCGAGCAAAGATATCAGCCAGAGTATTACCACTCAAAAGCAAACGAGTATTTTCCTCGTCCACCCCGAAAGCGCTTATATCAAAGCTATCCGCAGGAATGCTATTAAACTCAGCCCTTACACTCTCTAAATCTATCTTTAACTCAGCCAGTTCGTTTTTGCTTAAAGAGCGGCAATAAAGCTTCTCTGTAACCAAGGGATACCTGCTTCCTCTTTTGCCGCCCTCAAGAAAAAACACAACTGACTTAAAAAAACAGTCAACGTCAGAGGCTGGACCTAAGACAGATATTGTCATTGCGGCAAGAACACCTACATTTTTCATTCTGCTTTAAACCTGATGGATGAGGGAGATATTGCCCCATTTGACTTATCAACTATTCCACGAACGATTTGCGCACGCTGCACAGGCGTAACAGCTTGCCCTCGAATATCAATAACGACTTGCTGCTGCATTCCTTGCGGTAAATTTTCAGCTCGCTGGAGGGCTTGCTTGGAAACATTACTAATCAATCCGCTTTGATTTTTTGCGATGTTGTAGTTTTTCACTTCAACACTGCATACGTTACCTACACACCAGTCTGGACGAACACTACCCGAAGTGCCGTAAGGAACTTCTTGTCCATTTTTATAACTGACTTGTGGGCGAGCTCCAGCACCAAGATCAGCGCCGACATCAATTTCAGATTTTTGGGGTGTGGGACGAACAGGTGTCCCAGTAGAGGCAAGATCATCTACCTTTCCAGCAACGCCACCAGTAGCTTTTGCACCAACAGTATCACCCGACGCGATTTTCGTTGTCTACACGCGCAACGCCAGACGTGGCGCGGCCTGCACGCCGGTCGGATCAGGTGGCGCGCTGTCACCCCACAAAACCACCCCGACGCGGGTTTTGAATCCGTTTCAACACGCTCAATACGCTATTTTAAATTTCTGTCACGCGAGTCATTTCCCATGCCCGAGCTACTCACTCCATACGATCCAGCGCACGCCATGACCGACCCGCAAGCGGTGGCCATCTTTCTCACGGATGCGCTTCAGACGGGTGATGCAGGTTATCTCGGCAAGGTATTAGGCATGGCGGCACACGCCAAGGGCATCGGTGTAATCGCCCAAGCAACAGGGCTTACACACGATCAGTTGGAAGGTTTTTTCAGCGCCGGTGACACCCTGCGCTTGGACGCGCTGCTGGTGATCGTGCATGCGCTGGGCGTGAAGTTGACCGTTTGCCCTATCGACTCTGATGAGCCTGCATGCAGTGGCGAAGTACCTGGCTGATGCCCGTTCGGTAGCCCCTGACGATGCGGTGGCGTAGCCGCCGTGTCGGCTGTGGCCAACAAGCGCAGCGCGTTAGGCTTTGGACATAAAGGGGTGTCGGGGCGCAGCCCTGATCAGGGTTTTGCGGACATCGACTGCGTGCAGGCGGTGGCCACAAAACATTTCCGGTCCAAAAGATGACTCAGATTTATCGACTCGTAGAGGCGGCTTGGGGTTTCAAAGGGCACCCCTTTGGCACCGGATGTATACATCCATGGCGTGCCTGTATTTTTTGCCGTGGATCGAGGCCGCTTTGCGGCCTGCGGGGATGTCTGGCATTTGTAGGGAGGTTGTCAGGCATTTGTCATGACTTCAGGTGCTTGTCAGGCACTTGTCATGTGTTTGTCTGGCATTTGTCAGGCCTGATCGCTCTCTTCGTCCGCTTCGGCGTCCAGAGCGGTTAACAGAGCCTCAACCGGGTCGTCAGGAAGGGGTTCAGCCATGGTTTGGCTGGCTGTGTTCTGACGTTGCAAACGTGCCGGATGGGTCGCAGTGTGAATTTCCTTGAGCGCCCGGATACTGACCTGGGTGTAAATCTGCGTGGTGTTCAGGCTGACATGCCCGAGCATGGCCTGGATAAAACGAATATCGGCGCCGTTCTCCAGCATCAGCGTGGCCATGGTGTGGCGGAACAAATGGCAACTGCCACGCTTACCAATGTTGGCTTTTTCGATGTGTTCGCGCACCAGTTGCGTCAGTCGATTGGGGCTAAATCCTTCGCCCTGCTGGGTCAAAAACAAGGTGCCATCGTCCTGGCCCAAAACAAAATGGGGCCGGACGTCGTCGCGGTATTTGGTGATCCACGCCAAGGCCCGCTCGCCGATGGGAATCATCCGATCTTTTTTGCCCTTGCCCTGACGAATCATCACCGTGCCGCGCTCGTAGTCGATGGCGCTCCAGCTCAGGCCAATCAACTCCATGCGGCGCATGCCGGTGCTGTAGAGGGTTTCCAGCATCGCCCTGTCGCGGATGCCGGTCGGGGTTTGGGTGTCCGGCACATTGAGGATGCGTTCAGCTTCGTCGCTGCTGAGGATATGTTTCGGCAAACGCTGTTCCATCCTCGGTAGATCGAGGTCGGAAGCCGGGTTGTACAAGATGCGGTTGGTTTTGGTCAGCCACTTGAACCACACCCGAATTGGTGTGATGCGCACCGTTTGGCTACGCGCTGACAGCGCTTCGCCATCGGCTTTTCGATACAAAAAAAGATGACGCTGGTAGCGCTCTAAAATCGGTCGGGTGATTTCTTGTGGTCGGGTCAGACCTCGTTCGTCACACCAGCGGATAAACGCAATCAGCAGGCTTTCGCGGTTGCCCACGGTGCGCTCGGAATAACCCCGTTCGCGCTGGTATTGCAGGAACTGTTTCATCTGAAAATACAGGCTGCCCGGATCGCCCAGCGGGCCAATGATTTGTTCCGACACACGCTGTTTTTTGCTCTCGCCTTTTTTCGGCATAACCACCTCGACTTAGACGGCGCTGGACAACGCGGAGTGGTTTTTTTGTGGCGGCTGGATCAGTGCTTTTTCGTTCAGGCCGACCGCTTCGGCCTCAACGCCAGAAACAGCGTGGCTTTGCGCATGGTTGAGGGTGTCCGACTGAGTACCGACCATGACCCGACCTGAGTCCGACCGCTTTTCTGAATCCCCCGACCGAGCGGATGTGTTGTCGAGTTGGTCGGCATCGATCAAGCCCATCAGGTGCGGTTGGTTGCCACTTTTGCCGTCATACGTGAGGGTGTATTCATGGGCCAACCCCTTGCGGTGCAGCAGCAGGTATTCCAGTTCGGTCAGTCGGCCCAAATGGATTTTTAACTGGGTATCTCCCCAGCCAGTGGCCTCGCGCACGTCCTTGCGACCGAACCGAAACTCTTTTTCTTTGAGTCCCTGCGCCTGACTTCGGGCCTCGACCCAGCCTTGCAACAGCTCCAGCAAACGCCGCGTTTGCGGCGGTAGTTCGTCCAGGGTGCGACCAAGAATGTCGTGGGCCAGCCGGTTGGCCAACACAATGTCGCCCTTCGTGACCTCGATGTAGGCCAGGGATTTGCCGCGATGCTCGACGTGTTTGATCGGGCGTTGATGCTGATGCAGCAAGGCAATGCAGCGAATCAGCGTCAGGTACTTCATGTGGTCGCGCCGGGTGCGGGTTTTGTCCGAAAGAAACGTCAGTTGATCAGCAAACGGATTGACCACCGCCACGGTTTTGATCAGGCGCTGGGCGTTCTGATGCAGGCGAGTAATCGCCTGTTTTTCAGCGTCGGCCAGCAGGCCGTCGAGGGTTTGTTTTTTGCGTTGGGCTGCGTGAATGGCTTCGGTTTGTTCGCGGCTTTCGTTGATGGTCAGCACCAAACAACGGTTGAGCAGTTCTTCGTCCACGTCGATGGCCGTGGTGGTGAGCATCAACATCACCGGGCCCTTGACGCTGTATTGCTTGGTCACCAGGTTGCCGGTGGCTTCGTCCTTGCCGGTGCTGGCAATGGTCAATTCGCCGTCCGATTGCAGCAATTTCAGGGCATAGGCCGCTTGGCGAACGCCCTCTTCCTCGGCGATGGCCAGAATCTTGTGTTGCAGATCCGTTTCGCCAAGATAGAAAAGGCTCTGGCCGGTCATGGCGCTGTATTGGATGCGTTCTTCTTCCGGCATCAGGTTTAGAACTGCGTCCATCAGGCTTGATTTACCGGCCGCGCTTGATGACTGAATTAACACCGCCAAGGGCTGATCAAGTTTGCGAGAAACGGCCGCCAAGTACCCGGCCAGCAGGTTGTAGGATTCACCGACGACACCACAACGGGTCAAATCTGCCTCGATGCGCTCGATCAGATTCGGCGCACGCAACAGGTTTAATGCGGCCAGCTCATCCTCGGCGCTCAGCGTCGGGGTGGGATTTTTCGGGGCCAGTGCCGCCTGGATTGTCGCTTCCTGCAAACCTTCCAGCTTGAGCAACAACTTGCCCAGGTCGCGCTTGATAATTTCTTCCGGCACGCCCAGCTCTATGCTGGCCTGTTTCAAATAGCTATACCGGGCTTTGGCCGCATACAAATCAAAACTGTCCACGTAATAGGCCGCTTCGCGGCCCATTACGTGCTCTTCGGCGACCTCGCGGCGCACCTGCACATTGACCCGCATTTGCTCCGGGCCGAGGTTCTTTTTCCAGCCACGTACCCGCCATCGACGGTCGGCAACGGCCAACAAAAGATCGCCCTGGGCGTTTTCGCTAAAAGTTTCCGATTCGGAAACTGGTCCCGCGACCGTCAAAGTTTCCGAATCGGAAACTCCCGGCACCGGTGGCAACTCGGCGGTTGCCTGCGGCGCAGCGGCTAAAGAAAAAGTGATTTCTGGCTCGACCAAAACCGGCATGCCTTGGCCCTGCCACAGCGCCTGTTGCAGCAGTTCGCCCAGCGCCTGGGCCGGATTTTCTACCTGCAAGGCGAAAGCGTTAGCGTCCATACCTTGTGGGAACAACAAACGAAATACTTCGATGCCGGCAGAGCGTAGTTCCTCGGCCAGTTTTTCGGCTGCTGCGTCTCCCGCTGAGTCGCGGTCGAAAGCAATAATTACCCGCTGGGTGCCGTGGTGTTTCAGGGCCTGCCAGTGATCTTGGGAAAAACCGTTCACACCGTAAGCGCTGATGACGTTGCGAAAACCCGCACACCAAAAGGTCATGGCGTCGATCAGCGACTCACAGAGAATAATTTCCAGATTGGCCAACAACGCCGCTTCGTTCCAGACTCCGCGCAACGGCGTGGCCAAGTACAAATGCCGAGATTGGTTAGCCGGAATTTTGTTGTTCGGCTGCATTCGCCGTCCGTAAAGCTGCATCACTCGCCCGGATTGCTCCGGCTGCGCGCCGTCTTCCAGACCCAACACCGGCACGACCAGACAACCGTTTAAATGTTCGTGTCCGGTAGAACGCAAAACACCCAAGGCCTGCAACTGCTCACGCATCTGGCGGCCTGCCTGGGTATATCCGGCAGGCAAACGATAGGTCAGGGTTTTATTGGCATAGCCGAGCTGAAAATGCTCGATCAGCTCGGGATGGTTCAGGCCGCGAGACGCCAGATAGGCCAATGCTTCGGGGGACTGTTTGAAATTGGCGTGATAGAACTCAGCCACCGAACGCAGCAGCGCCGCGGCTTCAAGATCAGAAGAGCCCGCAGCTAAAGAAGGGAGGTGTCGGGTTTGGCTGCGCGACACACCGACTTTTTCCGCGCTCTCCAGTGGTGCGTCGTTGCGCAGCAGTTGAACCGCGTGCGGCAACGACACGCCTTGAGTTTTCATCACCCAATCGATCACCGAACCTGCGGCCCCGCAGCCAAAGCAGTGATAGAGATTTTTCTCCTCGGAGACCGACAGGCTGGGTGTGCTTTCGTCATGAAACACGCAGCACATTACCCAGTCCTTGCCGCGCTTTTTCAACTCATGACCCTGCGACTGGATCAGCCGAACCAGCGACACCTCCCGTTTGAGGCGTTCCAGTTCGGCTTCGGGGATGCGGGCCATCGGGTTTTCTCCAAAATACGTCAACGCTCGTTTGAGGTTTTATTTTAATACCTTATACTGTGTCCAAGTCAAACCTTATCAGAGACAGGGCATACAGTTATGGAATCCGAAACGATCTGGTTCCTACCCATGCATTTCCCCACACGCCTGATCCAGCTGCGCAAAGCCGCCGATCTAACCCAGCAAACTCTGGCTGACACCGCGTCAGTGCACGTTAATCAGATTCGGCGTTATGAGGCAGGGACGGCGCAGCCAACCTTAGAAGCCCTAATTCGGCTTGCTCAGGCTCTGCACGTCAGTTTGGATGATTTGGTGTTTGCTGAAGGAGAACGCGGGCCGTCCGACGATTTGCGCCTCCGCTTTGAGGCCGTCAGCCATATGCCCGAAGCCGAGAAATCAGTGATAAAGGCACTGCTCGATGGGATGATTCTCAAGTATCAGGCATCAAAAATCATGGGGACGGATAACAATAGGCTGCCCGGCGCATAACCGAGAAAACCAAGGACGGGTAGATATACGAAACTAAGGACTGCTCGAATATGGCTGACGTAATGCCGAAACTCACTGATGTAAAAAACCTGCAAGACCTTTCAAAAATCCTTGCTTGGCCAATGCTGGCAGTGGCTTATTTCCTAATAAGTGGCCCACAGATTTCGGTTGACGGCAGCATATGGTTCGGCATACCAGATCATCTCTCAGAAGCTGTTCAGACGAGACGATTCTTTCTTATTTTTGGGCTAAAAGCCATTTGGTCCGGCGGAATAGCACTTCTCACTTACAAACTAATTGCCGAACTACATTTTGAGCTGTACCTAAAGACAAATTTTCTGCTCTTTCCAGTTATCGCAGCTTTGTTGTTTGCCTATGCTCTGCTGAGCATATTTGGTCACGATCATTTCATTTGGCTACAGTACCTCAATAGCTTTTGGGCTTATGCCGCTATCGTCTGGGGATTCTTTCTGCTGGCCATGACAGAGCAACTGGTTGATCCGTTGGAAAAGGCTCGGGACAGGCGAAACAGCTAAGCAAGCGAAGTTATGGAGCGATGTATAACAAAAGCTATACACATGATCCTAGACAAATCAAATAGTTAGCTCTGTTTTGTATTACAAATGTATAACCACCAATCAGCACGAAAAATGGCTAACCCTTTGATCTACAAGGAAACACTTACCCCGGACGGGGGTGCGTGTTGTGTATTGAGATTTTGCTCCTGTTAAGGAGCGAAAAATCATGCTGAAAAAGGGCGTATTGAGCAGGTAGACCGTAGGTCGTAAGGATGGGTGCAAAAGGGGTACAACCTGAGTGCAGAAAGGATGCAACCTGGGAGCAAAAGGGAAGCAAATAGATAGCAAAAGGGCTGCAAATCGGATGCAAAAACACCGGCGTTAAGCCGGTGCTAAATAAAAAATAGAATTTCTACAGATCAGCGACGCCAGAACGGTAACTCGTCAGAAGCAAGAGAGTTATACAAGTCTTCGGAACGATTCACATCAAAAATATAGTCAGGCGCGTCGGTAAAGCCGATTCTTAAAGGGACGTACTCATTAAACTCTTTATAAAAAACATCTGAACATTCGACAGCATCAAAAATAATTTTGAAGAAGCGAGCAAAGATATCAGCCAGAGTATTACCACTCAAAAGCAAACGAGTATTTTCCTCGTCCACCCCGAAAGCGCTTATATCAAAGCTATCCGCAGGAATGCTATTAAACTCAGCCCTTACACTCTCTAAATCTATCTTTAACTCAGCCAGTTCGTTTTTGCTTAAAGAGCGGCAATAAAGCTTCTCTGTAACCAAGGGATACCTGCTTCCTCTTTTGCCGCCCTCAAGAAAAAACACAACTGACTTAAAAAAACAGTCAACGTCAGAGGCTGGACCTAAGACAGATATTGTCATTGCGGCAAGAACACCTACATTTTTCATTCTGCTTTAAACCTGATGGATGAGGGAGATATTGCCCCATTTGACTTATCAACTATTCCACGAACGATTTGCGCACGCTGCACAGGCGTAACAGCTTGCCCTCGAATATCAATAACGACTTGCTGCTGCATTCCTTGCGGTAAATTTTCAGCTCGCTGGAGGGCTTGCTTGGAAACATTACTAATCAATCCGCTTTGATTTTTTGCGATGTTGTAGTTTTTCACTTCAACACTGCATACGTTACCTACACACCAGTCTGGACGAACACTACCCGAAGTGCCGTAAGGAACTTCTTGTCCATTTTTATAACTGACTTGTGGGCGAGCTCCAGCACCAAGATCAGCGCCGACATCAATTTCAGATTTTTGGGGTGTGGGACGAACAGGTGTCCCAGTAGAGGCAAGATCATCTACCTTTCCAGCAACGCCACCAGTAGCTTTTGCACCTTGTAGGTACTTTATTGCCTTTTCGAGCTGAGTCAAGCCAGCAGGTTCGGTCGCCCCAGGAAGCTTCGGCCTTGGCTCCAAACTGCTACTCGTAGCTCCCCCAGCTTGCAACAAGGCCAGCCGATCCATCGAAGGGCCCCAATCAGCAATTTGTTGAGTCAAATGGGTTGCCGCTGCGACAGCACGGCTCACCAATAGGGTTTTATAGCCCTCACAAACCGACGTAACACATTGAATCGCCATCAGATCATCAATAGAGGCGATGATTTCCGGCAATTTATCTTTGGCTAACAACGAACTGGTAAGGCTTAGCGCATATTGAGTTTTGTAAAGGCTCTCTTCGTCGTAACGCTCATTTTTCCACTTGTTCCGCTGGCATTCGTCGTCGTCTTTGCACGAAGCCATTCCAGAGGCAAATGCCTTAACATCTGACTGCTCAAGGTAGTTATAAACCGTACCTTGCTGTGCAACCCAACCAGCAATCTCTTGGTCCTTGCTACTACCGCCAACCCCAGCCGCGACGGTCATACCTATCAGTTGTGAGGTCATCGCTAACAGGCGATCATGAGCGTCACCTGGAAACATTTCAGCGCCAAAGGTCTGTATCAGCGCCTTGTTCGCGCCTGCTGCGATAGCGCCCGACGCAAAGTCACCTCCGGCAGCCTCCGCAATCAAACCGCCCACAATGGCATGCACAGCCACTTTGGTAGAGAGGCCAGAACCACTTAGCGAACTGCCTACGCGCTCGTAAATCATCCCTGATACGAGACTAGATGCCAGATCAATTGCGGCTTGTCCCACATTTTTTGTAAAGCTGCCGCCATTTGCGACGGTTCTTAACGCCGAATTGACCGCCAGTTGCCTACCAAGATCTGAAGCGGTTAAAGCTCCGGTCACACCGAACAGTTTTGATATTGGGGCACTAATCCCTGCTATTGCGTACCCTTTCAGGCTTTCGCCAGAAGTCACATCTTTGGCGATAGCGCCGAGATTGCCTTTGTTGTTGATGGCACTTGTCGCAACTTTTATCGCTACAGCGGTGTATACGCTACTTGCCGCAATGCCTGTCGTCGTCGTGGAGGCCGCTCCAACAAGCCCGGCACCCAACCCCCAAGTAAAGTACGTGACGATAATCGCGATAACTAATGCCGCAGCTCCACCTAGGCTTGAGTTGTTGTATTTGAAACTTTCGTGAACCTCCTGAACTGTGCGCCAGTCAACATCACCTCGCTTCTCGGCATCCTTGAGCCAGGCAAGCTGCGGATCGGCCGTCACCATCGCATCGATAGCCTGACCTACCGTTTTTTGGTCGATCTGTTTGATATCGATGTGTAGTCCTTCGACGGCCTTGATCGCAAGTTGTCCCTTCGCCACTATCTGGGTTTGGCGCAAAGTCTCATCGGTATTTCCTTTACCCTTGGAGCTGTTCCACACCAAACCGCTACTGCTCTTCTGGTGGCTCTCCTGATGCAGGTCCTTGACCGCCTCGAAGGTGATAGCACCACCGCTGTCGAGGGTGATATTTTTGCCACTGTCCAGCTTGGCGGCTTGGTAAAGCTGATCACCACTGCTCTTGAGCGTTAGGTCGCCGCCGGTCTTGATTTCACTGCTGATGTTGGTGACTTGGGTCACTTCATCACGCTTGGTTTTCTTGCTGCCCCAACCCCCACTTTTTTTCATGTCGTACAGTGAGTAATCACTGTCTTCTGCTGCCAACAGACCAAGTTTTCCGCCAGCCACCAAGTACGCTTCATCGCCTGCGTTGACGCTGCTTGCGATCAGCGTTAGATCCTTTCCAGCAGCCAGCGCGACATCACCACCAGCGGTCACCGTGGTGGACACTTGGCTGACATGATCTTCTTGGGCCTTAACCTTTTTCGACTTAAACGATGAGTGTTGTTCATCCGCAGCCGACGCCAGCGTCAGACTCTCACTAGCCGCCAGGGACACATCACGCGTAGCCTTGATCTGACTGGCCACAGCAGTAACGTCACGACCGGCGCTGATGCTCAGATCTCGGCCAGCATCAACAGTCGAGCCATACTGTGTGGTGCTAGCACTACTGGACCGCGTTGTAACCGCATTGGTGTTGTTCTGCTCTGCCGCGACTAGATTTACATCACGGCCTGCATTGATAGTCGTACCTGCACCGCTCTTGATCACGCCGCCGACGTTATTAACATCCCGCCCCGCCTGCACGGTTAGGCTGTTTGCGGCCTCTACTCGCGCAGCGCTATCAACAAAGTCAGTCCGTTCGGTGCGGTAGCCACTGCTGCTCTGGTGCGTGGTTACGCTGCGCTCGTTGACCACATCGCCTTGGGTCGCAGTCAGGGTCACATCACGGCCAGCGATGACGCCACCGGCTGTATTGACCAGCGTATTACCCGCCAGAAAGTCCAAACGGTTACCCGCCTGTACCAGCCCGCTGTTAACCACATTCTGACCGGCTTGAGCGGACAGGTTTCGGGTGGCGAGCAATGTCCCGGCGTTCTGAAGATCCTTGCCAGCAATCAGATTAAGGTCGTTGCCTGCAATCAAGGCCCCATTGGGCGCCAAGCGGTTAGTGGCTTGGGCCAGATACAACACAGGCACCAGCACCTTTTCACCGTTGACCTCGGCGGTTTCCAGCCAAACAATATCGTGAGTCAGGGCGGCGACTTGTTCCGCCGTCAGACTCACGCCAACAGCCAGATTCAATTGCTGCTTGCTCTGGATAGCGTTGTTCATCAGATACTTGAACAGGTCTTGATTGGAGGTCTGCCCATCAATGAATCGCTGCCCGGTACGGGCCACCACGGCCTGCTCAATCAAGCGTTGTTCATAAAGTCCATCGCCTAGACGTTTCCAACTGGTGTCAGGGTTGTACCCCAGGTTGGACAGTAAATAATCCGAACTCATGAACTGCTTAAGGTCGGTGAGCGCCGGGTTGGTTTCGATCAGGTATTTTTGGGGGCGAGACTGGCTGCTGATGTCCGGCACGCCCTGAACACTCGTCACAGGGGCGGTGGACGATGACGCGCCAGAATTACCCACTTGACCACTGAGCCGAAACAACCCGTTCTGGCCGGTTGGCAAGCTAAACCCAGGCAGACTCAGTGGGTTGATTTGCTGTTGCGAAAGGTCAGGATGCAGTTGGGAATTAAACGTGATTTTGGTCGAGTAACCGGCGGCGGCGTTGGCGCCGGAAGCATCGGTGGTGGTTTTAACACCACTACCGACATAGGTATAACCTGCGCGTACCACGCTGTTATCGAGCGTACCCTGGACCTTGATAGTAGGCGTCCCACCCGCCTGAATCACTGCGGCATAACGTTGATCGCTGCTGGCCAGTTTTCGCGTAGAGCCAAACTGGGTCCACTCTCTCTCAGTCATGCCGATGAAGCTACTGATGGCCGCCGTTAAGCCACCCAAATCATTGGGGGTGTACCCTGCACTTTGAAACCAGTACTTATTCGTAAAAGAACTAGCTGCGTTGTACCAAGCACCCGCATTACGCGTGCGTTCTGAAAGGTACACACGCGTCGTTTCAGTATCACTCGTCTCCACACCCGTGTTGGTCAGGGTGTTGAGGTTCGCTACCAAATCACCAGCAGCAGCGATGGTGCTGCTCTGGTTAAGCAGATCACCGGCATTAATATTCAGGGATCCGCCCGAGGTGATACTTGAAGCACTGCTGGCGTCAGTCACCTCCAGCTTTTCACGCTGAACAATCTCCCAGACGTGATTTTGCTTACCGCTGCAATCGCCTGCGTTATACCCTTCAATGCAGGTGACTTCACCGATCCTTGCGGTATAAATCCCCGGATTACTGACGGTGAGAATGGCGCGAATATTTTGAATCGTGCTCGCCGCCAGACTCAAATTACCGTCGCTTTGAATGCTCGAAGAGCTGTTGATAATGCTGCTAGCCAATCCGCCCTGACCATCACGGTCGATGCTCAAATTACCCAGGCTGTAGACATCGGCATACAGGTTGTTCAGCGCATCAACCCGAAGGCTCATATCGCCACCGCTGAAAATCAACCCGTGATCATTAAGCAGTGCGCCAGTGGTAGCGGTGAGTTTTTGACCGCTGCCCAACGTCCCGTAGTTGTTGAGCGTGCCTGCGTTCAGGACAAAATCGCTAGCGGAGGTTATGCGACCCTTGTTAGTCAGCGTGCCCGTAACGTTGACCGTGGATGCACCACCACCGGCAAGGCTCGCGGTATTGCTCAAATCGAGTTGTGCAGCGGTCAGGTTAAAATTGCCCAGGCTGCTGGCACGTCCGGTGCTATTCAGATTGCCCGCTAGGGTCAGATCATAGGTACCATCACTGGCAATCAACCCCGCCGTGGTCCAGTTTTTCCCAGTGCCGGTGAAACTGTCAGAAGCCAGCAACTGACCACCGGCGTCTTGGGTCAAGGTATTGACCTTAACCGTCAGACGCCCAGCCTGAATCACACTGTTGTTGGCCCATGTGTCTTGATCAATGGTCAAGCCGCCGCGAGTAGTGACACTGCCACCGGCATTATTGAGCGCCGCTGCAGCAATGCCCAACGTGCCGGAGCCCACATGCAGCAAGGTGCCGCCAGTGTTCTGGAAACTGCCTACTTGAATATCCAAGTCTTGGTTGGCGACTTCCAAGGTGCCAGTGCGGTTATCCAATAAACCGCCGATTTGAAACACAGACTTGCCAGTCTTGCCCAACGCACGCACCTGGCCTTTTTGGTTCTCCAGGCTAACAGCGGTTATGTTCAAGGTACTGTCGCTTTCAATAACGCCTTTTTGGTTGTTCAGGGCTCCGCTCAAATTGAGGGTGATGTCTTGACCGGCAATCTGCCCATCGTTCGTACCGCTGTTATCAAAATCTGCGCCCGTAACACTGACGGACTTTTTGGCGTAAAGACCGCCATTGCGATTGTCGAAATTGCCGGTGGTGACCTCGGCGTCGCCGGTTTGCGCAGCAATGCGTCCCCCGTAGTTATCAACACTGCCCGTGATCAGTTTTAGGTTCTGCCCCTGAACAGTGCCGCCCTGCCGATTGTCATTGAGATCGTAACCATTGCGCAGCACACCCACCGTGTGCGCTTGAAGGTTGCCCATGAGACTTGCCAGTGTACCGCCACGGTTATCCAGGCTATCGGCCTTGAAAGTAACATCACCTGTTTGGGCAATGAGCTTGCCGCTTTGGTTATCCGCAGCACCTGATACATCAAGATTCAATGCGGTTTGGCTTTGGCATTGTCGAGACTGTCGGATTTAAGAATAAGGTCAGCGTTTTTGCTGGTGATTAAACCATCGTCGCCGTTTAGCACCGCCCCAGTTGCTGTGAGAGTCAGCGTGTCGTTAGCCGCTACCGTGCCACTATTGCGGTTATCCAAGCCACCGATCAACAATGTCAACAGCCCTTGACTCGCCAATTGACCGTCCTGGTTATTGACTTGGGTGGACCGCTTTAATAAAAAGTCACCGCCACTGCTGAGCAACCCATGGGTATTGGTCAGGGCATCTAAAAGATCGAGGGTGACAGAACCGTTACTGGCCAGGCTGCCTTGCGTGTTATCAAGACTCGTCCCGGTCAGGGTGAGTGTGCGCTGGGCGTTGATGACGCCAGCGGTGTTATTGAGGGTGTGTGCGTTGAGGTCGAGGTCGGCACCGCTGTCGATCAAGCCGCCTTGGCTATTGATGAGCACATCGCTGATCGTCAGAGTTTGACCTCCACCGCTGGAAACAATGCCCTTATCACTGTTATCCAGACTGGCCGCTGTGACGGTTAAGTCTTTTTGACTGACCAATGCGCCCGAACCACTGTTTTGCAGTGCATTACTCACTTCAACGTCAACATTGCCGTAGCGGCTGGAAACGGTGCCGCTGTTGCGGTTGTCCAGGTCGGTGCCCGTCACGCTCACACCCTGCAAACCGGAAATCAGACCGCCTTGGTTAATCAGGTTAGTGCCGTTTAACGTCAACGCGTCGTTACTGATCAGCTTGCCTTGGCTGTTGTCCAGGGCTCGCCCTACAAGATTTAGGCTTTGGCTACTGGAAATCTCGCCACGTCGGTTGTTGATGCCGCCGCTGGCTGAAAATTTCAACGCACTACCGGCAGTGACCAGACCCGCTACGTTGTCCAACGTGGCCACGGTAATCGTCGCTGCATCAAGACTCGATATTTCACCACTACGGTTATTGAGCTCACCTAACGTGGCCGTTAAAGGGCCGCTGCTGGTGATCAAACCGCCTTGGGCATTGAGTACTTGGTTTACGGTTACATCCAGATTGCCGGTGCTGAGTACTCGTCCCTTGTTTTGATTGTCCAGGGAGTTTGCGGTGAGCGTTGCGGCTTGTTTGGCGCTTAAGGTGCCGCCTTGGTTATTGACGGTCCCAGTCGCACTAATATTAAGAGTGCGACTGGCAATGATGCTGTTACCAGTGTTGGTCAGCGTCTGTGTGGTGACCTGAACATCACCTGTGTTATTACGCGTGTTATCGGCATTTACACCCGATTCGATGATGCCGTTGTTGGTCAGTTGACCACCGCTGGTAAGGGTGATGGTGTCACGCGCCGCCAGGGTTTTACGGCTGTTCAAATCGCCCTGCGTGTTGACCGCCAGCGTCGAGCCGCCATAGACCGGCCCTTGCAAATCAGCACTGACGGCTTTGACGGTGACCGCACCACTGGCTGCCGCTTGCGCCAAACTCAAATGCCCATTGACATCGAGCTGAATATCACCACCACTGGCGGCCATCGTGCCGTCAAGTTTTACGCCGACACCCGCTTCAGTCCCCACCAGACGAATAGCCCCGGCGTACATCCCACCCAAAGCGCTGGAGTCGATAGCCAATAGGGGTTTAGTACTGCCGTCGTCTGCACGGGTGGTAGTGGCCAGGGTTTGAGCATTAACATCGTTACGCCCCGCCACAACGGTCAGTTGGTTGGCGTTGATTTGGGCATTGACCTGCGCGGCGCGGGTGATGATTTCAAAGCTGCCCACGTTGCTGGCATTTAAACCTTGCCCATCAATGGAGATTGCCCCCCCATCCACTTGGTAATGGTCCAGGCGTCCGTTATCCAAGACCGGTTTGCCCGTGGTCAACGTCACATTGGGGGTGTTGATAAACCCGCAGCCGTTGCAACTAATGCCATACGGGTTGGCAACAATGACTTTGGCCGATTGGCCCGCCACTTCGGTATAGCCACGCAACTGACTGGGGCTACCACCGGTCACCTCGTTGAGGATGATATTGGCCGCGTTACCCTTGAGATTAGGGTTGCCCAGAATGATCCCGCCCAACTGGGTTGATTGGGTGCGGTTAGTGGAGTTGTTAAGAATGACGCCCTGTTGACCGACGTTATAGTCACTGAATTGGTTGTGAGACAAACCACTGCCATTGGGTGCGGCAATGTTGACGATCGGCACTCCATTACCCGCCTGACCCAAGGTCGTGCTCGGTCCACTGACCGCAATGCCATCAGCCTGTGCCCACAAGGGTTGCCAGAACATGACATTGGCCAACAACAAGGCTAGCCCGCGCTTTGGCATTCCCCAAAAATGCTCTCGGGTTGTCAGAGGCACAGAAAATTGACGAGCCAAAGAAGCCGAACGGAGAACGTCCATGTCGAATATCTCAAAAAGAGCGAAAAAGAGAATTAAAGGAAAAAGTCCATACGGAAATAAATCGGCGCTTCGCGCTCGGTGATTACGTTCGGACGTTCCAGGGAATGGGCAAGAGTGACACTCGTGCTGAGGTATTGGCCTTTGGCGAAAAACTCCAAGGAGTTGCTGGATACCCTGCCGTGGACGTTTTCGTTGTAACGGTCGCGCCGGATCACACCTTGGTCATAACCCAAACTGGTGCCGTATTCACTGAGTACGGGACGCAACCAATCCAGAGTTACGGGGCGGCTCCAGCGCAGGTCGTTACGCCAGTAGCCACCACTGTCGCCCGAGAGGGTTTGATCCTTGTAACCGCGAACAGACGACAGCCCTCCCAAACTCATGCGTTGCGCACTGAACAACACGTCCTCACTGCGCTGACCGGTAACCAGGCTGGTAAAACTCAATGACTCACCCCACAGCGTGAACGGCTGCAGATAGCTGATTGTGCCGGTGTATTTGCGGTAGTCCGGGGTGGCCGTGAGACTGCCCAATTGATCTCGGTGCTGGTTATTACGCTGGGCATCAAAGGCGCCGATGCCGTTCTGCACACCCAGGTCAATGTTGACGAAGGCACTGCCCACCCGACGACCGTGGTTGATCCCCAGTTGCAGCTCGCTCAAGCGATTGCTGCTCACCGCTAGGCGACTGTCTTCGATGTAGTTGTTGGTGCGCAGATGGGACACACCGACGTTGAGCGAGGTTTTACTCAATGCATCGCGGTAGACAACCCGCTCGGCACGCAATTGGTGGTTTTCACTATCACCTGTTTGTTTGAAATCAAAGCCGTTGCCTTGGGCTAATGAGCGGTATTCGCTCTCGCTATAGGCGTAGCTGAAGGTCCACCAGCCCCACGGCAAGCTGTAGTTGAGTGCGGCGTTTTTGGAGGTTTTTTGATGGTCGCTGATTGCATCATGACCACCGCGAAGCACCAATTGATCAGCCAAACCCAAAGGACTATCCCACTCAAAGCCGGTCCCCCATTGTTGTTCGCCCGTGCTTTTTTGGCCTTCATTGCTGCGTGTAAGGCTCACGAGCCAAGGTTTTTGGGGGGTGTTGTTAACCACCACATTGCTACCACCTACCTGAGAGCCAGGTGCAAGGTCCATCTTGGCCTTGTTCGACGGCAACCGGTTGAGTTGCTCCAGCAGTTGTTCGATTTCCCGAAGGTTGACCGGCACACCGAGTTGACCTGGAAAGGTCATGGACAACTCACGCTCAGACAGTTGGCTACCTTCGCCCGCCTTCAACCCTTCAAGCTTGCCCTCCACCACCAGCACCTGCAGGTGCCCACTGGACAGGTCTTGTTGCGGCAAGTACGCACGGCTGGTGACGAGGCCCCTATCAACGTATTGATCGGTAACCGCCTTGAGTAGCGCGTTCAGTTGCGACACACCGAGGCATTGACCGATGTAGGGCTTGAGCAAGCGGTCGCGCTCGGCTACCGACAGGGCATCAGCGCCTTTAAATTCGATGGTTTTGATGAGAAAGCAGCGTGAATCCTCCGGTGCCACCGTAGCGGAGGCCGCTTCAGATTTGCCTGGCAGCTCCTTGATATCTTCAAGGCGACGGCGTTGCTCTTCAAGCAATTGGTTTTGTTGACCACGAATGAGGTTCAAATCGCCTGGGCTAGGCGATGCAAAGGCACGCTGGGCAGCACTTTCGCCTAAAAATGCCAGGCAGAGCAGCATCTGAGAATAATGGGGAGCCGCTCGCATATTCCATCCATAGTTTTTATTAATCGACTTAAAATAACATCACATATAAATGACGCCAATATCATGACACCTAATGCGTTTTTAAGAGTCCAGGTTAATTCATTGATTTTTATCGAGATAAAACGTAACGAGTGAAATAAATATCCGACAAACGGTATGGAACTTTCCGTTTTATGAGTACAAATGTTCCAATTGAGGGTGAGAGAACCTCGCGTTTTCATCGAATAACTTGGTTATCCGTGCTCTCACTGGTCAAGAAAAGTGATCGAAAATGCAGATCCTGGAGAATGGATACGGTATTTCTAAACAAAATATTTTTTGACGAATTTACTTAGTTTTGGTGGTGACACGCGAGCAGATGGATGACCAAGGTTCGCAGACGGTTGCTCAAGCCATGCGCTACACGCCAGGTGTGTTGACCAACCCCTATGGTGCGACGCACCGCTATGACTATGTGGCGATGCGCGGCTTCAACGATGGGTCCGTGGATAACATTTACCTCGACGGCTTGAAGTCCATGGGGGACAGCGGCACTTACAGCACCATGCAGGTTGATCCGTATTTCCTGGAGCGCGTGGACATTCTCAGAGGACCTTCTTCGGTGTTGTACGGGCGCAGTTCGCCCGGCGGCCTGGTGGCGCTGACCAGCAAGAAGCCGTTGTTCGAGCCTTATCATCAGGTACAGGCGACAGTAGGCAGCCATCGTCAACGCGGTATGGGTTTTGACTTCAGCGGCCCGGTAGATGACGACAAACGCATCGCCTATCGTTTGACGGGACTGGCGGATAAGTCCGACACACAATTCGACCACGCCAGGGAACAGCGGTACGCGTTGGCGCCAACGTTGAGCATGGACTTTACCGATGACACCTCGCTGACGCTCCAGGCTTATCTTCAGCACGACCCTGATGGAGGCTATCACAGCGGTATGCCGGCCGACGGCGCGCTGCACCAACGTAATGGCCAGAGGATCTCCAGCCATTTCTTCGAAGGCGAGCCGGGGGTGGATGGGTACCGGCGTGATCAACAATCCTTTGGGTATCAGTTCGAACATCGCTTCAATGATGTCTTTACTGCCCGACAAAACTTCCGGTACCTGGATTCCAACGTGCAGTTGGACCAGGTGTATGCGTATGGCTGGACCACACCGACCAGCAATGAGCTGAACCGCTATTACTCGGGAGGCGATGAGAAGCTGCACGCTTTTATCATCGATAACATGCTGCAAGCCGAGTTTTTCACTGGGGCAACCAAACACACGGTGCTGATGGGCGCCGATTACCAGCGGCGTAAAACCGTAGTGGATTGGACGAGTGGGTCGCTACAGTCAATCAATGCATTCAATCCTGTGTATGGCAATTCCGCTATCCGCTATGACAGCCCAACCAGTTACCTGCGCCGGCTCGAGCAGACTGGCGTCTATCTGCAAGACCTGGTTGAAATGGATAAATGGCGATTTTCCCTGGGGCTGCGGCAGGACTGGGTAGAGACGTCCGATGAGAATCGGATCTCCGAGACGAGCCGCCCGATTGGCACCGAAATCAGTGACAAACGCACCAAGCTCACTGGGCGCGCCGGGGCGATGTATCTGTTTGATAATGGGCTGGCGCCCTACCTCAGCTATTCCGAATCCTTCAATCCCAACTCCTATTCAGACAGCGCAGGCAACCCGCTGGCACCGACTGATGGAACGCAGTGGGAGGTGGGCCTGAAGTACCAGCCGCCAGGCACGGACAATCTGTTCACAGCGTCGTGGTTTCGCATCGACCAGGAAAACTTGGCGACCAAGCTACCCCAGGAAAACTTCTATCGTGCTGTAGGGGCCGTTCGCTCACAGGGATTGGAACTGGAAGCACATATGCAGTTGACCGACAACCTCAAGGTTCTGGGTAGCTACACCTTTACCGATATCGCGTACTCCAAATCGATGGTGAGTACCTTGAGTACTGCTGACAACGTGATCGAGAACAAGGGCAATTCGCCCACTCAAGCACCGCGTCACATGGCGTCGGTCTGGGCGGATTACAAGTTCGATAGCGGAGCGCTGGACGGATTGAGGCTGGGGGGTGGGGTGCGGTATGTCGGTTATAGCTGGGCTGATGCGGAGAACACTATGAAGGTACCGTCCTACACGCTGTTTGACGCGTCTGTAGGCTATGACCTGGGCAAAGTAGGACTGGCGGGTGTCGATGTGAGGCTCAATGCCAACAACCTTACCAATGAGACTTATGTGGCTTCCTGTGCCAGCCTGAACTTCTGCTATCTGGGGGAAGAACGTAATCTCAGCGCGACTGTGAGTTATCAGTTCTGATACGCCTAAGTTCAAACCAAGCCGGCGCCTGATAACGGGCGTTGGCTTTTTTCTACCTGCAGCCTCCACCCGCCCATCATTGCTTGAGGAGCGGCCAGTGGAGCCGTAGAAGCACCGATAAGTACGACCCCTAAACGACAAAACCCCTGTCTGCGCTAGCAGACAGGGGTTTCGGAATTCAATCTTGACGATGACCTACTCTCACATGGGGAAACCCCACACTACCATCGGCGATGCATCGTTTCACTGCTGAGTTCGGGATGGGATCAGGTGGTTCCAATGCTCTATGGTCGTCAAGAAATTCTGTGTACCAGACCGTTGCGTTGGCAACGTGCCGGTGAAATTCATGGACTTCTACATAAACAAAACCCCTGTTTGCGTCAGCAAACAGGGGTTTTGGAATTTAATCTTGACGATGACCTACTCTCACATGGGGAAACCCCACACTACCATCGGCGATGCATCGTTTCACTGCTGAGTTCGGGATGGGATCAGGTGGTTCCAATGCTCTATGGTCGTCAAGAAATTCGGGTACTGAGTCGTGGCCAGCTGGCCTCGCTTCAGCAAAATGGGTATGTGATAGCTTTCGGTGTTTGTGAGATTCGAACTTTCGGTTCATTTCGTCTTCACACACCGCAATCTGATGCTCGTTAGAGTAGTCAAATTGCTTGGGTGTTATATGGTCAAGCCTCACGGGCAATTAGTATTGGTTAGCTCAACGCCTCACAGCGCTTACACACCCAACCTATCAACGTCGTAGTCTTCGACGGCCCTTCAGGGAACTCAAGGTTCCAGTGAGATCTCATCTTGAGGCTAGTTTCCCGCTTAGATGCTTTCAGCGGTTATCTATTCCGAACATAGCTACCCGGCAATGCCACTGGCGTGACAACCGGAACACCAGAGGTTCGTCCACTCCGGTCCTCTCGTACTAGGAGCAGCCCCTCTCAAATCTCAAACGTCCACGGCAGATAGGGACCGAACTGTCTCACGACGTTCTAAACCCAGCTCGCGTACCACTTTAAATGGCGAACAGCCATACCCTTGGGACCGGCTTCAGCCCCAGGATGTGATGAGCCGACATCGAGGTGCCAAACACCGCCGTCGATATGAACTCTTGGGCGGTATCAGCCTGTTATCCCCGGAGTACCTTTTATCCGTTGAGCGATGGCCCTTCCATACAGAACCA